>JAHBXB010000001.1:641741-1283482 GCA_019636655.1 Phycisphaeraceae bacterium | reverse complement strand
GGGGGGGGGGGGGGGGGGGGGGGGTGGTTTGGCTGTGCTTGTCGTGGAGGTTGCGGCACGGATCTGTGGGGTAGGGAAGATAGATCGGAAGGTGGGAGGGGGCTGCAGGAGCCTGAGTGGGGGTGTGTTGTTCAATAGAACCCACAATAACGTGTGATCTGGGCAAGGGCCCGCTCGGTACAGGGCTGCAGCAGCGAACAATTGAGGTGCGGGGAACGTAGAGAGTAGTAGCGCACGGTGGCGCCAGTGGGTTCTCCACGGCTCGTGATGGCAGGTTGCACAACGAATGGTCTGGCTTGCCGGGTCCCGGTTGAGGGGTGCGGATTGGCGGTGCGGCGCGCTCGCCCGGGAGGGCGGCGCCCGCGGCGAGGTGTGCACCGATGGCCGATGAACAGGCGCACCCATACCACCCGATTGTGTACGTGCGCGGGTATGCGGGGACGCAGCACGCCATTGAAGAGGCGACGTCGGATCCGTACATGGGTCTGAATGCCGGGTCGTGCCGGCTGCGGCAGCTGTGGACGGGGGATGTGGTCCGGCATTTCTTTGAATCGCCGCTAGTCCGGCTGATGAAAGAGCACGGGTACCTGGATGTGTTCAATGGCGGGGAGGCGCTGGCGATGGGGCGGAAGGTGCCGGCTCGCTCGGTGGTCATCTACCGGTACTACGACACGGTGTCGCGGGACTTTGGTGATGGCAGCGATGGGGAGATTGAGGGGTATGCGAGGGGGTTGGCGCGGCTCATTCTTGATGTGCGGGATCGGGTGGGCGGGGGAGAGGGCTTCCGGGTGTACCTGGTGGCGCACTCGATGGGCGGGCTGATCTGCCGGTGCATGCTGCAGAACGGTTCGCTGGGTGGCGACGAGGCGGAGCGGAGGGTGATCGCGGAGGCTCGCGGGGTGGTGGACAAGGTGTTTACGTACGCGACTCCGCACGACGGGATTGATCTGAGGCTGCTGGGCAACGTTCCGGGGTTGCTGTCGACCAACCACGTCGATACGTTCAACCGGGAGCGGATGGCGCGGTACCTCGGCCTGCCGGCGGGGCACTCGGGGAGCGTGGCGACGCTGAACGGAGCGTTCGATCCGGAGCGGTTCTTCTGCCTGGTGGGGACCAACGACCGGGACTACGAGGTGGCGATGGGGATGTCGCGCCGGGTGGTGGGGCCGATGAGCGACGGGCTGGTGAAGATCGAGAACGCGTGCGTGTCGGGGCGGTGGGAGGGGCAGGAGAGGCATTCGCCGCGGGCGTTCGTGCACCGGAGCCATTCGGGTCCGTACGGGATCACGAACTCGGAGGAGGGGTACCAGAACATGGTGCGGTTCCTCTTCGGGGACGTGCGTGTGGACGGGGAGCTTGAGGTCTCGTCGCTAACGCTGCCGCCGGAGGTGGAGAAGAAGAGGGACGAGGGCCGGCGGATTCGGGCGTCGTACCACTTCGAGACGGTTGTGCGGGTGCGCGGGGCGATGTGGGACCTGCACCGGCGGGTGACGGCGGAGGGGTCGGCGAGCTTCGCCGCGTATGACGAGTTGCTGGTCGAGCAGCCGGGCGGGGGGCGGGCACCCGGGCGGAGGCCGCACCTGTTCTCGACGTACCTGAGTTGCCGGTCGCGCGTGAACACGGAGCGGGTGTCGCTGGGGTTCAGCGTGGACCTGGGGGTGCTGGTTCCGCAATACGAGTGCGACGGGTTTCTCATGTTCCGCGATCACTACGACGGCGGGTATCTCTTTCGGGACAAGATCAACATCGAGGCGATCCCGCCGGAGGAGGAGGGGGGCGAGTGGCGGTTGCGGTACGGGTACGACTCGAAGACGCCGAACCGGACGTCGAGGGAGGCGACGGGGGAGGCGGGAGCGGATGGGCGGATCCGGTTCAGGATTCCGGTGCAGCAGCGGACTCGGCCGGGGATCGAGGCGGTGCTGGTGCTGACGGCGCGGGCGTGGAACGAGGTGTAACGAGGGGCGGGGCGGCGGGGGCAGTGGTCCAGGAGCGGCCGAGATGGCACAGCAGATTGCTCGCGCGGCGGGGCTGGAGGGGTGGATCGGCGCCCTGCTGCTGGCGATCGTCGGCGGGCTGGTCGGGACGGTGCCGTCGTCGGCGCCCAAGAGTCAACGGCCGGTGACGCCACCGGCGGGGGAGAGTGTGGTGGCGTCAACGGATGGGGCGCTGGTGCGATCGTGGGAGGATCCACTGGGGGCGGCGAGGGCGGCGATTGTGGGGTCAAAGGGTGCGGGGAGGGAGCGATGGAATTGGAATGGCGAACTGTCTATCAGGGGGCCCGAGATCCCTGGGAATGTGAGCGTGCTAGCGGTTGAGATGGGAGACTCGCCGACCGCCGAGGGGGAAGAAGAGCGGATGAGGACGCGTCAGGCGGCGATCGCGGCGCTGCACCGGTTGGGGTATGCGCCGGTGGCGCGGTGGCGACGGCGGGTTGACTACGTCGAGGTCGGCGGGGAAGACGCGCGGCCGGTTACGCTCGGATCGATCATGGCGTACGAGTGGTGGGAGCCCGATCCGACGCGCGCGGAGCGGGCCGGGTTCAATGATCAGTGTCTGGTGCTGTGGTTGGGATCGCGGGTGATCCGAGATGAGGATGGGAGCCCGCTGCGCAGCCTGGAGGAGCTGGTTTCAAAGCTCCGCAGAGCGAACGACATTGTCCGTGTGGTTCAGCTTCGCGGGAACTCGGACAACCTGAGGACGAGTGTGCTGGAGTGGGCGAAGCGTCACGGAGAAGACAAAGGGAACAAGATGATGGTGGCGAGCATCAATGCCACCTCGACGGCCGACTCTCGGCTCTTGTTTCCGAATGTGCAGCAGGGCACGGTGTTGGCGAAATGGATCGACGTGCAGGCGGGTGACGGGGTTAAGGTGGCGCCGGGTTGTGTGAACCGGGTGCTGGGATCGGACTGGCAGCTCCTGGAACGGATGGTCATGGAGTTGGAGCTCAGGGGGATCAGGCCGCAGAACGGGCGGGATGTCGTGGTGGTGGTGCATGAGCGGGATTCGGCGTGGGGACGGGCGTGGCCGGAAACGCTGCGACGGGTGATTGGTGACACGACGGACGCGGATATCCGTACGATCGGCTTCCTGCGCACGGTGGACGGGGACACGTTGAGCGTGCCGCGAGCCCGGAGCGATGACCGGTCGGCGGGCGGCACGGCGGCCACCGGGTCGTCGGCGCCGGACATGGCCTCGGCGGTGGCGTCGGCGGGTCAATCGCAGCTGGACTATGTCTTCCGGATGCTGCGGCAGACGCAGCGGGATCTCAACCGGTCGCGGGAGGGGCGGCTGCGGGCGGTGTTTGTGGGAGCGAGCGACCCGTGGGACGTGAGGCCTCTGGTGCAGATGATCCGCCGGAACTTTCCCGACGTGCTGGTGCTGACCACCGACCTGTATGGGCAGCACGAGGATGTGGCGAACTCTGAGGTGATGCGGAACCTGGTGGTGGTGTCGCACCTGGGGCTCTCGTGTCACTCGGTGCTGCAGAGGGATATCCCGGCGTTCCGGAGTTCGTACCAGACGGCGCAGTTCATCGGTGTCTTGCGGGGGATGTCGCTGGGGCGGGTTGACGAGGCCGCGGCGGTGCTGGCCGGGAAGGGCAACGAGGCCAAGCGTCCTGCGATCAGGGGCGTGCTGACCGGCGAGGTGATGCCGGGCGGGCGCACGTACGAGGTCTCGACCGATGGAGCGGTCGACCTCAGCATCGCGGGGCCTGCGGAGCCGCCCCGGGACTGGATCTACTACCACGAGGCGGCGGGGCCGCCGGTGCTCGGGTTTGCGTCGATGCCTGCCGGCAGGATCGTGCTGCTGCTCGTGCTGGCGGGGGGGATCGGGCTGAGCGTGCTGGCGTCGCGGATCAGGCTGGATGATCCCGGCCGGGTTTCGACGCTGAGGTGTTACGCCCTTCTCGGGTTTCCGCTGGCTCTGGCCGGCCTGCTGTGGGCGACGGGGACGCTCCACGAGGCGTCGCACATTGTCGGGTATCTGCTTGTGGTTCTCTCCATCGCCGGGGTGGGGCTGTTCGTGGTGTGGACGTGGCGGTTCGGCGAGGGGGCGTGGTATTCGGAGGTGTCCCGCAGGTCGCTCCCGTGGCGGTCGTTTCACCGGTGGGGGTTCATGGGGATCGGGGTGCTGTGGGCGCTGGTGGCCGCGTGCATCGCGATGATCGCGGCGGGGTCGGGGCCGGACGGAGAGCCGTTCTCGTGGGGGAACGGGATCAGCGTGTGGGTGCCGGAGATCGTGCACGTGGTGACGATCGCGCTCGCGGTCGTGTTCCTGTGCCGGTACGCGATCGCGACGCGGTGGCGGCACACGGGGCGGACGTGGGGGCGGGAGTTCTTTTCGCGCGAGGCGTGGAGTTCGGGGTGGAAGAACTTCGGTGTGATCGATTGGGAGCCGCCGTGCAGGAAAGGGTCCAACGGCGAGGTGCGGGTGGCGAAGCTGCAGCTTCAGCTCGAGGCCAGGCTGAGGCCGGCGGCGGTGGCGCTGCGCATTTTGCTGCTCGCGGTTCCGTTCGGGGTTGGTGTCGTGGCGGTGTACATCCTGGCGGATTCGTCGGCGCACGGCGTGCGGGGTGTCGTGGCGCGGGCGATCGACACGACTTTGACCACGATGGTCGTCGTGCTGGTGAACGTGGTCGTGTTCGTGGTGTGGGACGCGGCGAGGGTGCACACGAGGTACATCTCGAACCTGGCGTCTGGGAGGTCGCGCTGGCCGGCGAGGAAGATCCGGGAGGCGGGCCGGGAGTATGGCGTTGACCAGAGCCTGGTGGGCTACCTGCTCGACGTGCAGGACATCGCGCAGCGGACGGCGGTGGTCAACTCGCTGATCTACTGGCCGGTGGCGCTGATCCTGCTGTCGGTGCTGAGTTACCACCCGCGGTTCGACCGGTGGCCGAGCGACCTGAGTTCGCTGGGCCTGTTCGGCGTGTCGCTCTCGATCGCGGTGTACGCGGGGTACATGCTGCGGCGGGCGGCGGAGCGGGCGAGGGGGATCGAGATCGAACGGCTGCAGCACGTCGTAGCGCGGCCCGATGTGCACCCGGACGCGGAACGGCTGAGTTCGCGGGAACTCGTCATAGAGTTCAAGTTGCCGGTACGTCCCGGCGGGCGGGGCAACCCCAAGGAGTTCTTTGCGGTCGGGTACGCGGAGGGCGTGCCGGTGCCCCTGAACCCGCACGCCATGCGCCGCCTTGGGGAGAGTTGGGCGAACGGTGCCAATGTCGAGGATGTCGATCTTTCGGACTTGGAGCGGGGTCCGACCGGGGGGCTCCTGTGCACCACGACAAGGGCGCGGGAGGTGCAGGGGGTAGTGATCCGCGCGTTTTCCATGGCGCACGGGGAGGAACTCTCGCAGTGGGCGGCTCGGCGCGCGCGGCAAGCGGAGCGGCTGATCGACCAGATGAAGGGGATGCGGGAGGGGGCGTTCGCGGCGTGGCAGGACGACCCGTTGTTCCGAGCGATCGCGCTGCCGCTGCTGGGGTTCGCGGGCGTGCAGGGAGCGTCGTGGATCGCGTCGATCCTGCAGCGGTAACGTTGGGCGCGAGGATCACCTCGCGCCCGCAGGGCCGGCGCTTGGAACGGGGGTATGGGCGGTGCTACCTTCGGCGGCGGAGGAGGGCGGTCGCCGCGGCGGGGAGGAGCAGCGCGGGGGCTGCGGGGGTGGGGATGGGGACGATCTGGATGCCGGTGATGGCGCCGAGCGCGCCGTTGATGGAATGGACATCGATGGTGATGTTCTGGCCCGAGGAGAGCGAGACGGAGTTGAACGAGTGCGTCACTCCCTGGGTGAAGGCGTTCGCCCAGACGCCGCCGACGACCTGCATGCCCTGGGCATTGACGTCGAAACCAGAGGAGAGGGGACCGAACGTCCAGGTGTAGACGAAGACGTCGTAGTTCCCCGGCGCGAGGCCGCTGACGGTGTAGGTCTCGAAGAAGGGGATGGCGAGGAAGTCGTCGAAGAGGGCCTCGTCGTCGCCGAGGGTGAGGGGATCGTTGAAGCCTGAGGCGAACCCGCCGGTGGCGGTGATCGCGGCGGCGGTGACGGAGCCGCCGGTGTCGAGGAGGTTGCTGAGCGTGCCGCCGGCGTAGGCGTTCCAGACGCCGGGCTGGGCGGCGGCGGCGCCGTAGGCGTTGGAGGGAGTGGGCGTTGCGGCGCCCACATCGATGTTGAACGACTGCGCGAGGGCGCTGGACGCGAGCAGGCCGGTTACCACGAGTTGGACCGAGACGCTGAGCATCTTCTCTCTCCTCAAAGTCCCCCCGGCCCCCGGATGGGGGGCGGAACCGGTGGCAGGAATGCGACCGGCTCGACCGCATAACAAGATACATCGGAAGCGATTGTGAGCCGCGCGGGCGACGACCGCTCGGGGTCGGTTGGCATCAGGTCAGGGCTCGGAAGAAGCCCGTTCCCGTTGTGGGCTGTGATTTCGGGAGCAGGGCACGATTGGGGCTCCTGCGGTATGCTGGTGGCCCCGCTGACCCGGGGAACTCAGGAGGCGTCCATGGCGAGGGTCGATCTTCACCTGCCGCAGGTTCAGCGGCTGGGCGAGACATCACGGGTGGACTCGTGGTGGGTGCAGCCCGCCGCGGTGTTTGCGGGGTTGATGGGGTTCATCGTGTATTCGACGTGGGCGGCGTTCCAGGGGGCGCACTACTCGTATTCGGGGGGCGGGGCGGAGTACTTGTCGCCGTTCTATTCGCCGCTGCTGTGGGAGGCGCCGGGGCAGGCATCGGGGCATGCGTGGTTCGGGGCGGCGCCGGGGTGGCTGCTGAAGATCTGGCCGGCGTTCATCCCGTTTTCGCCTGCGCTGTTGATTCTGTGGGCGCCGGGCGGGTTCCGGTTCACCTGTTACTACTACCGGGGGGCGTACTACAAGGCGTTCTGGGCGGACCCGCTGAACTGCGCGGTTGGGGAGCCAGGGTTCCGGGGGAAGAAGTACCGCGGCGAGCGGAAGTTGCCGCTGATCCTACAGAACGTGCACCGGTACTTCCTGTACCTGGCGCTGGGGTTCCTGGTGATCCTGGCGTGGGACGCGATGAAGGCATACTGGTTCCACGGGGCGCCGGGGAGCGCCGGGGGCGAGGGGGGGCGGTTCGGGATCGGCGTCGGGTCGCTGGTGCTGACGATCAACCCGATCCTGCTCGGAGGCTACACGCTGGGGTGCCACTCGCTGCGGCACCTGGTGGGCGGGCGGTGCGACGAGATCGGGGAGGGGGCGAGGCGGTCGGCGTACGAGTGTGTGACGTGCTTGAACAAGCGGCACATGCTGTGGGCGTGGATGAGCCTGGTGTGGGTGGGGTTCACGGATCTGTACGTGCGGATGTGCTCGATGGGCGTGTGGCACGACTACCGGATTCTCTGAGACGAGAGGACGAGGCGCGATGGCGGAGTATCAAACTCACGAGCACGATGTCTTGGTGATCGGCGCGGGCGGCGCGGGGCTGCGGGCGGCGATCGAGGCGTCGGCGGCGAAGGTGTCGGTGGGGCTGGTGTGTAAGTCGCTGCTGGGCAAGGCGCACACGGTGATGGCCGAGGGCGGGGTCGCCGCGGCGATGGCGAACGTGGATGATCGGGACGGGTGGCGGGTGCACTTCGCGGACACGATGCGGGGCGGGCAATACCTGAACAACTGGGTGATGGCGGAGATCCACGCGAAGGAGGCGCCGGACCGGGTGAGGGAACTGGAGGCGTGGGGGGCGCTGTTCGACCGGACGCAGGACGGGCGGATCCTGCAGCGGAACTTCGGGGGGCACAAGTATCCGCGGCTGGCGCACGTGGGGGACCGGACGGGGCTGGAGATGATCCGGACGCTGCAGGATCACGGGATCCACCAGGGGATCGAGGTGTACATGGAGCACACCGTGACGACGCTCCTGAAGGACGGGGACCGGGTGGTGGGGGCGTTCGGGTACGACCGGGAGCGGGGGCGCTTCCGGGTGTTCCGCGCGAAGGCGGTGGTGCTGGCGACGGGGGGGATCGGTCGGGCGTACAAGATCACGAGCAACTCGTGGGAGTACACGGGGGACGGGCACGCGCTGGCGTACGAGGCGGGGGCGGACCTGATGGACATGGAGTTCGTGCAGTTCCACCCGACGGGGATGGTGTGGCCGCCGAGCGTGAGGGGGATCCTGGTGACGGAAGGGGTGCGCGGCGAGGGTGGGAGGCTGGTGAACAACAAGGGGGAGCGGTTCATGTTCAACGACATCCCCGACCTCTATAAGAACCAGACGGCGAAGGACGCGGAGGAGGGGTGGCGGTATGTCACGGGAGACAAGGAGGCGCATCGGCCGCCGGAGTTGTTGACGCGGGACCACGTGGCGCGGTGCATTAACCGCGAGGTGAAGGCGGGGCGGGGCTCGCCGCACGGTGGGGTGTTCCTCGACATCGCGTGGATCAAGGAGAAACTGCCCAACGCGCCGGAGCACATCAAGAAGAAGCTGCCGAGCATGTACCACCAGTTCAAGGAACTGGCGGGGGTTGACATCACGAAGGAAGCGATGGAGGTGGGGCCGACAACGCACTACGTGATGGGCGGGGTGCGGGTGGACGGGCAGACGCAGATGACGAGCGTGCCGGGGCTGTTCGCGGCGGGAGAGGTGGCCGCGGGGCTGCACGGGGCGAACCGGCTGGGCGGGAACTCGCTGTCGGACCTGCTGGTGTTCGGGAAACTGGCCGGGGAGCACGCGGCGAAGTGGGCGAGCGGGCAGGGAGAGAGCCGGGTGGAGGCGTCGCAGGTGGAGGGGGCGGCGAAGGCGGCGCTGTCGCCGTTTGATCGGCCCGGCGGGGAGAACCCGTACGGGGTGCAGCACGAGTTGCAGGACATGATGCAGGACAAGGTGGGGATCGTGCGGACGGAGGCGGACATGGCCGCGGCGCTGGATGGTCTGGCGGTGCTGCGTGAGCGTGCGGCGCGGACGGGGATCGACGGGAACCGGGAGTACAACCCGGGGTGGCACACGGCGCTGGACCTTGGGAACCTGCTGACGGTGTCGGAGGCGGTGGCGCGGTCGGCGCTGGACCGGCGGGAGAGCCGGGGCGGGCATTTCCGCGAGGACTACCCGGAGAAGTCGAAGGAGTTCGCCGGTCACAACACGGTGGTGAGCAAGGCGGGCGACGGTTCGATGCGGCTGAGGCGGGAGGCGATCCATCCGATGCGGGAGGATCTGAAGAAGGTGATCGAGGAGCAGAAGTAGGCGGTGGGCTGAGAGAAGAAGGAAGGTGTCGGTGGCCGCGAGAGTCCAGACCATTCGGCCGATGCTGGCGGTGAGCGACCTGCCGCGCACGATGGCGTTTTATTGCGATCGCCTGGGGTTTCGGTGCGTGTGTACGTTCGGGGAGCCGCCGGTGTGGTGCGACCTGGTGAGGGACGGGCAGTCGATGATGTTCAACGCGCCGGGGAAGGAGGCGGTGGAGCGGGACGTGCCGCGGCGGTCGAAGGACTACCAGATCTACTACTTCAACTGCGACGATGCGGCGGGGCTGCACGCGGAGTTGTCGGGGCGGGGGGTGGCGGTGTCCGCGATGCGGGTGACGGCGTACGGGATGAAGGAGTTCGAGGTGCGGGACCCGGACGACTACTGGCTGTGGTTCGGGCAGGAGACGAGTGAACCGCCGACGGTTCGGGAGTAGCAGCGCGATGCCGAGGGCAACATTCCGCATCTGGACGGGGCAGGGGGAGGGCGCGGCGTTCAAGGACTACGCGACGGAGGTGTCCGAGGGGATGGTGGTGCTGGACGCGGTGCACCAGATCCAGGCGGAGAGCGCGCCGACGCTGGCGTGCCGGTGGAACTGCAAAGCGGGCAAGTGCGGGTCGTGCTCGGCGGAGGTGAACGGGAAGCCGCGGCTGATGTGCATGACGCGGATCGGGGACCTGGACCTGTCGATGCCGGTGATCATCGAGCCGCTGAAGGCGTTCCCGCACGTGAAGGACCTGGTGACGGATGTGTCGTGGAACTACCGGGTAAAGAAGCGGATCCGGAAGTTCTCGCCGCGGAAGCCCGATGCGCCGGACGGGACGTGGCGGATCAAGCAGGCGGATGTGGAGCGGGTGCAGGAGTTCCGCAAGTGCATCGAGTGCTTCCTGTGCCAGGACGTGTGCCACGTGCTGCGGGACCACCAGAAGCACGAGGAGTTCGCGGGGCCGCGGCATTACGTGTACATCGCGGCGCTGGAGATGCACCCGCTGGACACGGGGGACCGGGTGAAGGAGCTGCGGGACCGGGACGGGATCGGGTACTGCAACATCACCAAGTGCTGCACGAAGGTGTGCCCGGAGCACATCACGATCACGGACAACGCGATCATCCCGCTGAAGGAGCGGGTGGTGGACGAGTTCTACGACCCGGTGACGAAGCTGCTGCGGATCTTCCGGCCGCGGAAGGCGGAGTAGTTCGGGGTCGTTCATCGGGGCAGGGCGGGCGGAACGGAGAATCGGCGATGTTCGAACTCAGGCCGATCACGAGAGAATCAATCCCGCGGGCGCTGGCGAAGGCGGAGCGGTACCGGCTGCTGGATGAGCCGATGGAGGCGGAGAGCATCTGCCGCGACGTGCTGGCGATCGACGCCGGGAACACGGAGGCGGTGCAGTGTCTGCTGCTGGCGCTGACGGATCAGTTCAACGGGCATACGGCGCGGCCGGAGGAGGCCAGGGGGCTGGCGGGGCGGCTGGGCTCGCCGTACGAGCGGGCGTATTTCGCGGGGGTGGTGGAGGAGCGATGGGCGAAGGCGATGCTGCAGTCGGGGTATCCGCTGACGTCGGTGTTCACGCAATTGACCGCGGCGATGGAGCACTTTGAGGGGGCGCGCCGGCTGGCCCCGTCGGAGAATGATGACGCTGTGCTGCGGTGGAACACGTGCGTGCGGATCATCGAGCGGCATGGTCTGAGAGCGGCGGAAGAGGACGCGGGGCACGGCGAGGTCTCGCTGGATGACGATGTGCCGTTGAGGTAGGCATTTCGGCGCGGGTCGGCGAGGGGTGCAAGGGGCGGGCGGGCAGGGGACATGGGAATACTGGTCGCGGAGGTGGAGTTTCCGCGGGCGCCGGCTGAGTGGAGCGCCGGCGTGGGAGTGTCGCGTTGCCGGCCCGAGATGCTCGGATGTGTGCCGGTGGTGGTGTGCCAAGTGAATGAGCGATGAGGCCGCCGCGCTGGACGCGGCGGCGCGGTAGTCGCGCGGGCTCAATCGCAGACTCAACAACCAGGAGCAAGCCATGCACGTCAGGAATACAACACGTGTTGACGGGGCGGTGGGTGTCTGCCGTCGGGGGGCTCTGGTCGTCGCAGGAGTGATGGTCGCGGCGGTGTCGGGCGCCTGGGGTCAGCCGCTGCCGAACCCGATCCCGGAGCCGCTGCCGCGGGATGGGGCGCGGGTGAGGCTGGTGCCGCTCGCCGCGGGGCTGACGGCGCCGAACTGGGGGACATCGGCGCCCGGGATGCCGGGGCTGCTGTTTGTCACGGATCAGACCGGGATTGTGTGGTCGATCGATGTGGCGACGGGCGCGAAGAGCGTGTTCATGGATCTGGGGAGCAGGCTGGTGTCCGTGGGGATCGCGGGGCCGGGGACGTACGACGAGCGCGGGCTGCTGGGGCTGGCGTTCCACCCGGGGTTCGCGAGCAATGGGTTGTTGTACACGTACGAGTCGCGGCCGGTGGAGGGGACGGCGGACTTCACAACGCTGCCCGTCTCGACTCCGGCGAATCACCACACGGTGATCACGGAGTGGCAGGCGGCGACGCCGGTGGGTGCGGGGGGGGTGAGCATGGGGAGCGCGCGAGAGGTGCTCCGGATCGCGCAGCCGCAGTTCAACCACAACGGCGGGGCGATCGCGTTCGGGCCCGATGGGTACCTGTACATCGCACTGGGCGACGGCGGCGCGGCGGATGATCAGGGGAACGGGCACGGCCCCGACGGCAACGCGCAGGACTTGGGCGTGATCCTCGGGAAGGTGCTGCGGATCGACGTGAGCGGCACGAACAGCGCGAACGGGCGGTACGGGATCCCGGCGAGCAACCCGTTTGTCGGGGCGGTCGGGCTCGACGAGATCTACGCGTACGGGCTTCGGAATCCGTTCCGCTTCTCGTTCGACTCGCTGACGGGCGAGTTGTGGCTGGCGGATGTGGGGCAGAACCACATCGAGGAGATCAACCTGATCAAAGCGGGCGGGAACTACGGGTGGCGCGTCAAGGAGGGGACATTCCTGTTCGACGCGAACGGGAATGGGGCGGGGTTCGTGTTCAAGAACTCGCCGGGGCAGCCGGCGGACATGATCGACCCGGTGGCGCAGTACGACCACGACGAGGGGATCGCCGTGGTGGGCGGGTTTGTGTACCGCGGCGGGCGGATCCCGGCGCTGTACGGGCGGTATGTCTTCGGCGAACTCTCACCGCAGTTCGGCGTGGAGCCCGGGCGGCTGTTCCACCTCGACGGCGCGATGGCGATCCACGAGATGCGGTACGCGGGGATGCCCCTTGGGCTGACGCTGCAGGGGTTCGGGACCGACGGCTTCGGGCGGCTGTACGCGATGGGCAACTTCACCGGTCTGCCGGGCGACACGGCGGGGATGGTGCTCAGGCTGGAGCCGGCGTGCGCGGCGGATTATGACGTCAGCGGGACGGTGGAGCCGGCGGATGTCGCCGCGTTCGTGCAGACGTGGGCGAGGGCGCTGACGGAGGGGACGCTCGAGGCGGACTTCGACACGAACGGCGAGATCGGGCCGACGGACCTGTCGGGGTTCGTCAACGACTGGTTCGTAGCCGTGCTGACGGGGTGTTGATGTGTTCGGGGCGGGGTGCGGGGTTCCGGGCTTGCCGTGAGGCGGGCCCGGAATTTGGGCGGGGGTGCGGGTGGGGGCGTCGGGGGACCAGCCTGGCAATGATGCGGGAGTGGGGGTCGTCGGAACCGGCGGCTCGCCGCGGGAGTGTTGGTGGCTGGGGTGCCTGGAATCCGCATGGACCATCGATCGAGAGAGCAGGCGCATCTGTCGGTGCCGGTGGGCGTCCTGCTGATCGTGGTGACGCTGATCGGGTGGTCGAGCGTGCCGCTGTTCATCAAGCACTTCTCGCACCTGATCGATGCGTGGACGAGCAACGGGTGGCGGTACGGGTTTTCGGCGCTGGTGTGGCTGCCGGTGCTGGTGTGGGGGTGGCGGGCGAAGCGGCTGCCGGCGGGGCTGTGGCGGGCGGCGCTGGTGCCGGCCCTGTTCAACACGCTAGGGCAGGCGGCGTTCGCGTGGGCGCACTACAAGATCGAGCCGGGGCTGCTGACGTTCGGGCTGCGGCTGCAGATCGTGTTCATCGGGATCGGCGTGTACCTGCTGTTCCCGGCGGAGCGGGGGATCGTGAGGAGTTGGCAGTACGCCGTGGGGTTCGTGATGGTGCTGGGGGGCGGGACGGCGACGGTGTTCCTCGGGCAGTCGCCGCTGGCGGGGGCGGAGGCGGCCGGGGTGGCGCTGGCGGTGGGGTCGGGGGCGATGTTCGCGGCGTACGCGCTGGCGGTGCGGCGGTACATGGTGGGGATGAACTCGGTGATGGCGTTCGCCGCGATCAGCCAGTACACGGCGGCGGTGATGGTGGCGCTGATGCTGCTGCTGGGGGAGCGGATGGGGGCGACGGCGCTGGCGCTGTCGAACGAGCAGATGGCGCTGCTGTTCGCTTCATCGATGATCGGGATCGCGCTGGGGCACGTCTTCTACTACATGAGCATCGCGCGGCTGGGGGTGGCGGTGTCGACGGGGGTGGTGCAGCTGCAGCCGATCCTGGTGTCGGTGGCGTCGTACTTCCTGTTCGGGGAGGTGCTGACGGCGTGGCAGTGGGCGGCGGGCGCGGCGGCGATCACCGGGGCACTGCTGATGCTCAGCGTGCAGGGGAGGATGGGGCGAGGCCGGGCGGCTCGCGCTCAGACGACGTCGACGCCCGCGGACGAGGCGACCGACAGGCCGGCGGAGACCAGGAGCGAGCGGATGGCGACGGCGTCGGCGACGGAGAAGGCGCCCGTGTCGTAGGAGTCGAGGTCGAGGACGCCCCAGGCGCGGTCGCGGGTGTCAAGGCAGGGGATGATCAGTTCGGAGCGGTCGCGCACGTCGCAGGCGATGTAGCCGGCGCCGAGCCGGGCGACATCGGTGACGACCAGGGGGCGGAGGTTGTTGAAGGCGCGGCCGCAGGCGCCGGCGAGGGAGATCGGGGAGCAGGCGGGCTTGTCGCGCCGGGGGCCAAGGACCATCTCATTGGAGCCGGGGGAGTGGAGGTAAAAACCGACCCAGGAGATGGAACGACCGGGGCCCTGGGTGTCGTGTCCGTAGGCGGTCCAGAGAGCATCGACGAGGGCGGGCATCGCCTGGTCCCGCGCCAGTGGGGCACGGGGCAACTGAGAAGCGATCGCGCTGTAGTCGCGTGGCGTACTGGGCATCATGCGGGCTGAGCGTCGATGGCGGCGGAGATGGGCCCCGCGGCACGGAGCTCGGGTTACAGCGTGGCGCTGGTGTAGGGCAGCAGGCCCATGAACCGCGCACGCTTGATGGCCTGGGAGATCAGTTTCTGCTCCGCCGCGGAGGACTGCAGGCGCTTGCGGGCGTAGATCTTGCCGTTGGGGCTCATCATGCGGCGGAGGTCTTCGACGTTCTTGTAGTCAACGAAGATCTTGCCGGTGCCGGACTTCTTGGCGACCTTGATCTTGGGAGTGGCCCCGAAACGGTTGAAACGGCTCATGCGGAAGGCTCCGTCGTGGTCTTTCGGCCCCGGTGTCCGGGCAACGGCCCGGGTCGCAGGGCGACGGTTGGGATGGAGAGTTTAGGCAGGGGCTGGGCGAGCGGAAAGGGGGGCAAAGGAGGGGCTCAGGAGCGGGCAAAGAGGGAATCGATCGCCAGCCGGGGGCGGGGGGTGAGGGCGATGGCGAGGGCGGCGGCGATGAGGAGGCCGTTCTCGGCGATCTTGCAGGGGCCGATTGGGCCGGAGCAGATCAGGCCGTGCTCACCGAAGCAGCCGCAGCTGATGTTCAGGCCGCGGCTGAGCGCGGAGATGACCAGGCCGGTGAAGAGGATGAGCATGGCAGAAGCGACGGCGCCGGCGGCGCGGGTCCAGAGGCCGAGGATCAGGAGCACGGCGCAGAGGGCCTCGGTCCAGGGAACGGCGAAGACGGAGAGTTGGATGAGCGAGTCGGGGAGACCGGTCTGGAACGCTTTGATCGCGTTCGAGAAGTCCTGCGGGCCCGAGAGCATGGCGCCCGGGGGGGCTGGTCGGAGCTTGGTGTACGCGGCGAGGGCGAAGATCACCCCCATCGCCAAGCGGATAGGGACGACGAGGCATGTCCATCCCTTGAGGATGGTGGAAGAGCAGGCCGGGTTGGTGTCAGAGGTAGTCACGGCGTCGCCGGGGCTCCGGTCTCGCTTGGGTAGCCCATGGCGGCCCAGCCGGTCCAGCCATCGTGGAAGACGCTGACGTTGATGAAGCCCGACTGCTGAAGAACGAGCGCCACGTCCTCCGAGGCTTCGCAGTTGTTGCCGCCGATGCAGTAGACGATGATCGGCTGGTCCTTGGCGATCTGCGAGAGGATGGCGGGCGGCGTGTTCCTGCGGAAGAGCGTGAGCGGGGCGAGGTGGGCGCCCTTGATGTGGCCCGCGGCGAACTCGTCGGCAGACCTCGCATCGAGGAAGATGGCGAGATCGAAGGTGTGCTGGTCGAAGGCGTCCTGGAGGGAGATGTGACCGGGCTTGAGTTTGTCCGCTGGCGTGGGGACGAAGGGCTGGCCGGACGGTGGCGTGACGACAGCCGGGGGTTTCTCGATGGCCTTTGGCGGCGCCACTTCGGGGGACTTGGGCGGGGCCTCGGCGCTTGGTCCGTGGGCTGGGCTCTTGACGGTTTCAAGGCGCAGTTTCACGGGACGCAGGCGGGAATCAATGAAGCCAGCGCCGACGCCTACGGCGATGATGATCGCCGCTTTCGCGAGGATGGACCAGGGGCAGCCCATCAGTGGCTCGGGCCGGCGGGCTTCTGGGCGGCGTCGTCGTGGGAGTGGCCGGCGTGCTCGTTGTTGAAGGCGGGCTTGGTCGCCTGCTGCTGGATCTGGGCCTGGTTGGCGACGATGTTGGCGTAGAGGGGGATCTTGATCTCGGCCTCGCCGGGGATGTCGGTGAGGAGCGTGATCTGGCCGCGGGCCTGGCCGGGGAGGCCGGGGGTGACGCCGACGACCTTGATGAGGTAGCCCGGGTTGCCGTTGACGGTCTGGGGCTCGAAATCGGCGGCGAGGTTCATGCCGGTGGGGCCCTCGACGTCGATCGCCTTGATCTCGAAGGACTTGCCGAGGCGGTTGTCAATCTGGGCGAGGGCCTCGAACTGCACGGAGGGGGCGTTGGTGCGGACGATGACCATCTGCGGGGAGACGCGGGACTCGCCGACGATCATCCCGCCGACCATGGACTGCACCGTGGGCTTGCGGGTGTCGTTGGTGTTGATGGTGATCTGGGTGTTCTGGATGCCGGGCGTGCTGCCGGCCTTGAAGGTGACCTCGATAGGGACGCGGACGAGTTTCTCCTCGCCGTCCATGTAGGGCTCGGAGGGGAGGACGTTGACGGAGAACATCTCGCGGTTGGCGGCTTCGGCGCTGGTGACCTTGAACTCCGGGTCGCGGCCGATGACGTGGAGGGTCTGCTTGGCCTCCGTGTTGATCATCGTCTCGTTGAACTGGACCTTGGCGCTGTCGACGTAGACGAAGGGCTTGACGTTGGAGGAGATGTTGATAATCAAGGGCTGGATCGAGGGGTCCTCGAGCGCGACGGTGACGGTCTTGGCCTGCACGCCCAGGCGGCCAGCGGGGTCAAAGGTGGCGGTGATCTCGCCGGTCTCACCGGCCTCGTAGACCATCTTCGAGAGCGTGGGGACCGTGCAGCCGCAGGAGCCATTCACGGACTTGATGTGGACGGTCTGGCCGGAGGTGTTCTTGAACTTGAAGACGTGGCTGACCTTCTCGGTGTCGGGGATGTCGCCCCACGTGAAGGTGAGTTCGTCGAAGGTGAGCGGGAACGAGGCGGCGGCATCGGGCTGGCCGGCCTGGACCTGGTTGGCCGGGACCGGGGCGAGGGGGTGCTGCGGCTGCTGGGGCTGGAGCTGGGCGGTCGCCGCGGCGAGGCCGGAGATCGCGGCGATGGTGAAGGCGGTGGCGGGCAGGGTGCGGCGGGTGGTCTTGGACATCGTCCTCGCTCCTGGAAGTTCGGTGCTTGGCTTCGTGATCGCCGCGGGCCTGGGGGCCGGCGATCGGGGTGATTGGTTCGGGGCCCTCACTCTAGACGCTGGTTCCGCGCAAATCGGGCACGATCGGTTGCAGAAAATGTGGTTCGGACCGAACGGTCCGCTCCACGAACTTACGCGGGGGCTGGGTCGAGAGTTTCCTCCTCGGCGCCCGCCAGATCGCCCGAGAACCTTCTGAGGCCCCCCGCGGCGAACAGGTCGAGGGCGGCGTGGATGTCGTCGGGGCCTCGGGCGAGGCGGATGGCTTCACGGAGCGGCTTGCACGGACCCAGACGTTTGGCGAACCAGGAGATCCGGCGGCGGACCTGCGTCATGGCGTAGTGCTCGTGCCGGAACTCGAGCATCATGACGAAGTAGCGGCGGATCGTCTCGATCTTCTCGGATTCGGACGGGGTGGGCGGGAGGCCGCGGCCGGAGAGGAGCGACCAGGCATCGCGGAAGAGCCAGGGGGTGGAGAGGGCGCCGCGGCCGATCATGACGCCGTCGCAGCCGGTGCGGTCGAGCATGACCTGGACGTCTTGGGCCTCGCGGACGTCGCCGTTTCCGATGACCGGGGTGTTGGGGCTGACGGCTTTGACCGCCTGGACAACGCGGGCGATGCCGGCGTGGGAGACCTCGCCGGCGAACTTCTGTTCCGTGGTGCGGCCGTGGATCGTGATCGCGGCGGCGCCGGACTGGACGAGCCGGGGGGCGAGCCACTCGGCGACGGGGTGGTCGTTGAACCAGCCGAGGCGGAGTTTGGCGGTGACGGGGATGTTGTCGCGGGCGACTTCGGCGGCGATGGCCTCGACGAGACGCTGGGCGCGATCGGGATCGCAGAGGAGCTTGGAGCCGCCGTCCTTTTTGGTGACCTTGTCGACCGGGCAGCCCATGTTGATGTCGATGACGGTGGCGCCGTGGTCAGCAGCCCAGCGGGCGCCCTGGGCCATGATGGCGGGGTCGCAGCCGTAGAGCTGCATACCGACGGGCTTGTCGAGGTCATTGGTGCGTGCCAGGTCGAGGCTGGTGGCGGTGCCGCGGAGCAGGCCCTGGGGGGAGAGGAGATCGGTGCAGGCGAGGCCGACGCCGCCAAAGGAGCGGCAGATCAGGCGGTAGGCGAGGTCGCAGTAGCCCGCGATCGGGGCGAGGAGGAGGTTGGTCTGGAGCTGGACCGGCCCGATGCGGAGCATGGTGGAGGATGGTAGTGCGGGCACGCGGGACGCGAGGCGTGCCTGAAAGGGACGCCGGGCGAATCCGAACACTAGTGGCGAGCGTCTGATCCGTGCGGGGTTGCGGTCCATAGACTAGGCCCACGTGTACCAATCACTCCTCACCCGCCGTTACATGACCAGCAAGGTGATGCCGCTGCTTTCGGCGGTGGTGGTGCTGCTGTGCACGATGATGGTGCTGCTGGTGTGGTCGATCATGGGGGGCTTCCTCGACATGCTGCTCTCGTCGGGGCGGACCCTGATGGGGGATGTGTCGATCACCTGGCCGACGACAGGGTTTGCGCACTACGACGACCTCATCAAGCGGCTGGAGAAGGCGGGGGGGATCGAGGCGGCGGCGCCGCTGATCGAGGCGGGGGGGATGATCAACCTGCCCGACGGGCGGACCGAGCCGGTGTACATCAAGGGGGTCGACGGGCCGAGCTACGCCAAGGTTGTGGACTACGCATCGACACTGTGGTGGAAGCCGATTGATCAGCCGACGTCGAAGGACAGCGCGGGGCGGGACTGGCGGCTTCAGCGCGCGACGGCGGAGGCGCCGGCGCCGAACTGGGCGCAGTTGCTGCAGGACGGGCTGAGGCTCCAGGAGAGCGACCCGGCGAGCGGGGCGCTGGTTCCCGCGGCGGTGCTGGGGATCGAGGTCACGGGGTTCAACGAGCGGCACGTGGGAGGGTGGTACACGCCGCGGCCGTACGGCGTGCGGAACGAGGACGGGGCGATCGAGTGGCGTCCGGAGTTCATGCCGCGGGGCCAGGTGACGATCAACGTGTTCCCGATGGACCGCAAGGGGCGGACGATCGACGTGGTGTCGCGGACGATCCCCGTGGCGAACGAGTTCAAGAGCGGCATCTACGAGATCGACAGCAAGACGGTGCTGGTGGAGCTGGGACTGCTGCAGCGGATGCTGAAGATGGACGAGGCGCTGCGCCTCAGGCCCGGGAAGGTGGACCGGTACGCGATCGAGGTTGATCCGGTGACGGGGAAGGAGCGGACGCCCGAGCCGCAGACGATGGGGGTGGAGCCGGCGCGGGTGACGACGGTGCTGGTGCGCGGGGCGAGGGATGCATCGCCGGACGATGTCGCGGCGAAGTGCCGGGAGGTGTATGCGGAGTTTGAGAAGGAGCACCGGGGGGAGGTCCCGCCGGTGTCGGGGATGGTGGGCGGGGTGATCATCCAGACCTGGCGGGAGCGGCAGGGGTCGTTCGTGAGCGCGGTCGAGAAGGAGACGGTGACCGTGCTGCTGATCCTGATGGTGCTGTCGGTGGCCGTGTCGTTCATGATCCTGGCGATCTTCTGGGCGATGATCAGCGAGAAGACCAAGGACATCGGGGTGCTGCGCGCGATCGGGGCAAGCCAGGTCGGGATCGCGTGGCTGTGGCTGCGGTACGGGATGCTGATCGGGGTGACGGGGTCGCTGCTGGGGGCGCTGACGGCGTGCACGATCGTGTGGAACATCAACCCGATCCACGAGTGGATGGGGCGCGTGACCGGCGTGCAGGTGTGGGACCCGAAGATCTACTACTTCGTGACGATCCCGAACGAGGTGGTGCCGTGGAAGGTGGCCGCGGTGGTCGCCGGTGGTGTGGTGTTCAGCCTGCTGGGGGCGTTGATCCCGGCGTTCCGGGCGGCGAGGCTGGATCCAGTGGCGGCGCTGCGGTTTGAGTAGGGCGGGACGGCCGGGTGGGCCGGTCAAGGAGACGGATGGTGCTGCTGGCGGCCAAAGACGTGCACAAGACGTACCGGATGGGCCGGGTGGATGTGCCCGTGCTGCGCGGGGCGTCACTGAGCGTCCAGAAGGGGGAGTGCGTGGCGGTGCTCGGGGCCTCGGGCTCGGGCAAGAGCACGCTGCTGCACCTGCTGGGCGGGCTGGATCGTCCCGATCGGCAGCGGGGCAAGGGCGGGGATGTGGTGTACGGCGGGCAGTCGCTGAACGAGCTCTCCGGGGCCAGGCTGGATCGGTTCCGGTCGGAGACGGTCGGATTCGTGTTCCAGTTCTACCACCTTTTACCTGAACTGAACGTTGTGGAGAATGTTCTCGTCAGCGCGATGGTGCGGTGGGGGAGGCTGGGGTTTCGGTCCCGGCGGAGCGAGCTGGTGGGTGAGGCGTCGGCGCTGCTGGACTCGTTCGGCCTTGGGCATCGGCTACGGCACCGGCCGGCCGAACTGTCGGGGGGCGAGCGGCAGCGGGTCGCGATCGCGCGGGCGCTGATCAATGATCCGCCGCTGCTGCTGGCGGACGAGCCGACAGGGAACCTGGACCGGGCGACGGGGAGATCGATCCTGGATTCGATGGACGCCCATCGGGCCAGGACCGGGCGGACGATGGTGCTGGTGACCCACGATGCGGAACTGGCCGAGCGGGCCGACCGGGTGGTCCACCTGCACGATGGACGCGTCGAGGCGGGGAGGCGGCAGCCGACCGGATGAGCGGCCGGATGTGCACATAGAAGCGCCCCAAGGTATGATGTTCGTGTGCGAGGGACGCATCAGTCAGCCACGACCAATGAGGCTCCAACCTGGCGCTTCGCCGAGGCTGGAACAGATGGTTGCGCTGTGTGGCGATCGGCGGATGGGCGGGTCGCGGGGACGGTGAGCTCGACGGGGTCGGGGCTGCCTGTGGTGTTCCTGCACGGGTTGGTGGGGCTGAACGAGCACTGGGAATCGGTGGTCGACCGGGTGAAGCACCGGGTGCGGTGCATCCTGTTCGAGTTGCCGCTGCTGCAACTGCGGGGCGATGACTGCTCGATCCAGGCGGTGGCGCGCCTGACGGCGGAGTTTGTGCGGGAACTCGGGGAGCCCGTGGTACTGGTGGGCAACTCCTTCGGAGGGCACGTGGCGCTGCGGATCGCCCTCAACGACCCGGCGTTGTGCAAGGGGCTGGTGCTCGCGGGGTCGAGCGGGCTGGTCGAGAAATCCATGGTGAGCGATGTGCAGATCAAGCCCAGCCGCGGATGGCTGGAGCGGAAGATCGGCGAACTCTTCTACGACCCGGCGAACATGCGCCAGGAGGATGTGGACCGGGCGCATCGGGAGTTGTCGGACCGGCACGGGGCGAGGGCGATGGTGAAGCTCAGCCGGTCGGCGCGACGGGACCACCTCGGCGACCGGATCGGGGAGATCAGGACGCCGACGCTGCTGGTGTGGGGACGGCAGGACATCGTGACGCCGCCCGAGGCCGCGGAGGAGTTTCACAGGCTGATCGAGGGGTCGCGGCTGGTGTGGCTGGACCGGTGCGGCCACGCGCCGATGATGGAGGGAGCGGAGGGGTTCGCCGCGGCGCTGCTGGAGTTTGCGGCGGAGTTGGAGCCGCGGGCGGCGCGAGGGTGAGATGATGGCGGGAACCGCCGAACGATCTGTGGTGGCGACGTCTGGTTCCGGGCCGCGCGGCGGCGGGCGGAGGTGGACATCGCTGATCGGTGTGGCGCTGTCGGCGCGGCTGGCGCGCCGGATCCGGCGGCTTGACGACCGCGAGTGGTGGGCGCGTTGCATGGCCGAGGTGCAGGTGCGGCAGTTGCGGTGGCTGCTGTCGCGGGCGAAGGGGACGCAGTTCGGGAGGTCCCACGGGTTCGCGGAGCTCGGGAGGCTGAGCGATGCGGAACTGGTCGCCGGGTTTCGCGCAAGCGTGCCGCTGGCGGACTACTACGCGTTCCGGACGCCGATCTCGCGGATGAGGGAGAACGGGGAGCCGGATGTGCTCTGGCCGGGGCTGGTGCGGGACTTTGCGCAGACGTCGGGCACGACGGCGGGGGACAAGTACATCCCGGTCACGCGGGCGATGCTGCGGAGCAACTACCGGGCGGCGCTGGATCTGTTCGCGAACGCCAGCCGGTTCGGCGTGCCGCTGGCGCGGGTGCTGGGGGGCAAGTCGCTGTTCCTAGGCGGCTCGACGGACATCGCGTGCAACGAGCACGGCGTGAGGACGGGGGACCTCTCGGGGCTGGTGACGCCGATGATCCGGTGGCCGCTGACGGAGATCTACCTGCCGGGGCCCGAGATCGCGCTGATGTCGCACTGGCCGAGCAAGATCGAAGCGATGGCGGAGCGGTGCGTGGACGAGGACATCCGGATGATCAACGGGATGCCCTCGTGGACGCTGGTGCTCTTCGAGCGGGTGCTGGAAGCGGCCCGGCGCCGGGGGCGGCCGGCGGAGACGGTGCGGGACGTGTGGCCGAGCCTCGAGCTGTTCGTGCACGGCGGGGTGAAGTACACGCCCTTCGAGCCGCGGGTGCGGCAGTTGTACTCGGGTTCAGCAGACGGGGATGACATCCCGACGAGGCTGGAGCTGTACCCGGCGAGCGAGGGGTTCATCGCGATCCAGGACACGCGGGGGGAGCCGGGGCTGCGGCTGCTGTCGGACATCGGGATCTTCTACGAGTTCGTGCCCCTGGAAGAGATTGACTCTCCGACGGCGCGGGCGTTCACGTGCGAGCAGGTGGAGCCGGGTGTGCGGTACGTCGTCGTGATGAGCACGTGCGCGGGGCTGTGGAGGTACGTGATCGGGGACGTGGTCGAGTTCGACACGATCTGTGATGCGCCGCGATGGGCCGCGGGCGCCCGGAGAGGGGAGGGGCAGCGGGGGCCGAGCCGGCTGCGCATCGTGGGCCGGCACCGGCACTTCATCAATGCGTTCGGCGAGAATCTCATCGTCGAGCACATCGAGAACGCGGTCGCCGCGGCGGCTCGCGAGGCGCGGGTGATGGTGGGGGAGTTCACGGCGGCGCCGGTGTACCCCGGCGAGGGCCGGCGCGCGGGGCTGCAGTTGGCGGTCGAGATCGATGGGAGGCCGACGGGGGCGGTGATCGAGGGCTTTGCGGAGGCGTTCGACGCCGCGCTCAAGCGGCAGAACGTCGACTACACGACCAAGCGGACGGACAACCTGGGGATGGCGCCGCCGACGGTGTCGCCAGTCGGGACGGGAACGTTTCATAGGTGGCTTGAGTCTCGCGGCAAGCTGGGGGGACAGCACAAGTGCCCGAGGTGCGCGAACCACCGTGAGATCATCGAGGGGGTGCTTGCGGCGGGAATCCCAAAATAGGATTATGTTCGCATATTGATGGGTGGAGGTCGCGATTGACTATCGCATGCGTTAGTGTACACTATCTAATGTTAGCGGTCACTATCTGGAGCTATGCCAATGACCGAGAGCGACCCGGTGCTGGCCACGCAGATCGACGAACTCCGGCGCCGGATCGATCGGCTAGAGCAGCACGTGGGCATGGCACCCGAGCCGGTTTCGCCGGTGATGTCGCCGGAGCGGGCACCGGACGCGGCGAGCGAGCCGCCCGTTACGGCTCCACCGCCGACGAGGCCCGTTGTGGCGGCGTGGGGTGAGGCAGGGGCCAACCGGACGGTCGAGGCGCTGGCCCGACTCAAGCCAAAGCGAGGGGTTGAGGCGGGAGCCGGGGATTCCCACTCGCCTCCTCTGGCGCCCCCGACGCGGGCTGAGCGTGAGACTCCGACGTGGTCAGTCGAGCAGGTGGTCGGAGCGAAGTTCTTTGCGGCGGTGGGGGCGGTGATCGTGGTGATAGGTGTTGGGTTGTTTCTGAAGTTGGCGTACGACCGTGGGTGGATGAACCAGATCCCGCCTGGGGCGAAGTGCTGGGTCGGCACCGGGTTTGGGCTGGTACTGCTGGGGCTGGGGGAGTGGACGAGGCGGCGGTTCGGGGCGCTGGCATCGGCGGGGGTATCCGCCGCGGGCATCGGCACGTTGTACGCGGTGGCGTATGGGGCGTACGGGGTGTACGGCCTGATTCCCGCGGGTGTGTCCTTTGTGCTGCTTGCAGGTGTGGCGGGCCTTGGGATTGCGGTGGCCGGTCGTGCGGGGCTGGTGTCGGTGGCGCTGCTGTCGATGGTGGGTGCGTACCTCGTGCCGATCATTCTGCGCCACGCGGAGGGGCATCCGGCGGTGATGCCGGCGTATCTTGTGGCGCTCCTCGGGCTCGGGCTGGGGCTCTCCGGGTGGCGGCCGGATCCGTTTCATCACCTGCGACGGGCGGCGTGGTGGGGTACTGCCCTGCTGGGGACGCCATGGGTGTTTGGCGATGCGCGGCAGTGGCCGATGCTCGGCTTGGGGTTCCTTGCGGTGGTCTGGGGCGCAGTGCACGGGGAGCTGAGCGCGAGCGCGGCGCGCGGCGGCATGTCGGGCGGGGACAGCGGCACACTGTTCGGGTCCGTGGACGTGCGGCACTACCGCGCGGCGAGACCGCTGATCACAAGCCTGAGCACCACGGCGTGGTGCTCCGTTCTCGGCGTATTCCTTGCGGAGCGGTGGGTGGTTCCGGAATGGGTGGTTCCGGCCGCGGGGGTTGTCGCAGCGGGAACGCTGGCGATCGTGCTGGCCGGGCGCCTTCGCGTGTTCTGTGATGTGCCGGAGACAGACGGCCAGCGGTTGGGCGCGGTGCTCATGATGCAGGCGGGCGCGCTGCTGATCGCGGCGATCGCGCTGGCGGTCGAGCAGCCGTGGGTGGAGGTTGTAACGTGGCTGGCGATGGGGCTGGCGGCGGTCGCGGCGGGGAGATGGATCGGGTCGCGCGGGCTTGATGGGTACGGGGTGGTTGTGCTGTCGATCGCCGCGGGGCGCCTTGTGCTCCTGCGGCGCTGGCTGGATGCGCCGGCGATCGACTTTGCGGGGCTGCACCTGACTTGGTGGACGGCGTTGATGGCGATAGCCGGGATCAGTTGGTTCGCGTGCGCGAGGCTTCTCCTGGTGTCGTGGTCGGGGTGGCGGCGGGTAGCGGTGGCCGCGGCGGCAGTTGGAATGGTGCTGGTGATGGCGTCCGTGCTTAACGCGCACGAGGCGGCGCCGGTGAGCGTGGTGTGGTTGGCGGTGGGGGTTGTGGTTGCGTGCCTGCACCGGCTGGAGCGGAGGCTCGCGCTGGACGTGATCGGGTCGACGGCGGTGGTGGCGGCGATGGCACCGTGGGCCGTCGAATATGTGCCGGAGGGGTACTTCGAGTCGGGGGCGACGATCGGGCTGCACGGCGGCCTGCTGATCGCGCTGACGATCTGCGCCGTGCTCACCGGGTTGGGATGGGAGGGGCGCGAGCAGGAGGGGCGCCCGGGGCCGAGCGTGCCCGGGCTGAAGGCTGGGCTGTGGTCGATCGCGGGCGGGTTCCTGCTGGTTGCTACGAGTTTCGAGGTGGCACGGGCCGCGGGGATTCTGGCGAGCGACTCGACGGCGAGGCTCGCGGCGGTATCGGTGTGGTGGGGGCTCTTTGCGGTCGGCGCGATCGTGATCGGATTCACACGCAGGGTGCCCGGGCTGCGGTACGCGGGGCTTGGGCTGCTGGGGCTGGCAGCGTGCAAGGCGGTGGTCTACGACCTGGCGGAGGCGCCGCAGACGTGGCGGGTGGCGAGCTTCGTGGGTCTGGGTTTGTTGATGCTGCTGGTGGCGGTGGGGTATTCGCGCGTGTCGGCCAGGGTGTCGGGCCCGGCTCGGGCTGGGGACGACGGTGGGCGTCCCCCGGAACATGGCGGGTTGTAAAGCGTGTGGATACAGTCGGGGGCACGCCGAAGTACGGTCTGGGGCGTGTTGCGGGCCACCGCACACGGCAGATGTTCGGATCGGCCCGTCCGCCCGGAGCGGACGAACGGAGCACCAGATTGTCGAGCGAGTCGAGCGTGGTCTCGGTGCGGTCGTCGCGTCAGACACCGCTGATGGAACTGCTGAGCCTTCCGGGGCTGCTGGCGGACCTGTGGCGGTACCGGGAGCTGCTCGGTCAGTTCACGCGCCGGGACATCGAGGTGCGCCACAAGGGGACGAACCTCGGCATCGCGTGGACGATCATCAACCCGCTGCTGACGCTGGGGGTGTACACGATCGTGTTCACGCAGATCTTTCCCAGCAAGTGGGAGAAGCTCGGCGCGGCGAGCACGACGTGGGACTTCGTGCTGTACTTCTTCTGCGGGTGGGTGGTGTACGGGGTCTTTGCCGAGACGGTGACGCGGGCGCCGGCGATGGTGCTGGACCGGCCGAACCTGGTGCGGAAGGTCGTGTTTCCGCTGGAAGTGCTGGCGCCGTCGGGGCTGCTGGCGTCGCTCTTCTTTGGGGCGATCGGGCTGGTGATCCTGCTTGTTGGCGCGGGACTGGCGGCCGGGGTGCTGTCGCCGATGATCCTGCTGTTTCCGGTGGTGTTGGTGCCGTTGTGCATGCTGACGCTGGGGGTGACGTGGGGCGTCGCGGCGCTGGGGGTGTTCATCCGGGACACCAAGCAGGTTGTACCGGTGGTGATGCAGCTGCTGTTCTTTGCGACGCCGATCTTCTACCCGGCTTCATCACTGGAGAGGCCGGGGCTGGAGATCTTCCACGCCGTGATCCTGGCGAACCCGCTGACGACGATCGTCGAAGCATCGCGGTCGACGCTGCTCCGGGGTGAGCAGCCGGACTGGCTCGCGCTGGGGGTGGTGACGGCGATCGGGCTGGTGACGATGCAGGTGGGGTACGCGGCGTTCATGAGGTGCAAGAGGGGGTTCAGCGATGTCATCTAGCACGCTGAACGGCGAGGCGGCGCGGGAGCCGGCCATCTCGGTGCGCCGGTCGGGGAAGCGGTACCTGATCTACGACAAGCCGCGGGACCGCCTCAAGCACGCGCTGTTCGGCCGGGTGAAGACGTTCCATCGGCCGTTCTGGGCGCTGCGCGATGTGAGCTTCGACGTGCGGCCGGGGGAGGCCGTGGGGATCGTCGGCCGCAACGGCTCGGGGAAGAGCACGCTGCTGCAGATCATCGCGGGGACGCTGACGCCGACGGAGGGTGAGGTCGCGGTGCGAGGGCGCGTGGCGGCGTTGCTGGAACTGGGCAGCGGGTTCAATCCGGAGTTCACGGGTCGGGAGAACGTCTACCTGCAAGGGGCGATCCTGGGGATCCCGCGCCGGGAGATCCACCGCAGGTTCGATTCGATCGCCGACTTTGCGGATATCGGCGAGTTCATCGACCAGCCGGTGAAGCACTACTCCAGCGGTATGCACGCGCGGCTGGCGTTCTCGGTGGCGGTGTCCGTGGACCCGGACATCCTCATCGTCGACGAGGTGCTGGCGGTGGGGGACCTGGGCTTCCAGCAGAAGTGCATCGCGCGGATGCGGAAGCTGCTGGACAGCGGCGTGACGCTGCTGTTTGTCAGCCACGGCGCCGATTCGGTGAAGAGCCTGTGCCAGAGGGCGGTGTTCCTCGAGGCGGGGCGGATGGTGCAGTTCGGCCACGCGGGCGAGGTGGTGGACCGGTACATTGCGCAGACACGCACGCTGACCAACGAGGAGGCGTCACGCCAGATGACGTCGCTCCCGGATGCGGTGCCGTTCGAGACCGGGCCGAAGGGATCGCTGCGGTATGGCAGCGGACACGCGCAGATCGAACGGGTGCGGGTGCTGAGCGAGGACGGCGACCCGGTGTCGACGTATGTCTTCGGCGAGACCATCGTGGTCGAGACCGCGGTGCGGGCGCTGGCGGACATCGACCGGCTGGATGTGAGTTTCGGGGTGCGAGATAGTGCGGGCGTGGACCTGACGGGGTCGGGGACGACGGCGGAGGGGGTCTGGCTGCCGCCGATGCGGAGCGGGGAGCGATTCACGGTAACGTTCAAGTTCAGGAACATGCTGCGGTCGGGGAACTACGGCGTGTTCCTGACCCTGACTCGGATCCCGGAGACCGGGTCGCAGTTCGGGCTGACGCTTGACCACATCGACGGCGCGATCGCATTCCAGACACTGGCGGACCCGGCCAAGTGGGTGGTGCACAAGTTCTACCAGCCGGTCGAGGTAAAGGTCGAGACGCCAGCCGCGGAAGTGGTCATGCCCGGCGCAGCGCGTCCGGTGGATACGGGCCGATAGTCGGCGAGGGTGAGGTCTATGGCGGTGCAAGAACGTCAGAAAGCGATTGCCGTTGAGGTTGATGCGGGGTCCGCGTCGCGCGCGGCGGCGCCGGAGGGTGAGGTGGCAATCTATCGGGGCAATCCCGCGTGGCACAAGGGAGCGGACCTGCGGTTCTGGCAGCGGGCGGCGTGGCCCCTTGTTCGGCGGTACACCCACTGGGAGCTGCCGCGGTACGGGCACCTGCTGCGGCGGATCGGGGTGACGGACCATGAGAAATGGGCCGGGGCGCCGACGGTGCATACTCGCGGGCGGTTCTACGGGCATGTGATGGAGTTGGACCTCGCGGACTTCTACCAACGGACAGCCTACTTCTTCGGCTCGTACCACGAGCTGGACATCATGACGGCGATCGAGCGGGCGATCCGGCCCGGCGAGGTGTTCGTCGACGGGGGCGCCAACATCGGGCTCGTCTCGATGCATATCGCGGAGGTGGTGGGGCCGTCGGGCCGGGTGCACGCGTTCGAGTGCAGTTCGAAGGTGCTGCCGCGGCTGCGGTTCCACCTGCGAGAGAATCGGTTGCAGCAGGTCACGCTGCACGAGCTGGGGCTGGGCGATGTTGAGACCGTGCTGACGATGCGGCTGCCCGGCGCGGGGAACGACGGAGCGAGCACGTTCAGCCCCGTGCCCGACCGGTACGGCGGGGTCTTTACCGACCTGGGAACCGTCAAGATCGTTCGGGCTGACGACGTGCTGGACCGGTCGGATACACGGCCGCTGGTCGTCAAACTCGACGTCGAGGGGTACGAGATCAAGGCGCTGCGGGGGATGGAACGGACGCTGCACGACCGGAAGCCGGCGATCATTACCGAGGTCAACGCGGAGATGCTGGAGCACTGCGGCGGTTCGGGTGTAGAGATGCACTCGATGCTGGGCGCGATGGGCTACCGCGGGTTTGCGGTCGATCGAGGCGGGTTCCGGTCGAGGCACCGGTTCTGGCTGCACCCGCTTGAAGTCAACGAGATCGCGTGGGAGCGGGATGTCATGTGGATCGCGGAGGGGTCCTTCCACTGGGAGCGGCTCAGGCCGCTGATGCAGCAGCGGGGGATGTACTGGAAGCACATCGAGTTTGCCCGCCAGCACCGCGCGGCGACTGCGTAGCGGGCGTCCGGAACCCGCTGCTCGCCCGCCCGTCCACTGCGGCACCGCGGAGCGCGGGCGCGTACACTGATCGGCTCATGAACCCTCCCGCTTTTCTCACCGCGCAGTTCATCGTCAGCGCCATCCTGCTGGCGATTGTCGCCAACCTCATCCTCGTGCTCGTGGCGGGGTGCATCTACCTGGAGCGGAAGCTCTCGGCGTACATCCAGGACCGCTGCGGACCGAACCGCGTGGGGCTGACGCTGGGGCTGTCGTTTCTGCCGAACTGGAAGATGGCGGGGCTCGGCCAGGCGCTCGCGGACGGGCTGAAGTTCTACCTGAAGGAGGACTACGCCCCGCACGGCGCGGACCGGACGCTGTTCACGGTGGCGCCGGCCTCGATCATCGCCGTGGCGCTGCTGGGGTTTGCGATCATCCCGTGGGGCGGGGTGTGGATCTGCCCGACGTTCACGATTCCGCTGGTGCAGTGGACGATCCAGGGGGGGCCGGTGGTGGTGGCGGGGGCGGCGATCAATGTCGGGGTGGTCTACCTGCTGGCGTGCGCCTCGCTGGGTCTGTACGGGATTGTGCTGGGGAGCTGGGCGTCGAACAACAAGTTTTCGTTCCTGGGCGGGATGCGGTGCGCCGCCCAGATGCTGTGCTACGAGATCCCGATCGGGCTGATGGTGCTGTGCGTGCTGCTGCTCGTCGGCTCGCTGATGCCGCTGGCCATCGTGCAGCACCAGCTGCAGCACGGGTGGCTGATCTTCTCGCAGCCGCTGGCGGGGGTGATCCTGTTCATCGCGGCGCTGGCCGAGGCGAACCGGGTGCCGTTCGACAACGCGGAGTGCGAGAACGAGCTCGTGGGCGGGTACCACACCGAGTATTCGTCGATGCGGTTCGCGCTGTACTTCCTCGCGGAGTACGCCAACCTGATCACGTCGAGCGCGTTCTTCGTGCTGCTGTTCCTGGGCGGGTGGGAGTTGTTGCCGTTCGTGAACGTGTTCCCGGAGCAGGCGGCGACGTTCTGGGTAGTGCTGGCGAAGTTTGCTGTGTTCATGGGCAAGACCATGACGGTGGTCTGCTTCGCGATGGTGGTTCGCTGGACGATCCCGCGGCTGCGGTATGACCAGGTGATGTCGGTGGCGTGGCAGGCGGTGATCCCGCTGTCGCTGGTGCTGGTGGTGGCGACCGCGGTGATGATCTTCCTCGAGCTGCGATCGATGGTCTGGATGCTGGCGATGAACGCGGCGCTCGCGGCGGCGCTCCTCGTGGTGCAGCCGATGATCCCTCGCGTGACCAGCAACCGGCGCGTGCGGCTCGCGGGCTCGCGCTTCTTCCCGCTCGAGGGCGAGGAATCAGAGTCGGCGCCCCGGCACCCGGTGGCGCTCGACGATCGGCCGATGACGGCGCCGGCGGGCCTGGTCCAGACGCACTGAGTTATTGGGTCGGGATGACGCCCTCGCTGGGGCGGTTCACCCAGAACATCGTGGGCATGATGTAGTTGCGCTCGCGGTAGACGAAGACCTGCCCGCTGAGGGTGATGGTGGCGGACTCGCCCTGGGTGCGGGCGATCCGCTCGATGTCTTCGAGGATGAGGCAGGGCTGGAGGACGAGCGGCGCCTCGGCCGGGGAATCGGTGTCGGCGTCGACGACGAAGGCCCAATCGCCGGCTCCGGACCGCACGACGCGGCCGCGGCGCATGGTCAGGAGCGTGCCCTCGGAGGAGAGGCGTTTGCGGGCGGAGTCGCGGGGCATCGAAGGGAGTTGCAGCGGCTCCGCGGTTCGGCCGCCGCCGCGCTCCTTCTCGAGGTCGGCAACGATCCGCTCCAGTTCGGGGTCGGCCATGGCCGGGGCCGTGGAGTTCTGGCTGGCGGTGGCGGCGTCGGGAGAGCCGACTTCGGCGACGGGGCGAGACGTGGGGAGCAGGTAGTTGCGACCCTTGAAGGCGAAGACCTGTCCGGTAATGACGAACTTCGTGTCAGCGCCGCGCTGCTCGGCGGACCGCTCCATGGCGGCGAGGTACGCGCCGGGGAGCAGGATCATGGGCGACTCGGCCCCGTCGGTCGTGGGATCAAACACGAAGACCGCGCGGTCGGCGGCGCGCACCACCCGTCCGCGACGGGAGGGGAGAAACGTGCCCTCGGGAAGGAGCCTCGATGCCCCCTTGGGCGTTGCGGACGGGAAGACCGGGGCGCCATCCCGGAGCACTGGCTTGATCAGCGGCGAGGGGCCGACGGCCCGCTCGAGGTCGGCGATGACTTGGTCGACCTCGGCATCGCTCACACCGCCGCGGGGTGGGGAGGCAGGTGTGGATGCCGGTTTCGAGGGTGGCGCGGGGGGAGGTGCCTCGTGCGGCGGCTCGCCGCGAGTGAGGGCCGGTGTGAAGAGCCCGTGAACGACCGCGGCCGCGGAGGCGAGCAGGAGCGTGCGGGCGAGGCGCGATCGTGGGGGGAGTGGCATGGCGTTCCTTGGTGCCGGGCGGGGCGGTCCATCGACCCGCCGGTATCGTATCGAGTTGCCCGCCATGCGTGGGAGGGCGTTCTTGACCCGGGAGGTGTCTACTCTTAGCGTCCATCCCCGAAAGGGGACACAACGTGGCCGCGTACCAAAGTGGACGAATGGGGCGGATTGCAAATCCGCTGGCGTAAGCCCTCGTCGGTTCGAATCCGACCGCGGCCTGTTCGGACCGGCGCTGCGGGCGCCGATGAGCGGGTGAACGAGCCCCCGTTGCGAGGACCATGCCCGACAGCCAGCCGATCGATGTCGCAAGCCTGAAGTCGCCGGAGGCGGTGCGCGAGGCGGTGGCGCGGTTCGGCGCGGACTACGCGCGGGTCCGTGAGGAGATCGGGCGGGTCATCGTGGGGCAGCGGGAGGTCGTGGACGGGGTGCTGACGTGCCTGTTCACGGGCGGGCACGTGCTGCTCGAGGGCGTGCCGGGCCTGGGCAAGACGCTGCTGATCCGGTCGCTGGGGCGGGCGCTGTCGCTGTCGTTCTCGCGGGTGCAGTTCACGCCGGACCTGATGCCGGCGGATATCTCGGGAACGACGATCGTGACCGAGCAGGACGACGGGGCCGGGGGGCGGCGACGACAGTTCAGTTTCCAGCAGGGGCCGGTGTTCGCGCAGATCGTGCTGGCGGACGAGATCAACCGCGCGACGCCGAAGACCCAGTCCGCGATGCTGGAGGCGATGCAGGAGCGGTCCGTGACGGTCGGGGGGACGACCCATCGCCTTCCGGAGCCGTTCTTTGTGATGGCGACGCAGAACCCCATCGAGCAGGAGGGGACCTACCCGCTGCCCGAGGCGCAGCTGGACCGGTTCTTCTTCAAACTGCTGCTGGGGCCGCCGGCCCGTGAGGATCTGGCCGAGATTCTCCGCCGCACGACTTCGGCGTCGACACCGGAGGTCGCGCCGGTGATGAACGCGCCGGCGATCGTGGCCTACCAGGAACTCGTGCGCCGGGTCGCCATCGCGCCGCACATCCAGGACTACGCGGTGCGGCTGACGCTGGCGACCCATCCCAAGGGACGGTCCGGGACGGGAGCGGCGTCGGGCGAGTTCTCGACGCCGATGGTGAACCAGTACGTCAGGCTCGGGGCGTCGCCGCGCGGGGCGCAGGCGCTGGTGCTGGCGGGCAAGTGCCGGGCACTGCTGGACGGGCGTGCGGCGGTGTCGGTGGACGACCTCCGCAGCGTGGCGATCCCGGCGCTTCGGCACCGACTGATCCTGAACTTCGAGGGTGAAGCCGAGGGGCTGACGACCGATTCGGTGATCGAGAACGTCGTCGGCACCCTGCCGGTGCGGAGCGAGCAGGGGGCGGGGGCGTGACGGTCAGGCCGCGCGGGCGAGCGAATGGCCGGGGACGTGCAGGACGCTGACCCATCCGCCGAAGCCGTTGGCCTTGATGCCATGGGCCGCGTAGTCGGGGAGCCAGGTGGAGCCGTCGATGAGATACGAGAAGAGGTGATCCCCGGGGGGCGCCTCGGATTCGGCGTGCCACCAGCCGTCCTTGCCCTGTTCCATGCGTATGGACCCGGCACGCCATCCGGTAAAATCGGTCCGAACCTCGATGCTCTCGGCGCCGGGGCGGAACATGCGGAACGTGACTCGGCCGTCCGAGAGGACCTCGACCATGTGGAACTCCCAGCGTGGAAGCGACCCGGGTGCCGCGGCTGTCCAACTGTGCGAACCAACACCCGGTTGGGCACACGTCGCTGGACAGATCAGCGGTCCGGTCGTGCAGGTTGTATCGAGCAGGACGGCGGCGCTCTTTGGTGCGTGCCGACAAGTTTGGCGAAAAAGCCTGAGTGCGGTGGGCGTGGCGGTGCTCTTGGGGGCGAGCGCCTGCGGGGGGTCGGCGTCGGACCGCGCCGCCGCAGGGCTGACACCGATGGAGACGCCCGTGCTGGCGGTGCCCGAGCGGGTGCTGGTGGTACCGGTGGCGGTCGAGGGGCCGATGCCGGCCAACGGGCGGGTGAGCCTGGGGCTGGCGTCGTCGGGCGGTACGGTGCCGGTGTCGGTGGAGGGAGAGGTGTTCTGGATCGGGGCGGCGCAGGCACCACCGGAGCGGGGGGGGGCCATCCCGTTTGAACTTGCATGGCTCGGGCCGGCCGGCGTGTGGACCGCGACTCCCGCATCGGCGTCGGCGCGGCCGGCTTCGGTCGGGACTTGGGCGATCGTCGCGAAGATGCCGGCGATGGCAGGGTCCAGCATGATGCGGCTGGATGATCGGGCGTTTCCGATCCAGTGGGCATCGCTCGGCCCGGTGCCCGGGTTTGGGCATCAACGCGGGTCGGAACCCGGGATTCGGACTGAATTGCTGCGGGAGTCCGAGTGGCTGCGGCGGGCTCTTGGCAAGGCGTCGCGTTCTCCTGCCTCACGCTGGCGGGCCCGGTTGGTCGAGGCGAATCTCGGCATGCGTGGCCCGGCGACTTTGGCGCTGTTCCCGGACCGGGTCATCGAGGCCCTCGCGATGCAGTCCGAGGGATTGTGGTCGGCCGGTCTCTCGAGACTTCAGGCGATTGATCCGGACCTTGCGTTGCGGCTTCGGTGGCGTCTCGGGACGGTGCTGTCGTTTGACGAACCGATGACGGGCTCGGCCCCCGCGGCTGGGGCCGCGGGGATCGGCGCGGTCGGGGGGCCGGGGATCGCAGCACCGGCTTGGCAGGTGGAGGGGGCCGGGCTGGCGCCGCTGCTGCGTGACCTGACCGATTCAACGCTCCCGCCAACTGAGGTGGCCGCGAGGGCACGGGGGTGGCTCGACCTGCAGCCGCCGGCTCTGGTGTGGGTGATCGACGATTGCGGAGCGGGGGACGGGGTGACGCGGCCGCTGCGCCCTTCAATCGGAATCGCCAACCTCACCATGGCGCCGATGGTTGTCGGCATTCCGCGGCAGACGGGGGCTGGAGCGCCCGATCTGGTCACTGTTCCCCCGGTCGGCGTTACCAGGCTCCTGCTGCAAACTCCGCTCGTCCACACCGGGCCACCGATCGCCGGGCTTGCACCGCTCGATCGGTCGGCGGTCGCCGAGTCCCGGACGACGACGGTGGAACTTCGAGTTGGCGACATTCCGATTACCCGTGTGGTCGCCGCGAGGGCGTTGCGGGTTTCACCGCCGGGGCTGTCGATCGGACCGCTGCGTCCGGATTGGACGATGTCGGGGTGGATGTCGATCGGCGCGCAGCCGGCGGACGAGGGTGCGGACCGCGTGCCGGACGCGCGGATGAGCCCGGATTGGGCGACCGGCGTCCTGCTCTCCAAGGACCAGCAGGCCCCGTCGATCCTTTCGGGCGCGTTCGGGCGGTCTGTCATGCCCGATGAACTTCGGGCGGCGCGGTGGGTTGTGTATGTGGAGTGCAGGCGGCCGCGGTCCCCGGGGCTGCCGGAGCCATCGACGCCGGTGACCAATGCGCCGGCCGCACCCGAGCCGGAGAGCACGCTCGGCCATGTGTCGCGGAGCGAGTCCGGCGGTGGCCAGGTTTCGAGCGGGTCTGGCGGATCTGCGACGGCGGCCGCGGATCCGATTGAGCGGGTGACGGTGTACCTCGGTGCGTACGAGCGATCGATCGGGGTGTACAGCGTGGCTCCGGATGGGTCGTTCTTTGACCTTACGCGGGCGAGCGCGGCGGGCGGGGAGCCGCGGGCGATCGGGCGGGTGCCGGTGCGGGTGGGGGCGGATCGATGGTCGTGCTGGATCCCGGTCCCGCCGGGGTGTATCGAGCGGGGGACGTTTGTGCATCTTGGGATCACCCGCACCGATGCACGCGGCGTGCGGACGGCGTGGCCTCGGGCGATGATGCCATGGCAGCGAGAGCCGGGCCGGGCAGTGGTCGACATGTCGGCGTGGCCGGAGCCTCAGAACTAACCGCTGGGCGCGTGGTCGTCAGCAGGATCAGGTGTGGGCGCCGATCCCCGCCGCCGCGGTCATCACGGCGTAGAGATCGGTGTTGGTGATACACGGGGCGATGGCAGCGCTGCCCGGACCGAACGCGGTGACCTCCGTCAAGTCCGCGGTGTGGTTGGGGCTCGCGAATGCCACGCCGGTGTGGTTCGCCAGGAGCGAGCCCAGGACCGGGTAGAACTCGTTGGCGGTGGAGAACGGCTCGACTCGCTGGCGGCGGAAGAACCGCTTGAGCGTGTCGACTTCCCATGAATCGAGGGGGAAGCCGGCGGCCTCGCGGACGAGTTCAGCGGTGACCTCGGCGCGGGCGTCGCCCGAGACGCCGCGCCGGGTTGCCTCGCGGTCGATCCACTCGAAGGAGCGTGCAGCCTTCTGCAGTTCGGCGAATCCGCGGTCGCCTGCCTTGCCGTAGAAGGTCAGGCCGGGGTTGGCGTTTCCGTGGTCCGTCGTCACGACCAGGAGCGTGTCGTCGCGTGAGAGCGCGAACTTCATGGCCACGCCGATGGCCTCGTCGAAAGCGAGTTGCTCGGCGAGGAGCGAGCCGGCGTCGTTGGCGTGCGCCGCGTGATCGACGCGGCCGCCCTCGATCTGGAGGATGAAACCTGCCTGGTGTGCGGAGAGGAGCGAGATCGCCGAGCGGGACATCTCGGCGAGCGTGGGCTCGGTCGTTGCCCCGTCGGCCTTGCGGTCCAGTTGCATGCTCATGTGTTCGGGTGCGAACACGCCCAACAGCGGCTGTGCAAGGGGCTTGGCGGTGTCGATCGCGAGCAACTCCTCTCGGGTGCGGATGCACCGGACTCCGGGCGAAGAGGCGATGATGCCCGCGAACCGGGAGGCGCCGCCACCCAGGACCACGTCCGGCTTGCGGTCGAGGATCTGCGCCGCGATGTCGACTTCGAGATCACGGTCAGGGCAGTTGGCGATGAATCCCGCGGGGGTGGCGTGGGTCACGCGGCACGTGGTCACAAGCCCGGTGGACCGGCCGGCCTTCTTGGCGGTGACCAGCACGGGCTCGGGTGTCTCGCCGGTGGGCGTGACGTTGACCGCGTTGTTGTTGACCTTGACGCCGATCCCCCACGCCGAGGCGGCCGCGGCGGAATCGGTCACGATCGAGTTGGCGCTCTGGGTGTCCTGAAGGGCGCGCCGGGCGTGGGGGGTCGCCATCAGCGTGCACCAGTTGGAGGGCCGGCCGAGAATGCGGCGCGAGTAGATGTCGGCGATCGACAGCGTGCCGAGGCTCATGCCGTCGGAGACCATGAAGATGATGTTGCGTGCTTCGACGCGGGAGATGGGGGCGAAGGCGCCGGCGGAGGCACTAGCGAGTCGTCCGTTGGCGAGCAGGCCGGCCGAGGCGATCGCCGAGCCAGCTTTGAGGAAGCCGCGGCGGGAGATTGTCCGCAACGGACGTGACGGGGACTGGTTCATCTGCGGGGGGCTCGGAGGGGGTGATTGCGGAGGGTAGTAGCCAGTTGCGTCAGGTGTGCATGCGCCATGCGTAAAGAAACCATTCGGCTGCCGAGAGGACGAGCCCAGCGAGGACGAACCACGGCCAGATTTCTCGCGGGCCCTCGTCCGGCGTCTCCCCACTGGGGCCTGAGGAACTGGCCCCGACGATTCCATCGGCCGAGATGTCCTCGGTCCGGAGGAGGCTGCTGACCGGATCCATCAGGTTTACGGCGATCGTCGAATCCGCCGGGGCGGCTCCCGCGATCTGGTAGATGCCGACCCGAGGAAGCACGCCCAGCGAGATCTCTCCCGGCGCCGCGGCGCTCACCGGGACCCTCTCGGTGAGCGGTCCCGCGACGGCAAGTTCGGTCGCGCCCGATTCAGGGGTGACGCTGACAGGCTCGGCGGTGGTGTACGAACGGCCCGCGGCGGCCTCGCCGCGGAGCGTGAGGAACTCAACGGCATTGGCCATGAAAACGGGGAACGAAACATCCGGGCCCCAGTTGGAGCGGGCGAGGTCGAACCCGACGATGATCCGCCGCACCCCGGGTTGCTCGACCAGCGCGATCAACGGGCCGAACGCGCCCTGAGCGAGTGACTCAGTGGTCACCTGCGGGGCCGCGGGATCGCCCGCTTCGCCGGGGAGAGTCAGGACCATCGGCGGTGCGATGACGATGGGGTCGAGTCCGACGTAGCGCAGCACCGGGTGCGTGCGTCGCCAGGAGAGGACTCTCGTCGAGCGGCTTGCCCCCTGGTCCTCGTCATCCGGCGCCGCGACGCCGACGCCCGGGATGGGGACGGTTGCGCCGAAACTGAGTGAGGGGATCGGCGGAAGGGCCGCGGGGCGGACACGGTCGAACACGACGAGGTCGAATGCCTCCTCATCCGCGCGGCCGCGAATCGGGTTGGCGGCGTAGGCGGCCTCGTCAACGACCAGCAGCCGCCGGAGATCCATCTCCTGCAGGACACTGACGAGGAACGGGTCCGGGCCGGTGCGGCCGTTGCTGCCGCGGGACCGGGGGGCCACCAGCAACACGGCGGGGCGAAGGGCCCGCGAGAGGACGACACCAGCCGTGTCGTCGGCGGCAAGCAGGTCCTTTCGGAGCTGCGTCACGACAAGCGTTCCGCCGCCGGCGTGCGTGACATCGAAGGAGACGCCCGATTCGCCCCCCTCGAACGATGACGCCGAGTGGCGGGTGGCCGGAGGGACCGTGAGCTCCCGCGTGCCGACGATTTCGCCGTCAAGGCGGGCCTGGAGCGTGGTATCGATGGGGCGGTCCGAGGCGTTCTGGAGGCGGGCAAAGATGCGGATCAGCGATGGGTTGTCCGCGTCCCGTCGTGTGCTGAGGGCGACGATGCCCAGGTTGTCGAAGCCCCACGGGGCCGGATTCGATGCAGTCGGCGCGGGGGTCGCGGCTGGCGGTGGGAGAGGAGGTGGTGGAGGGGGACCCGAGCGGACCAGGCGAACATCCATTCCCGGGCCGCCCGGTGCGGCGGCGCCCGGCTCGGTCAGGAATCCGCCGTCGCTGAAGATATAGACGCTTGTGCGGTCGGCGGTCTCTTCTTCGTCCGGCTCGCGCGCCATGGCGTGGACGAGCCTCTGCAGAGCTTCGGCGGCGGCGGGCTGATCGGTCGGTTGGACCCGTGAAATGCCCTCCCTGATCGTGGAGAGCCCCGAAGTGAAGCCCGTCACGGATCGAGCCTGTGCGGCGAACTCCACGACCATCGCTTCGCTGGCCTCTGACCCGCCGGAGCGACCAAGACGAGAGACTAGGTCAAGGGCCCGGGCCCTGGCCTCACTCAGGCGAGTCGAGCCGTCGGCCTCGCCGGTCGAGGGGTTGCGGCCATCGGTGGCGGACATCGAGGCGCTGTGGTCCATGACGATGACAACCCGCGACGCACGGGTGGCGCCGGTCATGGCCGGTCTCGCGAGGGCACCGACGAACGCCAGTAGCGCCAGGATCTGGAGCAGCAGGAGCCATGAGGGTCGGAGCCAGCGGAGCGGGGCATTCACCTGCAGGTCGTGGGTGACGCGATCCCACAACAGCGTCGAACTGATACGTACGGCGCGGCGGTGCAGCTTGAGCAGGTAGAACGTGATGAGCACCGGCAGTGCGATCGCTCCGGCGATGATGCCAGTCATCGGCGCGAGAAACGTCACCCCGTGGCTCCCTTGTCCGCGCCGGGGGCGGCGCCGAGATCCGAGGGACCTCCCCGGAAGCTCTTGGCGACGATGTACATCTCACGGGAGACGTCGCGGCTGGCGTCGGGCTTGAACCCCTTCGTGTCGCGGAAGAGCCGGGTGGTGTCCCGGAGCAGTTCCGGGTAAGCCTCCCCCTCGAAGACCTTCATGGCAAGGTGGCCGCGGTCCTTGAGCACTGCGGGAACCAGTTCGAGCACGCGTCGGCAGAGGTTGATCGATCGGAAATGGTCGCTGCTCCCGCCGCCGCCACCCTCGGTGTTCGGGGCCATGTCGCTGAGGACGACGTCGAACGGTTCGCCGCCGGCCATGGCGAGGTACTGCTCGTAGGGGATCTTGAAGACATCGCCGCGGGCGGCGCGGACGTTCGGGGGCAGCGCCTCGTCGATCTCCTGGAGGTCGAGGCCGACGACCAGGCCATCCGGGCCCACCAGTTCGGAAGCGACCTGCAGCCAGGCGCCCGGCGCACAACCCAGATCCAGGACCCGATCGCCCCGCCGGATGAGATGGCGTCGCTCGTCGATCTGCTTGAGCTTGAAGGCGGAGCGCGCGCGGTACCCTTCGGCCTTGGCCTGCTTGAAGTAGCGGTCGTGGAGTTGGCGGCGCTGGGCCATCGAGCGGGATGGTACGGCGATGGAGCGGGCTTTCGAACACCGGTTCGTCTACGATCTGGCCCTTCGCCGCGGGTCGGATGGCGAGCGGGGACTGGAGTATCACGACGATGCCGAGCAGCGTTTCCCGCCGATTCATCAAGGAACTCGCCCCGGCCGAGCGCATCGAGGGGGCGTTTTCGATCGCCAACGCGCAGCTGGGGCGGACCAAGCAGGACAAGCCGTTCCTCAAGTGCCTGATCGGGGACCGGACCGGTCAGCTCCCCGGGCGGATGTGGTCGATCGAGCCGGCGCAGTTCAAGCGGCTGCCGACTGATGGGTTCGTGTATCTCGAGGCCGAGACGCAGCCGTACCAGGGGGAGCTGCAGCTGATCATCCAGGCGATCGACCCGATCGACCCGACGCCGGAGCAGTTGCGAGAGTTGATGCCGTGCGCCGCAAGGCCGGTGGAAGAGATGTTCGGCGAGCTGAAGGCCCTGCTGGGCACGCTGGCCCATCCCGCCGCCGTCGCGCTTGCGAAGGCGTACTTGGACGACGAGCACCTGATGGACGCGTTCAAGCGGGCGCCCGCCGCGAAGTCGATGCACCACGCCTACCTCGGCGGGCTGCTGGAGCACACGCTGAACCTGGTCAGGCTGGCGGACGTGGTGTGCCCGCTGTACCCGAAGATCAACCGCGATGTGGTGATGCTCGGGCTGTTCCTGCACGACCTGGGGAAGACTCGCGAACTGGTGTACGACCGCACGTTCGGCTACTCGGACCGCGGGGAACTGATCGGCCACATCGTCGAAGGGGCGATCATGCTGCACGACAAGGCGCAGCAGGTCATGCGGACGCAGGGGATCCGGCTGCCGCCGTCACTGGTGATGGTGCTGCAGCACATCATCCTCTCGCACCACGGGGTGCCCGAGTTCGGCGCGGCGAAGATCCCGTCGACGCCCGAGGCGATCATGGTTTCGATGCTGGACAACGTCGATGCGAAGACCACCATCGCGCTCGCGGCGGCGCGGCCCGACATGGACGCCGCGTACGCCGGCGAACTGGGCGGGAACTTCACCGAGCGTCAGTGGGCACTGGACACCAAGCTGTTCCGCCCGGACCCGCTGGGCGCCTGAGCATTACGTGCGACGGGTAGGGGGAGTGGAGCTTGCAGGAGTCGTCTGGACCGGGGTATCGCACAGGTGCTTCCGCAGCACCCGCAGGAGCGTCTCCGGCTCCATGTAGTTGTCCGGGGGGCGGAAGTAGACCTCGCAGGCATCCTCGCCCGCCTTGGGTGGGAGCAGCCTGACCGAGCCCTGGCCGGGCTTGAGCCTGGCCATGAGCGGGCCGGGGTCGGTTGTGCGGAGCACGACGTCCTTCTCCCGTATGGCAATGGACTTCACTGACAGATTCGCCGCGGCGATGCGGAGCTCGACCAGATCGATCAGCCGCTGGGTGTTGGGGGTCGGCTCGCCGTAGGCCTGGGTCAGATCCGTTCGGAACCTCGCGAGCTGCTCGGGCGTTGCGGCCGTGGCGAGGCGGCGGTATGCCTCCATGCGCCGCTGGTCGGAGGGGATGTAGGACTTGGGGATCAGCCCGGTGACGTGCAGCTCGATGCTCGTCTCGCTCGGGACGGCGACGGCCTCGCCGCGGAGGTGCTTGACGGCGAGGTCGAGGAGCTGGCAGTACATCTCGTAGCCGACGGCGGCGATGTGGCCGCTCTGCTCGGGTCCGAGGATGTTTCCGGCGCCGCGGATCTCCAGGTCGCGCATGGCGATCTTGAAGCCGGCGCCGAGCATGGAGAACTCCTCGACGGCCTTGAGTCGTTTGACCGCCTTTTCTGCGATGGGCCGGTCGTGGGGGAGCAGGAGGTAGCAGTAGGCCCGGTGCTTGTAGCGGCCGACCCGGCCGCGGAGCTGGTGGAGATCGGCGAGGCCGAAGCGGTCGGCGTCGTTGATGATCATGGTGTTGGCGGTGGGGATATCGATCCCCGACTCGATGATCGTGGTCGAGACGAGGATGTCGGCCTGCCGGCGCATGAAGGCGAGCATGACCTGTTCGAGTTCATGGGGCGGCATCTGGCCGTGGCCGACGACGATGCGGGCGTCCGGGGCGAGTTTCTGGACGTCGTCGGCGATCGAGGAGATGTTGTGGATGCGGTTGTGGACGAAGAAGACCTGCCCGTCGCGGGCCAGTTCCCGCGAGATGGCCTGCTGGATCCGGCGCTCGTTGAAGGGAGCGACCTCTGTCACCACGGCACGCCGGTCCATCGGAGCGGTGGCCAGCGATGAGATGTCCCGGAGTCCCAGCATCGACATGTGCAGCGTGCGGGGGATGGGGGTGGCGGAGAGGGTGAGCACGTCGACGGTCATGCGGAGCGAGAGGAGTCGCTCCTTGTGCTCCACGCCGAAGCGCTGCTCCTCGTCGACGATGACCAGCCCCAGGTCTGCGAAGTGCACGTCCTTGGACAGGAGGCGGTGGGTGCCGATGACGACGTCGATGTGTCCTTTCCGGAGCGCGGCGAGCGTGTCGTTGACTTCCTTGGTGGTCTTGAACCGGGAAAGAGACTCGACCTTGAAGGGGTAGTCGGCAAAACGGCTCTTGAAGGTGCGCTCGTGCTGCTCGGCGAGGACGGTGGTGGGGACCAGCACCGCCACCTGCTTGCCGAACTCGACGGCCTTGAACGCGGCGCGGATCGCCAGCTCGGTCTTGCCGTAGCCGACATCGCCGCACAGCAGGCGGTCCATCGGGCGCTGGTCCTGCATGTTCTTCTTGATCTCGGCGAGCGCGGCGAGTTGGTCGTCGGTTTCTTGGTAGGGAAACTCCGCCTCGAACTCTTTCTGCCAGGCGGTGTCGGCCGGGTACCTGATGCCCGGGAGGTGCTCGCGGGCCGCCCGGACGCGGAGCAGTTCTGAGGCCAGCCCGCGGACGGACTCGGTGACGGCTTCCTTCTGTTTCTTCCACCGCTCGCCGCCGAGGATCGAGAGCGGCGGGGAGCCCTTGAACCCGCCGATGTACTTCTGCACCTGGTCGATCTTGGTGGCCGGGACGTGCAGGCGGGCCGCGTTGGCGAACTCGAGGGTGAGGAACTCCTCGAGCGGGTCGTCCCGGCGCTGGCGCTTGGGCTTGGCGGACGGCCCACCGTGGAGCAGGCGTGAGGTGACCGCGAGGCGGTTCGAACCCGGCGTCATCATGGACAGGCCGATGAAGCGTGCGATGCCGTGGTCTCGGTGGACGACATAGTCCCCGGGTTCGAAGTCCAGGAACGTGTCCATCGCGCGCCCGGCGCGGAGGCGGCCGTCGGCGCCAGACCGCATCCGACGCCGCGTCTGGAAGCGGTGCAGCAGCTCGTGGTAGGGGAGCAGGAGAAGGGGAAGGGCGGCCCCGCGGCCGGCGGCGGGCGGCGGTGACCAGATGAAGCCGCGGTGCAGGTATTGAACTTCCGACGCGATGCGGGCGTCCGGGGCGAACTCGGCGCACAGCTCGCGGAAACGCTGCAGTTCACCGTCGTTCTGGCACAGGACGAGCGTCTCGTGACTCGCGGCGAGCGAGGCGAGCTCCTTCACGGCTTCGGAGGCGTCATCGGCCATGTGGGGCACGGCCGAGACGGGGAGGTCGATGAGCGCCTCGGCCTTGGCGGGGGCCGCGGAGAACTGGTTGATCTCGATGAACGAGCCGAACCGCTCCTGGAGAAGTTTGAGCACCGCTGGGGGACCGAAGATGCCGCCGGACTTTCGATCGTCGGTGATCCGCTCGAAGTACCCGCGAGCCTGCTCGACGACTTCGAGCGTCTCGTGGAGCACCGCGATCGCGCCGTCCCGTCCAGCCGGGACCAGCTCGAGGAGGTTTACAGGGCGTGCCCCGGGCTCGGCGGCGAGGAGATCCTGCGAGGCGCTCACCAGTTCAATCTTGTCGATCGCCCGGTCCGACGCCAGGGTGTCGAGATCGATCTCAGAGAGACGTTCGAGTTCGTTTCCGAAGAAATCGAGCCGGACAGGGGCGCCCGAATCGGGCCCGGCGCCGGGAGGAAAAATGTCGATGATGCCGCCCCGCACGGCGAAGTCGCCGGGCTCCTCAACGGCGTCGGCGCGCGAGTAGCCGGCCGCGGAAAGCCACCGGACGATTTCGGCGGGGCCGCGGGTGTCGCCGCGGGCGAGTGTGAGGGAGACCAGTCCGATGCGTGCCGGGTCTGGGACCGGCTGCATGAGGGCCTGGATCGGGCAGACGAGCACGGAGATCGATCCCGGCCGCTCCGGCAGGGCGATGATGCGCCTGACAATGCTCAGCCGCTGCGAGAAGAGGTCGAGGGAGACACTGCCCTCACCGGGCAGGGCTTCGAGCGCCGGCAGCCGGATCGCCGCGACGCCCGCGGAGGCGAGTTCGTCGGTGATCTCGTCCGCATCGTCGAGGTGCGCCACGACCAGGACCACGGGTCGGCCTGTTGACTGGGCAATCGCGGCGGAGACGAGCGAGATGCTTGAGCCGACCGAGCCGCGGGCCACGACCCGGCGTCCTGCCTGCGCTTCTCGCACGATGCTGAGTACGGCTTGGTCGGTGGCGAGGCGGGTGATCAGGTTCATGAGGCTATTCGGCGCGCAGGGGCGTGCCGCCGCGGAACGGTCCGCGGGGCTCTGCAGCGCTGAGGTGCGGGCATGATACGGCGGCCGGATGGCGAGGGCGTCGATTACTCGACGGTGGCCATCGAGCGCAACTTCCGGATCGCTGTTGGGCCAATTCCCTTCACGCGGTCCAGTTCATCAATGGTCTTGAAGGGGCCCTTGGCGGTACGGTCGTCGATGATGCGCTGGGCGAGCGAGGGCCCGATGCCGGGCAGGAGTTCGAGTTCGGCGAGCGTGGCGGTGTTGATGTTGATCGACCGGGCAATCGAGGACGGGGATGGGCGATGGGGGGCCGCCTCGGCTCGCGGCGCGGGTTCTGAGGTTGGCCGCGAAGAGCCGGATTGGATTGGACCCGGCGCGACGGGAATCGGGCGCGGCGCCCGGGCGAGAGCGGTCCATGCCAGCCCCAGGACCGAGGCAGACCCCAGCACGAGGACGGCGGCCCACTTCGCGGCTCCTGCCGTCCAATCACCGGGTCGTGGCGGGCGAACCGTGGGTTCAGGAGTCATAGAAGAGGAGTCCGAACGGCCCTAGGCCGGCGTCGCCAGCGGGGCCAGGGAGAGGGGGGATCGCTTGCCGTGGATGGCCTCACGGATCTCGACAAGGCGGCGGAAGGAGGGCTTCGGCTGCACTTCGACGGTGACGAGACCTTCGGGCGACGGCGACTTGGGTGAGTCGATGATCTCGTTCCAGCAGACGCTGTGCACGAACGGCTTGCTGGTGGCGACGGCAAGGGCGGCGGTCATCCAGCGGGCCTGGGACTCTGGGCTCCAGGGCGAGCGCCAGTACCCCGGGTCGAGCTGGTTGGTGTCCTCGTTGATCGTGGCGGGCGGGGCGCTCGGGGCGCTCAGTGCGGAGACCGAGATCGGCTTCTCCAGCGTGGCGTAGCGGTCGAGCATCGCGGAGAACGCCATCATGTCCCGCGTCGCCCGGCCGGGATCGGGGCGGCCCATCATCACGCGGAGGGCGATGACGTCGGCGTTGATTCCGGCCTGGGCCATCATCTCGGCGTAGAGCATCGGGGGGATCGACCTGGCGCTCTGGGCACATGCATCGCCCCACGGCTGGTCGATCTCGACCTGCACCGCGGCTCCGGGCTGGAGCTTGCGCACCAGCGACACGCAGATGCGGGTGAGGTCCATGATCTGTTCGAGCGTGAACGCGAAGTTGGTATTCGTGTGCAGGCCGGAGACGACGGTCCACGCCGTGACGGTGCGGCGGTAGCGTGTAACGATGTTCTTGACGTGCTCGTACACGAGTTCCCGGAGCGTCTCGTAGTCGTGCTCCCAGATGTAGAGCCACTCCGGGACGCAGAGGGGGCGGAAGTCCACGACCGGGCCGGCGACGACCGGGAGTTTCGCCGTGCGCACCGCCCACTCGATCCAGCGGTCGGTCGACTGGAACGCGTATTTGCCCTCGGTCGGTTCCATCTCGACCCAGCGCATCGGCATCCGAACAAAATCGCACGAGTCCGACACGAGCTTCTGCAGGGCCGGTGTGAAGCTCTCGGGAGAAATGGTCCCGCCGATCAGCGGCGGGGTCGAGAGGATCACGCCGACATTTCCGAGGAGCGCGTTGCGGCTCTCGCGAGCCTCGTGCTCGGTGAGGGCATTGGCCGGCGGGACGACCGCCGCGGCCGCGGCCAGCTCCCCGGAGACTCTCTTGGCGTACTGGATCTGGGCCTGCTTCAGGGCCAGCAGTTCGCTGGCATCGACCGCCAGCGCCAGAGCTTTTCGGGCCAGTTGGTCGGCGTTTACGGTGTAGCGGCGGTCGGCGCCGGTGCCGGTGGCGCCGACACCCTGGGCCACGATCGCCGCGGTGAAGGCGTGCCTGGCCTCCTCGAACGCCGCCATGACGGGGTCGTCCGCGGGCAGTTCGAACAGGGCCCAGTCCTCCATCTTGTTAATGACCAGCATCAGCCGGTGCCGGGCCAGTTCGAGGCTGAGCAGGTAGGGCTGGCTGCGGACGGGGAGGAGGCAGGTCTGCAGGGTCAACCGGCCCGCCGGACGCGAGTCGGGGCTGAATGCCGAGGCGTCCACGGGGAACTGCATACAGATGCCGGCGGCGTCTGAGGATCGCTTCTCGCAGCGGATCAGCCCGCCCTCGCAGCGGATGTCCGCGTGGATCGGGGCATCATCCGGGCCTGTGAGATAGGCGTGGCGGAGGGGCCACTGGCTCGCGGGTCCGTGAACGTCGAAGACGGCGAACGAGAGCATCCCGGGTTCCATCCTCCGTGAAAGGCGCGTGCGTGGCTGGGCAGGGCAGGATAGCGAGGGGGAGGGCCTGACGGAAAGCGGAGCCGGCACCCGGGACTCAATGTCGACCGGTTTCTGCGATACGATGGCCGCATGGTCGGACACACTGGTCAGAACGGAGCAGTCGCTGACGGCCTGATCCAGGGCCTCCGGCTGCCGGTGCACCGCAGCGGGAAGGTGCGGGATGTCTATGAACTGCCTGTCGCGGACGGGCCGGGCGCTGGGGGGGAAGGACGACTGCTCTTTGTGGCGTCAGATCGGATTTCAGCGTTCGACGTGGTTCTGCCAACTCCGATTACGGGTAAGGGGCGGCTGCTGACCCAGATCGCCGCGTGGTGGTTCGGCTTCATCACTGAGCACAGGCTGGCGGAGACCCACCTGATCTCGACACAGGTGTCCGATATCGATGCGGAGGCGTTCGCGCCGGGGGCGGCGGGGGACGCGGCGAGGCGATACCTCGAGGGGAGGCTCACCATTGGTCGCCGCTGCCGGGTGGTTCCAATTGAGTGCGTGGTCCGGGGCTACCTGGAGGGCTCGGGCTGGAAGGAGTATCAGCAGACGGGCTCGGTGTGCGGCGTCGACCTTCCGAAGGGTCTGAAACAGTGCGACCGCCTGCCGCGGCCGATCTTCACGCCGGCGACCAAGGCGTCGCACGGGCACGATGAGAACATCTCGTTCGAGGCAGCCGCGGAGATCGCAGGGCTGGAGACGATGTCGGTGCTGCGGGAGACATCGCTCAAGATCTATGACGCGGCGGCGGCGCACGCCCTAAGTCGGGGGATCATCATCGCGGACACGAAGTTCGAGTTTGGGATTCCCGAGGAGGACGTGGCCAGGTCGGGGCGCGCCTGGGTGCAGCCGATCCTCATCGACGAGGCGCTCACGCCCGACAGTTCGCGGTTCTGGCCCGCGGACTCGTACGAGCCGGGGCGGGCCCAGGCGAGTTACGACAAGCAGTTTGTGCGAGAGTACCTCGAGGGCCTGACGGCGTCCGGGGCGTGGGACAAGACACCCCCGGGGCCGGCGCTGCCGGACGAAGTGGTCCGTGGCACGGTGGAGCGGTACACGCGGGCGCGTGATGCGCTCTGCGGTTGACGCGACCGGCCTACTTCTTCTCGATCGTCCCCTGATTCTCGGCCTTGAGCCGCGCCTGCTCGAGAAGGTTCTTGCGGTACTCCTCAAGGCCCGGGGGCGGCGGGAACCAGATGCTGAACCCGCTCCCGCCCGAGGCCTCGACCGCGTCGAGATCGGCGGCCAGCGGCGACCCGGCAAGGAGCTGGTAGGCCTTGATCTTCAGGTCATCCGGCGCCCGGTTGTACATGATCGAGCCATCGGGCAGGCCGGTGAAGATGATGGCGTTCGCCAGGATCCGCGCGGCGTAGGTATCGAAGTCGCGGTCCATGACCTCCATGCGGGTCTGGTCGCCGCGGGTGACATTGGTGTCGAAGACCTTGTCCTTCGTGAACCTGGCGTGGAAGTCGCGGGCGTACTTCATCTGGCTCTCGAAGAGCTTGAAGTTGTCGGCCAGCAGACCGGCCCAGAAGGCAGCCTGGAGTGCACCGGTGACTTCGGACCGGGCGACCTCGGGGCTGGTGAAGCGATCGTCCCTGGCGATCTCGCTGACGACGAACTCATCGAGGGGCAGGGTGTCCAGGTAGACATACTGCAGGTCGTTGGAAAGGTTTCTCCGGTCGAAGTGGATGAGCTTCTGCCGGTACTCCTCGGCTTTTTCGCGGTCGCCGCGGCGGTAGAGGTAGCGGATGACGTCGCGGAGGAAGTTCTCGTACCCGGCCGAGAACTGCGACCAGGGACGGCCCTTGTCGGGCGTGACGACCTCGCCCTTGTCGGTGACAAACTGGCTGCGGTCGACGAGACGAGCAAGGATCTGGTCGTAGGCGTCGATGAAGTCCGGGTTGGGGAGTTGGAGGTAGAAGCCTGGGTTGAAGATATCGAAGGAGATTTCACCGCTCCGGTACAGCTCCTGAAGGGCCTGGATGGCCACACGGTCGGTGTTCAGGATGTCAAAGTCACCACGGTTCTTGGCGTTGATACGGTAGAGCGCCTCGTCGACGCCGCGGGTGGACCAGTAGTACGCGTGAGAGGCGGGGTGGCGCCAGTCCAGGGGGCCGGCATCCTTGGTGTACCGGATCATCCGGTCCGGTTCCATGTGGTACTTATCGATCAGGATCCGCTTGCGGACGAAGCGGACGACAGCTTGAACCGCCGGCGTCGGCCCTTCGGACGTGGAGCCCTCCATCAGAATGTCCATCGCCGCCCGCTGGCTGGCTGAGAGGTTGGAGCGGGGCCCGGCGGTTAGCCCGAGCGCGGATTGCAGGCGCCCGAACGAGCGGAGTTCCTCGACGATCTGCAGCAGACGCTCGCCCGGGCCGTTGCCCGCTTCATCCCACAGCCGGCCGGTCAGGTCGATGCCGGCCTGGGTGCGGAGTTTCTCGATCACCTCGGAGGCACCCGGCGTCGAGGCATCGAGTTCGGAGATGGTGTCGCTCGCGTTGGCGATCTTCTCCAGCCACTCGATGTACGCCTGCTTCATCTTCGCGGTGGTGTCGCGGTCCTTGGTTCGTGCCGGGGGGGTGCCGAGGACGTAGGTCCACTCGCGGGCGAACTCGCGCTTGTAGGTCCAGTTTGCATCATCCATTTGGCCCTGCACCTTGTGGAGCAGGATCCATGCGAGTTCCTTGTGCAGGAGCGTATCGGTCGGATTGGCCGGGATCCCTTCGTCGCGCAGGAGACGGATTCCGGCCTGGACCCACTGCCATCGCTCTTGCGGCGTCTGGGTCGCGACCGAGATGTTGTACGCCAGGTTCCAGGCATGGAAGACCCATACCCGTGGGAAGCGGGGCTGGAGGCGGGTGATCGTCTTGGCGAGGTCGACTGCCTCGTAATACTTCCCTTCCTCCTTCAACTGGTTCGCCCGGATCCAGAGCATGTTGACGAACAGACCGCGGAAGGCTCCCATGGCGATGCCCGCGGCGACCTCCGGCGGGTCGCCTTTCTGGCCCTGGTCGGCGTAGACGAGCCGGTTGCGCCCCGCGGAGGCGGCGAGGGCTGAACTGAGAACAGCCGAGACCCCCAGGCAGAGCACCAGGAGGATGGTGGCCGCGAGCTGGACTCGTCTGTCACGCTGCATTCGGTGAGTCCGCGGGCCTACTGGCCAGAATACGTCGCCAGTTCGCGGCGACGGAAGATCGCCGACGCCAGGACAAAGAGGATGCCGGTCACGGCTCCGAGGATGACCGTCGACTGTAATACCCCCGTCCAGGCTACGAGCCGGCCATCGACGAGGTTCGCGGTGGGGCGGAGGTTGGCGTAGTAGCGGAACGTCTCGCTGATTGGCACGGCGATTGCCCTGATGATCACCTTGTAGAGGATGACCTCGCCCTTGTCGGTCCGGCTGGCGTAGTACTCCAGCGACTCCGCGAGGTACCCGGAAGACTCCGCGATCAGGAACACTCCAAAGGCGACAAGGCTGGCGACGGGGAAGGACAGGAATGTGGCGCAGGTGATCCCGATCATCGCGAGGAACGAGAGCTTGAGCCAGAGGATGATGCCAACCCTGAAGAAGTTCATCCGGTAGGAGCCGGCGTTGAACGAGAGTTCGAGCCCATCGGGGGGGAAGACGATGGTCTGGGCCTCGTCCTGGCTGTTGATGAGCCCGCCGTTGCCGATCTCGAGTTCAAGCGTGCCGTCCTTGGAGACCGCTGTGGGCGAGATCGAGAGCCTCATCTGCTGGCCTGGAGGCACTCTCCGCTCGAGCCCTGCGAAGCGGGTATCGGCGTCCTCGCCCTCGACGACGGGCATGAGCTGCGAGTCGTTTTCGAAGAAGAATTGGGGAGAGGCTCCGAAGAACAGGACGCGGTACTCGAACCGCGGATCATCGCCGCCGGCGTTGATCTTGTAGCGGAGGGTGAGGGGCGTGCCGCTCTCGCGTGCGTCGCCCAGGCCCCGGAAGTAGTACCGCTGGACCTGGCCGCGCTTCAGGCTGTAGAACGACGATCGGTACTCCTGGAGGATGCTGGCCCGCAGGCGGGCGCGCGTGGCCGCGTCATCGGGGAGTTCGTTGTTGAGGCGGCGCTCCTGCTCGAGGCGGTGCTCGACGGCCTGCTCCAGCGCCTCGGGCGGCATCGCGTCGATGCCGGGGCGCACCGCGACGCGTGCGGCGAGCACCTGGGACTCGAGGATCACGCGATCGTCCGTGAGTTCCGCCCCGTTGCGGGTGACAAACGGGCGGATCTCGCCCTCGGCCGGCTGGTTGCGGAGGTGCTCGGTGAAGAGGAAGACGCCCGAGGCGCTGATGGCCAGCAGCGCGGCCGCCACGCCAGTGACGCCGAGCCACTTGCCCAGGATGTACTGCCATGACGCGACCGGCTTGGTCATCGTCTGCCAGATCACGCGGTCGCGTTGCTCAAAGGCGACGCTGGCCACGGCCAGGAAGAGGACGAGCACGGCGATGATCCAGAACGACCCGCTCGTGCCGTACTGCAGGAACGACTGCACGCGGTACCGCAGCGGCCGGGCCGGGTCCAACAGCCCCGGCAGGGACGCCAGCATGAAGATCAGCATGACGATGAAGACGAGCGAGATCTTCAGCCGGACCGCTTCGTCGACGACGTTGCGGGCGATCGAGAAAACGGGGCCATTCCCGCCGAGGGCGAGCTTGAGGACTCGCATGAGCACGGTGAACGCCGCGAACAGGGCCACCAGACCGGCGATGAACTGGCCCCACTGGGCCACATCAAAGGAGACTCCCGGTTTGCCTGAGGCATCCCTCAACAGATCCACGTGACCGCCGAATCGCTGCATCGGCCACACGATCGCGGCGGTGAACAGGCCCAGAGCGAGGTAGGTCAGACCAAGGCCGAGCCAAACGATCGCGAGGCACATGGCGAGCACGATGCCTATGCCGACAGCGACCGCCGTGGCGTCGGCCCGACGAGAGAGGATCTCGCCGAACGCCTTCTCGAACATTTCCTGGTTGGTCTGGGCAGTCTTTGCGGCCTTGGCATCGGGCGAATCCGGTGCGGGGGCTGGGGTGGTGGCCGCCTCGGATCCACGCTCGGAGGCATGAATCGAAACGACGTAGCCCACCTGAACGCCTGCCGCTGCGAGCACGAGCACGACGCTCGCGATGATCTGAAAGAGCAGCGATCGCTGGATGCGGTCGAGTCGGCCCAGCCAGTCGCGGATGATCACGGCCGGCGCTCCGGCGGCTTTGGATCGCCATGTTTCGTACCGCCGGTGTCGCCTCCCATGAGGTCGCCGATGACTCCCAGGTCAACATCGGGAGACGGCGATGGGGCGGGTGTGGAGCCGGCCGGCCGCGGCGGTGTTGGCGGCTTGGCAGCGGGAGGGGGCGTGCCGATCAAGGAGGCCAGCACGGCATCGTCGGGCCCATCCTGCTTGGACCCGGACTTCTCCGCGGAGGGTCGGCCGGCCTGTAGGGCGGGCTCGGGGGCTACGTTGACAAGTTGGTCGATCAGGGCTTCGCCGGACGCCTGGGCGGGTTCTTCGGTACGGAGGAACGAGGCGGTTTGTCCGCCGTGTTGAGCGCCGGCCGTCGCGACCCGCTCGGCGAGCGCCCGCTGTACGATGTCCATGAACAGGTCCTCGAGGCGCTGGCGGGGTTTGGAGACCCGCTCGATCGAGCGCTGTCCCGCTGTACGCTGGCGGACGAGCGAATCGATCTCGCTGATCAGGGATTCGTTGAGCGAATCGAACTCGAGGACAGTCTTGTCGTCAGCGGTAAGGAGTGATTCGCAGGTACCCTCCTCGCGGATCTTGCCGCCGTACAGGATCACCATGCGGTTGACGCAGTCCTCGACGTCGGCGAGGAGGTGGCTGGAGAGCAGGACGGTCTTGCCGCGGCGCCCGAGTTCGATGATCAGGTCCTTGATCTGGCGGTTGCCGATCGGGTCGAGGCCGGTCGTGGGCTCGTCGAGGATGAGCAGTTGCGGGTCGTTGATCAGGGCCTGGGCGATGCCGATCCGGCGCTGCATGCCCTTTGAGTACTCGCTGACCGGGCGGAACTGAACCGCAGCGAGACCGACCATGTCGAGCAGCTCGTCGACGCGTCGGTTACGGATCGAGCGGTCGAGCTCGAAGAGCTTGGCGTAGTACTCGAGGGTTTCGCGGGCGTTGAGGAACGGATAGAGGTACGACTCTTCTGGGAGGTACCCGATCCGGCGCTTGACCGCGACATCGTCGGGCGGCTTGCCGAAGACCGCAACACGGCCGCTGGTCTTGTGGAGCAGGCCGAGGATGACCTTGATCGTCGTCGACTTCCCCGACCCGTTGGGCCCGAGCAGCCCGAAGACTTCGCCGGGATGGACCTCAAATGTCACGTCGTCCACGGCCCTGGCCCGCGGGCGCAACCAGAAGTCGCGGAAGACCTTGACGAGCTTCTGGACGACAATGACGTGTTTGGAGGGCGAGTCGGCCATGGATCCCTGTCGTGTCTACGACTACTGCGAACTCTGTGTTTCGTCGGGTCGGACGCGTTTTTCAAGTCGCTCGCGTTCACGCTTGACCCGCAACTCCTCCTGGAGCCTCTCGGCTTCCTTCTGGCGGGCCTTCTGCGTCTGCTCCTTGGCAAGGCTCTGATCGCGGTTAATCGTAATCACGAGCCGGGCCAGCGCCGCGGGCACCAACTGCACTTGGACCGATTCCCGGGTAACAAACGTCTTGAACGCGTCGGTCCACTGACTGTTCATGACCACGCCCGGAAACGCTGCGTAGCCCTCGGCAAGAGCCAGGAAGCGGTTGCGGTCGTTGACGGCCCGGTCGACGGTGCGGCGGCGGGCCAGCTCGGCATCGCGGAGCATGGCGGGGACGTCGCCCTCGAGTCGCGGGCTTACCTCCAGCCCATCGATCGTCACCGGGCGGCTGGTCAGAAGGCGATCGATCACGTCGAGGGTCTCCTTCGCCTCGTCGGTCTTGTCCAGGGCGAGAAGACTCTCGTAGCGATCGATCTGATTGAGGATGGTCCTGGCCGCGGGACCGGCGACGTTGTTGAGGATGCGCTGTTGCTCGGCGACGGCCTCTTGTTCGAACTTGGCCTTGTCGGCCTCGGCGGAGGCTGGGGCCCGGTAGCCGACGGCGACGCGCCTGGGCGGCATGCTCGAAGTCAGGGTGATCTCCTGGATCGTCAGGCCGCAGTCGATGCTGTCGAGCATTCGCTGAGCGACCCGGTAGGCGACGACCTTGAGGCTGTCCGACATGGCCAGAACCTGGTCCGGGGTCGCAATCGACGCCGCCTCAACCAGGCCTTTGCTCACCGCGGCTCGGACGATGCTGACCTCGGCCGTGGGATCGATCGCCTGGTAGAACTTGACCGGATCGGTCCGGAGGTACTTGACCTCGGCCTTGAGGTGCATGATCGAACCGTCGCGGGTCAGCAGCGAGCCATCCAGCACCGGGTCGAGCGAGTCACGTCCCGTGCCCGCGAGGGCCTCGACACCGAGGTTCCGCTCGGCGTCGTTGAGGTTCGGCCAGAACTCACGGTCCAGTACGAGCGTCGGCGGCACCGTCTGGATCTTGATGAGTTCGCCGAAGGGATAGGGCCAGGAGAACTGGGGTCCGGGCGGGAGATTGTCGGCCGTGATCCGGCCGAGCGTTACCCGGATCCCCCGCTCGTTCTGGTTCACCCGCTGCATGCCGCTGAACAGGAAAACGACCAGCAGCGCGGCCATCGACACCTGGAGCAGGCGAAACGTGATCCGGAGCGCGTCCTCAAGGGACTTGGTAGCCGGGTCCATGAGAGAGGCCGCGTCGTCGGCCTGTCCGTCATCGTGGCGCAGCGTGACCGACGTGGAGCGATCGGTCGGCCTCGGCCCGGTGGCAGGGTCAGTTGGGGGAAGGTCTGTCATGGGCTACCTCTGCCCTCCGGCGGGGGAACCGGAAGCCGCGGGTCGATCCTGGGGCGTCGGCTTGTCAGTGGGGACGCCGGCGGGCTGGTCGTTCAGCGCATCGGGCCGGAACAGGCCCATCCCGGGCATGCTCGTCGGAAGGATGAGCGTCGTCTGCCGACCGAAGGCTTCCTTGAGCAGGTCGATGTTCTTGAGGAAGATAGCCAGTTCAGGGTTGGCGCTCATCTGCTTGTAGTACTGAGCCGCTTCGGCCTGCCCCTGGGCGCGGATGTTTTGGGCGAGCCGGCCGGCAAAGTCGAGGATCCGCTTCGAGTCGGCGGTGGCCTTCTTTCGGATGGTGTCGGCGGTCGTCGTGCCCTCGGCGATGAGTTCGTTCGCGATCTTGGCCCGGTTGGCGTTCATCGCGTCGAAGACCTTTTTCGTCGTTTCGGAATCGAACCGGATGCTGCTGATCCCGACCGCCTTGGGCGTGATCCCGAACTCGGCGAACGAGGCGGAGGCCTCGTCGGTCGACTTCATCGCGTCGAGCAGGGCGAGTTCGAGCGCGGCCATCTTCGACTCGCGGCCCGCGCCGGCGAGCACCTCGTCGAGCCGGAACTTGCTGATGACGCCGAGCGCCGAGCGAAGGCGGGCCTGCAGGTCACGCTCCGCGGCACGGATGTGGTCCTCGGAGCGGTCGCCGCGGCCGGAGTACTTCTGGTAGAACTTCAGCGCATCGGAAACCTGCCAGGTGAGGAACGCCGTGACGACGATGTTCTTCGCGTCCTGGGTGTTCCGGGTCTCGGGCGCCGAGGCGAGAAACTTGGCCCTGGTGTCGTACAGCGTGACAGTTTGAACGTAGGGGATCTTGAAGCGCATCCCCGCTTCCTTGATCACCGACGATTCATCGGCCTTGCCGAAGGTAGTGACGACCGCTGTTTCGGTGAACCGCACGCGATAGGTGGTCATGTACGCGCCGACGACGAGGACGACGATCGCGATGATGATCCAGCGCTGAATGCTTCCGGTAAAACGACTCGCCACGTCTGGCACTCCTGGTCCTGCGAGGGCTCCGGGGCCCTTGGATCTGTGATGGCCTGTTGCCCCGCGAGACGCGGTCTCGCGGGAGGGCCGGGGGCTCTATTCCGTCTTGTTCGCCTCGGGCGCCGCGAGCGGATTGCCGGAGGAGTCAAGGTCTGTCAGGTCCGACCGGATCTCCACGGGTGAGTCGTCCGCGACGATGTACACGCGGGAGTTGGCCATCATCTGCTTGAGCGAGTCAAAGTAACGGCTTGCCTTGAACAGCGAGGGGTTGGCGGTGAACGCCGCGAGTTCACCGGAGTACGCCTCGGCCATGCCCCGCTCGGCCATGTGCCGGGTCCATCGCTCGGCCTTCGCCTCGTAGATGAGCACCGCCGCCTGGCCGTTCCCCTCGGTGAGCAGCCGCTCGATGGCGAGGATCTTGGCCTTGCGCTCGGGCGAGGCGTCCGCGGCGGACATCTCGCCGCCCATCGCGTCGAAAGCCGCGATCTCATCGATCGCGCTCTTGGCCGCCGCCACGCTCCCGGCCGCGGCGCTGAGGATCTTGACGATGTCGCCCTCCGCATAAATCACGTTAGCGAGTCGCTGCTGCTCGGCGGCCACAACTTGTTCGAAGGCTGTGGCGGTATCTCGCGGCGGGTGGATCCCGACAATCCCGCAGAACAGCACGGTGATCCCGCAGTCGCGGTCCTTGGTGTAGGCCTTATCGATCAGCCGCCCGATCTCGGACGAGGCCGCCATGAGGCCGGGACCGAGGAGCTCGTCCATCCTCTTGGTGGCGACGTACTTGAGCAGGACCTGCTGACCGATCGCCTTGAGGAGGTTCTCGCGGTCTTCGAGCGTCGGACCGAGGTTCTCGAACTTCTCCAGGTTGTCGACGGAGTACAGGACCGGTACCTCCATCGCGACCAGCGCGTAGTTGCGTTCCCGTTCTCCGGAGCCGGGTGGCTGGACGAGCAGGTAGAAATCCTGCTCGCCGGGCACGTGCTCGTTGGTCCAGAGGATGGGGCGGTCGGCGGGCGCCTGCGGACTGGCCAGGTCGATGCGCCTTGCTTCGGTTGCGTCGAATCGCTCCACGCTGGCGAAGGGCCAGGGGAGCTTGGCGTAGGGCCCCGGACCGACCTCTCGCACCAGCTTGCCGTTGGTCAGCATCAGGGCCCGCTCGCTGGGGTTGACCACCGCGAGCGTCGTCATGATCCACACCAGGCCGACGCCGACCACGACGAGCCACGCGATCGACCGGCTGAGAAGCTGGTAGAACCACGATCCGGTGACATCGAACCCGAACTGGTAGTTGAGCGCTTCGCCGATGGATTCGGCGATCTTGTCGGGGGCGGCGATGAACCCGAGGATCCGGGAATCGAACGCGGGTCGAGGGAGCTCGCCGGGTCGCCGCGGGCGGTAGGCGCCGAGCACGAAGTTCAGGACGATCTCCGCCCCCAGCACCACCATCATGAGCGGGAAGACCACCAGCAGGTACCGCAGGACGCCGTCGCTTCCGGCGAAGAGCACGAACTGGCCGATGGCGATCGCCAGGCCCATCAGCGCGGATCCGACCGCCTGTGTTGCTCCGGCCCTCAGGTTGGCCCAGACCGGTTGCTTCGCCATCCCGGACATGAAGCGGGCGTACAGGAACCCGGTCACCCCAACGACCAGCCCGATCGCGATGGCCCAGTAGGCAAGCGACGGGGCGGGCTTTATGAAATTATCCGGATTGACATGTCCACGGGCGGCGACGAACCGCCAGAGCCCGACCCCGATCAGCACCGCGGCGAGGATCAGGCTCGAGGCCGGGACCAGCACGCGGTGCATCCACGAGAGCCGCTTCGAGGCAATGCGCAAGTCGTCGCCGGTCTCCTCGAACACGGTGGACCGGCGGGCCGCCTCCGCAGCGAGCGACTCGGCCTCGATCGCCTCCAGCCGCTCTCGCCGGTGCTGGTCATACACCACCGCCAGGATCAGCCAGACGGCGCTGCTGATGAGAATGTAGATCGCGGCGGTCATCGCCGCGACGTCGGCCGCCAGAGCCGCATAAATGAGCGTCGCGATCCCCAATACGATCTGCAAGCCCATACCCAGGAGGCTGAAGTGAGCGGCGCGCTTGAAGCTCTGGGGATCGGCTGTCATCAACATTCCCAATATCCCCGCGAGTGGGGGAGTGGTGTGCAGGTCGGTGGAACTCGCACCGAGGCGGAACCCGGCGCTGGGAGGCGTCGGTCATTGCCCGGGGAGAGGGGGCGGTATTGTCCACGAACGAAGTGCCGGTGTCCACCGGCCCACTGACCGGCATGTGCCGAAACTCCGGTTTCTGCTGATCGGTGGCGTCATCGAGGCAAGTACTGCGAAGGGGTCGGTGCGGCTCCGAATGGGCCGGTATGGGCGGCGCGCACGAACCTCATGGGGGGCGGGCACGTTGATGTACGTGCTGGCTGCCCCTATGTTCGTCTCTCGGTCAGGATTCGCCAAGCGATCTCTCCACCTCGACGCAGGCCCGCCCAATCATGTTCGGCCAACTCCTCACGATCGCGAAGAACACGTTCAAGGAGAGCGTGCGCCAGCCCATCTACTTTGTGCTGGTGATGCTGTGCGGCGTGCTGATCCTGCTGAGCACCTGGGGTACCGGGTTCAGCATGGGGTACACCGAATCGGGGGAGGTCTCGAGCGACAATAAGCTCTTGCTGGACATCGGGTTGGCGACGGTGTTCGTCTGCGGCATGCTCCTCGCCGCGTTCATCGCGACCGCCGTGATCTCCCGCGAGATCGAGAATCGGACGGTGCTGACGGTGGTGAGCAAGCCGGTCAAGCGGCCGGTTGTTGTGTTGGGGAAGTACCTCGGGGTCGCGGCCGCGATGCTGATCGCGGTGGTCACGATGCTGATGTTTCTCCAGATGGCGATCCGGCACGGGGTCCTGAGCACCGCATCCGATGAGCTCGATGGTCCGGTGCTGCTGTTCACATTCCTGGCCGTGTTCATCGCGTTCGCTGTCGGCATCTGGTGCAACTTCTTTTATGGCTGGGTGTTCACGCAGACCGCCACGCTGCTCCTGTGCCCGTTGATGCTTGTCGCGTGGGTGTGCGTGCTGGTGGTAAGCCCGAAGTGGCAGATCCAGCCGATCGCAACGAGCTTCAAGCTCCAGATCACGATGGCGAGCATCGCCGTTGTGCTGGCTCAACTGGTCCTCGCGGCGATCGCGACGGCCGCGTCGTCCAGGTTGGGCCAGGTGATGACCATCGTGGTGTGCGCCGGGGTCTTCATGCTCGGACTGCTGTCGAACCACCTGTTCGGTCGGCTGGCATACCGGAACGAGTGGGTCGGGCGCATCGATCAGGTCTTTCCAACCAAGGCCCGCGACGAGGGGCTCACTGAGCCTGGCATGTCGTACATGGTCGCTCTGCAGAACGAGCCGAAGCAGACGATCAAACCGGGTGACTGTTTCTTCTACTCGCCCTCACCCAACGGCATCCCCATGCTCACTCGGTCGTTTCCGCCGTTCAAGGGTGATGTCGCCGAGCGGAGCGAGTTGCTGAGCCCGACAGTGCCCCCGTCGCTGATTGTTACAGAGGTCAAGGGCAAGCAGGTGACGGTGATGCGGGCCGGCGGTGCGGGCCCACTGTTCCAGGGCGAGGGGGGCGCCAGCGGCCTGTTTATTACCCCGCGTCCGCCGGCGCGGCTCGACTACGTGTTCCTGCGGGAGACCCAGGTCAACGTCCCCGCGCTGGTGGTTTGGGGCTTGGTGCCCAACGTTCAGTTCTTCTGGCTGCTCGATGCGGTGACCCAGAATCAACCGATTCCCTGGAGTCACATCGGGCTGGTGGCGCTGTATGCGGCCGCGCAGATCGGTGTCTTCCTGTCGGTGGCGGTGATTTTCTTCCAGCGCCGGGAAGTTGGATAGACTTCATCGGAAGATCCAAGGAGTTTCCACATGGACGCGAAGCGGAAGTCGCTGATGGACGACATGCCGGAACCGGCGCAGAAGGCCAAAGTGTCCGGTGGCAAGAGCCTCTCCAATGCTGATAAAATGAAGGGTGGTATCGCGATCGCGGTGCTGATCATCGTCGGTGTTTGGCTTGCCTATTCCTTCGGGTTGATCGGGGGCGGGGACGATGGTCCGCGGGATACCGTAGGGGGTGTGGTCGCAACGCCCGAGGTGAGAGAAGAAATCGAGCGAGAGAAGCAGAAGATCCAGCAGCAGCAGCAGCGGATGATCGAGCGGGGCGCCGAGGTGGGCAGTTCCGGTTGATCCTTCTTATTGTGCGGCGCCGACCGCGGAGCCACCTATCGCGGCGCCGTAGGACTGCACGCACTTGGTCGCGGCCCCATCCCAGGTCAGTTTTCGGAGTTCAAAGGATCCGTGCTCGCGTAGGGTTTGGCTGAGCGGTGGGTGACGCAGCACGGCCACGATCTTGTTTGCCATCTCGTCGATGTCCCAGAAGTCGACCTTCAGGACGTGCGTCAGCACCTCCGACACGCCCGACTGCTTGGAGATGATCGCCGGTACGTCGTTGCGCATCGCCTCGAGCGGCGCGATGCCGAATGGCTCCGAAACGCTGGGCATCACATAACAATCGGCCATCCGGAAAATGCGGTCCACCTGCGGGCCGCGCAGGAACCCGGTGAAGAGCACGCGGTGTCCGATCCCCAGGTGGGCAGCCTCTTCGATCATCCGCACGGCCATGTCCCCCGATCCGGCGACGACGAACTTGGCCTCAGGCACCTTCTCCAGCACCCGCTTCGCGGCTCGGATGAAGTACTCGGGGCCTTTCTGCATGGTGATGCGGCCCAGAAACAGAACGATCTTGTCCTTCGAGGTCAGCCGGTCGGCCGAGTGAGGCTGGGCGGTTTCGGAGTCGATCCCGTTGTAGACGACATCGATCTTGCGCCCGTCCACACCGTAGCGATGGGCGCAGATCGATTTGGTCATCTCCGAGACCGCGATGACTCGCAGCGCGCCGTGCATCCCGCGGCGCTCGATGTCGTACACACGCTGATTGATGTGCTCGCCCGACCGGTCAAACTCCGTCGAGTGCACGTGCACGACCAGGGGCTTCCCGACCCGTTGGGCAAGGGCAAGACCAGCCGGGAACGTCATCCAGTCGTGGGCGTGGATCACATCGAACCGCTCGTTTCGGCACATCGCGTAGACCAGACGGGCGTACCGCTCGCTGTCGCCGACGACATCGCTCCCGTAGCCGGGCCCCGCGGCGCTCGAACCACCGCCGAGCGGGCCGAGGACGACCGAGTGGGGCGCCTCGGGCAGCGGCGCGGCCTCCACCCCCGATTCGCTTGCATGCTCGACCTCGCCGCTCGGTCCGATTCGGACGGCCTTTGAGCCTGGCGCCGTCGAACCAAAGGCCGGATAGGGGCTCGAGCGAGAAGCGGGCACCGCGTTGAACAGGGCGTGCTCAAAGCCGTTGATGCTGTGCCAACTGGGCGGTTCGTCGAACGGCGCGATCTGTGAGCCCGCGTCGTCGGGGTCGATGCTGGCGGTGTCGGAACCGGAACTCTCGCCCGGGCCATGCGGCCGAGCGCTGCTGCCGGTCGCGATCCGCACCGGCCCTGACGGGGAGATCAGCCGGATGTGCGACGACTTGGAGCGGTCAACCGCCCGTGGCAGCACGAACAGCACCTCGTGCCCCAGGCGATCCAGCGCCCGGGTAAGGCCGTAGCACGCGGTCCCAAGACCGCCGGCGATGAAGGGTGGAAACTCCCACCCGAGCATGAGGATGCGCATCCGAAACTCCCACTCGCGGGCGACGCCGCGGCCAATGTAGCCGATGGGGTCGTCGTCACTCAGGATAGACACGCCCGTCGGCGGCAAGACCACGCCGACACGCGGGAGTGTTACTCCTCCTCGGTCGAGTCCATGTCGCCCAGTCGGCGGAAGCACGCCTCGTACCCCAGCAGGAGCGTCGCCGCGGTCTCAATGTCCCGCGGCGAGACTGGGCCGGAGCCCTCCACCGGGAGCCTCGACCGGAACGTGAACAACTTATCCTCGCTCCGGTAGTGCTGGAACGCCGGAGCGGGTCCGGAGTAGTCCAGGTCGTCCAGTTCTTCTTTCAGCAGGTCGGCAAGGTCGTCGCCGGTGTGCACCAGATCGGCCTCGATCGACTGACTGAGCCAGCGGTCGGCGGTAACCAGCGACACCCACAGCGAGTTCTCGGCTGCGTCGAGGCGGTACTCGGCCGGCGCCGCGGACCCGGCGGCATGGCAGGTCAGCCGGTCCGGCGCGGCCTCCACGCCTCCAAAGACACCCGCGTCGCGTGCTCGCTCGGCCACCGCCCGGACAAGTTGGGAGAGGTACGCAGGGTCAACCCCGGGATGCGATGCGTTCGGTGCCACCATGGATTCCCGTCCGATGCCCCCGCCCCCGGCAAGGGTTCAAGGTTAGCCCCCGGTGCCTCGCTCGACACCGGGCCCGATGCTCCATATTCTCCTCGTCCGCTGGGCGAGCGGCCTGTCGATCGCCCACGCACACCGGCCCAGGTGGCGAAACTGGCAGACGCACTACCTTGAGGTGGTAGCGCCCGCAAGGGTATGGAGGTTCGAATCCTCTCCTGGGCATTTCGCGACGATTCCGACGTGCAGCCGGCAACTCCGGCGAGCGGAGTCGTGGGGAGCGGCGGCGGAATACCAGGGCTTCGTGACTCGCCAGGGAGCGCCACACCTCGGCGACCTGCTTGTGCCTAGCCCTAGACACCACAAGGTCTTCCGCGCACAATACCCCCGCATGCATCCGCGCCGTGGCATTGTTTTCGCAGCTGCCCTCTGGGCGGTGGTCTCCGTTGCGGGGACCGCCCCGGTCTTAGGAGGTGACCCGCCAGAGCAGGCGCCGGCGCCCGACGTTCCGGGATCGCTTCCTCCAGTTGCAGCGTCTCCGAAGGTCAGCGCCGACGAGACACCGGAGGCGACCGTCACGCTGCGGGACGGCCAGGTCATTACTGGGCTGCTCGTTGAGTCGGATTCACAGAAGGTCGTGCTCCGGGTCGGCGGCGTCAACATGACGATCGAGGCGTCGGCCATTGAGCGGTACAGGCTGGTGCCCCCGGTCATGGACCAGTACTTGGAGATGCGGCAGGCGGTTGGGGAGGATCCGAATCAGATCGTCCGGCTTGCGGAGTGGCTCAGGTCGCGGGAGAAGTACGAACTGGCCGTCACTGAGGTGGAGCGGGCTCTCACGATCAACCCCAACCACGCAGAGGGGCAGGAGCTGCGTCAGCTTCTGCAGAAGCAACTGGAACTCAAGCTCAAATCGCGTACGCCCGGTGCCCCGGTGGGGGCGCCTGGTTCGCCAGCCTCACGCAGCCCGGAATCCAGGCGGCTCCGCGATTTCCCCCTTCTGACCGAGCAGCAGATCAACCTCATCAAGGTGTACGAGGTTGACCTCCAGAACCCACCCCGACTGGTCATCAAACGCGAGACGATCGCCAAGCTGTTGCAGCAGAACGCGAGGAACCCGCTGGTTCCCGTGACCCAGGAGGGGCGCGACGCCATCTTCCGCATGGCCTCGAGGGATGTCCTCGAGTTGATGTTCCGTCTGCAGGCTCGCGACCTGTATTCGGAAGTCCAGGTGCTGGATCAGCCGGAGTCGATGCGGCAGTTCCGCGACCAGATCCACCGATCGTGGATCGTTTCCTCGTGCGCGACGACGGCGTGCCATGGCGGGTCGGAAGCGGGCCGACTTGCCCTCTATCCCGCCCGCCCCAACTCGGACGCGGCGGTGTACACCAACTTTCTCATTCTCGACCGATTCCGGCTTTCCGATGGCACGCCGCTGATCGACTACGACAATCCCGAGCGTTCCCCGCTGCTGCAACTGGCGGTAGCGAGGGAGAACTCGATCTACCCGCATGTCCAGGTGCCCCAGGGCGCCTCCGGAAGGGACGCGTATCGCCCGGTCTTCCGGACGACCGATGAGGCTCGGTTTAGGCAGGCGGCGCAGTGGATCGGATCGATGTTCCGGCCTAGGCCGGACTACCCGGTGGTTTACCCCCCGGGGGCCGGCCCGGTGCCCACCGCGAGCGTTCCGAATCCGGTGCCTCCGGTGGCGACCCCAGAACCTGCCCCGCCAGTCCCGCAACCGCCGCCCCGGTGACGGCGGATCGGTCCGTACGCCCGCACCCGCGCCGGGCGGCTGATCCGGCAAGAGGGGGGCACCGGAAAAGTTGCTACACTGGCACTCCCGCGGCGCCCTTGACAAGCGATCGCGGTCCCGCACAGGAATCGATTGATGCAAGCACTGCGTTCCGCCGCGAAAAACATCGCCCTTACGATTGCCGCCGGCGCGGCGGTTGCGTTGAGTTCATGCGGCCGGTCCGATGAGCCGGCGACGGCAATCCGGACCGCGACGACGGATATCAAGGCCGCGGCGGTCGGTGGCAGTGTCCCGGTTGGCGGAACATACACCAGCAGGGTCTACACCCAGGCGGTGTCCGACCTCAAGCCGGCAGTTGCCGATGGCTCCGCAGGCCAAGCCTCGGCTGCCAACCTGATCACGGCGCGGGCCCATGCCGGCGTCGGAGTCGTCAAGGCCGAGGAGGCCGCCGAAGCCATGCGCCGGGCGATGAGCCAGATGGCCGTCGTTCGCGCGGGCCGTCAGGCGTGGCTCGATCTCCAGGGCCTTGCTTCGTCGCTGGAGTTGTACGACCCCACCAAGGACATCCAGTCCTACGAAGCACAGATCAGCGAGAAATCGAAGGAGTCCGCGCAGGTCCAGGCGGAGCGAAAGGTCCTCGAGGACCAACTCGCTTCGCTGGAGAGCCGCATCCGTGAGGAGTTGGAGAAGGCCCGAGCCGAGCGAGAACTCGAAGCCGGGCTGCGCCGGCAGGCGGAGCTCGCCGGCGCCTCGCAGCGGGCGACGCTGATCGAGCAGGCCAACCGCCACAAGCGTACCGCCGACGGCTTTGAGAAGCAGGCGGCGATCTATCGCACAGACCAGGGGCTGCTCGCGCCGCAGGTCACGGAGTTCCAGGCGTCGCTTGACCGGCTGGCCACGCAGAGCCGCCTGCTCAACGAGGCCCGGAACGCGATCGTCCAGGCCAAGAAGAACAGCGACGAACGCGCCGCCGCGGCCCGGGCCGACGCGATCAAGGCAGCCCAGTCTGTCAACGCGGAACTGGCCGCCATTGCGAAGACACTCGAGCCCGTCGAACCGGCATCGAGCGCCGCTTCGCAGGCGTACGGCAAGGCGGCCGCCGCGGCGAAGCAGGCGGGCCAGAGCCCGGATATTGATCCAGAGGCCAAAACGGCGTCCCGTTTGGCAGCCGCATCGATGTTGCAGGCCCAGGGAGACGTCTTGGCCGCTCGCGCCCGCGGCCTGGAGGAGTTCGCCGCGCTGCTCGCAACCGTTGCGAACACACAGCCGCCGTTCCAGGAGGCCCCGGAGTACACCAAGAAGGCGACCGAGACTGCCAAGCAGGCGGCAGAGGCACGCGAGGCCGCGGCCAAGGCGTACCAGGATGCCAAGCAGGCGTTCGAGTCCGCCGGTGGCAAGCTCGATCAGGCTCGCCTTGCCCGCATTTCGGCCTCGCTAGAAGCACTGGCCCAGCCCGGTAGCATTGCCCCGCCCGACTGGCTGACGCTCAAGTCCGTCGGTGTCGCCGCGCCCGCCGCGCGATCGGCCGGGAGCCTGGAGGGGGATATCCGCGCTGTATTCGGTGAGATTTTCGAAGCGTCCAAGGCCGGACATTGGGACCGGTTGACCGACTTCATCGCGGCCGAATCCGCGGGTGAGCGGGCGGTGGTTGGCGCCTTGCAAGGGGTCGCCACCGGGTACGTGCAGCTCGATGCCGCCTGCCGCCAGAGGTTCGGTAAGGATCTGAAGACGATCCTCAGCGAATCCCAGAACCCGATAGTTGTGGGGATGATGGGGCAGTTTGGCGCTGCCGGGGGTGGCATGGGGGGGTTGGACCTGCAAGGCGTGACGGTCGATGACCTGCAGATCACCGTGGTCAGTGACACAGCCGCCAAGGTCGGCGTCGGGGGGGATGGACAGGACCTCGAAGTGGTCAAGGTGTCGGGCGCGTGGAAGCTGAGACTGCCGGCCGAGGCGCTCCAAGCCGTTGGGCCTATGGCCCCGATGATCGAGCCCATCGGTGCGGTCCTGACCGAGGCGGCCGCCGATGTGAACGCCGGCAAGTTCCAGAAGCCCGAGGCGTTGGTGAACGCCCTGACGCTCAAGATCATGTCACGGATGAACCCGTCCGGGGGTCCTGATGGCGGTTGACCGCCCGTGGGCGGCCGGTGTCCGTCAGCGATCGGGAGTTGACCTCTCCCGGCGGCACTGGTAGGTTTCATCCCCGTTGCCGCACGGCAGTGGGGCCTTCGTACTCGACGCTCGACGTGATCGTCAGGCCGGCAGCACAGCGTCGGCACCGTCGGGGCAGACCCCTGTGCTTGTTGAGCCTCAACGCATGACGACCGCCGCAGTCTCCACCCGTATTGCTCGCCGCCTGCCCACGGCATTCGCCCTTGCCGTCGTACTAAACGTGCCGGTCGCCCTGGCGCAGCCCTGCATCCCGTCCGAGATCGTTCAGAAAATCTCACTGACCGAGTCGGACCGTCAATCGATCCGCTCGTGCGTGAACACGATCAAGGACGGCCTCGCGGGCGACGACACCCAGGTCAGGCGGGCCCGGAGCGCAATCGTTGACCTGTTCCGGGCGCGGAATGCCAGTGTGGCCTTCCGCGTGGAACTGGGCCGGATGATTGAACCGGTGCTGGCGCCGCTGGTCGCAGACAAGCGAGAGCTTGTCGCCGCCAACGCGCTCCAGGTCGCCGGCGAGGTCGGGACCCAGGCGTGCCTCACGCTGGCGCTCCGCGCCATGGACGACCCCCGGCCGGCCGTGCGGTACGCCGCGGCGTACGCCTGCAAGCTCACGTTCGAGGGCCTGCGTGATCCGACCGGTGCGGCAGTCCAGGCCGCTGACGTGGCTCGTGCGCTCAGGGAGATCGCGGGCCGGATGGCGACAGAGAAGGACCCGCGGGTCCTCGAGGGTGATGTCCGGGCATTCGAGGCCGCCGTGTTCGTGCCCGAGGGCTCCGCGGCGACCGTGCGGGCGACGAGCGTCGCCGAGTTGGTCAAGGTGATGTCGTCCCTTGTCCTGAAGGCAAAGTCCGATGGCGTGGCGTCGATCGCCCCCGCGGCGGTCAGGGCAGGGCAGGTGCTCCGAAACGCCACGACCGGCGAGAAGATGGACGCCAACGAGCCGGCGATCTCCAGCGCCACGCTCCGCGAGATCGGTGGGTATGGGGGCGATCTGATGGCGGTCGCCAAGTGCAGACTGGCCGCCGGCGAGGTCTCGCCGGATGAGCGGTCGGCGCTGGAGGCCATGGTCCGCGCCGGCGTCAATGTCTACTTCTTCGCCAACTCCGCCCTTGGCGGCTCGTCCGGCCTTGATCGGCCGCTGGGCGACCTGATACGCGACGGGGACAGCGCCAACTTCGCCAAGCAGGTCGATGAGTACATCGGGGCCAATGGTGTGCTGACCAAGCCGCCCTTCGGTCTGCCAGCGGCCCGATTCGGCTGCTGAACCGCTCCCGACGTATCCTGCCAACGGAAATGGCCCGCCTGTTCATCCCATTGGCGATGCTTGCCGCGCTTCTCGCGGTGGTGGTGGCGACCGATCGGCCGCAACCCCGAGCCGACTTTGTCTTTGTGAGCCGGGGGGATGTCTCGACGCTCGACCCCCAGAGGATGTCCTGGATGCAGGATCTGCGGCTAGGCCGTCTCCTGTATGAAGGGCTGGTCCGGCCGGACGTCTTCACGTCGGATCAGCGGGTCGTCCCCGGGGTTGCGGAGCGGTGGGAGGTCTCCGAGGACGGCCTGACGTACACGTTTCATCTTCGCGACACGGCCCGCTGGTCCAACGGCGAGCCCGTGCGAGCCGGTGATTTCGTGTTCAGTTGGCGCCGCGCCCTGCTCCCCGATACCGGGTCCGACTATGTCAAGATGTTCGAAAACATCTCCGGCGCCGGGGCGTTTCTGGCTTGGCGCACGGATGCTCTGCGGGCGTTCGATCCTGCCCGCGACGATGCGGACAGGCTGTGGCGAGAGACATGCGATCGATTTGACCAAACGGTCGCGGTCAAGGCAATCGATGAGCGCACGTTGCAGGTCGGGTTGGCCCGGCGTGTGCCGTACTTTCTCGAGTTGTGCGGATTCCCCGTCTTCTCACCGGTGTACCCGCCGCTGCTTCAGGCCCATGAGGCTCCCGACCCACGCACCGGAAGGCTCGTGGCGACGCCGGGGTGGACCAAACCGAGAGAACTCGTAGGGAACGGACCGTTCATCCTGACACGCTGGCGGTTCAAGCGGGAGATCCGGTTCGAGCGCAGCCCGACCTACTGGAACCGCGACGAGATCAGCGTCGGCTCGATCTCGATGCCGACGATCGAGGATGCGAACGCCATGATCCTGGCGTTCGATGCCGGCGACGTGGACTGGGTCACCGATGTGACCATGCCATACCGCGGCGACATGCTGGCCGCCAGGCAGCATCTTCTGGAAGAAAACGCCTCGCTCGTCGCGCCGCTCGTCGCCCGCGGGGTTGATCCGATCGAGATCGATCGGTTGCTGCCGGCGGATCCGCGGCTGAACATCCACGCGTTTCCCACGTTCGGAACGTACTTCTACAACTTCAACTGCCGCCCGACGCTGCCCGATGGCCGGGTGAACCCCTTCGCGGATCCGCGCGTGCGCCGCGCGTTCGCGATGAGCGTGGACAAGCGACGGATTACCGACGAAATCCGCCGCCTTGGCGAGCCCGCCGCGTCAACGCTGATCCCGCCAGGAGCGATTCATGGGTACCTCTCGCCGACCGGGCTTCCCTACGACGTCCAGGCGGCAAGGCGGCTGCTCGCCGAGGCGGGGTACCCCGAGGGCAAGGGGTTTCCGAGCGTCGAACTGCTCTTCAATCGTGATGCCGGGCACGACGTAGTGGCCCAGGCGATTGCGCGCGACTGGCAGAGGGATCTTGGGGTCGCCGTGGTGTTGCGGCAGCGTGAGGTCGCGGTCTTCCGGGAGGACGTGAAGAAAGGAAACTTCATGATCTCTCGCGCCGCGTGGTACGGCGATTACCTTGATCCAACGACGTTTCTCGATGTCAACCGAACGGGTGATGGAAACAACGACCGGGGATACTCCAGCGGGCGGTTCGACGAACTCCTAGCCCGCGCCGAGCGCGAGCCGGATCCGCAGGCGAGGTACACCCTCCTGTCGGAGGCCGAGGCTGTCCTGGTGGAGGAAGACCTGCCGATCCTGCCAATCCATCACTACTCGCTGGTCTACCTCTTCGATGCGCACCGGGTGAGCGGTATTACGTCCCACCCGCGTCAGGATCAGGACCTGTCCCGGATCGACATACTCGGCGATTCAATCGGCCGCGAGAGGGCGTTGTCGCTTCCGGACCGGGGGAATCCATGATCGGGCTGATCGCTCGGCGTCTGCTGGCGCTTCCGCTCATTCTCGCGGCGGTGTACACGATCACGCTGATACTGGCGTGGAGCGTCCCGGGCAACCCGCTCGAACGACCAGAGGGGCGACGGCCGCCGCCCGAGGTCATCGAGATGATGCAGAAGCAATACAACCTCGACAGCTTCTGGGGCTTCTATCGGTCGTACCTGGCAAACGCATCCGGTGCGAGCTACCTCGCGCGGGCGGCCGCGGGAGGCCCACGCGGTGGGCCGGTGTTTGATCTCGGTCCGAGCCTGAACTACCCGGATTGGACGGTCAACGAGATCATCGGGTCCAGCCTGCCCGTGTCGATGTCGCTTGGAGCCGGCGCCATTCTGATCGCGCTCGTGCTGGGCGTCGGGGTCGGCGTTGTCGGCGCGGTGAGGCCCGGCTCCGCGGCAGACCACGCCACGCTCGCCCTTTCGCTCATCGGAATCAGCGTGCCGACGTTTGTCGTGGGGACGGTGCTCCTGCTTGTGTTCTGCGTGTGGATCCCGCTGTTCCCTGTGGCGAACTGGGGTCCCCGTGCCGCAGTCTTGCCGGCGCTGACTCTCAGCCTGCCGTTCGCCGCGTACATCGCCCGATTGACCCGCCTCGGCATGATCGAGGCTCTGTCGTCGGACTTCATCCGCACGGCTCGCGCGAAGGGACTTCCGGAGTCGCGGGTTGTCCTGCGCCACGCCCTCAAGAACGCGCTCCTGCCCGTGCTGAGTTTTCTTGGTCCCGCCGCGGCGGGCGCCATGACCGGGTCGTTTGTCGTCGAGAAGGTGTTCAGCGTCCCAGGCATGGGGCAGCACTTTGTCAACGCGGTGCTGAACAAGGACCTGTTTCTCATCATCGGCGTCGTGCTCGTATACGCGGTGATGCTGATTCTCTTCAACCTGATCGTCGACGTGCTGTACCGCTGGGTAGATCCTCGCATCGTGTAATCGGGGGAATACCGCGTGCGCCGGGGTGGTTGGTACGAAAACACAACCAGCCTGCAAGGAGCACGCCATGACGACTTCGAGCCACCCAGCCAAAGCGTCGCGTTCTGACGAGGCGGACCTGCGGAACGACCTTGACTCGATCAAGGGCGATCTTGTGCAACTCCGGGTCGATTTCAACGAACTGCTGCGGGACGCCTCGGGAGTGGTGAAGAGCCGCGTGCACTCCGCGGTCGACACCGCCGTCGCGGCTGGCAAGGAGAACGTTCACACCCTCGAGAAGCGGATCGAGGAACGTCCGCTCATGGCGGTCGGGATCGCCTTGGGCGTTGGCGCCCTGATTGGCTTCATGTTGCGGCGATAAGCGGTGCTCAAGACGCTGTCACAGTTTGTGGTGAGGGTCGCGGAGCTTGCCGAAGCCGAGGGGCGAACGCTGCGCCGGGCGGTCACCGAGTTGTGCGTTCTGTCTGTCCTTCTTCTTGGCATCGCCGTGCTCGTGCTCGCTGGCGTAGGGCTGATGCTGGCGGGGGCCTACATGGGGCTCCAGGCGGCCGTCGGCGCACCGTGGGCTTCGGTGATCGTCGGCGCCGCGTGTGTCGCTCTTTCAGGAGGAGTGTTGTGGGCGTTCCGGACCAGGCTCCACTAACTCTTGCCGAGGCCAAGGAACGGCTTCTGGCGACGGGTGATCAGCGCGGGACGCCGTTCCCGGCGCTTCGGGGCAGTTCGGCCATGGTGGCGGTCGGCGCAGCGGCGATCGGCGGGATCATCCTGGGCAGGATCGCCGGGCGGCGCGGGACGTATGGGCTGGTGCGGCGGATGGTGACCAGCCCGGCCGTGCTGGCGGTGGCGGTGCCGATCGTCCGTTCCGTCGTCTCGTCAATCCGCGATGCGGTCAACGAGCCGCGGTGAGGTTGGGGCGATGCGATCTACTGCGGTGACGGGGAGAGCGACGCCCCCTCCATCACGTCAAAGCTTACGAAGTCGCCGACCTGAAAGTCCGAGGCCTTCTGGCGTGGATCGGTCGGCGTGCAGTGAATCGGGAACCCCGCATTGACAACCACCGCGCCGGGGGTCACCGCGATGACGCTCCCCTGGACGCGGCGCGGGTGGCCGTAGACGGGCTCCACATAACGGCCGCCGGTGAGCACGGAATCAATCCGCCGGGCTCTCGCCTGGACCGTGCCGGAGACCCGCTTCCCGGGCTGGGCTGTGACGGCGCCGGTGGGCACGAGGTACGTGCGGTAGTCGGTGTTCGGGAACGAAACGATGGCGTACGCCGGCTTGGTGCCGGTGGCCTGCGTCAGGCCCTCAAAGACACCACGGGCGATCGTCGGGTCAATCTTGGTCGTTGGAGCGGGTTCGATCATGGACCAAGTGTAGTGGGGCTGATCCCACGGGCTCCGGCCTCGGACGTTGGCTCTGACCGCATGAAGTTCCGCAGGATCCGCGGGCCATCCTCGGTGAGGAAACTCTCGGGATGAAACTGAATGCCGTCGAGCGGCGCCAGACCCGGCCGGTCCCATCTCCGCCGCAAGCCCATGATCAGCCGCCGTCCCGGGTCCCGCCCATCCATCCACGCCGAGACCTCCCAGCCGTGGCCGACCGTGCTCTCATCGACAATCAGAGAGTGGTACCTGGCCGCGACACATCGGTCGTGGATCCCATCAAACAAGCCGCGTCCGTCGTGCCGCACGACGCCGGTATGTCCATGGACGGGCTCGTCCGCCCGAACCACTGCCATGCCAAACGCCGCGGCGATGCACTGGTGGCCGAGGCAGACCCCGAGGATCGGTACCCGCCCGGCGAGCGAATGGATGACATCGACGCTCAATCCGGCCTCGGCGGGGGTGCACGGGCCCGGAGAAATAACGATGTGGGTCGGCTCCATCTTCGCGGCGGTGCGGGCATCAATGCGGTCGCAGCGCACGACTCGGACATCCTCGTCCGGCGAGGCGGCAGCGAGCCCGTGGACGAGGTTGAACGTGAAGCTGTCGTAGTTGTCGATGACCAGGATCACGGCGAACCGTAGGGCATTGCCCGAAGGGCTACGCCGCGATCGTGCCGGCGACGCCGTCCCGAGTGACGTAAAAGAACGTCTCGGTGATCGGGTATGGAAGCCGGCGGTAGTCCTGTCGGACGCGGCCGCGGAGCCGCTCGACGAAGGGGCCGGGCCCGGGGGAGAGCGCGACAAACATATCGCGGGCCGGTGTTGCGACCAGGAAATCGCCGCCCAGTCGCGGCGCCAGCCGCTTGTAGAGGTCGGTCATCAGGAGCCGGGCGGCGTCGTAGCCGTCCTGTTCGGCGACGATCGCCGCTCGGCCGCCCTCGCGGCTCTCGACCAGTTGCAGCTCGAGCTCGGGGGAGTAGGTGTCGAGGTTGGACTTGGCGATCTCCTCGAGGTCCTCCGGAGTCGTGCGCCACTTGATCAGCTGCTCGGTCGTGACGCTGACGGTCATGTGCGGCAGGTCGATCACGAACACGACGACCGTGCCGTTGACGAAGGGCACGTGCGCAACCTGCTCGCGATTCAGGTGGTTAAAGATCGATTCGGGCTGGATCCGGGGCATGATGCGTGGCCGCGCAAAGTCGAACGCCACACTGGTGAGGCCGACCCCTTCGCCGGAGAAGAGCTGGTCGAGGTAGTGCTCGACGATCTCGCGGCCACGATCAGGGTCGTGGTTCACCAAGCGATACAGGTTGTCCAGATCAAGCCGGCGGCCGTCCACGATCAGTTCGCGGGGACCGACGATCTCGACGGCGTGCTCGGGCTGCAACCGGCGCAGCATGAACGCCACTTGCTCGGCGAACGCTTCTGGCTCTCGCGGCATCCCGGACATCAGTCTTGATCCTGGACGTGTACAGCACTGCCGGGAGGACAACAACGGCCCGGTCCGCTATTCGACCCTCCCTCATCGACCATTCGGTACGACGCCTCCACTGCGATGTTCCTTCCCGCCGCACAGCGCATTTGACGCGCTTGGGCCGGAGCGCAAAAAGGAAACGAGCCGTGAATGGCGAGCCCACTTCGCCACTCACGATCTCGTTCCTCTGAACGCGAACGCCGCGCTCAGAATCTCGACTTGGTGACTCTCCCCGCGCGAGCGGCGTCCATCACCGGGCGCTGCACGGGGCGAGACATTATCGGTCCTGTTCACTGATTCGTTCGTCGCACCGGGTCTTGCGGACTGCCGCGATCGTCACTGCTCTTCGCGGCCGGACTGATTCTCTCACCTGGTGCCCGCTCTCTCCAAGGCGGTGCGATGCATCATGCCCCATCTACGCCGGCGCCAATGCCCGGGATCGTCCCGGGCAATAATTTTGCGGCCGGGCCATTGGCCCCGGTCCCAACGCCCGGGAGGGGCACTTGCGGGAGCGCCGGGCCGCAATGTCGGGGACCCGTCCGGGGCGCGCTTGGCCTCAGAGGGGCGTGGCGGATATATTTGGCGTCTGCTTCGATGGGGCCGGGCCGTCACGGCCGCTCCGGAAGCGCATGGAGACCGGATCGTGACCGAACAAGAAATCGAAGCGAAAGTGATCGAAATCGTCGCCAACCAGATGGGGGCGGACAAGGGCAAAATCACGCGGGATACCTCCTTCGTGGAGGATTTGAACGCCGACAGCCTGGATACCGTGGAACTGGTCATGGAACTCGAGGATGAGTTCGAGACCTCGATCCCCGACGAGCAGGCCGAGAAGATCAAGACGGTCGGCCAAGCCATCGACTTCATCAAACAGGCACAGGGCAAGGAATAGCCTCCGCGCCCGGCCGGAGCCCCTAACCCCGCAATGGCGCACGCCAACGCACCCGGAACGCGAGTGGTCATTACCGGGATCGGTGCTGTGACCGATCTCGGTTGCGATGCGCCGTCGACGTGGGCCGGAATGCGGGAGGGGCGCAGTGGAATCTCGCCGATCACCGCTGAGACGTTCACGAAGTACGACAAGTGGACGGTCAAGATTGCCGGGCAAGTCAGGGACTTCGATCCGACCAAGTGGATCGAGGGCCGAGAGGCGCGCCGCCTCGACCGATTCGCTCAGCTCGGTCTCTGCGCTGCCGGAGAGGCCGTGGCGCACTCGGGGATCGATTTCAGCCGGGAGGACCCGGAACGCTGCGGGGTGGTCGTTGGTTCGGGCGTGGGCGGCATTCAAACGATTGAAGACGGCGTCCTCGTGATGAGAGACCGGGGGCCGGACCGCATCAACCCGTTCACGGTGCCCCGCCTGATGGTGAACGCGTGCACCGGCGGGATATCGATTCAGTACGGCCTGCGCGGGCCCGGTTCGGCCCATGCCACGGCGTGCGCCTCCTCGGGCCACGCGATCGGCGAGGCGATCGAGATCATGCGCCGCGGCCGCGCGGACGTGATGGTGGTGGGGGGCGCCGAAGCCGCGGTCTCTCCCCTGTGCATCGGCGCCTTCATGACCATGAAGGCCCTGAGCACGAGGAACGATGAGCCGGAACGGGCCTCCCGCCCCTTCGACGTCGGCCGCGACGGGTTCGTGCTCGCCGAGGGCGCGGCCATGTTTGTGATCGAGACGGAGGAACACGCCAGGGCCCGCGGTGCGGAGATCTACGCGGAACTACTCGGCTCGGCGAACAGTTCCGATGCCAGCCACATCACGGCCCCGGATGCGGAGGGGCGCGGGGCGGCACGGTCCATGCGGTGGGCGCTCGAGGATTCCCGCTTGAACCCGGAGCAGATCGACTACATCAATGCTCACGGCACGTCGACGCCGTTGGGTGACAAGGCGGAGGTCGCCGCGTGCATCTCGGTCTTCGGCGATCACGCCCGCAAGTCCGCTGGTGGAAAACTGCTGATGTCATCGACCAAGTCGATGCACGGCCACTGCCTCGGGGCCTCGGGGGCGGTCGAGCTGATCGCGTGTATCCACGCGGTGCGGGACGGGATCATCGCGCCGACCATCAACCTGGACAACCCGGATGAGTCGTTCGACCTCGACCTGGTCCCGCATCACGCCCGCGAGCGCCGGATCAAGTACGTCCTGAACAACACGTTCGGGTTCGGCGGCCATAACGTGACACTGGTGGTCGGGCGGTACTCCTAGCGTCACGCAGCGGCTGCCGCTGCAGCGACAGCGGGTTCAACGCCGATAACCCGTGCATGTCTCCCACCCTGGATCGGGTGCTGCACCTCGAAGTCCCGCTCATCGTCGTGATCGGCGAGCGGCAGAGTCGCCTTGCCGACGTGGTGTCCCTGGTGCCCGGTTCGATCATCGAACTGCCCAAGCGGGCGGACGATGAACTTCACCTGCTTGTGAACAACAAGCCGGTGGCCACCGGGTACGCCGTGAAAGTGGGGGAGAACTTCGGGATCCGCATCTCCTACATCGGCGACCTCAAGGCCCGGATCGAAGCCCTTGGGATCGGGGCCGCCGATGGTGAGGCCCTACCATCGCACGCGGGTGCCTCGGCAGCGCCCGCTGCCTGAGCGGGCTATTTCGACGTGGACGCCCGGCCGATCAGTACCCTCCCGAGAAGGAGGCCCCGCACCCATGCCCCGCGACATTCCCGTCGGCAACGGCGACCTGTTGATTACGTTCGATCATCTGTATCGAGTTCGGGATCTGTACTATCCGATGGTCGGCCGGTTCAACCACACAGGCGGGCATGTCCAGCGGTTCGGGGTCTGGGTCGACGGTCAGTTTGCCTGGGTCGAGGATGAGTCCTGGCACCGCGAACTGCGGTATCGCACCGACACCCTGGTGACCGAGGTGCGCCTGACGAGCCCACGGCTCGGGCTCGAACTGATCTGCAACGACGCGGTGGACTGCCAGGATCCGGTGTACATCCGGCGGGTGACAGTGCGAGATCTGGAAGGCCGGCCCCGGAATGTCCGGCTGTTCTTCCACATTGACCTGTCGATCCGCGAGACGCCGCTGGGCGACACCGCGAACTACGACCCGGAGACGCACGGCGTCGTCATGTACAAAGACGACTCGTACTTCCTGATCAATGGATGTGATTCGCACAGGCCGCGGATCGACCACTGGTCGATCGGCACCAAGCGCATGGGGGGTGCCGAGGGGACGTGGCGAGATGCGGAGGACGGCCTGCTGGGGCGCAACGCCATCAGCCAGGGGTCGGTGGACGCGACCGTGGGGTTCAACGTCCAGGTTGCCGCGGGCGCCTCCGGCACGGCTCATTTCTGGCTGATCTGCGGCGACTCGTACGACATGGTCCGCCGCCTCCACCGGGCGACCTGGGAACGGGGCCCTGACCGGATCCTCCAGCGGACCGACGCCTACTGGCGTCTCTGGGCAACCAAGCATCCGCTCGAGCTCGGTGTGCTGCCGGAGAGCCTTCGAGACCTGTTCGTTCGCAGCCAGCTCATCACGCGAACGCAGATCGACAACCGGGGGGCGATCATCGCGGCGAATGACTCGGACGTCGCCCACTACGCCGGCGACCACTACTCATATTGCTGGCCGCGCGATGGGGCGCTCATCGCCAACGCGCTGATCCTCACGGGCCACCCGGAGATCTCGCGGTCGTTCTTCCGGTACTGCGCCCGCACGATCCATCGGAACGGGTACTTCCTGCACAAGTACTCCCCCGCGGGGCACCTGGCTTCGTCGTGGCATCCGTGGATGATCGACGGGAACCCGGTGCTTCCCGTGCAACAGGACGAGACAGCGCTGGTGCTCTGGGCACTTCGCAAGCACTTCGAGGCGTTCCGCGAGGCCGACTTCGTGCGGCCACTCTACCAGGCCCTCGTCGCCCAGCCGGCCCAGTGGATGCTGGAATACCGCGACTACAACGGGCTGCCGAAGCCGTCGTGGGACCTTTGGGAGGAGCGTCGCGGGGTGCACACGTTCACGGTCGCCGCGACGATCGGGGCCCTCACCGCGGCGTCGCGGTTCGCCGCCGAGTTTGGCGAGGACGATCGGGCCCACTCGTGGCTGGACGCGGCCAATCGGATGCGTGCCGCGCTCCTGAAGCACCTGTGGAATCCAGAGTCGAAGCAGTTCGCCCGCATGGCTGTGCCACTGGAGGACGGGACGTACCAGCTCGACATGACTCGGGACTCGGCCAACTACGCCATATGGGCCTTCGGCGCCCTGCCGGTGCACGATGAGCGGGTCGGGGCCGAGATGACGTCGATCCGGGAGCGGCTCTGGGCGCGGACGCCGATCGGCGGCTGTGCGCGGTACGAGCGGGACTACTACCACCAGGTCGAGCGGGAGAACACGGATGCAGTCCCCGGCAACCCGTGGGTCATCTGCACGCTGTGGCAGGCCCAATACCTGATCGCCCGTGCGACCACGCTCGACGAGTTGCGGGAGGCCCTTCCGATCCTGGAGTGGGCGGTCAAGCGCACCAAGCCCTCCGGGGTCCTGGCCGAGCAGTATCACCCGTACAACGGGGTGCCCATGAGCGTGAGCCCGCTCACCTGGAGCCAGGCCACCCTGGTCACGGCGGTCGTCGAGTATCTGAAGCAGTACACACGACTCGGCGGCCAGGCGTTGCCCGGGGCCGCTCAGGAATCGCGCGTCGCGTAGCCCGGCGCTACCGGTCGAACAGATCGGCTCCGGCGACGGCCCGGCCCGACGGCGCGGTCCGCGGCCGGAACGTCAACTGACCGATGGAGTCGCCGGCCGAGAGAGAGGCAGGCGCAGCGCTTGCCACCGGCCTTGGCGCGGGGGCGGCTGAACACCCAATCGCAGTCACGGCAAGGACAATTCCGGCCAGGCACGAAATCGGTCGGCGCATGGTGCTGCTCCAGAGAAGGCCGAGCCGGGCTCTGCCCAACCAGCCGTCTAGGTGCATCGAATCGGTCGAGGTGCAACTCCAGCCCGTTCGGGCGAAACGGGCACCCGGGACCCCGTGGCTCTCCCCGCCCGCCCAATAACCAGGTCGTCAACCCAAGCACCCGCCTGGCCGGGCGAGCCCGGCCTGACTTGATGCCGCTGCGCCATGGCGTTAGCCTCGTGCCTTCATGGAGGGCCGGGCGAGAGCCCGGATTGTGTCCGTGGGCGCAAGGCCGGTCCGATGATCGGCCCGTTGCCATGCAGTTTGATGGTGCAGATGCATCGGAGGCGGTATGCCCGGTTCGGATCTTCCGAGTTTGAGGGGACCTCAAGCTCGCCCGCGTGGCCGCGCGGCGGCCCTTGCCGCCTTGGCCGGCTTGATGGCGTCGACCCATGTCGTGGCCCAGGGCTACGCGCAACCCGGCGAGCCCGCGGCGGTTGTGACGCCGCGCCCAGGGGCGTCGCCGAACCCTCAGCCCGAGCCGGCCTCGCCACCCCCTGTTGTGGTGACTCGTTCGGGCTCGGCTTACGACGCCTCACAGATGCGGACCGTTGTGGCGGAGGAGGGCCCAATCTATCCGGTGAGCGCGTTTGTCCTCAGGTACGCCCAGGAGACCCAGGGCCTTCCGATGATCGACGAGCTCGCCATGGTTGAGGTCGACCTGGGCCGCGTCGAGGACGGATACGTCGCCCCGCGGGAGGGGACACCGGTTGTGCGGCTCCGGATCGGAGAGGTGCGGGACCGGGGCGTTGAGAGGTACTACGCGAGCGCGATCGCCCAGGTGAATCGTGCGATCCTTGCCGAGTTCTCCCGGCGCGGCATCATCGCCGTTCTTGTCTCGCCGTCGGACGAGGACATCTACCAGCCCGCTGACCGGGAGGATCCCGAGTGGGGCAAGGACCTGCGACCCTTCGGCAAGACCGAGATGGGCATCATCATCCGGGTGGGCCTCGTGAAGGACGTCAGGACCGTCGCCTCGGGCGACCGGATTCCCGCCGACGCGCGGATCAACAACCCGCTGCACGCCAGGATCATCCGCAACTCACCGATCCAGCCGGCCGGGCCGGACCCGGCGGTGCGGCGCGACATCATCAACCGCCCCGAACTTGATGACTACATCTTCCGGCTCAACCGGTTCCCCGCGCGCCAGGTGGACGCATCACTGGCGCCGGCCACCGAGCCGGGCGGCGTAGTGCTCGACTATCTGGTGAGCGAGAAGAAGCCGTGGGTGCTCTGGGGCCAGGTCTCGAACACGGGTACCGAAGAGACCAGTGAATGGGTTGAGCGCATCGGGTTCACCGATTTCCAGCTGACCAACAACGACGACATCCTCAGCCTGATCTTCTCAACCGCGTCGTTTCAAGAGACCTACTCGTTCAACGGGTCGTACGACGCCCCGCTGCTCGGCTCGGACCGATACCGCTGGCGCGTCTTTGGCGACTGGAACACGTTCACAGCTTCGGACCTGGGCTTCGCGGACGAGAAGTTCAAGGGAGACGGGTGGGACGCCGGCGGCGAGATCACCGCGAATGTCTACCAGCGGGGGCCGCTGTTCATCGATGTGTTCGGCGGCGCTCGCTGGCAGAACTACCAGGTCGACAACCAGCTGGCCGACATCGAGGGCAACGACGACTTCTTCATCCCGAGGTTTGGCGTCCGGCTCGACCGGTACACGCAGACCGCCAACACCAACGCGCTGATCGCGTTCGAGTTCAACCTCCCCGGAGTCGCCGGAACGAGCACCGAGGAAGCCCAGTTGCTGGGTCGCTTGGATGTTGACACGGACTGGCTGACCCTGAAGTGGGATGTGAGCCAGTCGGTCTACCTCGAGCCGCTGCTGTTCCCGACGGCCTTTGCCGCGGGGCAGAGCACCTTGGCTCACGAGATTTACGGGGCATTCAGGGGCCAGTACGCGTTCGACTACCGCCTGATCCCCCAGGAAGAGCAGATTATCGGCGGCATGTACACGGTGCGCGGCTATCCCGAGGCGGCGGTGGCCGGAGATACCGCCCTGATCGGCAACATCGAGTACCGGTTCCACCTCCCCAGGGCTCTGGGCCTGCAGCCCAACCCCGAGGCGACCCCGCTCTTTGGCCAGCCCTTCCGCTGGACGCCACAGCAGCCCTACGGACCGGCGGACTGGGACCTGGTGCTCTCGGCCTTCTTCGACGTCGGCTACGCGGAGAACAGCGACATCCAGCCGTACGAGTCGAACGAGACGCTGATGGGTGCCGGCATCGGCGCGGGGTTCCAGTTCAAGAACAACCTGATCCTGAGACTGGACTGGGGCTTCGCGCTGCGGGATATCCCGGGCACCGATGCGGGCGACAACCGCGTCAATTTCTCAGCGACGATCCTCTACTAGGTTTGCTGCGAATAGTCGGCGAGTACCACCACCACGCCCCGGCAGGCCCGGCGGCGAGAGCAGTTCGGAGGTTCACATGTTGAAGCCCTGGAGCATCCATCCCCGACTGGCCGGCCGTGTCATTGGTCTGGGCCTGGGGCGGTATGTGTTCGCAGGCGCCGGCGTGGTCGGGCTGATCTCCGGGCCGGTGCTGGCCGGGCCGGAGAACCCGTCCGTGGTGCACGGGACGGCCGCGTTTGTGCAGAACGGCGCAAACACGACCATCACCGCCAGTCACAACGCGATCATCAACTATTCGTCGTTCAACATCGGCGCTGCCGAGTCCGTGCGGTTCATCCAGCCCGGGGCCACCTCGCGGGTCCTGAACCGGATCGACTCCGCGATGCCGACGAGGATCGACGGCTCGCTCAGCGCGAACGGCTCGGTGTACTTCGTCAACCGCGCCGGCGTGATGTTTGGCAACGGCGCCGTCGTCAATGTCGGCGGTCTCTACGCCGCCGCCGCGAACCTCTCCAACCAGAACTTCCTCGCCGGCATCAACCACTTCACCGATGTCTCCGGTTCGGTCGTGAACTCCGGGATGATCACCGCCTCGTCCGTCAACCTGATCGGGCGGTATGTGGCCAACCACGGCACCGTGCTGGCGGATACCGGCGTGGTCACGATGACCGCCGGGGATGATGTGTACCTCGGCGAGTTCGACGGCCGGATCATCGTCAAGGTCGAAGGCGGCGCCGTCGCCGCGGCCGCGACACCCGCGTCGCCTCAGGCCGGGGTCACCAACTCGGGCCGCATTCAGGCCCGGTCCGGCCGTGTCACGATGGCCGCGGGTGACATGTACTCGCTGGCGATCTCAAACTCGGGCTCGGTTGCGGCACGCGACATCACGCTCCAGGGCGGTCAGGGCCGCGGCGCGATCGTCGAAGTGGGCGGAACCTTGGATGCGTCAACCCGGACGGCCGGTGAGACCGGTGGCTCCGTGCGGGTCCTGGGTGATCGAGTCAGCATCAATCACGCCTCGATCGACGCCTCGGGCGCTGCGGGCGGCGGCGAGGTTCTGATTGGCGGCGACTTCCAGGGCCGCTACGGCAAGAACGGCGATGTGCCGAACGCCAAGAGGACGTTCGTTTCCACGGATTCCACGATTTCGGCCGACGCCACGCAGCAGGGCGATGGCGGCAAGGTAATTGTCTGGGCCGACGAGGTAACCAAGTTCGGCGGCACGGTCAGCGCGAAGGGGGCGCAGGGGGGGGACGGAGGGTTCGCCGAAGTCTCCGGGAAGCAGAATCTCGTCTTTGCCGGCCGTGCGGATCTGCGCGGCTCGGGTGATGGCAAGACGGGCACGCTGCTGCTGGACCCGCGCGACATCACGGTTGCGCCCGGCGGTGGGGCGACGCTCGACGACGTCGATCAGTTCGGCGATACGCCGTCGAGCGATGTCACGATCGCCGCCGCGACCATCAACAGCGCCGCGGCAAACGTTGTGCTTCAGGCCAACCAGGACATTCTGGTCACCGAGGCGATCGCGATGTCTGGCTCTGGCCTGAGCCTGACGATGCAGGCCGGAAGGTCCATCAACGTCGGGGCCAACATCTCGACCAACGACGGGGCGGTCAGCCTGACCGCGAACGAGACGGCCGCCGCGGGCGTGGTCGATGCCGACCGCGGGGCCGGCGCGGCGACAATCACGTTCGCCCCCGGGGCCTCGATCAACGCGGGCACGGGCAACATCTCGCTGAGCATCCTCGACGGCGCCGGCCTGACCAACTCGACCTCCGGGAATCTCTCGGTCGGTTCGCTGATCACCACGGGCGATGTGGTTATCCGCAACCTGGGGACGACGAGCTTCTCGTCCATCGTCAGGTCCGAGGATTCGTCGATCATCACCGCCGGATCGGCGGCCTTCGAGATTGCCGGCAACGGCGGCGTCGGGGTCGAGCCGCGGCCGATGCGGCTTGATGTGACCGACGTCTCGGGCGTCACGCACGCGGGCGGCATCTGGCTCTCAAGTCTCCAGGACTTCACCGTCGGCAACGCGCTCCTTGGAAGCCCGACGGGCATCACAACCAGCGGCGGGAGCATCGGTGTCTCCTCGCTCGGGGCGATCACGCTCGCCCAGAGCGTCGGCTCGACGACCTTCGCGCCCCTGATCCGGGTCCGGGCACAGGGCGTCGCGGTAGATGCCCCGGTGACCAACGTCGGCGGGACCATCCAGATCGCGGCTGATCGAAACGCGGACGGTTCAGGCGTTCTGACCACCAGCGTCCCGGGGACGATCACGTCCGGCGGTGGCGATATCACCGCGACTGCGGGGGACATGACGATCGCTGCAGCGATCGATGCCGGCGCAGGAAGCCTGTCGCTCGGTCGCGCCTCCGCCGGCACCATCGGTCTCGGCGATGCGACCGGAGACCTCGCGATCTCGGGAGCGGAACTCGACCTGATCACGGCGGCGAACCTGATCGTCGGCAACAACCTGGCCACCCAGATTACGGTCGACAACATCCTCGCCTCCGAGAGCGACGGCATTGCCGGGACCACGACGCTCAATGCCCTTGCCTCCAATGCGACGGTGCAGTTCCAGGGCGGCTCGTCGACGTTCCGCTCGCTCAGCGCCGTTGCGAACGGCGGGATCACGGCGAACGCTGGCGTTGCGACCACCGCCGGCGCCATGGTGCTCAACGCCGACGCCAACTCGGACGGATCCGGCTCGCTCGTCGTCGCTCCGACCGTACCACTCTCGACCTCGAACTCTCAGTTGTTCGTCAACGCGTCGGACCTCGACCTGCAAGGGACGCTGAACTCCGGCACCGGCCAGACGGTGGTCAGTTCGACCGCGGCTCCCGGGATCGCCCTGGGCAACGCCTCGGTCAGCGGCGCGATGAGCATCACCGGCGCCGAACTCTCGCGTATCACGGCCGACTCGCTGGAACTGGGCCGCGTGAATCTTGGCGGCAATATCGTTGCCGACGGCGTGACCTCCGCCAACCTCTCGAATATCGCAGGGACGGTTACCCTCCTTGCGGGGGGCAACGGGTCGAGCATCACGTTCTCCGGCGGCGCCTCATCATTCCCGACCCTTGTCGCGAATGCTGACAACGGGATCACCGTCTCGGCGGACCTGAGCACGACCGTCGGCGATCTCAGCCTTGATGCGGACTCCGATGGCGGCGCCGATTCCGGCGATGCCCTGACGATCGGCGCCGATCGCACCATCACCTCGGCCGGCGCCATGACACTCTCCGCACTGACCGGCGGGATTCAGGCCCAGGGTGCGCTGACCCTGAACTCCGCCTCGGGCACCCGCCTGCTAAGCAGCCTGAACGCCTCCTCGGGCGCTGTCGGCATCAACACGGATACCGATGCGGACGGAACCGGTGGTCTCACGGTCGCCGCAGGCACGACCGTCACCACGGGTGCCGCGCTCAACATTGTTACGGCTGACCTCTCGCTCGACGGCAATATCACCGCGGGCGCCAACGCGGTCACTATCCGGTCTTCCTCGCCCAACAAGTCGATCGGTCTGGGCGACGCGACCGGGGACATGACAATTACGACGGACGAACTCTCCAGGATCTCCGCGGGGTCGCTCTCGCTCGGGGGCGCCAATACCAACCGCATCGACGTGGACAACGTCACCCAGGAGGCTTCGTCGGGCGTGACCGGGTTTGTGACGCTCACCTCCGGTGCTGATGGCGGAACGGTCCGGTTCCTGAACAATGCGTCCACGTTCAACTCGCTGGCCGTCAACGCGGACGACTCGATCGATATTGAGACGAACCTGACCACCCTCTCGGCCGGGCTGACGCTGAACGCGGACACCGACTCGTCACCCGACGCGTCCGACGCCATCCGCCTCGCGGCGGTGACGGTGTCCGCCGCCGGCGACATCCTGATGACCGCCCCAACCGGCGGACTCAGGCTCACTGGAGCGAACGAGTCGAATACGACGATCCTCGCAGTGAATGGCGGCAGTATCACGCTGCTGCCGGTCACTGCCGACAATACCTCCGCCAACCTCTCCGTCGCGGCTCAGGGCAACCTGGCGCTGGGCTCGGTGAACATCGGGACCGGGGCGTTCTCGGCCATCGCTGACTCGGATTCCAACACGCAGGGCGCGACGCTGACGGTCGGCTCGATGACCGCCGGGAACGTCACGCTCGGCGCGGGCACGGATGGCAACGACACGATCTCGATCACCTCGACCCTCGCACCCTCCGGCGATCTGACGATCCAGAACGCGGGTGTGGTCGACATCGCCGACGGGGTTAATCTCACGCCTGGCGGATCGCTCACCGCTGCGTCCGGCGTGAACTCGATCGTGCTCGCGGGCGCCGCGGGCACGACCCACACGTTCTCTTCCGGAAACGACGGCGTGATCGCGCTGGGCACCGTCTCGTCGTCGAACGCCGCGGGCCTCGTGCTGAACTCCGAGGGCCGAATCAACACCGGCGCCATCAACCTCGGCACCGGTTCACTGACTGTCACCGTTGATTCTGATAATGACGGCAGCGAGACGGCGAACATCGGCGCGGTCACTGCTTCGTCCCTATCGGCAACAGGCACCGGCGGCAACGACACGGTCTCGTTCGACAGCACCGTGAATGTGTCGGGAGAGGGCGGCGTCGTTGCCGACGCGGGCGCCGTGATCCTCGGCGGTAACGTCACCTCCCCCGCGGGCCCGATCTCGCTGACCGGATCGATCGTGTTGGCCGGCGACCTCACCGTGTCGACGCTCGGGTCCAATCGGAACATCAGCTTCTTCGGTCCGCTCAACGGCACGCACAACCTCACGGTCAACCCCGGTAACGGCACAGTGCTCTTCGCCGGGGCTGTTGGTGGGGTGACCCCCCTGAGCGGGCTCTCCATCCCCGTGGCCGACGGGGTGACGTTCGATTCAACGGTGGCCGTCGGCAACCAGTCGCTGTCGGTCTCGGCGTCCGACATTCGACTTGGCGGGAACGCGAGCAGCAACGGCGGAGACGTCTCCTTTGCGGGTCCTTTGTCTCTCACCGCTGATGCGGTCATCTCGGGCAACAACGTGGCGTTTACCTCGTCGGTCAACTCGGCCGGCAGCGTGGCGCGGTCATTGATCGTCAACTCCGCCAACGGCGGCGTAACGACCTTCGGCGGCACCGTGGGCGGTGTCGGCCCCCTCGCGTCCCTGTTCACCAACGCCGACGGCTCCACGCGGATCGGCGGCGACATCACAACCACCAGCGGATCGATCACGATCAATGACGCGGCCGTGCTGACGGCCGATGCCGCGATCCGCGCTCTTGGTGGCGGTTCGATTACGTTCTCGGGAACGATCAACTCCGACTCGTCGTCCAGCCCACGCAATCTCACGCTGCTGGTTGATACCTCCGTGGTGGGCTTCAACATCCCGACCATCAACTTCGGTGGGGCGGTGGGCGCCACGGCGGCGTTGAACGATCTGTACCTCAACTACGATCCGGTCCGCGGCGTCGACGGCCGGTCGCTGCCCGCAGAAGTGGCGTCGATCACGTTCCGCCAGCGCAACGCGGATGGATCGCCGCTCTCGATCTCCGACTCAACCTTCCTCCCCGCGTTCGCCGCGAGCATCGTCGTGTCCCGTGATTTCATCATGGGATTGAACGAGAAGCTCTCGGCGCTCGGGAACCTCACCATCGCGTCGGGCCGGAATGCCAACATCGGCGATCTCGCCGCCCTGGGCAACATGTCGGTCTCCTCCCCCGCGATCCTCGTCCGGAACCGGGTCCCAGGCGCCCTGTTCGCCTCGAACGGGCAGCTGATCGCCGATTCGGGCATCGACTACGTCGCTGGGGGCAACGTGACGTTCTCGGTGGTGCCGACGATCGAGAACGCCGCGCTGCCGAACCCGGTGTTCGCGACATCGAGCGGCACCGGCTCGACCAACTCGAACCTCAACAATTTTACTTTCCGCCAGTTCGGCACCGTATCGGCGGGAGTCATGGACCTGGCCGGGGTCACCCTCGACCTTCGGGCCCAGGGTCCGAGCAACACCAATATCGCCACCGTGATCGCCGGCAGCGATCCGAGCCCGATCACCTCCGGCCTGTACGTTCCGGACGCGACGCCGTACGGCGAACTCGTCTCCAGTCTCGGCCCCCTCGGCTTGGTCGTTCGTGGCATGACGGCCGAAGAGGTCGTGCAATCGCTGGTCGGTCGGGCGCTGTACAACGACGTTCCGTCCATGGTCAATGCCAGGACCACGCAGCTCACCGCCAACCGTCTGTCGCCCGAGCAGGTGCGGGCGGTCTCGGATGCGTACCGGCAGATCTTCCCGCAGGGTGATGAGGATCCGACTGCCCGTGCCGCGCGTGCAGCGCAGATCCGGGCCAGCCTGGCCGATGCGTACATCCGCTACCAGCAGTCCGGTGCGCCGGCACGGTTCGATGCGGTCCGTTTCCGGTCGTTTGTTGACTCCACGCCGCAGACGGCCGATGCGTCTCGGACGATTGCAAACCTCGAGACGCTCTTCGGCGCTCTGTCGGCATTGAGCCTCTCGTCGGGTGAGCAGTCGGTCGCCCGTACCGCCGTCCTCAGGGACCTGACGCCCGACGGCCTGACGACCGTCCAGCTGGAGGAGGTTGTCCTCGCCCGTCCCGACACCGCCGGGGTCTAGGCCCGACCACGGGCGTCTAGAATTGGTGCTCGTTCACATTCGCCGACAGCCGCGGTGTTGGTGCGCTGTGGTTGCTGGGGATCCCAATAGCTCACCCACCCATGCGTACCACGATCACCCGCCTCGTCGCTGTCATCTGTGTCCTGATTCCCGCCGGGGCGCTGGCCTGGGGCGGGCACGGACACCGGACCGTCACGCTGCTGGCTCTGGCGGCCCTGCCGGCGGACATGCCCGCATTCCTCAGGGACCCCGCCACGAGCGCCATGATCGCCGAGCAGGCCAACGAGCCCGACCGCTGGCGGGGGACGCCGGTGCTCGCCCTGGCGCACGAGAACAACCCCGAGCACTACATCGATATCGAGCAGCTCGAGCAGTTCGGGCTCACCATCGACTCGCTCCCGCCGCTCCGGTACGACTACATGCAGGCGCTGATCGTGGCGAAGCATGTCCATCCGGAGAGGGTCGACCCCTACGACCGGCGGAAGAACGCGGACGGAAGCCAGGAGTGGCCGGGGCTCGCCCCGTGGGCCATCGTCGAGCACTACGCGAAACTCCGTTCCGCGTTCAACACGTACCGCATCCTCCAGGCCGTCGGCGAGCAGGGACGGGATGACCTGGTCGCGCTGGCTCGTCTGAACATCATCGCAGAGATGGGCATCCTCTCGCACTACGTCGGTGACTGCGCCCAGCCGCTGCACACCACGATCCACCACCATGGCTGGGTCGGAGCGAACCCGGGTGGGTACACCACCGAATGGTCGTTTCACTCGTACATCGATTCGGCGATTCTCAGCATCCATTCTCTAAGCACCGACACCATCCCCCCGATCAGCAGCCCTCTCCCAGCGATCAACGCCGCCGACCCGTTCAACGATGTGATCGCGTACATCAAGCGGTCTCACGCGGCCGTCGAACCCTTGTACCAACTGCACAAGGACGGCAGGCTCACCGGTCCGGAGGGAAAGGCGTTTATCGAGGCCCGCCTCACGGATGCGGCTTCCATGCTTGCCGCCCTGTACGCGGCGGCCTGGACCTCGAGCGCCCCGACGGATGGGGAGGTCGCCTCGTTCATTAAGTACAGCGAGAATCGGAGTTTGCGGGCTCCCCGCGAGACGCCGGCAGCCGGTCTGAAGCAGTAGTGGGGCAGGCAGGGCTCCCGCTCGCGGCGACCCAGCGATAGACTCTTCTGCCGGTCACGATTGGACCGTCTCCGCCCGGGGCCCGTGGACACCCCATGACGTACAAGACCAGCAAGTGCAAGTGGGTGAAGGGATTGCGGCCGGATATGGCCGTTGCCGCGGCGGCACGCCGCGTCTTCACCACGCGGCTTGATGCCGTCGGCGTGCTCCTGAAGCTTGCATCGAGCCGCTCTCACAAGGATCCCGAGTACATCCATCAGCTCCGAGTTGCCACGCGCCGAGCGGAGGCCGCAGTTGAGGCCTTCGAGCCGGCCCTAGACCGCGACACCGCAGACAAGGCGCTCCGCCGGTTGAAGAAGATCCGGCGAGCCGCCGGCGATGCACGCGACTCGGACGTCCACCTCGCCAGGCTCCGAGAAGCGAGGGACCAGGTCGAGCCCTCGCTGACCCCGCTTCTGGATCACCTGATCGCCATCACCACCCACGACCGTTCCGTCGCGCAAGCCGAGGTCGTCGCGGCGGCCAAGAAGCACTCGCCGGCACGACTCCGCCGCCTCGGCCGGGCACTTGTCGAGTCGGCCACCCAGGATCGCAGGCCGGAGGCAACCGGTGTCCACCGGACACTGGCCGCGGTTGCCACGGGAGCGATCGAGACCGGCATGCAGGCTTTCGTCAGCGCGGCAGAGGCGGATCTGAGCGTCATCGACAACCTCCACTCGCTCCGCTTGGTCACCAAGAGGCTGCGGTACGTCGTCGAACTGTTCGGAACGATCTTCGATCGGAAGTTGGTGCGAGCCGCCAGCCGCGGAATCGCCCGGATTCAGGAGAAGATGGGGTCGGTGAACGACGCCCACCAGGAACTGCTGCGGCTTGAAGCGATTGCAGCCCGCCTTGATCGCAGCGAGGGTTCCGTCGAGATCGGGCTCGCGGCGAAGTGGACTCCCCAGCTCCGTGCGGGGCTGGCGTCGCTCATCGATCAGCGACGGGGCCAGCTCAGCCACCAGCACGATCAGTTCCTCGGCGGCTGGAACCGCACCGGAGGCGAGACGCTGCTTGACGACCTGCGCGCGATTGTTCGCGCCGCGAGTGCAGAGTTCAGGCCATTAGCCCCGCAAGCTGGCGCGCGGCCCGGCCCCCCGGCGCCTCCTGAGGTCGTCGTCCTGGCCGACGTGAATCGAGTTGCCGCCGCCGCTGGGAGTGTTCCACCGGCGTCGCCGCTGACGCCCGATCACGGAGGCCCGATCCGTATCGCCGCAATCGACGTCGGCACAAACTCCATTCGGCTCATCATCGCCGAAGCCGCCCCGGACGGCTCCTACCGCGTCCTCGATGATGAGAAGGAGATCGCCCGCCTCGGTCGGGGCATCGATGCGACCGGGCGGCTGGACGACCGGGCAATGATGGACGCGGCTGTGGCCATCACGCGCATGCGAACCATCGCCGACGGCTACGGGGTTGCGGCGCTGCGCGTGGTTGGCACCGCGGCCGTTCGCGAGGCGTCAAACCGCGATGAGTTTCTCGACCGAGTCCGCTCGCAGGCAGGGGTTGAACTCCAGGTCGTCGGCGCGGAGGAGGAGGCGCGTCTGGCCTACCTCTCGGCCTCGAACGCGGTCGATCTGTCGGCGGCACGGTCGGCGGTAGTCGATATCGGCGGCGGTTCCACGGAGGTCATCCTCTCGGCGCCGGCAAACCCCGGCAGCGTGATTGAGCGGATCTACACGATCCCCCAGGGGGCGGTGCGGCTGACCGAGCGGTTCGGCGGGCCAGAGCAGTGCGCTGGTCCTCGATTTGACGAGATGCGCAAGGCTGTGCGCAAGGACCTTGATCGCCACATTGGGTCGCCGCAGTTCCTGCCGCTGATGCTCATCGGAACCGGCGGCACGATCACGACACTGGCGTCGATGGTGTTGCACGCGAACCTCGGTCCCGCTGCGGATGGCCTCTTCGCCGGTTCGGTCCAGGGACACGAGGTCCGGCGGTTTGAAGTCCGGCACCTGCTGGACAACCTCCGGAAGACGCCGCTGCGAGAGCGTGCCCGAACGCCAGGGCTCAGCGCCGATCGTGCGGACATCATCGTCGCCGGGCTGACGATCGTGGACTGCGTCATGCGCCACCTCGAGATCGACGTGATCAAGGCTCATGAGGGCGGCATCCGCGATGGGCTCCTGCTCACGATGGTCCAGGACGCCTTTCCGCACGGGACCGACACGGCGGACGCCCGGGACAGCGGTGGGCGCCACGCCGATCCGAGGGATCCCCTCCGGTCTGTCCGCCGCTTTGCGCGAGCGTGCGGTTACGAGCACCGCCACTGCACTCACGTCGCCAGGCTGGCGCTCCAGATCTTCGATCAACTTGCCGCCGTGGGCGACGGCCATGCGTCAGACCTGTCTCCCCGCCACCGCGTACTGCTTGAGGCCGCGGCGCTTGTGCACGACGTTGGCTATCTCATCAACTACGCGCGCCACCACAAGCACTCCTACCACCTGATCGTTCATGCCGATCTCCCCGGCTTTTCGGCCCGGGAGGTCGAGATCATTGCCCACCTCGCCCGCTACCACAGGAGGGCTGAGCCGAAGGGCCGCCACCGCTCGTTCGCCCGTCTGCCGAAGGAAGACCGCCGCACGGTCCGGGCGCTCGCGGCCATCCTGCGGATCGCCGATGGACTGGACCGCACACACACGCAGCGAGTTCAGGGGGTCCGGCTGTCGACCTCCGACGGCCAGGCGATCTTCACCGTCGAAGCGGACCCGGAGCCGACAGTTGATATCTGGGGTGCGCAGCGAAAGTGCTCGCTGCTGACTCGCGCCTTCGGTCTGCAGGCCCGGTTCGAGTGGGCCGCCCCACCCTCCGAGATCCAGCCCGACCCGACCCCGGTCGAGGAGTCCAGGTTGTCCGGGTCGATCCGCGGATGCTGATCACGGTGCGGGCGCATTCGCCGGCACGAGCCCGTGTTCATCCAGGAACATTCTGATCGCGGCTCGATACGCCCGCTCGTCCTGCGGAAAATCGTTGTGCGTGCCCGCAAGTTCGACCAGGGTTGAACCAGGAGCCAGTTCATGCAGCCGGCGGCCGTGGACCACCGGGATGATGTCATCGTCGGTTCCGTGGATGATCAGGAGAGGCCGGTTGAGGCCCGGCAACACAAGGTCGGTGCGGTAGGTGTTGCGAACCAAGAACGGCGGGACGCCGAACGACCACGCCATCGACGTGACGCTGGTGAACGACGACTCAAGGATCATCGCGAATGGGGGACGCCTCGCGGCCAACTGCGCCGTTACGCCCCCTCCCAATGAGCGCCCGTGGTAGACCACCTGGCGAGGATCCACCTCAGGCTGGCCGGCAGCCCACTCCGCGAATCGACCGAAGTCGGCGACGATTTCGGCCTCGCCCGGGCTGCCGCCGGATCGTCCATATCCGCGGTACTCGGGCATCAGCACCGAGATCCCAAGGTCCTGATACATCCGCGCCCTGCCCAGGTTCTGCTCGATGAGTTCCGCGTTGCCGTGGGCGTAGATCACCAAGGGCCCCGGGTTCGCGGCATCGCGTCCCAGCCCGGGAAGGAACCACCCTTCGACCCGAGCTCCGTCGGGTAGCGCCATCCAGACGACCTCCCCGTCTTCACTGGACAGGACACGAACCGCCGGCCCGACCAGATCCCGGGGGTAGAGCAGCCGGGATTCGCATGACATGAGCACGGTGCACCACCCGATGTAGCCAATAGCCAGCCATCCAGCCGATCTGAGGATGCGTCGAGAGATACTCCGGTGCTTCATGGACGGCCGACCTCCACATCTCACACGTCAACGTCGTTGGGCTGGAACAAAGCCGGTCGCACGGGTGTTCCACCAGCGCCAAACTCGCGTAAACGGGCCGCGGCAGATCAATTCCTGTGCCCGGAACCCGGTAGGGTTCGGAAGATGATAGGAAACTGGGTGATGAACCGCGCGATGGCTCTTGCCACGATTGGGCTCGCTTCGACTGTTCTTGGTACCCCGGGGCAGCCCGCGACAGATGGCAAGGAGAGCCGCCCAGCGAATGCCGCTCCCGCAGCCGCGGAGAACGTCTCCAAGTCGCTCGCGGCCACCGGTCGCCATTCCAAGCTCCTTGAGGCCTTCAAGGCCGCCGAGTTGGACAGCGTACTGTCCGGCGAAGGCCCGCTGACCGTCTTTGCCCCGACTGATGAGGCATTCGCCAAGCTCCCGCCCGAAACGCTCGAGTCGATCTTCAAGCCGGAGAACAAGGAACAGCTGGCGGACATTCTCAAGTTTCACATCATCAGCGGCCGCACGGTCATGGGCTGCGACCTGACGAAGATCCGGGAGTGCTCCAAGACCCTGCAGGGCCAGGGCTTCCTGGTGGGGGTCAAGGAAGGAAAGGTCTACATCGGCAACGATCCCGCGCACATGTCGGTCGTCGTCAAGACCGACATCAAGTGCTCGAACGGGGTCGTCCATGTCGTCGACACGGTTCTCCTGCCCAAACCGAAGGCAAAGACCGCAACGGACGACAAATCGGCGGACCGCTCGGCCCATTAGACATCGAGTGCGGAGCCGTTACCGGTTCCGTGAGCGTGGCTGGGCAGCCCAGTTCATCTTGTTCAGCAGCGTGGCCCAGTACGAGCCTTTCGGGTTTCGCACAAACGAAATGGTCGCTTTGTGCTGCGTGATCAGGACACGCTCTCCGGCCGAGAGGTGCGTCCTCGGCTGCCCATCGAGCACCAGCGTGGTTCCCGAGTTCACCCGCCGGCCGCCGTCCTGGTTGACCGATTCCATCGTGATCTCGATCGTGCTCGACGACGCCGCGACGACCGGCCGAAACGCCAGCGAGTGCGCGGCGATCGGAGTGATCACGAACGCCGAGAGCTCGGTGGCGAGGATCGGCCCACCTGCTGAAACGTTGTACGCCGTGGATCCGATCGGCGTCGAGACAATCAAACCGTCGCCCATCACGCGCGGCCCGATCGCACCATCGATCGACAGCGACATCGAGATCATCCGGAACGGCGGGCCCGCCGTGATCACGGCATCGTTCAGCGACAACCCCTGGAACCTGGGCTCGCCGTTGGCGAAGACCTGGGCGCTGATGAGCGGCCGCCGCTGCTCAAGCAGCGCCCCGCCAGAGAACAAGGCCGGCGCCTGCTCGCGGAGCGCCGCCAGATCGAACTCCGCCATGAACCCCAGTTTGCCGAGGTTGACCCCGAGCATTGGCAGACCGAGATGGACGCTGCGTCGCGCGGCGGACAGGATCGACCCGTCTCCTCCCAGCACGACGATCAGATCAGCGCCCGCCGCTTCGGCCTCCGAAAGCGGCTCCTCCGCGGCGGCATCCGACTCGGCGACCACCCTCGCGTGCGAGGCAAGCAGTTCGCGGACCTCTTCAAGCGCAGCGATCACGTCGGGCTTTGATCGGTTTACCAGCAGCAGCACACGCCGTGGCATGACGAAGAGTCTAGTGGCGAAGCGATCGCAGGATGCGAACGCTCACCGGGCGGCGGCGGGGACCTTGGGCATCTTGAACTCGGGCTCGATGGGTCGGCCGGCGGGAGCGGCTGCGTTGCGGATCCCGCGGGCAATGCCCGCCGCGTCGATTCCCGCCTCGCCGAGCTGCTTGGCGCGAGAGTCCTGCATGATCCAGGCGTCCGGGAGGGCGAGCCGCGTCACACCCGACGCATCAAGCCCCATCTCCTGCGCGGCCTCCAGCACGGCCGCGCCGAAGCCGCCCACGATCCCGTGATCCTCGACCGTGACCACGGGGATCTTCCGCTCCAGCAGCGTACGGATCAGGTCGCGATCAACCGGTTTCGCAAAGCGGGCGTCCCATACCCCGACCGCGTACTCCCCGGCAAGGTTGTCCGCGGCCTTGAGGGCATCGATCGCCGGCGTGCCGAACGCGAGCACCGCGACATCGGGGCGTCCGCTCGTCTGGTCCTGGGCCGACGCGACGTCGAACTGAGGGGTCAGGCAGCGGGCTTTGCCGAGCACGAACGGGGGACACTGCTGGTCCGCCAACCTGGGGCTGACGGTGTCTCGCGGGTAGCGGACTGACGACAGACCGTCGTCGTAGGTGCGCAGGAACTCAAGGGCCGCGAGCAGGGAGGGCTCGTCGATCGCGGCGGTAATCGCCGCGTTGGGCAGCGTCCGGAGAATCGAGATGTCGCAGAAGCCGTGGTGGACTGCGCCGTCGCCGCCGACCAGGCCCGCGCGATCAAGCAGCAGCCGCACCGAGAGCCCCTGCAGCGAGACTTCCTGGAACGCCTGGTCGAACGCCCGCTGCAGGAACGTGCTGTAGACGGCGAAGAATGGCTTCCATCCGGTCTTCGCCAGCCCGGCCATCATGTCCATCGCGTGCGACTCGCAGATCCCCGAATCGAACCCGCGATCCGGGAACCGCGACAGCATCTTGTTCATCCCGGTCCCATCCGGCATCGCCGCGGTGCACGCGACGACCCGCGGGTCCTGCTCCATCATCGCGACCATCGCATCGCCGACCGCGGTGGTGAACGACCTCCCATCCTTCTTGATCTCAACCCGGCACCCCTCGCGGACGAACGGCGCGGGAGAGTGGAACGCGCTTGAATCCCCCTCCGAGAACTCATACCCCTTGCCCTTGATCGTCTTGACGTGCAGCACCATCGGCCGGTCAAACTCTCTCGCCTCGGCGAGGAACTCGATCAGCGTGGGTAGATCGTGCCCGTCGATCGGGCCGACCGTCACCAGCCCGAAGTTCTCGAACCACGCGCCGTGGTTGACCATGGCCTTCGTCGCCTCGCCGGCACGGTGGTAGGCGTCCTGCAGCACCGATCCGCCGGGCAGCGTCCTGAGGAACTCCTTCGCCGACTTCTTGAAGTCCGAGTACAGGTGCGACAGCCTCACCCGGTCGAAGTACTGCGCGATCGCCCCCTGTGGCTTGGAGATCGACATGCCGTTGTCGTTGAGCACGACGAGGAACTGTCGATTCAGCGTCCCCGCCCCATTGAGCCCCTCCATCGCGACCCCGTTGACGATCGAAGCATCGCCGATGATCGTGACCACCCGCCGGCCGTCGGCGTTCGACTTGGGATCGAACCCCTCGCCGTTGAGCGTGTCGCCCCGCGCCATGCCCACCGCGGTCGAGATCCCCGTGCCCGCGTGGCCCACCGCGAAGAGGTCGTACTCGGATTCGCTGGGCGCCGGGAACCCGGCCATGCCAGCGCTCGTTCGCAGGGCGCCGAACATCGGCAGCCGTCCGGTGAGTAGTTTGTGCGGGTAACACTGGTGCCCGACGTCAAACAGCAACCGGTCGTGGGCGAAGTCAAAGACGTAGTGCATCGCGATGGTCAGTTCGACCACGCCGAGATTCGGAGCGAGGTGGCCGCCCGATCTCGAGACCTGGTGCACGATCGCTTCCCGGATCTCCTGCGCGACCTGCGGCAGTTGCTCGACGGGCAGGCGACGGAGATCGGCCGGTGACTTAATCTGCTCGAGAATGGACATTCAGGTCTCGCAGTGGTTTTCAGTGCTCGCTGAAAGTTTACCGTCGCTAGCCTCGTGCGTACAGCGACGAAAATCGAGCCTTAATCGGATCTGGTATCGGCAAACGGGCCTGCTCGGCTGTCAGGGGGCTCACTTGGACCGTACGGCCATGTACGAACACAACCGGCGCAGCGGATCGGCTGATTCCGGCAGCGGCGCGATCGCCGCGATCGCCTGATCGTGCAGTCGCTGCACCTCCTGCCGCGAACGCTCGATGCCGAAGACCCCCGGGTAGGTCAGCTTTCCTGCATCCTGATCCTTCCCCGACTTCTTGCCCAGATGGGCGGTGGTCTGGGTGACGTCGAGCAGGTCATCGACAATCTGGAACATCAGGCCGATGGAGTCGGAGTAGGTCGAAAGGGCAACCAGGACCGGGTTCGTGAGGTCCGGCGACGGGTCCCCGAGGCCGCACAAGGCCCCCATGCGGCACGACGCCCGGATGAGCGCCCCCGTCTTGTTGTGATGGATCAGTTCCAATCGATGCTCGGCGTCAAGTTCCCGGGCGCCGTCCCGGGGGAATCCGCCGAGCGTGTCGAAGACCTGACCGGCGATCATCGCCGCCGTCGCCTCTGTCAGTTCTCGCACCAGCGCGCCCGCGAGCCCTTCGCCGGCGACCTTGTCGACGAGCACCCGCATCGCCAGCGTGAGCATGGCATCGCCCGCGAGGATCGCCATCGCCTCCGAGGTGTGCCGGTGAAGCGTCGGCCGACCACGCCGCAGGTCGTCGTTGTCAAGGCCGGGCAGGTCGTCGTGCACAAGGCTGAACGCATGCACAAGCTCCAGTGCCGCGGCTGCGGGAAGGGCCGACGTGCCCTCGCCGCCGGCGGCCCGGCAGGAGTGCCACACCAGCAGCGGCCGCATCCTCTTGCCCGGACCGAGCAAAGCGTACCGAACAGCAGCGACGAGGTTCTCGGGCAGACCCGTGGAATCGAGGTACTGCGAGACGTAGGCGTCGATCTGAGCGATCGGCGCGGTAATCGAGTGCGGAAGCTCACTCTCCGCCTCGCCGGAAGGTGCCGCCGCGGGCACTTCGATCGAAGGGGAGGACGTCGCATGTTGGGCGGTTCGGCTTGCGGGCATGGGCATCGAGTATAAGAGGGGCGCGGCGCTCCATCCGGCGGAAAAACCGCCGCTAGATCGTGCCGGCGGGTCGAGCCGACGGTTTCTCCCCCGCCAGCGTAAACCGGCCGGCGAAGCACGACCGGTAGCGGCAGTAGGTCAGGTCGAGGCGACGGGCAAAGTCGAGCACTTCGGAACGCACAAATCCTGCGCGCACGCTCGCGATCGCATCATGCCGGATCAACTCGTCGCGCCCGGCCACAAGGACCCGGGCCACCGCCAGGTTCAGGGGCGACCTGACCAGGTCGTTCCAGACCATCCCCCGTGAGGCGAGCCGGTCCATGATCCGCAGCAGAGTCAGGACCTCCAGGTGTTGGAAGTGGTGCAGCATCAGACCCGCATGGACATAGTCAAATGAGCCGGGTTCGTAGTGGTCCATCAGCCGGTACGCATCCACCCGCCGGAGGCTGATCCGATCTTCCCGGCCCGCCGCGGCGATCTGGCGCCGGGCGACTTCCAGTACCCGCTCGTTGATGTCGATTGCGGTCACCCGGACATCCACGCCGACGCGGTCCGCCCACGCGGCGACGGCAAGCGGAATGTCGGCCGACCCCGTACCAACGTCCAAAACGCTGATCGGGCTCGCCTCACCCGCCCGTGGCCAGCGGCGCGACCAGGCCTCCAGATGCCGAAGCAAGGCCGAGGTGCCGCCGAGGTACCGGTTCAGCGTCCGGATCGAACGGAGTGCGAACTCCAGTTTCTCCGGCGGAAGATCCGGGTCATCCATCATTTCGCGGACAACGGTTCGCCTCACGTCCGCATCGTACGAGACCCCCCGGCATGAGCACCGCCCGGGGCGCCGTACACTTACCCGTGATCCCGACACCCCCAGCCGGAAACGGGCATGGTCCATCGCAGCAAGGCGCCGCGGTCACGCTACGTTCGCTGGCCCGGATGGCCGCGGCGGGCCAGCCCTTTGCTTGCCTGACGTGCTACGACGCTACGACAGCCCGATGGCTGGAGCGGGCCGGGGTCCATGTGCTGCTCGTCGGCGATACCGCGGCGGAAGTTATCCTCGGACTTGACCGCACGATCCGAATGCCCCTTGAGGTGCTGCTGGCCCTGACAGCGGCTGTCAAGCGTGGTGCCCCGTCGCGGCTGGTCATGGGCGACATGCCGTTCATGAGCTACCAGGCCGACGAAGGCGATGCCATGCGAAATGCGGCCCGCTTCCTGACGGAAGGCCTGGCCGATGTCGTCAAGTTGGAGGTGGATGAGTCCTTCGCCCCGCTCGTCGGCCGGATGGTGCGGGCGGGCATCCCGGTGTGCGGCCATGTCGGCAGCCGCCCTCAACGGACCGCATTGTCCGGCGGATACTCCGCCGCGGGTCGGACCGCCGACGACGCGGAGCAGGTCGTACGCGACGCGATGGCGATGGAGCAGGCCGGGTGCAGTCTCCTGCTCGTGGAAGCCGTGCCGCCCGAGGTCACCCGCCGGATTCTCGAACAGACCCGGACGCCGCTGATCGGCATCGGCGCCGGCGCGGAGTGCCATGCGCAGGTGCTGGTCCTGCAGGATCTCCTCGGGATGAGCGACCGCCCGCCGCGGTTCGCCGAGCCCGTCGCCGCTCTCGGCACCGCGATCCAGCAGGCCGGCGAGGAGTGGGTGAGGCGGGTCGCCGCACGCTCCATCGGCGGCGAAAGCTACACCATGCGTCCCGGCGAGTTCGAGAAACTGTCCGATTCTCCGCCGAACACGCCCAGCGCCGCCGACGAAGAATCAAGCAAGCCCGGCACAGCGGCACGGTCGCCAACGCGGAAGCGATCCGGCGCCAGGGCTCGTCACCACCCGTAGCCCGCGTCTGGAGGTCGCCGGATCATGCGACGATTCGTTTCCTACGGCCCCGCGTTCGTGGTTTTGATCACCACACTGATGATGCTCCTCGCCGCTCCGGCGATGGTCAGGCGGGTCGGGTACGCGACGAGCGCCCACGCCATCGTCCGCGCCTCCCAGTCGCTGGCCGACGATGACATCCTCGAGCGGCTCAACACCGCCGTGCGGAACGTGGCGAAGAAGGTCGAGCCTTCCGTCGTGCACATCCAGTGGGACAACTCGTCCCGCAACCGCCGGATGCGGGGCGTCGCCCAGGGTTCCGGATGGGTCTACGACTCGAAGGGGCACATCGTCACCAACGCCCATGTCGTCTCGGGCGCTCCCGGACTCGTGGTGCAGTTCTACGACGGCCGGCGCGTTCCGGCCGAGGTCGTCGGGGTCGACAAGACCACCGATGTCGCGGTCATCAAGGTCAACACCGGCGAGGGCCTGTTCCCGGTTGAGCGTGCCTCCGGCACTCAGGTCAGCCAGGGTGACCGCGTCTTCGCGTTCGGATCGCCCTTCGGCTTCAAGTTCTCGATGAGCGAGGGGATCATCTCCGGCCTCGGGCGAGACCCGGCCACGATCATCGGCGACAGCGGCGGCTACACCAACTACATCCAGAGCGACGCCGCCGTCAACCCGGGCAACTCCGGCGGACCGCTCGTGGACATCCGCGGCCGCCTCGTCGGCATGAACGTGGCCATCGCCACCGCGATGAACCCTCGCGACACCAGCGGCGGCGGGCAATCGGCGGGGATTTCCTTCGCGATCCCCCTCGACACGATCGAGTACGTCGCCTCCCAGTTGATCGACTCGGGCACCGTGGCCAAGGGCTTCCTCGGTGTCAACCTCCCGTCCCCGACCCCCGCGTTTCCCGATGCTGAAGAGTTCAACCGCAGCCTGTTGCAGAACACGGGATTCCCTGGGCGCGGGGTTGTATTGGTTGGCGTTGATCCGTCCGGTCCGGCCGGCAAGGCGGGGCTGCAACCCGGAGACATCGTCGTCGCGATCGCCGGATTCCCCGTGACAAGCATCGCTGCGCTCCGGCAGACGACCGCGATCCATCGTCCGGGCGAGGCCATCGATGTCGAGGTGCTCCGCGAGGGCGAACGCAAGCGGCTCTCGGTTGTGCTGGGCAACCGCGACCAGAGCATCGAGATCGCGATCCGCGCCGAACAGGCGGTGATTACCTCGCTGAACGAGTTCGGCATCATCGGCGTCCTGCCCGCCGATGAGGGCCTGCAGATCCACTCGCTGCGAAACGCCTCGCCGGCCATGAACAGCGGGTTCTCGCCGGGCCTTGTGATCACCAGCGTTGAAGGCAGGCCGATCCGCTCCGGTGAGGAGCTGGTACGGATACTCGTTGAAGTGGGCTTCGCCAATGGCCGGCGACTCTCGGTGACGGTGCTCGATCCGGCTGAGCCCGACAAGCCCCGCACCCTGACAATGCAGCACATCCCCTAATCACCGCGACGAGTCACCTTGCGGCCGGCCGCAGGCGAACGATGACCGGTGTTCCCGGCGGCGGAACCGCCGCGGGATTGGCGATCCAGACCGGCTCATCGACCTGGGAATCCGGGCTGATCGTGCGGCTCCACGCGACGGTCTCCGCGCCGAAACAGCACAGGCCGACCAGAGTGCCGACCCCGTCGGCGTCGTACCACTCGACCCCCTCTCGCTTGACCATCCTCGAACCCGCGAACAGCCAGTGACCCGTCCCCCCGGCGCCGGGAAACACCGCGCCGTTCCTCGCATCGACGATCCACGCGCGCGGATCGATGACGACCGCCTCGCCCGCTTCATTCGCAAACTCGATCGTGATGTCGACCCCCGGGCCCGATGGGTCGACCGGGGCCACCGCCCCGTCGCGCATCTCCCACGAACACACCGCGCCAGGCTCAAGCCCGAGCAGGAGCAGGGCGGCGTGCACGTGCGATGGCTTGGCCCGCGTCATGACCAGCGATTCGTGCTCCTTGCTGTCGGGCGTGCAGACGATTACCTCCAAATACACGTGCGGCGCATCGGGGTCGTGCGCATCAATCGGAACGATCCCGTCGAACTCCACGACACCGCCGCCCGAGCGATCCACGCGGACGCCGCTCCCGGGAAGCAGCTCGCGAAGGCCGGTGGCAGTGCTCGAATTCGGCTTCGCCTCCTCGGCCCGTGGCGTTGGAACCGCCGAGGGGGTCTCAACCCACGTCGCGGGCTCGGAAGGCGAGGACGATGCCGGCGCGGCGGCGGTGGGGGGTGTCGCCGCTCGCTCCTTGGCGCACCCCGCGAGCGAGGCCGCCGCGGCGATGACCACCACCGTGTGCACTCGACTCATGCCGATGCTCCAGGCACGCTTGCAAGCCCAACATGGGCCTTGCACTCGCGGCAGAACACATCGCCGCGCTGCTCGAAGTTCGTGAACTGATCCCACGAGGCACACCCGGGGCTCAGCAGCAGCACATCCCCGGATCCCATCCGCCTGATGGCCTCCTCCACGGCCCGCTCGACCGTCTCGACGTGCCGCGCTCGCCCGGGCCCGGCCCGTTCGGCGAGCAAGGGACCGGTTGCGCCGATGGTGTACAGTCCGCCAAGGTCCGCCCCGAGCGACGCGATCGCCGAAAGATCGATCTTCTTGTCGTACCCGCCCGCGATGAGGTGAACCCGCCGGCGCGTCATGCCCGGCATCTCCGCGACGGCGAGCACCGCCGTAAGGGTTGCCTCGGGGGTGGTCGACTTGGAGTCGTTGTAGAACCGCATCCCATTGTGCTCGGCGACCAGTTGCAGCCGGTGCGGCAGGCCTGGGAACTCCGAGATCGCCGCCGCAAACCGCCCGGGCTCGATCCCCGGTTCGCACGCCAAGCACGCGGCCAGCGCCGCCGCGGCGTTCTCGGTGTTGTGCGCACCCGGAATCCGGAGCGAGCCGGGGAACGCCGCCGGATCGACGACCTGAACACGCGCCGTCGTCGAGCTCGCCCACGCCGCGACGCCCCGGCCGAGCACGGCGGCATCACCGGGATGCTGGTGGGCGAGGAGCTTGCGCTTGGAGGCCTCGTAGTGCTCGATCGTTCCATGCCAGTCAAGGTGGTTCGCCGCGAAGTTCGTCACGACCGCGACTCGTGGCGACCACGGCGCGGTCCCGTCGATCCAGTGCAGCATCGCGCTGGAGAGCTCCAGCACGATCCTTGCCCCAGCGCCGAGTCCCGTTCCGCGTGCCGGGGCCACCTCCCCGAGCAACGACCCGCCCAGGTTGCCGCCGACAAGCGTTGTCCCGGCGCACCTGCTCAACGCGTGCGAGATCATCGCCGTGGTGGTGCTCTTTCCCGTCGAGCCAGTGACCCCCACCGTGGTCGCATCGCGAGGCAGACGCTCCACCAGCAGCGAAATCTCTGTCGTGATCGGCACCCCCGCCGCCATCGCGGAGCGCAGGAACCGGTTCTCCCAGGGCCTCGGCACCGCCGGGTTCGCAACCACGAGCCCCGCGGTCGTGAAGTCGCTGACGTTGTGTTCCCCGAGCCGCAGCCGTACGCGTCCCCGGGCGACGAGGCCACTGATCGCCGCGACGGACTCCGCAAGGTCGGCGGCTGGTGACAGGTCGGTCACCAGCACCTCCGCTCCTTGCTCCGCCAGCCAACGGGCGACGCCGATCCCGCCGCCGAACCGGCCAAGCCCCATCACCGTGACCACTGTGCCGCTGAGTTCGATCATTGATCCACCGCCTCCATGCCTTCGGAACTCAGGACTGCCCCGCACCGACCTCTCGTTCGATTGCATCAAGCAGGATGGTCAGCAGGCGACGGGACTCCGGCCCCGGCGCGCGGTCGCCGACAGGTCGGCCGTCGATGGAGACGACCGAGGTCACCATCGTGGTGGTTCCTACGAGCATCACCTCGCTCGCCCGCTCCAGCTCGTCGACCCTCACCGGCCGCTGCTCGATTGCCGGTTCATGCTCAAGCAGGATCGCCCGCGTCACCCCGGCGAGGATCGGTGCGCTCGTGAGTGAGGGTGTCACGAGCCGGGATCGCCCCGATGAATCGCGGATCGCCAGGATGACGTTGGTCGCCGCGCCCTCCGTGACCAGGCCGCTGCGTGAGAACAGCGGCTCATCCGCTCCCGCGGCATCGCCGCGCATCGCCAGCAGAACATTGCCCATCAGCGAGATCGACTTGACGTGACCCATCGACCACCGGATGTCTTCGAGCAGCACCGAGGACTTGGTCGGTGGCCCTCCGGCGCGGAATGATCCCAGGCCCGGCTGGCTGGAGCAGTAGCCGAACACCGTTGGGGTCATCGCCCCTTTGGGTACTCTGCTCCGCGGCACATCCGCCTCCCCTGGCGTGCCGCGAGTCACCTGCCAGTACACGAAGGCGTCCTTCATCGAGTTGGCGCGCAGCAGGTCGAGCGTTGCAGCGCGAAGCGTGCGAGGGTCAAACCCGATGCGAGCCTCCCGGAGCCCCATCGCCATGCGTTCCTCGTGCCGGGCCATCTCGATGATGTGCACGTCGCCCGCCTTCGCCCCCAGAGACACCGATCGCAGGCCCTCGTAGATCCCATCGCCGAAGACAAAGCCGCGGTCCAGTGGGCTGATCCGCGCTTCGGCCAGGGGGAGCAACGATCCGTTCAGGTGCACGATCACGTGAGTAGCGTACTCCGGAGGGCCTTCATCGATCACAGGACGGCAATCGGATCAACATCGACCGCGGTCGCCGCGTCGCTCGTCAGCAGTCCGCGGGCGCGCACCGCACCGAGGAGCGCCTGGATGACACCCCTCGCGGGCGCAATCACCTCGATCGCGATGCGGTAGTGGTCGGCGACGCGTGAAATCGGACAATCCGCCGGGCCCTCGATCCGAACTCCCGAATCCGGCCCGATGCGCCCCGCCTCCTCCCGCAGCGCCCCGGCGATTATTCCCGCGGCCTCGAGCGCCTTGGCATGGTTGAGGTGCCGACAGACCACCCTCGCCATCCGCGTGATGGGCGGTAACCCCGCCCTGGCCCGAACCTCCAGCTCGTCCGCGGCAAAAGAGGCATAGTCGTGCCTCGCCGCGTGAACGATCGCCGGCACATGCGGGCTGGCCGTCTGAACCACCACCCGCCCCGGGGCGTCGCCGCGCCCGGCCCGTCCCGCCACCTGACTGACCAACTGAAACGTCCGCTCCGCCGCGCGAAAGTCGGGCAGGGCGAGCGCCGTATCCGCATCGACCACGCCGACCAGCCTCACATTCGGAAAGTCCAGCCCCTTGGCGATCATCTGAGTGCCCAGCAGGAGGTTCACCCGGCCCGCAGCAAAGCTCGACAGCGCCTCAAAGTAGTCGGCCGCCGTCCTCATCGTGTCACCGTCAACCCGGAGGTAATCCGTTCCCGCTGCCAGCCCGAAGTCCCGCCCGAGTTCCTCCTCCAGCCGCTGCGTGCCGGCCCCGAGGATGATCACACGCCGGCCGCACACCGGGCAGTCCCGCGGCAGCCGCTGCTCCGCCAGGCAGTGGTGGCAACGCAAGTATCCCTTCTCCGCGCCGGCCTGATGCTTGTGGAAGATCATCGATGCATCGCACGAATCGCACTTCATCACCCAGCCGCACGCGGCGGACGGGCAGCAGATGTAGTTCGCGAACCCGCGCCGATTGAGCAGCAGAATGGCCTGGCCGCCCTGTTCCAGCGTCTTGCGAAGCGCCAGCCCCAGCGTCGGCCCGATCAGCCGCCACCCGCCCCCGCGCCCGCCCGACCACGCCTCAACTCCGGCCAGCCGCCGCTCTTCCACGACATCCACCACCTCGACCGGCGGCAACCGGCCCCCGCCGACCCGCTCCGTCAGTTCCCACAGCGAGTACTTCGCGGGGGGCAGCGTGTTGACCCAGGACTCCAGCGACGGCGTCGCCGTCCCCAGAACCACCGGGCACCCTTCGATCTGTCCCCGCTTGATCGCGACGTCGCGGGCGTTGTATCGCGGCAGTTGGTCCTGCTTGTACGACGAGTCGTGCTCCTCATCCACGATGATCACGCCGGCCCGCGGCATCGGCGAGTAGACCGCGGAGCGTGCCCCCACGACGACGCGAGCCTCCCCCGAAGCAACCATCGCCCATTGTTTGTGGCGCTGCGAAGCGCTCAGCCCCGAATGCAGCACCGCGACGCCGAGCCCGCCCTCCCCGCCGAATCGATCGATGAACCTCCCGGCCGTCTGCGGCGTCAGCGAGATCTCGGGCACCAGCACGATCGCCGCCCCCGTCGGCGCACCATCCGCCCGATCACGCAGCGCCTCCTCGATCACCCGAAGGTACACCTCGGTCTTTCCCGACCCTGTGACGCCGCGGATCAGGTGGACCGAGAACCGCCCCGCCGACTCCCTGATCCCGTTCACCACGTGTTGCTGCGAGGGAGTGAGCGTCGGACGGGGTCTTGCCTGCTGCTCGATCGTCCGACCCTCCCACATCCCCGCCGCCGCGGCGACCTCGGTCCGTTCGATCGATCGCAGAACGCCCATCGCGATCAACCGGTTGATCGGTCCGACTGTCGCGGCCCCGACCCTTGCGGCGAACTCACGAGCGGGCATCGGCCCCAACGCCCCCAACTCCGGCGCCGCCGCTTGGATCGCTTCCCACGTCCGCCGCACGGCCGGCGTCAGGCGAGTGTCTTCGGGCGGCGATGCCCCGGTCACCTCGACCACAACCCGGCGCTTGAGCCCCGTCGCGTGCTTCACCGCCGCGGGCAGCATCGTCGCCAACACCATGCCGATCGGGCAGACGTAGTACCCAGCCATCCACACCGCAAGTTCAACCAGAGTGGCCGGCAGCCTGGCGCCGGTCCTCCGCACGATCGACTTCACGCGGCCCGGATCCAGCCCGTCGAGCAGTTCCTTCCCGCCGGCCTGAACAACGATGCCAGCCGCCGTCTGATTCGACCGACCCAGCGGCACCTCGACCCGCTCGCCAACTTCGACTACTTCGCCCGCTGCGTACGTCAACGCCCCGTCGGCTCCCCGCCCGTGCCCGCCTCCGCGGCGTCCCATCGAGGCCTCGATGCCGCGCTCGACGGCGACCCGCACGAAGTGCGGTCCGACCTCGACATCGTGACTGAAAAGACTGCTCATCCGTGCGGGACGGTACCAGCCCCGCGAGACACCCGTCTACACTTGGCTTTGATGACCACCCCAACGACATCGTCGCCCGCCACCGGCACCCCCTCGCGTCCGGCGGCCAGGCTGGCACTCCAGGATGGCACCCTGTTCCGCGGCCAGGGCTTCGGCGCCGTCGGCAAGGGGGTCGTTCAAGTCGCCGAAGTGGTGTTCAACACCGCGATGTCCGGCTACCAGGAAGCCCTGACCGACCCGTCCTACTCCGGCCAGATCCTGGTGATGACCGCCCCCCTCATCGGAAACACCGGCGTGAACGCGGACGACGTCGAGTCGGCCAAGGTGCAGGTCGCCGGCTTTGTCGTGCGAGAACTGACCAGGACCCACTCGAGCTTCCGCGCCGATACAGACTTGAGCGCGTACCTCGCCGCGAGCGGGGTGCTTGGGATCACGGGGATCGACACCCGCGCCCTGACCCGCCGCCTGCGCAGCGCCGGCGCGATGCAGGGGGCAATCACCGACGATCCGGCGGTCTCGGACGAGAGCCTCGTGGCCGCCGCCCGCTCCGCCCCGTCCATGGCTGGTCAAAACCTGGTGCCGGCCGTCGGGTGCAACGCCCGGCACTCCTGGTCCGAAACCCTGGGGGATTGGTCGGGCTTGGGCCCCGACCCTCAACGCCGCCGTTTCCGTGTCCTGGCCCTTGACTGCGGCGCCAAGCGCAACATCCTCCGCAACCTCACCGATCGCGGGTGCGAGGTCACGGTCGTCCCGCACGACACCCCCGCCGCTGATATTCAACGGATGTTTGAGTCCGGTGAAATCGACGGCCTGTTTGTCTCCAACGGCCCGGGCGATCCCGCTGCGGTCGACTCGACGATCTCAACGCTCCGCCAGGTTATTGGGACCTCAGACCCGGCCCAGACGGTTCCGACGTTCGGTATTTGTCTTGGCCACCAACTCCTCTCGCTCGCCGTCGGGGCGAAGACTTTCAAGCTCAAGTTCGGCCATCGTGGCCTGAACCAACCGGTCCTCAACCTGCTGACCGGCAAGGTGGAGATCACCAGCCAGAACCACGGGTTCGCAGTCGAGCCAGAATCTCTTGAAGCCGCGGGCGGCGAACCGACTCACGTCCATCTCAATGATGGAACCCTTGCCGGGTTCAGGCTCCCCGACCGTCCGGTCTTCTCGGTCCAGCACCACCCAGAGGCCTCCCCAGGCCCGCACGATGCGGGATACCTATTCGATACCTTTGTGTCCATGATGGCCACCCGCAAGCCCGCCTGGAGTGGACTCAAGCGAGCCGCTCGCCCCGCGGGCACCCCCTAGGGGTGCCACCGACTCCATCACGACCCATATGCAATAGCCTCGCCGTACACCGTTAGTCCTCATACGGGGGGCTGCAAACTGACGCGGCCGGTGCGCCGCAGGAGCAAACGATGCGCTTCACTCTTCTCGCTGGCTCTGTCCGCCTTGCTGCCGCAGGGCTCCTCGGCGTCGTGATCGCGACGTCCCCGGCCGTCGGGCAGGGGGGGCCGGGCGAGGGTGGCCGGGGTGGCGGTGGCGGGATGCGGGGCTTCGGCGGCGACTTCCTCTCCAACCCCGTGTCCTCCCGAGACTTGGACGCGATGGCCAAGGTGCTGGGGCTGACGCCGGAGCAGTTGGACGCCGCCAAGGCCCTGCTCGACACCGCCAACGCCGAGTTCCAGCCCGCCGCCAAGGCGGCCCGTGACAAGATGGAAGCCGTCCGCGAGGAGTTCCGAGAGACCCGCGACCCGTCCGTCTGGCAGGGGATGGCCGGCCAGATGGGTGAGATGCGTCAGGTCCGCCAGAAGATCGAAGCCTCGTTCATGACCGACGTGCAGGGCCTGCTTACACCCGAGCAGACGCAGCTCTGGCCCTCGGCGGAGCGGCTGTACCGCCGCAACCGCACCATGGGTCGTGGCCTGATCAGCGGCGAGCGCGTCGACCTCTTCCGCCTGATGGAGCGCGCCGAGGTTCCCGAATCGGTCCAGGCCGAACTCAAGCCCGTGATGGAGCAGTACGAGGTCGAACTCGACCGCGAACTGGTCAAGCGCAACGAGATCTTCGACAAGGCCGAGAGCCAGATGGGCCGCCTCGGCCCGGCCATGTTCCAGATGATGCAGGGCGGCGGCGGCGACAACAAGGAACTCACCGAGATGTTCGAGAAGGGCCGCGATGCGGCGCTGCGGGTCCGCGAGGTCAACCGCAAGTACGCGCGCCAGATCGAGGCCATGCTCCCCGAGGAGGCCCGCGCCGAGTTCATCGCGGAGTTCAAGCGCGAGTCGTTCCCGATGATCTACCGGCCCAGCTACGCGAGCCGCGTCGTCGAAGCGGCGGAGAAGATGACGGACCTCGACGCCGCGCAGAAGCAGGGCGTGACGGCCATCAAGGACTCGTTCACCCGCGAAACCAACGCCCTCAACGCCCGCGCCGAGTCCGCCATCGAGGAGTCGGAGAAGAACGTGACACCCCAGACCATGTTCTCCCGGTTCAACGACCCCACCTTGCAGGAGATCCGCGACGCCCGCCGGAAACTCGAGGACCAGATGGTCCAGAAGATCAACGACCTGCTCACCGAAGCCCAGAAGGCGCAGCTCCCCGAGCGGGGTCGTGGGGATGCCGGCGGTGGGCGCGGCCAGTTTGACGACAACACCAACGCCCGCCCGGGCCAGCCCCGCCGCGCCCGCGGCGGCCAGCAGGGCGCCGACGGCCCCGCGAACCAGCCCCGCCGCGGCCAGGACTGATGCGTCCCGACCGCAACGACCTTCGCCGCGTCGGGACGGTTCCACGCCACGCCCGCCGCGACAACCCGATGGGGTCCTGACCATGGACGGCCTCGAAACCCAGACTCATCCCGGCGGCACGAACGGATCCACCGGGCGCGGCGGCGCCGGCGGCGTGTTCGCGAAGCAGAGCGACCTCCCGCCGCTCGAGGCGGCCGCGGCCTCGCTGATCAGCGCGGAGGACGCCGTGCGGCTGCGCGCCGTGCCGCTGCGTCTCGAGGGGCAGCGACTCGTCGCCGCGATGGTCAACCCCGACGATTTCGCTGCGGCGGACGAGCTCTCGATCCTCGCGGGCCGCGCTGTCAGCCGTGTCGCCGTGACGTCCGAACTCCTCGACCTGCTCCTGCGTTCGGCCTTCGGCGCGACCGCGGCCCAGATGGCGGCTCGCCTCGGCGGCGCGGGTGCCGGCGAGTCGGACGAGATGACCAACCTCCAGGCCGTCGACGCCGACGACGTCCGGCGGATGGCCGAGCAGCCGACCCTGATCAACCTCGTCAACCTGATCATCCTCGAGGCCGTCCGCGAGCGGGCCAGCGATATCCACGTCGAACCGTTCGAGAAGCGGCTCACCGTCAAGTACCGCATCGACGGCCTGCTCCGCGAGCGCAACAGCCCGCCGAAGAACCTGCAGCCCGCCATCACCAGCCGCATCAAGATCATGGCGGGGATGAATATCGCGGAGCGCTACGTCCCGCAGGACGGCCACATCACCCTCCGCTTCGAGGGCCGCAAGGTCGACATCCGCGTCTCCACCGTGCCGACGATCTACGGCGAATCCGTGGTCATGCGCATCCTGGACAAGGAATCCGTCAAACTCGATCTCGCGCTCCTGGGCATGCGGCCGCCCGACCTCGCCGCGATGGACCGTCTCCTCGACCTGCCCCACGGCATGGTCCTGGTCACCGGCCCCACCGGCTCGGGCAAGACCACCACGCTCTACGCCGCGCTCACGAAGCTTTACGACCCGTCCCTCAAGATGATCACCATCGAGGACCCGGTCGAGTACGAACTCCCCGGCGTCAACCAGATCCCGGTGAACCCCGAGCGAGGCCTGACCTTCGCCAGCGGCCTCCGCTCGATCCTCCGCCAGGATCCCGACGTGGTCATGGTCGGTGAAATCCGCGACAACGAGACCGCCGACATCGCCGTCCGGGCGGCGCTGACCGGCCACCTCATCTTCTCCACGCTCCACACCAACGACGCGGCGAGCGCCATCGGACGCCTGCTGGACATGGACGTCGAGCCGTTCCTGGTCGCCAGCGTCCTGGAGGGGATCATCGCCCAGCGCCTCGGCCGGCGCCTCTGCCGCCATTGCCTGCGCCGCGACCCGATCGCCGAGGCCCTGCTCCATCGCCTGAGCGCCGACGAACTCGCCCTGTTCCCCGCCAGCGAGGGCTGGGTCGGCTCCGGATGCGACGAGTGCGACGCCTCCGGTTTCCGCGGCCGGGTCGGGTTCCACGAGATGCTCCTGGTCACGCCCGCCATGAGGGAGGCGATCACCGAAGGCCGCACCGCCAGGCACGAACTGCTCCGCACCGCCAGCACGAGCCACGTCACGATGCGCCGCGACGGCCTCGAAAAGGCCGCCGCCGGCACGACCACGGTCGACGAGGTGCTCCGGGCTACCCAGGACGCCGACGGATTCAACGGCTCGCCGCGTCCCGTGCCGGTGAAGATCGAGTAGTCCGCTTCAACACCATGCCGACATTCCAGTTCCAACCCCTTTCCTCCAATGGCACGGCCTCCGAGCTGTCGGTGATCGATGCGCCCGACCGCGCCGCCGCGGTCCGCCTGCTCCGCCAGCGCGGGATCACGCCCGTTCGCATCGAGCCCGTGCACGGCGCGAGCGCCCGCGTCGAGCCCGCCGCGAGATCGACCGAACAGTCCGAGCCCGCGCCGACCGCAGTCGCCGGCACGTCCCACGCGTTCTCGCTCCGGGGAACGATGTCGCGGACGGAAATGGCGTCGTTCGTCCGCGAACTCTCGACGGCCGTCGGCGCCGGCCTGACGTTGACCCAGGCGATGCGGACTATGGCCAAGCAGGGGCACTCCTCGCGCCAACGCGAGATGCTGATGTTCCTCGTCGGCGAGCTCGAGCACGGCCGCAGTTTCTCCGACGCCGCGCAGTCCTGGGGCAAGCCGTTCACCGATCTGACCATCAGCCTCATCCGCGCCGGCGAGGCCTCGGGCAAACTCCCGGAGGTGCTGGAGCAGGCGGCGGCGCTGCTCGACAAGGACGTCAAGCTGCGTCGCGCGATCATCGGCGCCACGACCTACCCGATGATCCTCGGCGTGCTCGTCGTCGCCGCCGTCGTCATCGTCGTCACAGTGATCGTGCCGCAGGTCCTTGCTCCGTTCGCCGGGCAGAAGATCGTGCTGCCCCTGCCGACGCGGATCGTCTCGGCCGTCGCGGCGTTCTTCGGCGCGTGGTGGTGGCTCGTGACGATGATCGCGATCGCCGCCGCGCTGCTCTGGCCGCGGTTCTACCGCCGGCCGGCCAACCGCCTGATGGTCGACACCCTGCTGCTGCGGATCCCCGTGCTCGGCCGGTTGCTCGGCGACGTCGCCGTCGCCCGGTTCACCCGGACCCTGGGCACGCTGGTCTCCGCGGGCCTGCCGGCCCTCACCGCTCTGCGCACCACAAAGGCAACGCTGGGCAACAAGGCGATGGAGGGCGTGATCGAGGGCGTGTGCGACGAGGTCGCCGCGGGCAAGACAATCTCCGAGCCCCTCGAGAGCGCCGGGATGTTCCCGCCGCTCCTGGTGCAGATCGTCAGCGTCGGCGAGCGGTCCGGCCGCTTGCCGCAGCTCCTCTCCCAGGCCGCCGACGCGATGGAGAGCCGCACGGACGCAAGCCTCAAGCTGTTCACGACGGTCCTGCCGCCGCTGCTCGTGGTCGTCCTTGCCGCGATCGTCGGTTTCGTCGTCGCCTCGATCATGCTTCCGCTGCTGCAGATGCAGGATTACATCAGATAACCAATGAGCCCCGCGAGAGAACACATGAACCACCCGCCACGCACCGCGTCCTTCCGGCCCGTCACCGCCGGATCCCGCGGCTTCACGCTCGTCGAAGCGATCGTCGTCATCATCATCATCGGCGTTCTCGCGACATTCATCGCGCCGCGACTGATCGGTCGCGTCGGCCAGGCCAAGCACGCCACCGGCGAGGGAAAAGCCTCCGTCCTCGCCACGCAGATGAAGCTCTACCTCGCCGATTGTGGCAAGCTCCCCTCCAGCGGGGCCACCATCGCCGTGCTGTTCGACAAGCCCTCCGATGTCGACGCCGCCGCATGGAAGGGGCCCTACGTCGACAACCGCGATGCCCTGGTCGATCCCTGGGGCAAGCAGTTCATCCTCCGCATCCCCGGCCAGCAGAACGTGGACTTTGACGTGGTCTCCTACGGCGCCGACGGCAAGCCAGGCGGCGAGGGAGAAGACGCCGACATCATCAAGCCCTGACCCGAACGCACCTCGATGAAGCGACCGCCCGCCGCAACCCTGAGCCTGCCACGGAGCCCCAAAGGGGCTCGGCTCGCGGCTGCGCGCGCGTTCACGCTGGTGGAGTTGATCCTCGTCATCGTCCTGATCTCGATCCTCGCTTCGGTCGTTGTGCCCCGTCTCACCGGGAACGACGGCCGCCGGGCCGAGAACGAGGTGCGGGCCATCGAGTCGTTGCTCGCCGCCGCCGCGACGCGAGACGCATTCACCGCCGAGCCCCGGATCCTCGCGTGGGACGCCCCCTCCGGCACGCTGGCAATGTTCGTGCGGCGCGTCGCGACGGGATCCGTTGATTCAGAGCCCGCGTGGCTCGAGGACGGTCTCGTGCCGCCGGTGAGGCTCGCGCTGACAGAGATCCGCGAGGCGACGGCCGACGGCCAGCGCCTCGACACCGGGTCGTTCGCTGTCCAGTTCAGCCAGACCGAGCCGCGCCCATCGCTCGCCCTGCTCATCGCCCCCCGCCGTCAGGGAGCCCGCGACGCCGCCGGCGATTCCTGGCAGATCGACCTTGCCCCAGAGGCCATCGAACCGATCCGCACGCCCGTCGCCTCATCCGCCCCGCGCCTGTCCGCTTCGCCCTCCCGCACCGTCGATCTCGACGCGACCGGCCAAGGGGGAAAGCCATGGTAAACGCGGCACGGCCCAGCCGCCTCCGCTCCCGCGGCGGCTTCGCGCTCGTCGATGTGATCACGGCGTCCGTCCTGATGGGCATCGCGCTCGCCGTCGCGATCGGCATCTCCGGCCACGCGATCTCCTCCCAGGCGCGAGGACGCGACCTGCAGACCGCCGCGGCCCTCGCCGACGAGCAGTTGAGCCTGGTCCTGGCCCGCGGTCCCGATGACTACGCCCGTCGCTACCCCACCCGTGGCGAGTGCGATGCACCTTTCCAGGATTTCACATACGACCTCGCCCTGACCGGCGGCTCCGCAAGCGAACCCGTGCGGGTGAAGTGCACCATCTCCTGGGCCCGGGCCTCGACACCCCAATCGATCGCCATCGAGACGCTCGTCGCCCCGCGCCTCGTCGCGGGCTCCGAGGAGCCCGATCCGCCCCGCAACCCCAACGAGACGATCACCCGCCCGCAGTAGCCGCACGGACCATGCCCGCCGCACCAGCCCATTCCAGAGCCCTCCGATCGCCGAGTCCCCGGCGCGGGTTCACGCTCATCGAGCTGATCGTCGCCGCCGTCATGGTGGCGTTCATCGCCGCGGCGACCACGATCGCGCTCTCACAGATCGTTCGCGCACGGGACGGCGCCGCCGTCCGGCTCACCGCCTTTGCCAGGGCTCAGGCCGCCGCCGAGCGCATGGCCCAGGACGTCGAGTCGATTGTTCGAGACGGCGATCTGGCGGCCACGCGGTTCGTCATCCAGCCCGGATCCCCGGCGAACACAGAGTCTCGCCTCGACGGACTCCTCGTGTTCTCCCGCACCGCAAAGCGAGTCCGGCCCTCCTCGGGACCCCTCGGAACCACGCCCGAAGGGGGCGAACTCGAAGTGCAGTACCGCGCCGACCGCGTCCCGGGCGCCCTGGTCTCCTCAGCGTCGCTCCTGCGCCGGGCCGATCCCAACCGCGATGAGGTCATCGACGGCGGGGGCGTCGTCTCGCCGGTCGCTGATGGCGTCCTCTCCATCGCCGTGCAGGCCTTTGACGGCGTTGGCTGGTACGACGATTGGGACTCTGACCTCTCCGGCTACCCGCACGCGGTCCGGATTACCGTGGTCGCCGCCGACGATTCCGGTCGCTACACCGCCGCGGCCCGGCGCACCGTCGCCATTGATCGAATTCCACCGCCGCTCGCGGCAGCATCCGAGGAGGACACGGCGGCCACCGCCACGACCCCCTCGACCACGCCTTCATCCGGCGGTACCGGCTCGGGCTCCGGCAGCGGCGCGGGCGCCGGCGGTGGTGGCGCGGGAGGTGGAGCAGGACGGGGTGCTGGCGGTGGACAGGGCGGGGCGGGTGGCGGCGGGCGCAGCAACCCCGCGCCAACCGGAGGCGGCCGGCCCATGGGCGGCGGTAACGGCCAAGGCTCCACGCCCAGATCCGGAGGGTCGGGAACGCCGCCCACCGGCGGCGGTGGTGGTGGCGCGAGTGGGGGGGAAGGGGGAGGCCTGCAATGAGAACTCACCGCCGGAAATCCCGCCCCGGATTCGCCACGGTCATGGTTCTCGTGGTGATCGGCATCGTCGCCATCCTCCTGGTCTCGTTGCAAACCGTCGCGTGGCGCGGCGCCGCCGCCGGGCGGGAAGCCGTGGCGCGGACCCGCGCCAAGTGGGCCGCCAAGGCGGGTGTCGAGGCCGCCATCGCCGCGATCGCCTTCGACACCGCCGAGCCCGACACCTCCAACGCCCACACGGTCTACAACGACCTCGCCGCCGTCTCGCACGCCGAGCTCTTCGGCGCGACCTATTCCGTCGTCCACTGGGACGACGTCTCCAAGCGCACCGTTGATGGCCCCGCCGACACTCACGCCAAGCTGAACGTCGCCACCATGACGGCCGATGCGCTCATGCTCATCCCGAACATGACGGAAGACGCAGCCGACGCCATCCTGGATTGGATCGACTCCGACGACGACACCAGCCCGCTCGGCGCCGAGGATTCGTTCTACCTCTCCCTGGCCGTCCCTTACCTGCCGCGCAACGCCCCGCCGCGCACGCTGCAGGAACTCGAACTGGTCGAGGGCGTCGCGCCCGACCTGCTCCGCGGCGAGGACTGGAACCTCTCAGGGACGCTCGACGCGGAAGAGAACGACGGCTCGCCCCCCTCCGGCCTCTTTCCCCCGGACAATGCGGACGGCGTCCTGAACGCCGGCTGGTCGGAGTACCTCACTGCGGCCAGCAGCGACGGGCTCGACGGCGGATGGGCCGCCTCCGGCCAGCCCCGGCTCGACCTGACCGTCGCTACCTCCGAGGAGATCCTCAGCCGCCTGAACTCCGGCGCATCCCGCGCCGCCTCGCTCACGTCCGACCAGGCCCAGGCGATCCAGGCCTACGCCGCGGCGACCCCGTCGGGCACGCTGGTCGACTTCCTCCGATCGGACCTCGCCGACCTTGCGCAGGCCGCCGCCACCGCCACCGGGGACAGCGGGTTCAGTGCGGCCCGCGCACGCCAGATCCAGCCCCTGTCGGACGACCAGATCGCCCGCCTCCTGGAGGAGTGCGCGTTCCCGGCCGTCTCGGGCGTCCCCGCGCCCGGGAAACTCAACATCAACACCTGCTCGGACGAAGTCCTCCAGTGCCTGCCGACGATCGACTCGTCGCTGGCCGATTCCATCATCCTCGAGCGCGGCTCCCGCCAGCAGGGCTTTGTCGCCCTCACAGATCTGCTCGAGGTTCCTTCCATGACTCGGGATCGACTCGCCGATCTCTTTCCCTACATCACCGTCCGCTCCAACGTCTTTGTCGTCGTCTCCCGCGGCCGGGACGCGGCGACAGGCACCGAGGTGGTTATGACCGCCACCATCGACCGTTCTTCCCTCCCCGTCGTGATCAAGGACCTCGTCGTCAGATGACCAGCCCGACGCCCATCAAGCCCTCCCCCTCCGCCCGCCCCGGCGAGCGGGTCGCCGTGCTTCACCGCCAGGGTGCCGCGTGGCGCATCCTGATCGCCAGCATCGCTCCGGCGGCGCCAAGTTCGAGCAGCGGCGGAGGGCACGCCGAGAGTGGGGGGGTCGAAGTGCTCGCGGTCCGCTCCGTCGACGACGCCTCCGCCCGCGCCCTTGATGCGGTGCTCCGCGAGCACCGCGTGACGCGCCTTCTGAGGATTCTGCCGGCCGCCTCCACGGTCTGCCGCGCCGTCTCCCTCCCTGACTCCGCCGCCGGTCCAGCCGAGTCCGCCGCCGCGCTCGCCCTTGTCGCCGAGGCGGACCTCCCATCGTCGATCCCCTCCTGGCGCCGGGCCGGCGGCCTGGTCCAGCCGATCGCAAACGGAACGCCGCCCCTTGCCCTGCTCATCGGCTGGCCCGATTCATCGCCCGCGCCCGCATCGCTCCCGCTGACGGCCGACTTCGAGTCCGAATCATGGATTCCCGAGCCCGTCGCCCTCGCCTGCTTCGCGCGCCAAGCCGCGGCTCAGCCTGACCGCGTGGTCGAGTCCGCCGTCTACGCCGACCCCTCCGCGGGTTCCGCGATCATCGTCGCCGCCTCACTGACGAGGTCAGTGGCCCGCATCCTCCGGGCCGACACCTCCACCCGCGATGGCTTCGCCGCCGCGGTCCGCGCCGCGGTCGATGAGACCCGAAAGGCGATCGCCCTTCCCCCGGCACCCATCGATGTCACCGGCCCGGAACCCTCGGTCGCTCTCTCCGGCACCCGCGGAGCCAGCCCGGTCCACCAGGCCGCGATCACCGGCCTTGCCGACCCATCACTCAAGACCACCCACGCGATCGCACTTGGCGCCGCCATCGCCTGGGCCTCGCGGGACCCCGCGCTGGTCCCGCTCCTGTCGCTCTCCGAATCGGCGCCCGACAAGTCGGCCTCCCCGTTGCTCGCGGCGATCACCTGGCTCTCCGATTCCCGCCGCGCCGCGATCGTCATCGCCGCCAGCCTCGCGGTGCTCCTCTTCTGGCCCCTCGCCGTCGCCGCGACCCGCAGCGCGGTTGTGCTCGGCCGCGCGGGCGGGCAGGACGCCCTGCGAGAACGCCTCGACCACGCCGACACCCAGGCCGCGTTCTACGAACTGCTCCGCTCCCGCCGATGGCCCATGACCAAGCTCCTGGCCGACGTCGCCGGCGCCGCCCCCGTCGGCCTGAGACTCGAATCAATAGAACTCAACCCCGAGCAGTCCGGCAACGCCGGTCTCTCCCTCCGCGGCCACGCCGACAACCGCGAGGTCATCGCCGCCTTCCGCAAGAACCTCACCGACCTCCGCATCTTCGATGACGTCAGTTTCTCCACCTCCGCCTCGAACGCGCCGGAGTCCACCGGCGACGACTTCCGCCTCCAGGCCCGCGTCGCCGGACCCCTCATGCGCGTCAACCCCTCCCACGATTACGCCCAGGAGTCCCTCGCCGCGCTCATGTACGGCGCCGATGCCGCCGCATCCTCCACGCGGTACGAGCGGCGCACCGATCGAGACTCCCGCTCCGCCGAACCCTCGTCCAGCCGCACCACCCGCCGCCAGCCCCGCGCCTCCGCGCCCCCCGCCGAAGCCCCCCGCGGCATAGACATCCCGCCCCCGCTCACCGACGACGAGATCGCCGCCTTCGACTCCAAGGCCGCCGGCGATGAGATGAGAAAACGGGCTGCCGCCGCCAACGCCGCGGGCCTCGACGAAGCGACCAAGCAGAGGCTCAAGGACGAAGTCGACAAGTGCAAGAAGCGCATGCTCGCGGCTCTCACGGAGAAGAAGCCATGACCGCCCTTCTCCGCAGATTCCATGCCCTCCCCCGCGCCGCCCGCTGGCTCACGGTCTTCGTCGCGTGCATGATCGCCTACTTTGCCATTATTGAGCCGATCCTCGACCGCACCAACGCATTCGTCACCGCCGCCGACAACGCCGAGGCCTCCCTCGCCCGCGAACGTTCCCTCGCGGCGGACTGGTCCAACCCCGCACGCCCCCTCGCCGTCGCCCGCACGACCTTCGGCACCCCCGCCCTCCCCGGCCCCGTAACGAGCCGAACCGCCGCCCTCTTCGCCCGCGTCAACACAATCCTCGATGCCCACAACATCCGCGCTGAAATCGCCCAGAAGCAGGTCTCTCTCGCCGCCGAACAGGCCGCCATCCTCGCCCAGCCCGGCGAGCGCATCGATCGCCTAATCCTCGACGTCACCTTCGAGGCCGATCCCGCCACCGTCGCCACCGTGCTCGCCGAACTCGAGCGTTCCGACGAGGTGACAGCCGTTTCCCGAGTGGCCATCCGGCGCGCCGATTCCAGGTCCGGTCGCTCCGAGTCCGGATCCAACACCGTCCGCGCCGAACTCGCCGCGGAGGCCTGGGTCCGCTCGCTCCCGTCCACCTCAACGGGAGGCAACCGCTGATGTCCGAAGGGCTCTCCTGGAACAAGCTCAAGGCGATCGCCGCGGGCCCCCGCCGCCTCGGCCTCATCGCCCTCGTGGCGCTCGCCCTCACGTTCGCCTTCGCCCTCGTCCGTGCCTGGCCCCTGGTCCGCGCTCTGGCCATGAGCCCGCCGGATGACAAGCCCGCCGCCCAGACCGCCGACAGCTCCGCGCTCGCCGCCGACCTGAACCTCTACGTCGAACGCATCACGGGCCGATCGCTCTTCTTCACACCCCGCCCGCCGCCCCCCCCGCGTGTCGAAACCACCGACAATCGCACGCCGGACCCCGGCCCCTCGCGCCCCACGCGCTACGCCGGTCCGGCCCTGATCGCGATGATCAACGACACCGCGTGGTTCGCCAACGGCGATCGCCTCCGCGCCGGCGACGCCCGCTCCGAGACGGTCGATCTCAAGGTCATCGAGATCACCCCGCCCTGGACCGCGCGCGTCGAGTGGGAGGGCGTCGAGTTCACCGTCTCCCTTTTCGAGCGCAGCCCCCTCATCGCCGACGCGAGCGCACCCGCTCCGCTGGAAGCCGAGCCCCCACCCAAGCGGCCCGCGCCCCCCCGCCCGAGCGGCTCCCCGCCCGATCCCCAGCCGCCGGCTCCCGGCGAGCCCCCGCCTGAGCCCGCTCCTGATCCCGATCCGCTCCCGGATCCCCCGCACGATCCGCCGCCGCAGCCGGAGCCGCAACCCGATCCCCAGCCCGAGCCCGCCCCCTCCTCCCCGTCCGCGACCGATTCGTCCCGATCGGAGATTCGATGAACATCCGCCCTCCCAACGCCCGCCCCGCCACCAGCCCCCGCGCCCTCCTGGCCGCCGCGGCGATGTTCTCCGGGTCCTCGCTCGCTCTCGCGCAGGCGCCCGGCGCCGAGCCGGCGATCCCGGGCGTCGTTGATCCCTCCGGGCGACGGCCGCAATCCACCGAGCCCACCAAGATCGCCTTCAAGAACGTCCCCCTCGACCAGATCATCCCGTTCATCGTCGAGTGCACCGGCAAGGTCGTCATGCCCCAGCAGGACGTCCTCGCCCGACGAATCACCATCATCAACGACCAGCCCATCGACCGCTCCAAGGCCCTCAACCTCGTCTTCCTGGCCCTCCAGCAGGCCGGCATCGGCGTCGTCGAGACCGAGGACCTCGTCATCCTCCGCGACATCGCCGAGATCACCCGCCAGGATGTCCCCGTCCTCGGCCCGGACGTTTCTACCCTCGATCGCACCGACCCCGGGTCCGTCGTGGAGAAGGTCTTCGCCCTCCGCTACGCCTCCGCTGAGAACCTTGGCAAGATCCTCAAGGACTCCCTCCCCGACTTCGCCAAGTTCTACGTCGATACGGAGTCCAACCAGGTTGTTGTGATGGGCAACATCGCCCTGCTCCAGCGCCTCGAACGCATCGTCCTCTCGCTCGATCGCCCCAGCGCCGCTTCCCTCTCCACCGAGACCTTCATCCTCAAGTACGCCGACGCCACCCACATCGCCGAGAACATCCGCGAGCTCTACTCCACCGATGCCGGTCGCACCGCCACCGGAAACCGGCAGAACACCCAGCAGAGCCCCTTCCAGCAGTTCTTCCGCCAGCAGGGCGGCGGCGGACAGGGCGGTCGCGGCGGGCCCGGGGCCCAGGCCGGCCGGAACGCCGGCGGCGCCGCCAACCAGCCCGCCCGCGCCGGCGGCGCCGACGACACCAGCCCCTCCGCCAACCTCCGCGTCACCGCCAACACCCAGCAGAACTCCGTCACCGTCCTCGCCGAGCCGATCGTCCTCTCGCAGATCCGCCGCCAGATCCTTGATGTCTGGGACAAGCCACTCCCCGAAGAGGCCGTCGTCCCCCGCATCTACAACCTCGTGAACTCCGATCCCGTCAAGGTCCGCGATCTCCTCGAGGGCCTCTTCGGCGGCGGCACCTCGGGCTCCACCGGCGCCGCTTCATCCACCACCGGCCAGAGCAGCCGCCTCGGCGGGCAGTTCTCCTTCCAGGCGATCCCCGAAGCCGGCCGGCTCGTCGTGATCTCCAAGTCCCCCGACAACCTCTCGGTCATCGACAAGATCATCGAAGACCTCGACAAGCCCCTCTCCATCGGCCTCCCCAAGGTCATCGAACTCAAGCACGCCAACGCCGAGGAACTCGCCGAGCAACTCAACGCTCTCCTCGCTCAGGAGGGCACGCTCGCCCAGATCCGCCGCTCGGCCAGCGGCCTCACCACCGGCGGCGCGGCGGGCGCGTCCCCCTTCGCCGCCGACCCTTCCACCGGCTCCACCGCGAACAACCAGCAGCAGAACCAGGGCGCCACCACCTCCGAGACCATCACCTTCTGGTGGCAGCGGGCCCGCCCGCCCTCCGACAACGCCGGCTCTTCAGCCCTCGTCAGCAAGATCCGCATCGTCCCCGTCTGGCGGCAGAACGCTGTCATGATCATGGCGCCACCGGAATACCAGGCTGCTCTTGTTCAACTCGCGCAGACCCTCGACCAACCCGGTCGTCAGGTCCTTCTCTCCGCGATCATCGCCGAGGTCGCGCTCGACGACGCCACCGCCCTGGGCCTGCGCGTCTCTTCTCAGGCGATCACCCCGGGCGACGGCGAGAACACCATCGGCGGCAGTATCGGCTCCGAGAACGTGGCCAACAACGTCTTCCCCGGCCTCTTCGATACCTCGGTCCTCAACGTCAATGTCAGCGCCAACCTCCTCCTCCAGGCTCTCAACACCAAGACCACCGTCAACGTCCTCTCGGAGCCCCGCATCTGGACCTCCGACAACCAGGAAGCGGCCTTCTTCGACGGCCAGGACATCCCCTTCATCACCGACACCCAGTCCACCGACACCGGCCTCATCCAGTCCTTCGACTACCGCGCCGTCGGCCTCCAACTCCGCATCCGCCCGCGCATCACCGTGAACCACGATGTCGACGTCCGCATCGACGTCGAGCTCTCCCGCATCCAGCCCAACCAGACGCTCTTCGGCGGATTCATCGTCGACCGCCGCCAGACCACGACCCAGCTCATCGTGCAGAACAACCAGACGATCGTCCTCTCGGGCATCATCCGATCCGAGGATTCCGACGTCGTCCGCAAGGTCCCCCTCCTGGGCGATCTCCCGCTCATCGGTCCGCTCTTCCAGTCCATCGACAAGCAGAAGTCCAAGACCGAGCTGCTCGTCTTCGTCACGCCGCTGGTGATCGACAACCCGACCACGTCCTACGACGCCAACGTCCCCTACCGCCAGCGTCTCGACCAACTCCGAAACACCCTCAAGCCCGACGAGATCGCCCCCCCCGGCGAGGAGCCCCTCCCGCCCCTGCCGAACGACAATCCCAACACGCCCACCGCGCCCCCGCCGCCACCACCCGCGGAGGGCCGCCAGTAGAATCCACCGTCATGCAACCACGCCGCACCGCACCGCGTCGTTGGCCCCGGATCGCCACGAGGTTGCTCCTGTCCGCCGCCGCGGCCGCGTGCAGCGCCTGCATCACCGTCCCCGCTCCAAAGCCCTCGGACCAGCCGTCGCCAACCCTCCCAACGGCTTCCGCCGCACGCCCCGCCCCCATCGACTCCACCCGCACCTCCCGCCTCACTTTCGCCATCAAGCCCCTCGGCCGGGTCCGCTACGACGGGCTCTCCCAGCCGCTTGTCTCGCCCGCCGGCGACCACATCGCCCTGCAGCAGGGCCGACCGCCCACGTGGCCCTCCATCCTCGCCCAGCCCGGCTCGCCCCCTCCCCTGGGCAGCGAGATCGCCGTCGTCGACATCACCGACACCGGCCTCGCTCCTCGCACCCTGACAGCGCCCCTTCCCGCCGGTCTGCTCCTGGGTCGATCAGCGGATCAGGACGGATTCCTCGTGGAGGCCCCGCAGGGCGACGGTTCTCGCTGGATCGGCAAGGTCGCCTGGAAAACCGGCGCGGTGGACTGGCTCGTCCGCGACAAGAACGTCAGTGCCCACGCCGTTCTCGGCCCGGCTGGCGAACTCGCGTACACGCGCCGTGCGAACCCGCGCGCGCCGGCATCCCTCGTCGTCATCCCCTCCCCCGGCCAGCCCGCTCTGGAACTGGCGCCGGGCGGGACCGATCTCGCGTTCCCGACCTTCGGCGATATCCCCGGCGTCCTGGCCGTCTTCGCCATCGCTCCTGACGGCATCGAGGTCCTCGCTGTCGCCACCGACCCCGCGTCCGGCTCCCTTCTCCCCGGCCCCCGCACCTGGCTCGCATCCTCCGGCGGCATGATCGACGCCTACCAGTCGATCGCGTCGAGCCAGACCCCGGTCGTCCTGCCCCGCGGCGGCCTCCCCTCAGGGCTCATCCCGCTCTTCCACCCGGCGCAGCACCAAATTGTCGCATTCTCACCCTCCGATGGTTCGCTCCTCTCGCTGGCCCCGAACTCGTTCGCCGCGGCGTGGATGGGAGAGGCGTCCGGCGCATTCCTCGTGGGCACCCCGAAGGGAGTGGTCTCGGCGCAGCCGACACCAGACACCACCGGCCGGCAGGCCGTCCCGGTCGTTTCGATGGCTTCAATTCCGCGGGCAACGACGACCCGCGGCTCGTTCCTGCTGATCGGGCCCGCTGAGGGGGATGCCTACGCCTACGAGATCGTCGCGGTGGCGTTGCAGAAGCCTTGACACAACTCTTGCGCGGTCCCCGCCGGCCGGGGACGATGCGACCTAAGTCATTGCTGTACCAGTATCTAATGGACCGGTAACCACCGGGATCCCCCAGGCCTGATCATCCCCCAAACCGGCGTTTTTTTCACGAGAGCCTTGACGGTCTTTTGAGCTTGAGGTATGTTTGCCTTGTCGTTGTAGTCGTTCCCTCTCACTGCCCCATATATCGGAAGGAGTTCCACGTGAAGACTGCCCTGTGTGGTATTATTGCTGTTGCGGGTCTCGCCGCCTCCGCGGTCGCGGACGCCAACTGGACAACCCAGATGCGCTACAGCATCACAGCGCCCGGCGCTTCGGCTGTTCTCGTCCCCAGCGGCGGTAGTATGCCTGTCGGCGCAGCTGGCGTGTACAGTGTCACGGTCCAGGTTGGCATCTTCAACCTGACCGGCCAGGAGGCGGGCCAGAGCAACCAGGGCCTCTTCAACTGGGCCGCTCGCGGCTCCAGCACCGGCCTGATGGCTGGCGAGTCCCTCGTCGTCGCCAACGCCACCTCGCGAATCTCCCCCTACAATTTCGGCCCCTCGACCGCCTTCGGCGGTGCCGTGGTCAACGGCGGCACGGCCATCGATGGCAACGCTGTCACCCCCGGCAGCAAGATCCAGGCCTCCCGTGACGTCTCCGGCGGCGCCTCCGCCGTGTGGCCGGACGGTTCCCCGATGCCGACGGCGCCCACCAATGGCCAGCTCGGCGCCGACGCCTACACCAACGTCTTCCGCTACACCATCACCGTGACTGAGACGGTCGGCAGCGACATCGTCATGACCTTCGCTGGCGAGGCCGGACCTGTCTTGGCTTGGTCCCCCTTCAACGTCACCCCCCCGTTCGATGGCGATCCGGGCTCCGTGACCTTCCTCGGGATCACGAACGCGACCCCGAACGTGCTCCGTCCGTTCGCTGACTCCAGCTTTACCATCGTCCGCGTCCCCGCCCCGGGCGCGGCGGCCCTTCTCGGCCTGGGTGGCCTGATCGCCGCCCGTCGCCGCCGGGCCTAACCCCCCTTTCCCGGTTACACCGGGAACGAGGTGCCCACCGCAACGACCAGGGCCCCGAGCTTCGGCTCGGGGCCTTTTTCATTGGCTTTCGGCTATCGATGGTCGTACCGAGGCGTAGGCTGAAAAGTACGAGTTTCCAAAAACTAGGGGACAGCCTTGGGGTTCTTTCTTGTTGAGGTACTTGACAGCCCGCAGGAATCGATTACCTTATCCGTCGAGAGTGAGTCGTCATTCTGACCCCCCTTTTGGAGGAGAGACCCGTGAAGAACGTTGTTGTCGGTATTCTTGGTATCGCTGGCCTTGCCGCCTCGGCGAGCGCCGCGGCGACGTGGACTACGCAGATGCGCTACTCGGTGACCGGGCCTGCGGGCAGCGGTTACTCGAGCACAATCATCAACTCCGGCGGCGTCGGCCCGACCAATGTGACGGTCGCCGGCGTGTACTCGGTTACCGTCCAGGTTGGCATTTTCAACCTTCAGGGCGCTGGCGCTGGTGAGAGCAACCAGGGCCTGTTCAACTGGGCCGCTCGCGCCACCGGCACCGGCTTCAGCGCTGGCGAGAACTACGTCGTTGCCAACGCGACGTCCCGCATCAGCCCCTTCAACTTCGGCCCCTCGACCGCCTTCGGCGGCGCTGTGGTTGGCGGCAACGTCATCGACGGTAACTCCGTGACCCCGGGCAGCCTGATCCAGGCTTCTCGCGATGTCGCTGGCGGCGCCAGCGCCGTGTGGAACGATGGCGACCCCCAGCCGACCGCCCCGGTTCCCGGTGCGCTCGGTGCGGACACCTACACCAACGTCTTCCGCTTCCAGATCATTGTTGGCAGCGGAACCGACCCGATCGTGACGACCTTTAGCGGCTCCGCTGGCCCGGTACTCGCGTGGTCGCCCTTCGGCGTCAACCCCCCCTTCGAGGGCGATCCGGGCTCCGTGACCTTCCTCGGGATCACCCGTGGCACGGCTGACGGCGGCCCGCTGTCTGCCTTTGCGGACTCCAGCTTCACGCTGCCCCGCATCCCGGCTCCGGGCTCCGTTGCCCTCCTGGGCCTCGGCGGCCTCCTCGCCGCCCGTCGCCGTCGCGCCTAATAGCGCTCGGTGACTCGCTGCGGGTCTCGACCCGCGGTCAATCTGACTCACGCAAGGGCTCCGGGTGTTCCCCGGGGCCCTTGTTCTTTTCCGTTCGCTCGGCCCCATCCCCGTATCATCCGCACATGACCCGCCAGGACGCTGCCGATCGCCGCGCCTCGCGCCTGGCCTTCCTCCTTGCCGGCGGCGACCCCTTCCTCACCGCCAGGATCCTCGCGGCGACCCTCGCCCTTGCCCCGCGTCTGGACCGCATCGACCCCGCCCGCCTCGACCGCGTCTGCATCACCGCCGCCCGGCGCGTCCTGCGCCGTCACCGGCCCGCGCCCGCGTCGAACACGCCGCGCCCCGAACTCGCCGTTCTCCACGCCACCCATGCCATGCCCGAGCAGTGCCGCGAGGCCTGGCTGCTCGCCCGCCTCGACCAGCTCAATAGCGTCGTCGTCGCCCGGGCCATGGACTCCTCGCGCACCGCCGCCGCCCGCCACCTGGAGCGTGCCGACTCTGAAATGGCCCCGGTCCTCGCCATGATGTACCCCAAGGGCGCCGACGCCGTCGCCGCGGTCCGCACGGCCCTTGATTCGATCGACTTCCTCCCGCCCCTGCGCCAGGCCCGCGATCGCCACCGCCGCCGGAGCCGCCTGCGACTCGCCATCGTGCTGCTCGCATCACTCTCTCTGACCGCGATCGCCGCAACTGCCCTGTACTGGCTCGCGAATGCGTAGCCGATCGAGGAAGTGTCTTTCTCAAATACCTAACATTGACGGATCCACCAGAATCATGTACGTTATGATGTCGTTGTATCGTCCCAGCTCTCACAGGAACGCTCCCATGAAGACAGCCCTAGCAGGAGTTCTGTGCGCCGCCGGATTCGCCGCTTCCGCCACCGCTGCGACGACGTGGACGACGCAAATCCGCTTCTCGGTTACCCGGCCGGATGGCCAGACATTGTTGATGTCTGGCGGCAATACCTTGGCAGGCAATGCAGGTGGCGTGTACACCATCACCGTCCAGGTTGGAATCTTCAACCTGACGGGGCAGGATCTTGGTCAGAGCAATCAGGGCCTGTTCAACTGGACGGGGCGAGTATCAATGGTGGGTTTCGCGCCGGGCGACACATTGGCAGTCGATAGTGCCACGTCAAGAGTGGCACCTTTCAACAGCGGCCCGTCAACCGAATACGGTGGCACGCTGGTGGGCACGAACGTGATCGAGGGCAACGCCGCAACGCCGGGCAGTTTCGTCCAGTCGTTCCGCGACATCGTCGGCGGCGCATCGGCCCCTTGGCCTGATGCAAGTCCACAACCGACAACCCCGATTCCAGGCTCACTCGGCGCGAACTCGTTTACAAACGTGTTTCGGTTCCACGCCAACCTGGTACAAGAGAATCAATTCGTGCAGTTCTCCGTCACCGGGTCCGCCGGGCCGATTCTCGGGTGGTTGCCATCTTCGGCCACTCCCCCCGATCCCGAGTCGGGCGCCGATGGCAGTGTGAACTTCCTTGGGATCACGAGGAGCGACCTGCAAGGAGGCGCGGTCCAGCCGTACACGACAACTGGGTTCGGACTCATTATGGGGATTTTCCCCGCACCCGGCTCGGGTATCCTCTTGGGATTCGCCGGCCTTTTCGCCGCCCGCCGCCGGCGCTAGTACCGCGGCACGTTCGGATCGATGTCGATCGACCACAGCTCGATCCCGCCCGCCATCGACTTGACGTCGGAGAACCCCGCCTCCCGAAGCAGGTGCGTCACCTTGAGCGACCGCCGCCCGGTGTGGCACTGCACGATGATCGGCCGGTCCCGCTCGCCGTCGGGTCCCTCGAGTTCGTCGAGGCGCATCGCGATCTCCTCCATCGGGATCAGCACGGCCCCTTCGATCCGGCACGTCTCCCACTCGTTCTGCCGCCGGCAGTCCACGAGCAGCGTGCCGTCACTCGTTCCCGCCGCGGCTTCCAGGAGCGACCTGGTCTCGCGCGGCGTCACCTCGTAGTCTGGCTGGTAGGCATACCCCACCGGCAGTCCGCGGGCGTCGAGTTGCGGGATCGGCTTGAGCCCCTCGGACATCAGTGGGCCTCCGACGGCGCACCGGCCGGGTCCACCGCCGGGGTCTGGCCCGCCGGGGCGATCTTGTAGAACGCCGGGACCTCGTCGGGCCGCCGTTCATACGCCGTTCCGGGGCTCCGCTGCAGCGTCCACGGGGGAGCCACGAACATTCGCGGCAGGGCCATGACGACATCCAGCCCGCAATAAAACGGCGCGGCGAGCCCCTCCCACGCCTCATCGCCGTACGACCGGCTCGTCGGCCGCTCCACGCACGAGGCCTCGGTCGGGTACTGGCCGAGTTGCCGGGCGTTCTCGTCCGTGTACGTCGGGTTGGTCGCCGAAGTGGCCTGATGGCTCACGTACTCGATGGGCACTTTGAAGGTGACGCGCTGCCAGTTGTCGCGCATCACGCCGACCACCGAAGGAGGCGGGGCCTCATCGATAGGGGGCTGGGCCGACGCCAGGTTGGCGCGGGTCTCCAGCGCCGGCAGCGTGACCCGGTCGGGCGCGGATCCGATGGTGAGGTCATTGTTCTGATTGTCCACGCACGCGCCCAGCGCGAGCAGCGAACTCAACGCCCCCGCACCCGCCACGGCCCGCACCGCCGTTGCTGTTGTCCATCGCCGCATAGCACCCTCCGCCGCCACCCCGGTTGAACGACAGTCTACCCCAAGCCCTCCTCGTCCGCCCGCCCCGTCCCGGCAGGAGCGTGTTTCTGCCATGATTTCATAGCGATATCGACCGCCCCCCGGCAGACTTCGCCGTCAAACCCGCGCCGGGCGAGCAGGCCCATCAGGCGGCGGCGGACGACGTCCCGGCCCAGTTCAGGGCTCATGCGCAGGGCCCGCTTCTGGGCAAGAACCGCCGCGGCCGCCGCTTGGTCGGTCCCCTTCAAGGCTGTTTCAACAGCCCGCCTGGCCGTTCCCGGTTCGATGCGCTTCTGCATCAGTTTGGCGACCAGCAGCGCCTTGCCGGCGGGCTTTCGGGCCAACTGGGACCGCACGTAGGACTGGGCGAACGCGGCGTCGTCGATCAGCCCCAGGTCTTCCAGCCTTGCCGCCACCGACTCGGCCGCGAGCGCGTTGCAGCCGCGGGCCGTCATCCGGTCGGTCAGTTCGCGTCGGCTCATCGGCCGGGCGGCGAGAGCACGGAGCGCGTACCGCCTTGCCCCGGCCCGCGCCTGCGCGGCGGCGACCTGCCCGGCGAGTGTCCTGGTCCATTCCACTCCCGGCCGCAGCCCGAGTTCCTCCGCGTCGCGACGGTCAATCGGCCCAAACTTCGCTCGCCCGATGCGCACCGTGACGCGGTCAGGATCTCGCCGCGATACCGACAGCGACGAGATCACTCCGCCGGCGTCGTCCGATCCGGCCGGCGGTCCGGTGCGGGGTGAGGTTCGCGGCGATCGAGGACCCCGGCGGTTCATGACAACTCATCCAGCAGCGAAGCCAGTTCACCGCTCGCCTTGCCGTCGCCGGCGGCCCTCGCCGCGGCTTCGCCTTCCCTCGTGGTCACGATGGCGGCCTCGATCTGGCCAAGCGCCTGCTGCGCCCGGGCCTTGTGGAAGTAGGCGTAGCAATACGCCGGGTCGGCCGCGAGGCAGCGGTCGTAGAACGTGATGGCCTCGGCGTAGTTCCCCGCGTTGGCCTGCTCCTGGGCGATGCCGTAGAGAACGAAGGGGTCCGCGGGGTCCACCTCCAGCAGCCGTTTCAGTTTGTCCAGCCTCGACATGCGCACACCCCGGCGGTCGGCGACGGTCGTCGTCGCCGGTTCCGCCGCTTATCCTAACGCCTGACGGCCCGGATGGTCTGGCCGTGCGTGACCGGGGGAGGGGGTCGGAGGCGATCCATGCAGTCCATCGGTTCAATCGGCGTCATCGGGGCGGGTCAGATGGGCGGCGGCATCGCGCAGGTCGCGGCGGTCGCGAGGTTCAAGGTGATGGTCTTCGACGCCGCCGCTGGAGCGGTCGGCCGCTGCAAGGAGGGCCACTCGAAGCGGCTGGCCCGGGATGTCGAGAAGGGCAAGATGACCCAGGCGCAGGCAACCGAATCGCTGGGCCGGCTGCAGTACGTGACGACTCTCGAGGAACTCAAGGGCGCGGACGTCGTGATCGAGGCAATCGTCGAGGACGCGAAGGTCAAGCGGGACCTGTTTGCAACCCTGGCGAAGATGTTCACCGGCGGTCAGATCCTGGCGAGCAACACCTCGTCGATCAGCATCACCGAGATCGCCGCGGCGGCCGGCGCGGCGGCGGACCGGGTGATCGGGATGCACTTTTTCAACCCCGTGCCGGTGATGAAGCTGGTCGAGGTGATCAAGGGTCTGCAGACGAGCAAGGAGACGACGGAGCGCACGATCGCCCTGGCCACGCAAATGGGCAAGACGCCCATCCCCGCGAACGACCGCCCCGGCTTCGTGAGCAACCGCGTGCTGATGCCACTGATCAACGAGGCGTTCTACGCCTGGATGGAAGGCGTCGCGGAGCCGCAGCACATCGACGAGATCATGAAACTCGGCTGTGCGCACCCGATGGGCCCGCTGCGGCTGGCGGACTTCATCGGCCTTGACACGTGCGTGCACATCATGAACGTGCTCGCCGACGGCTTGAACAACGACCGCTACCGCGCGTGCCCCCTGCTCAAGCAGCTCGTGGTCGCCGGGCGGCTGGGCGACAAGACCGGCCGCGGGGTCTACGAGTACCCGCAGAAGTAGTGCGGGGTTCCCGGCTCACGGCCAGAAAACAAGCACGGCGGCGACGACGGCGAGCTTGATCGCGACAAGCGTCGCGACGGGTTTTAGCAGCCTCCATCCGCCCAGCGCGCCGACCACGCCGGTCTTGAAGACGTTGTTGGACGCCGCCGCGAGGATGATCGCCCGCCACGCCGTGCCCGGCTCGATCTGGCCCTCGGACACCAGCCGCGATGACGAGAGTGTGATCGCGTCCATGTCGGTCAGGCCCGAGACGAGAGCGACGGCGTAGAGGCCCTTGTCGCCGAGGGTGTGCTTGGCCGCGGCGACCGCCAGCAGCACGGCGGCGTAGATGCCGCCGAAGACCAGCGCGGACTTGAGTTCGGTCGGGTTCTTCTGATCGCCGAGGCCGTCGGTGCCGTTGCGAGTGCGCCTCCAGGCGACCACGGCGAGGATGACCGAGGTCAGGGCAACGGTCAGGACCGGGCCCGCCGCGTGCGGCAGGAGGGAGGGTGCGGTGACACCGATCTCGACGAGCACCCGGCCGTAGACAACCGTGCCGGCGATCATGATGATCGCTACGGCCGCGGGCACCGCCTTGGGATTCTCCGCCGCCCGGCGGGAGTAACTAACGGTGGTCGCGGTGCTGGAGATGAGCCCGCCGAGGATCCCCGCCAGCGGCAGCCCCGCGGTTTCGCCGATGAAACGGTAGACGAGGTACCCGCCGAGGCTCATGCCGACGACAAGCACGACCATGAGCCAGATGTTGTGCGGGTTGAGGACGTCGAAGGGGCCGAACGTCTCGTTGGGAAGCACCGGGAGGATGATCAGGGTGATCAGCGCGAACTGCATGATCGCGCGGACGTCCTGGTCGCCGAGTTTGGCGACGACGCCGTGGAGCACCGGTTTGGCGTTGAGCAGGATGGCGATCCCCGCGCCGATCGCGATGGCCACTTCGCGGTGGCCCGAGGGCACCAGGGCGCCGACGCCGAAGGTCGCGAGCATGGCGATCTCGGTCGTCACGCCCGGCGAGCCGCGGCCCTCGCGGAGCGCGAAGAGGTTGCCGATCGCGGCCGTCGCGGTCACGCCCAGCAGCCCCGCGGCGACGGCCCAGCCGCCGGTGAGCGACGTCAGCATCGCGCACAACGAGCCGAAAATGGCGATGAGCGCGAACGTGCGGATACCGCCGAGGCGGGGCTTGGTCCGTTCCCGCTGCATCCCGATGAGCAGCCCGAGCCCAAGCGAGATGAGAAGGTTCCAGAAATCGTTCGCGAAGTCGGGCATCAAGGGTCAAGCGTACAACAGCCGGAGGAGGGGGACGCAACCCGTTCGGGACATGGACGTATCAGGGGAGGGGTTACCGAGGCGAGCAACATGAGCACCACGCGGCGGCGTTGGTACAGGCCCAGGAATGTCGCCGGGATGATCGGCGTGGCGCTGGCGGTGGTCGCCAGCGTCACGGTGTACCGGGCCGTCACCGCACAGCCGGGGCGTTCGGTCGACTACGGCGCGAAGATGGTCGAGATCTGCGAGGCGGCCCAGATGGCGACGGCGGGCAAGGAGAACGCGTGGCCGCTGTTCATCGAGATCGCGCGGCTGCGGGACACCTTGCGCAATGAGATCGGCAAGGCCGCCGGTGAGGCGCCTGCCGGGTGGCCCCAAAAGTACGCATTCCCGTTTGATTTCATGGCAATCCTGGACCCAAGTGCGCCGCCCGAAGTGGTGGAGTCGTCGCTCGACGCCATGGCCTACATGAAGCAGCGGGGCCTCTTCGACAAGCTCGCGCTGCTGGCTCAGGGCGAACGGTTCATCCTGCCAGAGTACGAGGGCGAGTTGATCCAGGTGCTTCTGCCAGAGTTGGGATCGGCCAGGGACCTTGCGAGGATGAACGTCGCGAGGATGGCGATCGCCAACCGCACAGGTGACCGGGCGGAGCGACTCGCGGCGTTCGAGCAGAACCTGGTCATGGTGCGGGCTCTCGCCTCCCAGCCGATCCTGATCAGTCGGCTCACTGGCGCCGCTATCTCGGCGCTCACGCTGGGGGAACTGAAATCGGAAATGATGTCGACGAGGTTCTCGGCGGATGAACTGGCCGAGATCCTCGGTGTGATGGATCGTCAACTTGGGGCCGTCCCGCCGCTGTCGGTGGTGCTCAACGGCGAGCGGCTCTTCTCCCTCGACACGATCCAGTGGACCCACACCGACAACGGGCACGGCGACGGGACGCTGATCTATTCCAAACTCGATGGGCTGCAGAACCCGTCGCCGGCGGCCCCTGGAATGGCCAGGCTCACGTCTCACCCGATCGTCAATGTCATGGGCCTCCTGTACCCGTCCAAGGCCGATTCGACCGCGAAGGCGAACGAGTTCTTTGACAACGCCGCTGTCCTGGCGGATCTCCCACGATCGAAGCGTGCGGCGCACCCGTTCAGGATCGATGCGTTTGCCGACAATCTTCCCCGCGGCTACGTGCTTCTCAAACTGCTGCTGCCCGCGATCGATCGGACGATCTCGTCCAACGACATCTTCCTCGCCGAAGTAGCCGGGGTCCGGGCCATGGTCGCCGTGGAGATGTACCGGGCCCGCCATGGCCAATTGCCACTGACACTCGACGCTCTGGTCCCGGAGATCCTGCCGTCGCTGCCGATCGATCCCTTCAGCGGCTCACCGTTCGGCTACCGACTGGTCGATGATCCCGCGAGCGATCGGTTCGGCCGCGGCTACCTGCTGTACAGCGTGGGCCTCGACGGCGAGGACGACCAGGGGACAGCGAGCAAGGGCGCGAACTTTGATGCCCTGCGAACAGAGGGCAAGGGGTCGGACTACATCATCAACACGCCGCCGTGAAGCCCGTTCGCTGGCACGTATCATGGACTGGGGAAGAGAGGCGGAGGCAGAGCAGCGGTGACGATGCGAGATCGCTGGTACCGGCCGAGGAATATCGCCGCCGCGGTTGTCGTGGCAATCGTGTTGATTGTCGTTGTCGCGGCGTGCTGGGCCTACACGGCGCAGCCGGGGCGATCGGTCGACTACGGGGCAAGGATGGTCGAGATCAGCGAGGCGGCCCAGGCGGCGACGGAGGGCAAGGAAAACGCGTGGCCGCTGCTCATGGAAATCGCTCAACTGCGAAACACGCTGAACGATGAGATTGCCAAGGCAGCGTATCCGCCAGACTTTTTGTCGACCACAGACCCGGCCTCGCCGCCCGAAGTGCTGGAGTCGTCGATTGATGCCATGGCGTACATGAAGCAGTGCGGCCTTTTCGACAAACTCGCGCAGCTCGCCCGGAGCGAGCGATTCGTCCAACCCAAGCACGATGGAGACTTGCTCGAGTCGATCACGCTGGATTTCGGTCCCCTCCGCGACATCGCGAAGATGAACGTCGCGCGGATGCACCTCGCAAACCGCGCAGGCGATCGGGCTGAGAGGCTTGCCGCGTTCGAGCAGAACCTGGTCATAGTGCGGGCGCTTGCTTCGCAGCCGATCATGGTCAGCCGGCTCGTTGGCATTTCCATCGCGTCGCTTACGCTGGGTGAACTGAGGTCCGAGATGACATCGGCACGGTTCTCGGCGGATGAACTGGCCGAACTCCTCGATGCAATGGACCACCACCTCGGGCCTGTTCCGCCGCTGTCGGTGATGCTCAACGGGGAGCGGCTCCTCTCCCTCGACACGATCCAGTGGACCCACACCGACAACGGGCACGGCGACGGAACGATGATCTACTCCAAGGTGGGCGGGATGTTGATCCCGGCAGTTCCGCGGACCGGTTGGCTGGGATCTCACCGGATCGTCAATGTCATTGGCCTGTTGTATCCGTCCAAGGCCGACTCGACAGCGAAGGTAAACGAGTTCTTTGACAATGCGATGGTGTCGGCGGACCTTCCGCGGTCGCAGCGGGACGCGCACCCGTTCAAGGTCGGCGCGTTTGTCGACAACCTCCCAGGCCGCTACGTCTTGGTCAAGAACCTGCTTGCGAGCATCGATCTCGTGATCGCCGCGAACGACATGTATCTCACTGACATCGCCGGGGTCCGCACGATGATCGCGGTCGAGATGTACCGGGCCAGGTACGGCCGATTGCCACAGACACTCAGCGCTCTGGTCCCGGAGATCCTGCCGTCGCTGCCGATTGATCCCTTCAGCGGCGCACCGTTCGGCTACCGACTGGTCGATGATCCCGCGAGCGATCGGTTCGGCCGCGGCTACCTGCTGTACAGCGTGGGCCTCGATGGTCAGGACGACCGGGGAACGCCTAGCACCCGAGCGAATACCGAGGCCTTGAAGAGCGGGGGCGAAGGGTCGGACTACATCATCAATACGCGGCCGTGACGGCCACCGCCAGCGTGGCGAGCTCGACGCCCGGGGGTTGTGACCCGGAGCCTGTGCACTTGCGCCGTGTGCTAGAGTGGAGCGTCGCCGACCCCGGCGAGCAGCGGGGCGGCGCCCACGGGCCCGCAGCGGGAGCCCGGACGCTGCGTGCCCGGCATCCCTCGTTGCCTGACGGGCGAGGAGGCCCCGAGCGTGAACATCTACGTCGGAAACCTGCCCTTCCGGATGACCGATGCGGAACTCCAGGCTCTTTTCGCGCCCTTCGGAACGGTCGCCTCGGCCCGCATCGTGATGGATCGTGAGACCGGCCGGTCGCGCGGGTTCGGGTTTGTCGAGATGCCCAGCCCCGATGAGGGGATGAAGGCGATCGAGGCGCTCAACGGGCAGGACCACGGCGGGAGGGCGCTGACCGTCAACGAGGCCAAGCCCAAGGGGCCGCGTCAGGGCGGCGGGGGTAGGGCCTGGTGAGTGGGGGGCCCTCCCTTCCCCCGCCGTGCGCGCAGTAGACTGGGGCCATGAACCTCGTCCGCACAGATCACGGCGTGGCGGTGGACACGGGCGCCGGCGACCCGGTCCTGCTCCGGTATGTTCTGGCCATCGGCCGCAACTACGCGGAGCACGCCAAGGAACTCGGCAACGCCGTGCCCGATCGTCCCGTTGTCTTCACCAAGAGCCCGTTCAGCCTCGGTTTGAGCGGCGAAGAGATCATTATCCCGCGCATCTGCCAGGACCAGGAGCAGGTGGACTACGAGGCGGAACTCGCGGTGGTCATCGGCACTTCCGTGCGTGATGTGCCGATCGCCGCGGCGCTCTCGCATGTGCTCGGCTACTGCTGCGCGAACGATGTGAGCGCCCGCTGGTGGCAGAAGTCCGGCTCGGGGGGGCAGTGGTGCCGCGGCAAGTCGTTCGACACCTTCTGCCCGCTGGGGCCGACGGTGGTGCCGGCGAGCGAGGTGCCGGATCCACAGTCGCTCCGCATCCGGTGCCGCGTCAACGGCGAGACGCGGCAGGACGCCACCACGCGGTCGATGATCTTCTCGGTCGCGGCGCTGATCAGCGAACTCTCGCAGGGGATGACGCTCGGCCGCGGCACGGTGGTCCTGACCGGAACCCCTGCCGGCGTCGGGACGGGGATGACGCCGCCGGTCTTCCTGCGCCACGGCGACCGGGTCGAAGTGGAGATCGAGCACCTGGGCGTGCTCTCCAGCCGCGTGACAGTGGAATGACACCCGTGCCGTTGCAATGAAAAAGGAACCCTGCGCCGCATGGCGAGGGCCCCCGAGAGTGATCGTGCTGGAGGATTAGGCTCGCCGGCGGCGACGGGCGCCGAGGAGCATCAGGCCGCCCACCACGGCGGCGCTGCCGGGAGCGGGGAGGAGCACATCGGTCGTGTCGGTATCGTCACGGAACCAGAACGTCTGGCCGTAGGCGAAGGCGCCGTCGTTCCAGACGATGTACTCCTTCTGGAACATGTCGCCGAGGTTGGTCGGCGAGGCCCAGGGGAGCGCCTCGTACGCCGCGATCGGCGCCGGGGCGGTGGAGAGCCCGTCCGAGTACTCGACGCCCGCCAGGCCCTCGTTGCTGCCGGGAGAGGACGGCGACGAGTTGTTGTCGAACAGCGAGTACGAGGTGGTCAGGTCGATCAAGACCTGCTTGATGAACATTGAGGGCGCGAGGTTGTCGAGCACCCAGAAGTCGTGGTAGCTGTGGCCGTACAGCGACAGGCGGAACGAATCGCTCAGGTAGGCCTCGCCCGAGTCGGGGCCGTTGGCTACCCAGATGGTGGTCAGGCTCGGCCCCGGCACGAGGCCATCGGGTGTCATGATCTGAAAGTCAACGGTCACCCTGGCACCGGCAAGATCGTTGCCGTACGCCGCGGAGTTGATGACATCCGCCCTCGAGGTGGCCCCCAAGGCCGCTGAGGCGATCAACCCGACTACTGCTGCGCGTTTCTGCCCTCGCATCGCTCTCCTGCCTTTCCGGCGGCTCCACCCGCCCCGGTCCACGTGTCGGTGCGCCAACGCGATGCAAGAGCAACGCGGGGGCAACACAACAACAACGCCGGTGCATCTCTCGATCTCGACTCCAGACGATCCGGGCAGGCACGGCACGGATCTCACTTTGAGTGTATATCCCCGCTGGGGCTCAGCAAGGTGATTCGCCCACAAGTCCAGTATTTTCCCGTAGTTGCGCGAGCCAGTCTGGGGCGCCGAACGTCCCAGAATTGACGCGGCCCGATGCGGGGAAACCGCACCGGGCCGCGATCGCAGCGTTATAGGACTCACTTGAGGACTCGCGGGTTCCCCCGCGGCGGCTACTTGTCCTGGTCCGGGATCCCCATGCCCGACCGGTCGGGGTAGGCAGGTCGCTTGGGCTTCACGAACGGGCGCTCGCTGAGTTCCTTGAGCATCTGCGCCACGCCGGCATCCAGCTGCGGATCGGCGCCCGAGGCCATCTTGCCCGGGTCGTCGAAGACCTGGATGTCAGGGTCCACTCCGTGGCCCTCGATGCCCCAGGTGCTGTTGAGCTTGTAGTAGCCGAAGGTGGGCACGGTGATGGTGCCGCCGTCGATCAGGCCGGGGTTGCCGCTGATCCCGACGAGCCCGCCCCAGGTCCGGAGCCCGATGAGCTTGCCCAGGCCGCGGGCCTTGAAGTACGCCGGGAACGCATCCCCGCCCGACCCGGCCCTGCCGTTGATCAGCATGCACTTGGGCCCGAAGTGGGCGTCATTGGGCCAGGGCCAGTCGTTCCCATCGCGCCGGGCCCAGTAGTTGCTCGCGGGGCGGTTGAGCAGTTCGATGAAGCGGGTGGGGATCTGCCCGCCGCCGTTCCAGCGGTCGTCGATGATGAGCGCATCCATCATCCGCTGGCCGTAGAACTGCCGGACGAGTTCGTTCTGACCGTTGACGCCCGTGTCCGGGACGTGGATGTACCCGACCTTGCCGCCGGAGGCCTCGAACACGTGCTGGCGGTTCTGCTCGACCCAACTGCGGTACCGGATCGCGGCCTCGTTCGAGATCGGCTTGACGACCACATCCCGCGCCGTGTCGTCGATCGCCGCGTTCTCACTGACGGTGATGACGACGGTCCTGCCCGCTGTTCCGACCAGCGCCGCCCACGGGTCCTTGGCGGTGTCGACGGGCTCGCCGTCGACGGCGAGCAGGAAATCGCCGACTTTGACGCCCAGCCCAGGCTCGGCGAGCGGACCCCTGGAATCGATGTCCCACGGCGCCCCGCCGTAGATGCGGCTGATGCGGTACGCGGTCGCCCCGTCCTTCTGCCCGAGCTCGAAGTCGCAGCCCAGCAGGCCCGTCGGCGTCCGCGGCTCGTCCTCCGTGTCGCCCAGCGAGGTGACGTACGCGTGGCCGACGTTGAGTTCCGAGATCAGCTCGCCGATGACGTAGCCGACGTCCTGGCGCGACGCACAGTCGTCGATCATCGGCCCGTAGTGGTCACGCATTTTCGGCCAGTTCACGCCGTGCATGTTGGGGTCGTAAAAGAAGTCCCGCTCCAGCCGCCACGCATCCGCAAAGATCTGGTTCCACTCGGCCCGGGGGTCGACCGCCGAGAGCATGCCGCCGGTGACCACCGGCTTGCTCAGGTCCTGCCCCGCAGCGGGATCGATCACGGCCATGGTCTTGCCGCCCTTGTAGGCGAGCAGTTTCTTGCCGTCGGCGCTCAGGTCGAAGGCGCCCACGCCCGCAACGACGGTCTTCTCTTCCTTCTTCTCCGCACCGGGGTCGAAGATCATGACCGACGGGTCGCCGCTGATGCCTCGGGGCGTGCGGCGGACGTAGACAAGCTTGCCCGAATCGCTGACCCCGATCCCGCCGAACACCCCGGCCGGAACGGGGACCTTGATGCACCGCCCCTCGAAGCCATCGAGGTCGATGGTGATGGGCTCCTTCTTCTTCTCGTCCTTCTTCTTGTCCTTGTCGTCCTCCTTGCCCTCGTCCTTCTTCTCTTCGCCGCCCTTCGCATCGCCGGCGGGCTGGTCGCCGTTCGCGGCTCCATCGTCCTTCTTCCCCTCGTCGTCCTTCTTCTTGCCGTCACCGTCCTTGTCGCCCTTCTTGTCCTTCTTCTCCTTGTCCTTGGAATCGTCGGAATCGTTCTTGGGGGCGAAGGGCGACTTCACATCCGCCCGCAGCGGGGCCGCAGCCAGGATCTGCGTGCCCGCGTACACGAACGACGCATCGGTCTCCCCGTAGATCGGAGACTCAAACTCCCGCGTCGTGCGGAAGTAGAGCATCTCGCCCTTGCGGTCGAACGCCGGTCCGTCGGAGTCGAACATCGGGCTGGTGACGCGGGTTTTCTCCCCCGATGCCACGTTGTAGAGCCACATGCACCCCTGGGCGTTCTCATCATCCGCCCGGGCGTACGCGAGCCACGCCGAGTCGTGCGACCACGAGGTGGACATGCGGTTCGCCCACGGATCGGTGTCGATCTGCTTGAGCTCGCCCGACTCGACGGTGCACAGCCACAGCCCGCCGGCCTTGTCGGTGAACGTGATCAGCTTCGAGTCCGGCGACCAGACCGGGTTGTACCGGAAGCCAGGCCCCAGGTCCGTCAGTTTGCGGGCCTCGCCGCGCCCGCTGGCGGGCATCACCCAGAGTTCGTACTCCCCCGTGCGATCGGAGAAGTAGGCGATCGACTTCCCGTCCGGCGACCACGACGGATCCCGCTCGAAGATGTTGTCCGTGCGGGTCAGGTTCTGGACGGCGCCCTCCCTGGCGGGGTTGGACCAGAGGTCGCCGCGGGCCTCGATCGCGACGCGTTTTCCGCCCGGCGAGAGGCTCGCGCCGCGGATGGTGTCCGCCGCATCGACGTTCCGCTGACGCAGCGTGGGCCGGTCCCCAGGGATCGCGATATCGACGCTCGCGACCTGCCGCGTCCCGAGGTCCAGCAGGCGGATCTGCGAACCGAGTTGGAACACGATCTCGCCCTGCCCGCCGTTGCCCGGGCCGATCGACGGCCACCGCACATCGTCGTCGGCGAAGGTCGTGACCTGCTCGTTCTTCCCCGTCTTGGTGTCGTACTTCCAGATGTTCAGCCGGTGCTGCGGCCCGGCGTCGCTGAGGTAGTACACATCCGTGCCGTGCCACATCGGCAGCGTGTCGGTCCCCTCCCAGTCGGTGATCCGCTTCGATTCGTGCGTCTTCAGGTTGACCAGCCACAGGTCGGTCGCCATCCCGCCGCGGTACCGCTTCCACGTGCGGTTGTCGATCGAGTACGGCGTCATCGCGAGCCACTGGCCGTCGTCGCTGATCGCCGCGAACCCGCTGTACGGCACCCCGACCTGCTCGGGCAATCCGCCCGTCGGAGGAACGGTGAAGAGCTGCGTCTGGCGCGACAGCCCGGCCACGCCGTTGGTGAGAAACAGCACCTTGCCGTCGGGCGTCCACCCGCACAGCTCCTCCCCCGCAGGGTGGTGGGTCACGCGCGTGGCGATGCCGCCCGCGGCGGGCACGGTGTAGATATCCCGGTTGCCGTCGTAGTTGCCGATGAACGCGAGCGTCGCCCCGTCCGGGCTGAACTTGGGGTACATCTCCATCCCCGGCGGACCGGCGAGCGGCGTCGCCGTGCCGCCGGAGCGGGGCACGAGCCAGACGTCGTTGGCGTAGACGAACGCGATGTGCGTCGCGCTGACCGCCGGGAACCGCAGCATCGTGGCGTGAGGGTGGATCGCCCCCGGTTGGCGCACCGCCGCGCCGTCGGGCTTCTCGGCGGATCCCTGGCGGCTTGGCGCCGGCGACGCGGTGCACGAGGCGGTCAGCATCGCCGCCGCCATGGGCCCGACCCAGACCCCCGCTCGCACCGCACCTCGCATCGCACCGCGGATCACACGTAGTTTCGACATGGCACTTCCTCTTGCTCGACCTGCCCCGCCCGCGCCTGCGGGCCTGAATCGGGCAGGATACCGTCTACACCCGGCGGGGACCGGGGGTTTCAGTTTTCCCGGACACGCATGGCCAAGGCGGGCAAGAAACTCAAAAAACGGCAGGACCCGATGATCGAGAACCGTCGCGCCCGGTTCGACTACTTCATCCACGACACACTCGAATGCGGGGTGGTGCTCGTCGGATCGGAGGTCAAGTCCGTCCGCGACGGCAAGGTCTCGCTGGCCGAGGGATACGTGCGCGCCACCGACGAGCCGCCCGATCTGGTGCTCTACTCGATCAACATCGCCGAGTTTCCCCCCGCCGGCGCGCAGCAGCACCGGCCCGTGCGGCCCCGCCGGCTCCTGGCCCACAAGCGCGAGATCCTGCGCCTTGCCAAGGAAACGTCCAAGCGCGGGATGACGCTCGTCCCCCTGAAGATGTACTTCAAGAACGGCTTCGCCAAGGTGCTCGTCGGCGTCGCCGAGGGCAAGGCGCGGCACGACAAGCGGCAGTCGATCGCCGAGCGCGAATCGCGGCGCGACATCGACCGCGCGATGTCAAAGCGGGTCTAGGCCCGGGGGCGAAGGACGGCTCGCCGCCCATCGCGCGCTAGACCCCGACCCGCTTCGGATCCAATGCCTCTCTTCCAGCGGAGCATCGCGGCCGCCACACACCGGCCGCGGAGAGATATCGGCCCGAAATCCGGTCGGGTTCAGCGGCTGTGCCGTATCGAGGAAGGCTGTGCCTAGATTCCGCCGCCCCGGTTGCGGAAGCCGCGGGCAACACGCAACTTGTGACGCGCCCGCTCACGCTCCAGCCGAACCTTCGCAACGGCCGCCTGATCGGATGGGTCCGCCCTGCGAGCCTCGGCCTCGGCGAGCTCGGCCTGGGCCGTGCTCTCGGACATCTTCTCGGCTGGGATCGCCTTGGTCGCCAGGATCGTCAGCGTGTTGCCCGCCATGCGGATGAAGCCGCCCTCGACGTAGAACGAGCGGCTCCCACCCTTCGAGTCGCCCTGATCGGGGAAATCCAGCCGCATCTCCCCGGCGCCCAGTTTGGCGACGATCGGAGCCCGGTTCGGCAGGATCCCCATCGAGCCGTCCCACGCCGGCAGCACCGCAGCGGTCGCGGCCTGGTCGAACACCTTGGCCTCGGGCGTGATCAGACGGCACTCGAAGTTCTTCTGGGCCATGTCGAGCCGACTCCTGAAAGACCCCGAACTGAAAGAGCCGGATTCGGGGCCCCAAGTCTACGCCGTTACCCCCCGCCGGGGCGGCGGCGTTCCGCGGTGGATTCCCGTAGCCTGTCGGCGTGTCGAGCCGTGCCGCAATTGCCATCGGGGTGCTCGTGCTGGTCCTGATCGGGGCCGTGGCGCTGCGCCTCGGCGTCGGCGGATCGCTGGATTCGCTCCCCGAGGCCGCCCGCGGCCAAGTCTGGATCCTCCGCGAGCAGCGGGCCCTCGCCGCGATCGTCGTCGGCATGTCCCTCGCGATCGGCGGCGTCATGCTGCAGTCGCTCCTGCGCAACCCGCTCGCCTCCCCGGACCTGCTCGGCCTGAGTTCCGGCGCGGCGCTCGCGGTGATGCTCGCGATGTACCTCGCGGCGACGTGGACGGGATCGTCGACCGAGTCGGCCCCGTACTCGGTCGCCGGATGGCACGCCGGTCCGGCCCTGCTCGGGTCGATCGCCGCCCTCGCACTGGTGTACGCCCTCTCCCAGCGCCGGGGGCTCGTCGACCCGCCGACGCTCGTGCTCATCGGCGTCATCGTCTCCATCATGTGCGGCGCGGCAACGATGCTGCTGCAGCACCTCATGCCCGACCGCGGCATCGGCGCCGCCCGCCTGCTCATGGGCGCGATCTCCGACGATGTCACGTGGCCGCAACTCGCCGCGGTGGGGGGGATCGCGGTCATCGGCCTCGGCGCCGGCCTCTGGGCGGGCCCGGCGATGGACGCGGCGGCCATGGGCGACGACGAGGCCGTCTCCGTCGGTGTCCCCCTGTCGCGACTGCGCCTGGCGCTGTTCATCCTCGCCGGCGCCATGACTGCGGGGGCGGTCGTGATCGCGGGCCCGATCGGATTCGTCGGGCTCATCTGCCCGCACCTGGCCCGCCTGCTGACCGGCCGCCGCGGCGCTTCGGCCGGCCACCGCGTGCTGGTCCTCGCCTCGGCGCTCCTGGGCGCTTCGCTGATTGTCGCTGCCGATGCGCTGGTCAAGTCGCTGGACCTGGCGTCCGGGCGCCTGCCCATCGGCGTGCTGACCGCGCTGCTGGGCGGTCCGGCGTTCATCGTGCTGCTGCGCCGGACCCGGGCGATGGCCTGAGCCGTGCGGGGCCCAGCGGCAGGTCGGGCGGATGCGTCACCTACCGTCGTGCATGCCGCAACCCGCCGGGCGCGTGCGATCTCTTGATGTCTTCCGCGGCGCGACCGTCGCGGCGATGCTGCTGGTCAACAACCCCGGTTCGTTCGAGCACACCTTCCCGCCTCTCGCGCACGCCGACTGGAACGGCTGGACGCTCGCCGACCTGGTCTTCCCGTTCTTCCTGTTCATCATGGGGGCCGCGATCGCGTTCTCACGCCGCCTCGCCGGCGCCGGGCGGAGCGCCGCGACACGCGTGGTTCTCCAGCGCGCGGCGATCATCATCGCGCTGGGGCTGTTCATCTCGGCCTTCCCCCGCTTCGAACTCTCGTCGCTCCGGTATCTCGGTGTGCTGCAGCGCATCGGCATCTGCTACGCCGCGGTTGCGCTGGGCGCCCTGTGGCTCTCGCCGGGGGTTCAACTCGGTCTGGCGTTCGCCCTGCTCGTGGCGTACCAGGCCGTGCTGCTGCTGGTGTCACCGCCGGGCTCGGTCGCGCCGGACCTCTCGGTGGCCGGCAACCTGGTCGGCTCTGTTGACCGCATTGTCCTTGGACAGGCGCACATGCTCGGGCAGCAGCCATTCGATCCCGAGGGGCTCCTCTCGACGATCCCCGCGATCGCGACAACCTGCCTCGGCCTTGTCGCGGGGTTGGCCCTGCGGGCTTCCGTGTCGCCGGGCATCGCACCCCGTGTACGGCGGACGCTGGGTCGGCGCGTGCTCGCATCGGGCATGATGCTCGCCCTCGCCGGGCTCGGACTCGGCCGCTTCGGCGGGATCCCGATCAACAAGCAGCTCTGGACACCGGCGTACGTGCTCTTCACCGGCGGCCTCGCGGCGGTCGTGCTCGTCGCGTGCTCCGCGCTCCTCGACCGAGCGCCGGATCGCGAGCCACCTCAACAGGGCTCTGACCAGCCTTCTGCGCCCCGCACCGGCGCGTTCACCATCCTCGGCCGCAACGCCATCCTCATCTACGTCGGTTCCCTGCTCCTCGCCAAGGTCCTCACGAAACTACCGGTCACGTTCCGCGGCGAGAAGACAACCCCGCAGCAGGTCCTGTACGAGCACCTCCTGCTGCCACGAATGCCCTCATCGCTCACGATCGGCCCGGAGATCGCGTCGCTGCTCTATGCCGCGGTTGTCACCGCCGCGTGGTTCGCTGTCGCCTGGCTGCTGCACCGCCGGCGAATCTACCTTCGGGTGTGATCGCCTGGTTTGGCGGGGTTGCCCAGGGTCAGCATCGGCTCCGGCGCCGGGTCCGCGGCGATGTGCGCTCCGTTCCCTTCGCCCTCCAGGCGCACCAGCTCCCCGGCCCGCACTTCCCTTCTCTTCTTCTTGCGGATGAGCCGGATGTTGCGGGCGTAGATCACCAGCCCGGATGCCTGCCCCAGGATCCCCACAGGATCCTGTCGCCACACGAAGTAGGCAAACAACAGCACCGCTCCCAGCAGGCTGAACCACCAGAACGACTCCGTGATGACGCTCTCCCGCCGCCGCTCGCTGACGAGCCACTGCAGCACCATCCGCCCCGAGAACGCCAGCTGCCCCCCGAGCCCGATGCACACCCACACGACGTTCACCCACGACGTGATGTTCAGCAGGCGAAACAGCCAGTTCGTCCGCGGCTGCATCGCCTCGGCCACGATCTCGGGATCGAGCACCCGCTCCGCCAGTTCCCGGCTCATGACCTCGCCGCCCGCGGTCGAGTCGCCGATCAGCACGCGAAACGTGAACTCGCCGGTCTTCGGATCCCGCACCGCCTCCAGAACGCCGCGCTTGTGCCCGATCCGCACGTCCTGCGTCATCGCCCCATCGCGGAGCGCGACCCGCGGCTGGCTCGGCGGGCCGAACGCGATCCACAGCCCCAGCGCCAGCACGATCGCCATCAGCGCCGCCGGCTCCCACTTCACGCGCCGACCCTCTGGGCCCCGACCCCGGCCGGGCTGCGCACCTCGACCATGCCGTTCGCGGAATCGGCCTCGATCTGCCCGCCGCGCCCGATCTCCGCCGACTCCACAGGCCGCCGCCGGCCGCGCATCCACCGCACTGCGAAGCAGTCGATCAGCCCCGGGATCGCGCGCTTGGTGATCCCGAAGCCGTACTTGGTCGTCCCGGCCATTCGCGCCCGGTGGTTCACCGGCATCTCGACCACCGTGTACCCCATGTGCCGCGCCGACACCGGGATGAACCGGTGCATCCCCTTGAACTCCAGCGGCAGCCTCACGGCGATCTCACGCTTCATCACCCGCAGCGAGCACCCGGTATCACGGATCGTGTCCCCCAGCAGCATCCTCCGGAACACGCGCCCCACGACGGACCCGACCCTCCGCACCGCGTTGTCGCGCCTCGCGTGCGAGCGGTCGCCCTGCACCATGTCCGCCCCTTCGCGCCGCAGCAGGTCGAGCATCTTGGGGAAGTCCGCCGGGTTGTTCTGCAGGTCGGCGTCGAGTGTTCCGATCAGCCGGCCGCGGCACGCGCGGAACCCCGCGTGAAACGCCGCCGATTGCCCGTTCCCCGACCCCGCGGGGGTCTGGGTCATCGCCACGCAGCGCAGCCACGGGCGGGATCGCATCAGGTCCACCAGCCGCAGGCGCGTGGAGTCGGTCGACCCGTCGTCCACGACCACGAGTTCGAAGGGGATTCCAAGGGGCTCCAGGCTCCGCGCCACCTCATCCGCCAGCGCGGCGACATTGTCCTCCTCGTTGTGCGCCGGGGCGACAACGCTCAGTTCGATCTCCGGCAGGGCTTTGGCGTCCGATCCCATGGACCGAAAGTGTAGACGCCGGGCCTCTCTGGGCCGCGAGATTCCCCCTCTCCGGACGCTTCAATCCCAACGAAATCCTCCTAGACTTGGTCATGCACGTCCGTCCCATCGACCCCAAGACCGCGACCATCCCGGTCACCTTCATCATGGAGGACCCGGCCGCCCTCACCGGCAAGGACGGCGCATCCCAGCAGATCGTCATGGCCGCCCCAGGCCAGAATCTCCTCGAGGTAGCCCTCGGCGCCGGCATCAACATCGAGCACGCCTGCGGCGGCGTCTGCGCCTGCTCCACCTGCCACGTCCACGTAACCGCGGGCATGTCCAACCTCTCCGAGCCCACCGAGGCCGAGGAGGACCGCGTCGAGGAGGCCCCGGGTCTGCAGCGCGACAGCCGCCTCTCGTGCCAGTGCGAGATCCGCCGCGCCGGCGCGATCACCGTCAAGGTCCCCTCGTGGAACCGCAACGCCGTGAAAGAAGTCCCGCACTAGCGCAGGATCGGCCGCCTCCCCAGCCCTTCGCCATGGCCCTCTCCAAGACATTCGGCTGGCTCGATGTTCACCGCATCGCCGAGGAACTCGCCGACGCCCACCCCGGCGTCAGCCCCGTGGCCCTCCGGTTCACCGAACTGCGAGCAATGGTCGAGGCGCTCCCGGATTTCCGCGAGGAGGCCGGTCACCCGGTCAACGAAAAGATCCTCGAGACCATACAGATGCTCTGGATGGGCGAAGCCCAGGACCGCGACGACGACGAATAGACAGCCCGGCTACTGCCTCAGCAGCACCAGCACCAGCGTGTCGTACATCGCGTGCGCGCCCACCGCGATCCCGAACCCCCGCATCACGTACACCGTCGCCAGGTACGCCCCCGACGCGGCGAAGAACCCCAGTTTCATCCAGTCCGTCCCCCCGGTCGCCAGCGTCGTGTCGTGATACAGGGCGAAGGTCAACGCCGAGCCTGCGATGCACAGGGCGTACGCCATCTTCCCCGGCAGCCGCGCCAGGTCCGCCAGCACCAGGTGCAGGAACGCGATCAGCACCAGCCGGAAGAGCATCTCCTCGTACAGCCCGGCGCCGATCGAAATCGTCAGCCGCGCCTGCCACGGGAGCGTGTACAGGTCCACGCCCGCCCCCCCGCCGGCGAGGGGGAGGGGAGGGAGGTGTGGGGGGGGGACCCCTATCTGCACCATCGAGGCCCTCCCCATGACCGCGGCCAGCACCAGCAAGGGCAGCGTCCACCCCGCCGATTCGATGAACATCCCGATCAGGACCGGCAACTCCAACCGCCACCGGTCCCGCAGGAGCACGTGCCAGACCAGCAACACGGTCACCAGGGCGATCCCGGGCAGAAAGAGCCCCACGACCCCGAAGAGGTGGAAGAAGTCCCCCAGCAGCCTCTGGGCCTGAATGGTGCGATGGGCCCCCTCCGGCCCCGAAACAAGGTACAGCGCCGACCCCAGTTCGTACGCCGCGATCAGCGGCGCCAGGAACGCCAGGATGTGCAGCGGCCGCGTCGAGAGCGCCCAGTACCCCTTCGGCTCCAGGCGGGGAAGCGGCCTGGGGGCGGCCGATTCGGGCGCAGGGGCAGGCTTCCGTGCTGGCGAGGCGGATCGCGATCGGCGGGGCGGTGGTCTACGGGTCGGCATCATCCGCCATGCATATCGGCAACGGAACGATAATCCGGCGAGTTGGGGGCCCCGATGGGGGGAGTGCGGCGCGCCCGCCAAAAGCAAATCGCCCCGTCCGGGTGCGTCCGAACGGGGCGGGAGTGAACTGGGATTTCGGCGAACGGGCCTTAGGCCTTGGCGGCCTTCTTGCTCTTGACCTTGGCCGTCAGCCGGCTCTTGCGGCGGGCGGCCTGGTTCTTGTGGATCACGCCCTTGGCCGCCGTGCGATCGATGATCTTCGCGGCGACCGCGTACGCGGCCTCGGCGTCCGCCGGGGTGCCGTGAAGGAGTTTGTCCTGCAGCTCCTTGATGGCGGTCCGCATCGTCTTCAGACGCCAGCGGTTGCGGGCGCGGTGCTTCTCGTTCTGGCGGATGCGCTTCTTTGCGGACGCTGAGTGAGCCATGAGAACTCCGAAAAACCGTCAAAGCGAGGACCTCGCCCCTGGGCCGACACCGACCGCTCCGGCGGAAGGGAAGTATCGCACCCCGGCGCGTCGAATCAAGGCCCGGCCCGCCGTCCCCGCCTTGCCGATTGCCCCCGGCCCGCTTAGTGTTACCGTCCTCCTTGCCGGAGGGCGTTGCGGGCGTAGCTCAATTGGATAGAGCACCTGACTACGGATCAGGAGGTTGAAGGTTCGACTCCTTCCGCCCGCGTTTCTCCGCCCGCGGATGGGCCGCGATCGGCCTCAGATGGGCCGGTCTGACGACCGCCTTTAGCACCCTCCGCCCGCCCCGCTCAACCACGCCGTGACGTACGCCGAGATGTCCTGCGGGTCGACCACGCCGCTGTGGTCAAAGTCGCCCATCAGGGTCCCGTTCTGGATGCTGGCGAGCCAGATCTGCACAAACACCGCGATGTCCAGCGGCTCCACCGCGCCGTTGCGGTCCAGGTCTGCTGGACACGTCAGCGTCGAGATGTTCCTCCGGACGACCACGTCGTTCATCGGCGCGGCCGCGTCGCTCACCGCGATCAGGTCCGGCAGGCCGTTCAGGTCGACGTCCGCCGTGCCGAGCAGCGTCGGCGCGGCGCCCATCGGCAGGCCCGCCAGGGGAGCGAACTGGAGCTGTTCCCCCGAGTTCAAGTCGTTGCGGAGCACCCGCATCTGGCCGCCCGCCAGCACCACCACGTCCCGGTCTGACTCCTTGTCCAGGTCCGTGATCACCAGCCCAGAGGTGGCGCCGCTTGCCGGCAGATCAACTCGCGGGGCGAACTCGAGCGTGTTGAGCGACACCGTCCGGTTCAGCACCACCGACACGGCGTTCCCCGTCCCATCCGACACGACCACATCCGGCGCGCCATCACCGTCAATGTCCGCCGCGGCGAGCCGCACCGCCGGTCCCGCCATCGGCAGCCGCCGCTCGGTCCGGTACGGCAGCGTCGGCTTGGACTGCTTGAGCAGCACCGTCAGCGACGAGTCCACTTCGTTTCCCACGATCAGGTCCAGATCGCCGTCCCCATCCGCATCGAGCAGGCACATCGACACCGGCCGACGCCCGGTCGCCGCCGGGGTCGCCGCGGTGAACGAGATCGCCGGCGGCGAAGCGCCGAGCAGGGCGGTGACCACATCCGACGCCGCACTGGCCACGACCAGATCGATCCCCTCGAACTGATCGATGTCGCCGGCCACGATCGCCCGCGGCTCCTCGCCCACGTCGCCGATGCTCGTCGCCAGCGAGAACGCGCCCATGTTGTTCGTGTTTTGGAGCACCATCACGTTGTGGCTCGAAGCGCACGCGACCGCGATATCCACCCGCAGGTCCTGGTTGAAGTCGGCAAGCGCGAGCCCCGCCGGCTCCATCCCCTGGTCGGACGGGCCGAAATCGAGCGGCACCTCGACCGAGGTGTCAAAGCCGTTCCACCCGCTCGGTCCGTTGCCGCCGTTGTAGAGGATGTGGATCGAGCCCGGCAGCCCTGTCGGGTTGGCCGGGTTGGGCACCGCGATCACAAGATCCGGCCGACCGTCGCCGTTGAGGTCGCCGATCGCTATCGCGGTCGGCCGGCCGGCAACCTGCCGGGTCTTCGGGCCGACAAACGCGATCGTCGCGGGGAGCGTCGCGGTGGTCAGCGCGGCCACCTCGCTCGTGCCGCGCAGCGTCTGGTACGCCACGCCGAGGTACCGCCCGTCTGACAGCGCCGGCATCAGGGCGACGTCGAACATGCCCTGGCGCGCATCGGCGGTCAGGATCGGCAGGTTCAGTACGCCCGGGCCCGGCTGAAACCCGCCGACGAGCGTGATGTCGAGCAGGCCGCCGAGCGAGGCCCCGCCGGTGATGCTCAGGGAGTCGAACTGCCCCGCGCCCTTGCCCCCGATCCTCGCCCGCACCCGCCCCGAGCGTGCGAACCCGTTCAACGTGCTCGGCCCGGTCATCGCCAGCGAGCCATCGATCTCGAGTTTCCCGGTCGACGCCGCGTCGGCGCCGGGCGCGATGGTGCCGACGCAGGCGACATCACCCAGGACAACACCGTTGCCGCCGAGCGTGCCGAAGTCGCCCACCAGCGACCTCGTCGCCGCGAGGCTGCCGCCGTTCACCAGGACCGAGGCCCCCGCGCTGGGATGAGCACCCACGCACAGGCCGTAATCCGCTGCGACTCCCGTGGTGACCACCACGCCCGGGGCGATCTGCAGCGTCACCGCCCCGGCGCAGGCCTCGAGCGACCGCGCCGACTGGTCGCTCGCGACCGTAACGCTGTAGGCCGAGGCCAGTTTGAACGCGCCGCTCGTCGCCACCGTCGTCGGGCCGTTGATCCAGTTGCCGCTGTTCGAGTACGCGCCGCCCGCGGCCGCCGTCCACACGGCATGATCGGCGGGCTGGTACTCGTACGCGCCGATGTCCACGATCGGGGCCGTTCCAGCGCCGGTGTCGGGCGTCGCGGGGTCGTCCTGCCGGCGTCCGAGCCCGGAGTGGTCAAACGGCGTCGGCTCGAGGAGGTCCAGGTCGTTGTCGAGGTCCAGCACATCCGCCGCGAGCAGGGTGTTTGAGCCGGCGTCGATGCACGGCGAACACGAACTGAGGCGGACGTCGTCATCGACCGTCCCGATGATCCCGTCCGCCCCGGCGAGGTTGACCAGCCCCGGATCGGGGTTCGGCCCGCCGCCGATGTTCCCCGTCCCGCCGAGCGACCCGGTGAGCCCGTGCACGAAACAGGAGTTCACCGCAAGCCCGGGCCCCGACGAGCCGACCTGCGTCGCCTCATCGGTCCGTTGGAGTGGGCCCGCGCTGTTGCGCCAGAAGATGCTGTTGTCCACGGCGAGCGAGCCGACCCCGGAGTACCGCAGCGCCGCGGCCTGGGGGGCGGACGACGTGCTCCAGTTCTCGACAAACGTGCACCCGACGACGCGGACCAGCGCCGCGTTGCAGTTCAGCGCGCTCCCGCCCTGGAACGCGACCGCCGAGTTCCCGCTGAACACGCAGTCGACGAACAACTCGCCCCCGCCGACGGCGCCGGGGCCGAAGACCGCCCCGTTGCCGAAAAAACCGCAGTTAACAAAGTTGCGCCCGCCCGAGACCGCACCCGGCCCGGCCGGCGAGGAGTGCCCGCTGAACGTGCAGCCCAGGAAGTCGCTCGCCGCACCCGGGCTGGTCACCACGCCGGCGGTGGACTCGCCGCCCACGTTGGACGCGAAGGTGCACCGGCGTGCCAGCATGTCCCCCGCGAAGTTCTGGACGGCGCCGGCGACCGACGCCAGGTTGCCATCGAAACTGCACTCGAAGAGCAGCAGCGTGCCGCCGCTGAGCGCGATCGCACCGCCGTTTCCGACCGAGGCGCGGTTCGCCGTGAACGCGCACTGATTCATGACCGTGGCGGCCCCCTCGGAGGCGACCGCCCCGCCGAAGCCGAAGTTCGTGCACCGGTTCGTGTCGAACACGCAGCCGGTGAACACGGGCGCCCCGTCGAAGATGTACACGGCGCCGCCGGACATGTCGGAACTGCGGTTCGAGGTGTTCCCACGGAAGGTGCACCCGGTCACCGCGCAGGTCGAGGCGTTGACCCGCATTCCCCCGCCGCGCTGATTGAGAAAGGGGGAGGCCACCGCCGCGCCGCCGGAGATCGTCACCCCGTCGAGCACGCTCGTGGCGTCAACCCCATCCGCGGTGACGACGTGGTACGCGTTGTCGGGCCCGTAGGAGAAGTTCGGAAGATCGTCCCCCGCGAGGTCGCCGCTGAGCGTGACGACGTGCACGGCCGGGAGCCGCTCGCCGAGCAGCGTCTCGTTCCCGGCAAACCCGCCGTACACGCGGACCTTGTTGAGCATGGAGAACGTCGCCGTCTGCGGCGTTCCCGGCGTCAACTCGTTCGTCGGCTTGTACGTTCCGGCGGCGATCCACACCTCGACGTCGCGGCTCAACTCCGGGATGAGCGCCGCCGCCTCCAGCGCGGATTCGAGCGAGCTCATCGCCGTGACCCACGACAGCCCGTCGCCCCCCGGCGGGGCCGCGGCGTTGACATGCAGAACGGTCTGAGCCTGACCTTGCCCTGCCAGCAGCACGCTGACAGCCAATCCCCACGTCCAACGGGTGCCGCTGCTGATCATTCTGGAGCGCTCCATGCACGAGTCACAGGCTCTCGCTACACATCGGCCCAACCGTGTTCCGGGGATGACCCCGCTCCTGACGCGCGTGATGTCACCGTAGCAGAACTGGTCCGAAAGGCAAGCCGTTTCGGCGCTTTGGGCGAGATGGAGAACAACTCTTCGCTGCTCACCGCTGCGCGGTTCTTGCGCAACAATAAACAAACGAGCATGATCTGAGAGTGAGACGGCCCTGCTGACCGCCGCGGACCTGTTCCTGACGTATAGGTCTGCAAAAAGCGCCGGCCGCCACGATTGTCCGATCCCGCTCGTACAGATCCGAGCATGGGCCGTTGCAGACCGGCGAGCCAGATCAGATCAGCGACGGTTCGGCGATCCTGGGGAGGGCGAACGCCTTGCGAGCAGTGTCAGCGATCGACCTGCCGATGGCGATCGACGCCGTGGCGGCCGGCGAAGGCGCGTTGAGCACGTGCACCATCCGATCACCGGTCACCACGTGAAAATCGTCAAGGAGCTTTCCGTTTGCGTCCACTGCCTGGGCCCGCACACCCGAGCGCGCGGCGACCACGTCGTCGGTGGTCAGAACCGGGATCAATCGCCTCAGGTCGGCAACGAAGCGGCGCTTGGACCAGGACCGCCGCAACTCCATCATGCCCGTGCGCCACTGGGCCATCGACATCTTCCAGAATCCGGGGAACGCGAGCATGCGGGCCGTGTCCTGCAGCGAGACGTCCTGCCAGCCGTACCCGTGCCGCGCCAGGGCGAGCACGGCGTTGGGCCCCGCCTCGACTCCGCCGTGGATCATCCGCGTGAAGTGCACGCCCAGGAACGGGAATCTCGGGTCGGGGACCGGGTAGATCAGGTTCTTGACCAGGCCGACGGCGTGCGGCTTGAGGTCGTAGTACTCGCCTCGGAATGGCACGATCCGCACACCGGGATCCGATCCGCAGAGCATGGCGACGCGGTCGCACTGCAGCCCGGCGCAGTTCACGAGCGACCGCGCGCCGATCTCGCCGAGGGGCGTGTCGAGCACGAAGCCGCCGCCGGTCCCGGAGGTCCGGTGGACGTGCATCAGCGGGGCGCCGGTGCGGACCTGTCCGCCGCGGGTGCAGACCACCGCCGCCATCGCGCGGGCCGCGGCGGGGAAGTCGACGATTCCGGTAATGGGCACGTGGAGGCCGTCGATCCCGGCGCCGGCGGGCTCGAGGTCGCGGATCTGAGAGGGCGTCAGCCGCCGGATGTCTTGGAGCCCGTTCGCCCGGCCGCGCCGCTCCAGTTCGTCGAGGCGCGGGATCTCCGATGGATCGGTCGCGACGACGATCTTGCCGCACCGGTCGTGCGGCACGTTGTGGCGGGCGCAGAATTCGTACATGGCGTCGCGCCCGGCGGCGCAGAGCGTGGCCTTGAGCGAGCCCGGCTTGTAGTAGAGGCCGGAGTGGATCACGCCGGAGTTGTGCCCGGTCTGGTGTGTCGCGAGCGCGGCCTCGGCCTCGAGGACGATCACGGAGGCGGACTCACTCAGGGCCATGGCGGTCGCGAGGCCGACGATGCCGCCGCCGATGACGGCGATGTCGAACTGTTCGGTGCTGGGTGGCATAGGTGACCGGTGAAGATATCGGCCGCCGGATGGCGGAGGAACAGATCGCGTGGACGCCGCATGGGTCCCGCGAGGTCTGCTATTCTGCGGGTCGTGACACGCTCTGCCTCCCATACTCGGGATTGGGGCCCGATGGCCACGACGCCGGCGCACCAGGCCGCGCCCGACGCCGAAGTCGGCTTCAGCGATGACTTTACGGACGACCAGCCGCCGGGCCGTGTGATCGGCAGCGTGGCCGGTACGGGCCTGCGCCGGCGCGGAATCGACGCCGAAGGGGTCATCTCGATCGATCACGGGGCGCTGCGGATCGGCATGCTCGCCCAGCCGGGCTGGGGCCGGGCGGGGGTGGTCTACGGGCCGTTCCAGCGCCGGCCGGGGCTCGCGTTCGCGGTCCAGATCCTGAATGGTCACAACACCTCGCAGAGTTACTCGCTGACCGACCGGTTCCCCAAGCGGGTCGCACGCTGGGTGCTCGGGTGCCCCGGGACCGATTCGCTGCTGTGGCGGCTGGTTCGCTGGCGCGGCCGCATGGCGCGGGAGTCGGCGCGGCGGCGGCTTGAGTGCTGGTGGAAGAGCCGGCGCGGGCACGGGAAGCCGGGGCTGGTGGACAACCTCAGCGTCGGACTGTTCCCGACGGAGATCCCCCTCGACGCCGGCGCCGAGGGGCAGGCCATGGTCATGCGCGCGGCCAACCACGAGAACGGCGAGTTGTGCGTCCGCGCGGCCGGGGGATCGGTCAGCGTCTCGCGGAACGTCCAGAACCTGCCGATGTGGTACGTCATCGTGCTGCGGGACCGTGGCGCGGCGTACTACGCGGCCTCGCTGAACGGAGCCCACGCGGTCGGCTCGTGGCCCGCGATGCGGCCGATCGCCATCGATGCCGCGGCCTCGGAGCGGAGGTTGTACGCGGGGGTGCACCAGAGTGTGTTGGGCGAGATCGGGTTCAGCGTGGACACACGGGTGTCGCGCGTGCGGGTGCTGCCGCTGCCGTCGCTGGCGAACTGGTGGGGCACAGCGCACGCCGCGGATGCGCTGGAAGGCGGCGGCGCGGTCGAGGGGACCGAGGCGTCGAGCGGAGGCACGTGGCGCGCCGAGCGAGGGAGCCTCCAGCGGCTTGAGGGTGGCGCGAGATCGATCATGTCCGAGTCGGTGCTCACGCTCACGCCGCGCGGGGCCACGGGGCTCATCCACGTGCTGGTGCAGGGAGGAGCGGAGGGTCGCGCGGGCGTCCTCTTCCGAGGTGTGAAGAACGATGTTGGAAGTGCCGCCGCAGGTGGCGGGGGGAGTGGGGGTGGAGGGGGGGACTGCTGGTCGGTGATGCTGGGGGCCGACCGGTCGGAACTGCTGATCCGACGGGACGGCCTGTGGTCGACCGTGGCGACGTCGGAGGAGGTCAAGATCAAGGTCGGCACTGTGCAGTCGCTTCAGATCAGCGACGACGGCGAGGAGATCCGGGTGTGGCTCGATGGGGCGCCGGTGTTCGGCGAGGCGGTGTGGGACTCCCGCCTGTCCGAGGGCACGGCGGTCGGTGTCCGGCTCACCGTTGCCGATGGCGGGTGGCGGCTGCGGCAGTTCGAGGCGCACCCGCGGGAGATCCCGATCCCCGAAGAGTTGGGCTTCGAGGCGGCGTGGTGCGAGCGGGGGGAGGCTGTTGTTGTCGAAGATGACTTCGAGGCCGGCGGCGGCGGCGACCTGCACGGGCGCGAGGCCGCGGGCGTGGTGTGGCGGCGGGATCTCGGGGCGGGGCGGATCGAGGTCGCCGGGAGCGACGGGCTGGCCGGGGTCGGGGCGCGTGTTGACGCCAGCACGAGCAGGCCGAATCCGGGGCGGCTGCTGCACACCGTGGCGTGGGGGGACCCGGCGTTTGCCGATGTCGAGGTCGAGATGACCCCGCCCGGCACGGCGCGGGGGCAGGGGGAGCGGGGCCGCGGCGGGGTGGTGCTGTGGCAGGATGAGGACAACTACATCGTCGTCAACCTGTGGCTCGACGACATGTTCGCGGGTTCGTCGATCTCTTCCTTCTTCTACCTCAACGGGCACGAGGATGTGTACGACGCGGTGTGGACCAACGTGGGAGCGCGGGTCACGTGGGGGAAGCGGTTCCGGCTCCGCGTGGCGTTCGACGGGATGCGGTACCTGGCGTTCGTGGATGATGAGCCGGTCCTGTGGAGGTCGCTGGAAGATGTGTACCCGGGGGCGAGACGGCTGGAGATCAACCGGGTCGGGGTGTGCGTGAACTGGGAGTTCGGGAACGACACCGGGACGCGCTTTCACCGGTTCATCGCGCGGGCGCGGCGCGGCGAGACGGTGTAACCGAACGGCGTTCATTGCGATTGCGTGGCGAGGATGTGGACGACGCACCAGTTGGAGTCCTCGTAGGAGCGCTCCAGCAGTTCGGTCGTGTAGCCGCGCTCGCGGGCCCAGGATTCGAAGCGGTCCCGCTTGGTCTGAACCTCGGGCTCGGTGGCGGCGTCGAACTCGACGATGAGCCTGGGGGCGTGGCGGGCGAGGGTCTGCTCCATCCCGGCGAGAACCTCGAACTCCGCGCCCTCGACGTCGACTTTCACGAGCGAAGGCGGGGGAACCTGCGAGTTTGCAACGAGGTCGTCGATGGTGACCGTCTCGACCCGCAAGCGGCCGGAGGCATCCGGCGGGGCCTGGGCGGAAGAGAGGACGGCTCCGCCGGGGTGGTGGGCGAGGATCAGGTCCAGGTGTCCTGGCTGCGAAGCGGCGGCGGCCTGGATGACGCGGATGTTCGGCATCGCGTTGATCGCGGCGTTGTGCCGGATGTGCCCGGCGTTGGCGGGGACGGGCTCGAAGGCGATGACTTTTCCGCCGGGGCCCACGCACCGTGCCGCCAGGATCGCGAGGAACCCGTAGTTGGAGCCGATGTCGTAGACGACGTCGCCGGGTCTCAGGAGATGCTGGAACTGGGCCTGGACGGCAGGCTCGACGCGGCCGGAGGAGAAGTCGATGTGGCTGCCGGGCTGGCGGAAGCGCAGGCCCGCCGCGGGGCCGGAGCGGATGGTCAGTGTGCGCACCGACCAGGACATGCGTTTGGCGCGGGCGATCAGGCGTGGGACGATTGGGGGCATGGTGGTGGCGGTCGGCGCGGGCCCGACGGGCAAGAGTATCGTCCCGGCGGACCGATCAGGGTGTGTCGCGATGGGAGAAGGCGAAGGGAGCAGTGCGGCCGGCATGAGGCGAGTGGTCGAGCGATTCGAGGCGTTCAAGTTCGGCCTGATGCGGGCGGTGCTGACGCTGCGCGGGCGGGACGCGACGCTGCGGGCCGCGGAGCGTTCGGCTGTAGTGATCGCGCCGCACCCGGACGACGAGACCTTGGGGTGCGGCGCGGTGATCATGCGGAAGGTCGGCGCCGGGAAGCGGGTGCGGGTGGTGATCGTGACGGATGGGCGGCGGTCGCATGATTCGAAGTCGGTGACGGCCGAGGAGTTGGTGGCGATGCGGCGGCGTGAGGCGATCGAGGCCTGCCGCGTGATGGGGGTGGGGGATGATGCGGTGGTGTTCATCGGGTGTCCGGACCAGGAGGTGGGAGCGCGGCGGGAGGAAACCACTCGGCGGCTGCGTGCGGTGATCGAGGCGGAGGCAGCGGCGGGAGGGGCGGAGGAGGTGTACTCGCCGAGCGGGATTGACCGCAACGCGGACCACCGCGACATCGCGGCGATCGTGCGAGACCTCGCGGCGGCGGGGCGCTTTGCGGGCGATCTGCTGGAGTACCCGGTGTGGTTCTGGACGTTTCGCACGTGGATGGGCCCGGGGCGAGTGGGTGTGGGTTCGGTGGTGCGGCTCGCGTGGCGGCCGCTGGCGGCGATGGTGACGCTGCGGGTGAGACTGGTGAGCACAGACGGGCTGCTTGACCGGAAGCGTGCGGCGATCGCGGCGCACCGATCGCAGATGGAGAACCTGACGGGGGAGCCGGGGTGGGGCGTGCTGCCGCGGGCGTTCCTGCGGCACTTCTTCGGGCGGTGGGAGATGTTCTTCGTGGTCCGGAACGGGGGTGGGGCGTGAAGCGGGAGTACACGATCCTGCACGTCCTGCCGGATCTGGAGGTCGGCGGCGGGCAGCAGGTGGTGCTGCGGAACATCGTGGGAATGCAGGACCTTCGCGGCGTGGGGACGAGCCCGGCATCGAGGTTCTCGCACGTGGTGTGCAGCATCAGGGATGGGCGCGGGATGCTGGCGCAGTACGAGGCGGGCGGGGTGGAGGTGGAGTTTCTCGGGGTCGCGGGCGTGGCCGGGGTGATGGGGGGGCTCCGCAGGCTGCGGAGGGTGGTGCGCGAACGGGGGATCGACCTGGTCCACACGAACAACACCGGCGCGGACCGGTTCTTCGGGCAGCTCTGTGCGCTGGCGTGCGGGCTGCCGGTGGTGAACACGCTGCACGCGGAGCCGCCGCCCACCTGCACCGGGGACGCCGCGGCGGTGGCCACGCTGGGGTTCAAGGACCGCTTGAAAGTGACCGGGCGGGACCGGCTGACCGCGATGACGACGCGGCACTTCGTCGCGGTGTCGGAGCGGGTGAGGGAGGCGTGGGCGGCGTACCTGCGGCAGATCGGCAAGGGGGAGGATCGGGTGAGCGTGGTGACGTCGGGGCTGGACACGCGGCGGTTCCGCGCCGAGCCGGCGACGGTCGGCGCCCTTCGGCGCGAGATCCTCGGGGAACGAACAGGGCCGGTGCTGATGTACGTGGCGAGGCTGGTAGCGGGGAAGGGGCACGAGCACCTTACCGAGGTGATGCGGAGCGTGGTCGCCGCGTCACCCGGTGCAGTGCTCGCGCTGGTCGGGGACGGCGAGCGGCGCGGAGAGATCGAAGGGGCGTTCCGCGCGGCTGGGCTTGGGGGGTGCCTGCGGCTGCTGGGGGACCGGCACGATGTGCCGCTGCTGCTGGCGTCGTGCGACCTGTTCGTGTTCCCGAGCCTCTCGGAGGGGTTCGGGCTTGCGGTGCTGGAGGCGATGGCGGCGGGGAAGGCCGTGGTGGCGTTCGATCTGCCGGCGCTGCGGGAGTTTGTCGAGACGGATCGGAGGCGCGAGAGCGGGGTGCTGGTGGGCCTGGGGGACGCGGCGGCGATGGGGGATCGGGCGGTGGAGATCCTGCGCGATGGAGCGAGGATGAAGACGATGGGGGAGCGGGGACGGAGAATCGTGGAGGAGCGGTTCAGCCTGCGGGCCTCGGTGGAGCGGCTCGCGGGGGTGTACCTGAAGGTGCTGGAAGGAGATTGATCGATATGGCGGTGGACGAAAGGGCCGGAGGCGCCGAGGCGGAACATGTCGACACGCAGCAGGGGTACGACCGCTGGGCGGAGATCTATGACGGGGAGGGGAATCCGCTGATTGCGCTCGAGGAGCCTGTCGTGACGGGGCTTCTTGGTGAGGTGCGAGGGCTCGAGGTGGTGGACCTTGGGTGCGGCACGGGGCGTCACGCGGTGCGGCTTGCGGCGGCGGGGGCGAGGGTGACGGCGGTGGACTTTTCGGAGGGGATGCTGGCGCGGGCGAGGACGAAGGCGGGCGCCGAGAGGGTGACGTGGGTGCGGCATGACATCGGGCGGCCGTCGCCGCTGGCGGACCGGTGCGCGGACCGGGTGATCTGCTGCCTGGTGCTGGACCACGTGCACGAGGTGGGGGCGCTCTTCCGGGAGTTCGTGCGGCTGTGCCGTGGGGATGGGGCGGTGGTGGTGTCGGTGATGCACCCCGCGATGATGCTCAAGGGGGTGCAGGCGAGATTCACGGACCCGGCGACGGGGCGGGAGGTACGGCTCGCGAGTGCGCCGAACCTGGTGAGCGACTATGTGATGGCGGCGGTTGGGGCGGGGCTCCGGATCGAGGCGATGTCGGAGCACACGGTGGATGAGGAGTTGGCGAGGCGGATGCCGCGGGCGGCGCGGTACGTGGGGTGGCCGGTGTTGCTGGCGATGCGGATGAGCGTTGCGTGAGAGCGCCGAGTGTGACGAAGGCCCTGGCCAGTTCCGAGTTGGTGGCGGCGGCGGCGCCGACGCGGGCGAGGAGGGCCGCTGGGGAGCTGCTCGATTGACCGCGGATTAAGGATGGGGCGAGGCCGATCTCCGGAGGGCGGCACGGGAGGGCGCCGGCGGGGCTGGAGCGGGAGTCGCCGTAACGGGGATCGGGCGTCTCGGGGCTGTCGGCAGCGTCGGGCTCGGGGAGCCGGAGGATCGCGGCGGCGGCGAGGCGGGCCTGCGCGATGATCGGCGCGGGGATGACATCGCCGGCGGCGTCCCGCATCGGCTGGTCGATCGCACGGACGATGCGGTCAAGGGTGAGGATGGCGCGGGATCGGACGGCGGCGAGGTCGAGCGTGGCGGTGGTCATGAGTCCCCCGGAGAGTGCCCTTGGCGACATGCCTGGGCGCGATGGGGGATGATGGCACGCGGCGGGCGCGGATGCCAGCATTGACTGAATTTGGCGCACAACGGCGTCACTCGCGCTGCGGAGAGGCTCCCCGCGCGGTCAGCCGATGCGGTCCTTGCCGCCCATGTAGGGGCGGAGGGGCTCGGGGATGGTGACCGAGCCGTCCTTGTTCTGGTGGATCTCAAGGAGGGGGATGAGGATCCGGGGCGAGGCCGCGACGGTGTTGTTGAGGGAGTGGCAGAAGACGTTGGGGCCGCCCGCCGCGGGCTTGTAGCGCATGTTGAGGCGGCGGCACTGGAAGTCGTAGAGGCGGGAGGCAGAGTGGGTCTCGCCGTAGGCGCCGGCGGGGGATGCGGGGTCGGCGCCCGCGGGCGTCTCGGCGGCATCGCGACCGGGCATCCAGCATTCGACGTCGACCATGTCGGCGTTCTTGGGTCCGAGGTCACCGGTGCAGCACTGGAGCAGGCGGTAGGGGAGGGAGAGGGATTGCAGGATCTGCTCGACGTAGCCGAGCATGGTCTTGTGCCACTGGCGCGACTCGGCCTCGTCGGCGCGGCAGATGACGACCTGCTCGACCTTGTCGAACTGGTGGATGCGGTAGAGGCCCGCGGTATCCTTGCCCGCGGCGCCGGCCTCTCGCCGGAAGCAGGTGGAGACGGTGGTGTACTTCAGCGGGAGTTGATCCTCGCTGAGGATCTCGTCGGCGTGCAGGCCCATGAGGCCGACCTCGCCGGTGCCGGTGAGGAACTGGTCGTAGCCGCCGCCGCGACGGGACTCCTCGATGTGGTACGCCTGCTCGCGGCCGGCGGGAAAGAAGCCGGTGCCGACCATGGCCTCCTCGCGGACGAGGACGGGAACGGACATCGCCTTGAAGCCCTGCTTGAGGGTCATGAAGTCGAAGGCGTAGCGGAGGATGGCGTTGTGGAGGAGGAAGCCGTCGCCGGTGAGGACGTAGGAGCGGGTGCCGGCGAGTTTGACGCCGCGTTCGAAATCGGCGAGGCCGAGGTCGCGGACGAGCTGGATGTGGGACTTGGGCTTGAAGCCCCTGTTCTGCTCGAAGGACCTGGCGGTGTCGAAGCCGGGACCGGCCGCGGTGGGCGCGGGGTTCCAGCGGCGGAGTTCCTTGTTGTCCTCGGCGGAGGTGCCGACGGGGACATCGGCGTCGGGGGGCTGGGGGACGGTGAGGAGGATGGCGTTGAGCAGGGGATCGACCTCGGCGATCTGGGCGTCGAGGGCCTGGATCTCGGTCTTGAGGCGGGCGGGTTTGGCCTTGAGTTCGGCGAGTTCGGCCTCGAGGCGAGGCTTGTCGTCGGGGGCGGCCGACTTGAGGGCGCCCGAGAGTTTGCCGATCTGCGGGCCGAGGTCCTTCTCGATCTTCTTCTGCTCGGCCCGGAGCGATTCCTGGCGGGTCATCAGGGCCCGGCGCTGCTCATCGAGGCTGAGGAGACGGTCGAAGTCGACCGGGATGGATTTCTTCGCCGCGCCGTCGCGGAATCGGTCGGGGTTTTCGCGGAGTTGCTTGAGGTCGATCATCGGGGGGCAGCGTAGGCGGGGGGTGGCGGGAATCGGGGGCGGGAGGCCGGGGGGACGATGGAATGGGAGGGGAGAGCGGTTTGCGGAAAAAAGCGGCTGGAGGATCACACCGGCGGTCGGGGAAGCGTCTGAGGCGCAGCGGACCAGCGGGCGGTTAAGATACCGCGGCGGGGGACCGGGCGATGGGTTCAGGGCCAGGGGCGAGGGCGCGGAGTAGCGATGCCAACCTTTCAGTTAACTGGATCAAACGGGACGAGCGTGACGGTGTCGCCGGAGGGAAAGCCGGTGACCTTCGGCCGGCACGCGGACAACGCGGTCTGCCTGAACGACGAGCGGCTGAGCCGGTTTCATTGCATCGTGGAGCCCGATGGTGAGGGGGGCATCCGGGTGCGGGACCTGGGGTCGAGGAACGGGACGAAGGTCAACGGGCTGCGCGTGACCGATGCGCCGCTGACGACTGGGGACGTGCTGAAACTGGGGAGCCACGAGTTCACGGTGGAGGCGGAGGCGACACTGAAGGAGCGGCAGGCGGAGGCGCGGCTGAAGGCGCCGCTGAGCGATGCGCCGTGGATGAGCGATCTGCGGGAACTGATCGACATGCTGCCCCCCAAGGGAGGGCTGGACGACAAGGTCACGATGATCGACGGTCGCGGGAAGCCCAGCGAGGCGTTGCACGCGGAGAACGCCGGGCCGGTTGCGGTGCGGCTGCTGCTGCTGGCGGCGAGCAAGAGCCGCGCGACGGATATCCATATCGAGCCCAAGGGAGATACGGCGCACGTGAGGCTGCGCGTGGACGGGCAGATGGTGAGCATCCTGGACCTGCCCAACCAGGTGTGCGAACTGGCGTACGGGCTGATCAAGAACGCGTGCCAGTTCCAGGCGGCGGGGAAGGAGGCGGTGCTCGACGGGCATATTTCGACGCGGATCCAGAGCACCGGATCGAACGGGGCCGCGGGCGGGCGGCGGGTGGACTATCGGATCTCGTTCACGCCGAGCATGCACGGGCAGAAACTGGTGGTGCGGATCCTCGATGCGCGGGATGCTCCGAAGAACCTCGGCGAGGTGGACCTGCCGCCGTACATGTACGACCGCATCCGGAAGGTGTGCCAGCAGGACGCCGGGATGCTGATGGTGTGCGGGCCGACGGGGAGCGGCAAGACGACGACGCTGTACAACGCCCTGCGCGAGATCGACCGGGCGACAAAGAACGTGGTGACGATCGAGGACCCGGTGGAGTACCACATCGAGGGGGTGACGCAGATCCCGATCGATGAGCGGCGGGGGAACACGTTCGGCAGCCTGCTGCGCAGCGTGCTGCGGCAGGACCCGGACGTGATCCTGGTTGGCGAGATCCGCGACGAGGAGACGGCGCGGACGGCGATGCAGGCCGCGATGACGGGGCACCTGGTCTTCTCGACGGTTCACGCGAAGGACACGATGAGCAGCGTGTTCCGGCTGCTGGACCTGAAGGTCGAGGCGTACCTGGTGGCGAACTCGCTGGAGGTGATCCTTGCACAGCGGCTGGTGCGGCTGCTCTGCGAGAACTGCAAGCGCGCGGTGCCGGTGTCGCCGGCGCAGGCGACGCGGATGGGGCGGTATCTGGAGAACCAGAAGCAGGTGTACGTGGCGACGGGGTGCCAGCAGTGCCTGCGGACGGGTTATCGCGGCCGGCGGGCGATCTTCGAACTGCTGGATTTCACGGATGAACTGCGGGACGTGGTCCTGGGAGGGGCGACGATCCAGTCGATGAAGAAGGTGATCGAGAGCGGTCTGTTCACGACGCTCGTGCAGAGCGGCTGGCAGCTGGTGGCGCGCGGCGTGACCACTCTGGAAGAGGTCGACCGGGTCGCAACGGTGCGGTGAGCCGGGCGGCGGGGAAAGGGGAGTGGGGGTGATCAGGGCGTCCGCGTGACCGTGACGACTACGTCCGAATCCCGCGCGCCCTGGGTCAGCACGGGAACTGGTGATGTGGTGCTGAAGAGGACCTTCGCGTTGACGGAGATGGTCGCCTCGAGCGCGTAGCGGCGGAGCGGGTCGATTCGGCCGGGGTCGTAGGCGAGTTGGAAGGGGATCGGGACTTGGTCCTTCGCGGCGAAACGCTCGATGGCCACGGTCTTGGATGGGGCGTCGGCCTGGGTGACGTCGCGGAGGGCAATGTCGACGATGGCGTCCTTGGAGATCGCCATCTTGTCGGCGTAGGTGACGGTTCCGCTGAGGAACAACTGGCCGGGGGGCGGTGGCTTCTCCTTCTGGCATGCGGGGACGAAGACGGCCGCGGCGAGCAGGACGAGGGCGAGCAGGGCGGGTCGCATCAGTGGGAGCTCCGGGCCCGGGGCGGGCGAAGGGGGCGAGTCGCGGGGCGATTATGAGATCGAGGTCAGCCGCCGATCTCGCCACGCGGGGAATGTCGCACGCCATTGTCGCAGGGCAGCGAGGTCGAGGTCAACGCTGAGGACGCCCTGCTCCTCCCCCATTTCGGCGACGACCTCGCCCTTGGGGCCGACGACCAGGGTGCCGCCGGCGTAGGCGAGGTTCGGATCGCTGCCGATGCGGTTGACGGCGAGAACGCAGGCCTGATTCTCGATGGCGCGTGCAATACAGAGGGCTCGGCGGTGTTCGGCGCGTGCGGCGGGCCAGTTGGCGCCGATGGTGAAGATCTCGGCGCCGCGGGCGAGGCCGATGCGGAAGAGTTCGGGAAAGCGGAGGTCGTAGCAGATGGCGGGGCAGATGATCGTGGAATCGGCGACGGGTCCGGCGGGTGCCGGCGTCCATGGGAACGTGATGACCTCGTCGCCGCCGGTGAAGAACTCGGCCTCGCGCCCGAAGGTAAATGGGTGGACTTTGTCGTATTCGGCAAGAACCGCGCCATCGGGCCCCGTGATCGTGGCGCGGTTGCGTCCACGCCCGTCGGAACCGATGACGGTGCGTGCTCCCTGGAGAGTGATGCGCAGTCCGGCGGAAAGTTCCCGGAGAAATGCGAGCGTGCGGCCGTCGGAATCGGCGGTGATGTTCAGGTTGAGTGAAAACCCGGTATCGAACAGTTCGGGGAGCACGACCAGGTCGCCCGGGGCGATACCCGAGGATTCCAGCAGTGTGCGGACCTTGGCGTAGTTCGCCTGCTTGTTTTCCCACGAGATGTCGAACTGAACGAGGTGGGCGCGCGTATGTGTCATAGAGGCCGTGTTCCTGGCCGGGTGGGCAGAGGGGGTTCGCAACCCGTGCAACGATTGCCGGTTGGATCCGAATGAGATTGTTGCATGGTTCTCCATCAGAGCACAATCCGGGGCGGTTCGTGCGGCCCCACGCCGCGGCCGTTGGACGGTGCGCTGGCCCGGGGCCTCCAGATGCCGAAGGTATACCTGGCGAGCAGGTCGCCGCGGCGGCGCCGGCTCCTCGCGGAGCACGGCATCGATCACGATGTCATCGCGGCGATCATCGACGACGGCGGGCTTGAGTCCGGCGCCGTGGCGCCGGAGCACTGGGTGAAGGCGCTGGCGTACCTCAAGGCGGCGGTCGCGCGCGAGGCGATGACCTGCGGCGACGCTGTGCCGGGGGCGGCGGTGGTTCTCGGGGCGGATACGGTCGTTGTGAAGGGGACGCGGCTGATCGGGCAGGCCCGGAACTCCGAGCATGCGCTGGAGATCATCCGCTCGCTGGAGAACGGCGAGCACCGGGTGGTGACAGGGGTGGCGATGATCGACCTGGCGACCGGGGCGCGGGAGATGTACTCAGATCAGTCGACGGTCCGGGTCGGCGAGATCGGCGGGGAGCGGATCGGGGCGTACGTGGCGTCCGGTCAGTGGCTGGGGAAGGCCGGGGCGTACAACCTCTATGAGCGCATCGAGGACGGGTGGCCGATTGACTTCGTTGGCGACCCCACCACGATCATGGGATTGCCGATGGAGTCGCTGCCCGGGCGGCTCGAGCGGTTTTCCCAACGGGTCGCGGCCGGCCGCGCGGGGGACCGATGGGGCCTAACCCGGGTGTAGCGCTGGAGGCGCGGTCACCGGATGCCGGTCCCGATTCTGAACACGATGGCGGCGAGCACGACGCCGCTGCTTCCGGCGCTGCTGGTGGTGCCCTTGGCGTGCGCGCTGATGATGGCGATCGCGGCGCACGTGCTGGTGCTGCCCAAGTCGGACATGCCGGCGAGCCGGCGGCGGCTCCGGACGACCAACGGCCTGGTGATGATGTTCGTGACGGCGCTGATGGGCTACGCCCTGTGCGTGGTGACGACGTCGCAGCCGCAGGTCTTCGTCATCGTGTGGACGTCGATCGTGTTCCTGCTGGGGGTGGTGGTCTGCCTGGCGCTGCTGGACGTGATGAACACGTGGCGGATCGCCGCCGCGGCGCGCCGGAGGCTGAGGCAGGAACTGGCGCAGCGCATGCCGGGGGCCAAGGCCGGCAGGACGGGTGGGGATGGCGCGCCGTAAGGGCCTGGGCGATCCCGGCAGCGGCCCTGTGCCGGCGTGGCTCGGCCGTCCGCTGGAGGGGGTGTACGCGCGGGCGGTGGCGCGCCGGAATCGGAAGTGGGATGACGGCGTCGGGGTGACGAGGCTGCCCGTGCCGGTGGTGAGCGTCGGCAACCTGTCGGTCGGCGGGACGGGCAAGACGCCGATGGTGGTGCACGTGACGCGGACGCTGCTCGCGGCGGGTCGCCGGCCGTGCGTCGCAATGCGAGGGTACATGCGGAGTTTCAGGCTCTCCGGGGCGGCGCCGGGGGAGACGGTGCGGTCCGATGAGGCGCGGATGTACGCGGAGTTGCTGCCGGGGGTGCCGGTGGTTGCACAGCCGGACCGGATTGCCGGGGTGCGGGGGCTGCTTGAGCGGGGCGTGATGGTCGACTGCGTGGTGCTCGATGATGGGTTCCAGCACCGGCGGCTGGCGCGGGATCTCGACATCGTGCTGATCGATGCCTCGCGGTCGCCGTTCGAGGACCGGCTGCTGCCGGCGGGGTGGCTGCGGGAGCCTGCGGGCTCGCTGCGGCGGGCGGGCGCGGTGGTAATCACCCACGCGGAGATGGTAGGTGAGGACCGGCTGCGGGCGATCGAGATGAGCGTGCGCGAGACGAATCCCGGCGCGATGGTCGCGACGGCGCGGCACGAGTGGACCGGGCTGCTGGTGGCGCGGCCGGGCGCCGGGGCGGATGTGACGGAGCCGGTGGAGTGGCTCGCCGGTCAGCGGGCGGTGGGGGTGTGCGCGATCGGCAACCCGGCTGGATTCCTGAGGGGAGTGGTCGAGACCGGGACGGAGCTGGTCGGGGAGGTTGTGCTGCCGGACCACGACCCGTACCGGGCGTGGACGGTGAACCGGATCATGGAGACGGTGCGGCTGCGGCGGGCGGGGGTGATCGTGACGACGGAGAAGGACTGGGCCAAGCTGCGGGAGGTGCCGATGTGGCCGTGCCCGGTGGCGCGGGCGCAGCTGGAGATGGCCTTCGTTGAGGGGGAGGGGGCGCTGGATGCGCTGGTGGTCGGTGCGGTGGGCCCGACTTCGGCCCGCATCGGGCCGCCCGGCGACGCGGAGAGCGCCTGCGTGCGGCGCTAGAGCCCGCGCCTCAGCACGAGCTGCAGGAAGTAGATGTAGGCGTTGCTGAACGCATCGGCCCGGAAGAAGCGGACGTCCATGTCGGGGACGCCGATGTACGGCCGCAGGATCCATCCGGTCTGGATCCCGGTGAACGCGTACATCGCCACCCAGGCCCAGAGCATGGTGCGGTGCTTGGTGGCCGCCGCGGGGTTCGAGTCGATGATCGCGCGGTAGTGGCGGAACATGACGATCTGCGCGACGCCGGTGGCGATGACAAAGAGGCCGGCGTTGAACAACTGGGCGGTTCCGTGCGAGACGCCGCTCTCGTAGGCGACACGCGTCAGCGGCGAGAGAGAGGCCAGTGCGAGCGCGAGCCCGGCCTGGCCGGCGAGCACGGCGCGGACGGCGTGGCCGAAGTCGTCCCGCAGACCCAGCACGGTGTTGAGGACGAAGAACGCCGGCAGGCACACGGCCGTCGTCACCATCAGCAGCGACGGCACCTTGATCGCGGAGTAGGCCACGAGCGGCCACCGACCCGCTTCCCCGACGAGGTAGGTGCCCATCACCGCGCCGAAGACGGCCCCGCCCACGGCGATCGCCGCGAGGAGCGCGCGGATGCCCACGGGCGGGCCCGCGGCGTCGCGCCCGGGGCGGCCGATGCGGGCGCACAGATCCTCAAAGCGATCGGTGAGGGCGGGCGTGCGCGGGGTGGGGTGCGCGGTGTCCACGCTAGTTGCCCACAAGATTGCGGAGGTTCTCGAAGAGGCCGACGAGGAAGTTGTCGACCCGCAGACGGAACCATGAGAAGGGCACGCTCGGGTGCCCGATGAACGGCCGGAGCAGCCACGCCATCTGCACGCCCACCGCGCCGTAGATCAAGATCCAGACCGCGAAGATGAGCGTGGAGCCCTCGTCCGCGGAGGTTGGATGCGAGTTCGCGGCTGCGGGGGCTGACGTCGGCGGGGCCGGGGGGGTGAGGGGCGGCGACAGGCGTCGCAGCGCCTTGATCAGGAATCCGAGCCCGACGAACCCGCTGATCGCGAGCAGCGCAACGTTGAGGATCACCATGAACGGGTAGCTGGTCGTGCTGAGGGTGAAGAACGCCAGGATCGGCCCGAACGACGCCGCGACCGTGAGGCTCACGACCGTTGTGCCCAGCAGCAACCGGAGGAGCGAGCCGAAGCGCAGCCGTCCGCCGAGCAGGGCGCTGAAGACGTAGAGGGAAGGGAAGGTGACGGCGAGCGTGAGCAGGAAGAGCGCCGGGATCTTGATCATCGAAGAGAGCGTCTGGAGGTAGCCATCGGACACATCCTGGCCCCACCACATCGCGACGCGGTACCAGCCCATGAAGAAGCCGTAGGTGGCGCCGAGGCCGATCGCGAGCGGGACGAAGGTGCGCAGCGGGATCTCGATCAGCGGATCATCGCCGACTGTCATGTCGCCGATGCGCTTGCCGCGGAGCAGGTCGTCGAGGCTCTTGAACACCTTGAACATGAATCATCCCTTCGGAAGGTGAGGGAGCCGGCAACAAGAGATCGCCGTATCCAGGGGGCTGGTGCGGCAGTCTAACAACAACTGTTCGTTGGTGCGGTGATCGCTGGGCTTGTTAGAACAGGAAGGAATCGACGCGAGCCCGCGGTGCAGGCCGCTGACGGTTCAGGGATCAGGCGTGGGAGGGACAGCCGAAGCGCCGCACTCCGGGCAAATGCCGGTGGTGTTGCCCGTGAGGTCGTAGTGGCAGGCCGCACAGTGACCGGGTGGAACGCGGAAGCGGCGCCACACTGCATGAACGAAAAGCGCGAGCGTGAGAGCTGGCATCAGCAGAAACGGCCAGCCCAGTGAGATGTTGCCGAACCACCAGCCGGGGCCACGCCTCTGCCAACTGGTTGGGTAGAGGTACCCACCGGATTGGGTCTCGATGTGCCACCCGGATGCCTCTCGCTGAAGCGCAGGCGATGAGTAGGTGCCGAAACTGATCCCAAAGTGGAGCAGCCCTACGTACCGGGCTCCCCAGCGGTATTCAACTCGCCACTTCGTACTGGCCAAGCAAACAGCCCAAACGATGATCGTGGCCGCGAGACAGGCCCACTTGATCCAGCGGGCTCGTCGGCGCCGTCGCTGTGGCATGACCGCAGTCTACCGGACGCTCCTACCCTCCCGACGCATGAGCACGCTTCTGGAAACGTTGGCCGCGTGGAGGCCGTTTACGGCGGTGGTGGTCGGGGATTTCATGCTGGACCAACTGGTTCACGGCAATGCCGAGCGGCTGTCGCCCGAGGCGCCGGTGCCGGTGCTCCATGTTGTGAAGGAAGAGGACCGGCCCGGGGGGGCGGCGAACGTGTGCCTGGACTTGGTGGCGATGAAAGGGCGCGTGCGGGCGGTGGGGGTGGTGGGGGCGGATGAGGCGGGCAGATCGCTCCGGCGGCTGCTCGAGGAGGCCGGGGTGGATGCGACCGGGCTCGTCGAGGACCCAACGCGGCCGACGACGCGGAAGCGGTCGATGATCGGCCTGGCGCAGCACCGGCATCCGCAGAAGATGTTCCGTGAAGACCACGAGTCGCGCGAGCCCGTGGACGAGGGGGTGACGGCGCGGCTGATGGAGGCGTTCGAGCGGGCGGCCGAGGGTGCGGATGTGGTGTGCATCGAGGACTACGGCAAGGGCGTGTGCGCGCCGGGGTTTACCCAGGGCGTCATCGAGCGATGCAAGAGGATGGGGCGTGGGATCGAGGTGCTGGTTGATCCCGCGGCGATCAGGGACTACTCGAAGTACCGCGGCGCGACGGCGATCACGCCCAACCGGACGGAGGCGGCGCTCGCCGCGGGCGTGAAGGTCGCGGACGATGCGCCGCCGATGGGGCACGCGGAGATCGCGCAGCGGTTGCAACGGGAACTCGACCTGGATGCGGCGGTGATCACGCTGGACCGGCAGGGGGCACTGCTCCTGGAGCGAGGGGCCGTGGAGGGGCCGGTGGTCGTGCCGACCGTGGCGCGGCAGGTCTACGACGTGACGGGAGCCGGCGACATGGTGCTGGCCGCGCTCGCCGCGGGCCGCGTGAACAAGATGGGGTGGACGGATGCGGTGAAGTTCGCGAACGCGGCGGCGGGGCTGGAGGTCGCGGTCTTCGGGGTCGTTCCGATGCCGATCGAGACGATCCACCGGGAGGTGCTGCTCCGAGAGCGGACCGGCGAGCACCACTCGGGGGCGGAGAAACTGCGGACGTGGGAGGAACTGGCGGTCGAGGTTTCGGCGGTGCGGCGCGAGGGGAAGCGGGTGGTGTTCACCAACGGCTGCTTCGACATCCTGCACGCGGGGCACCTGTCGCTGCTGAAGCGGGCCGGGGCTCTGGGCGAGTACCTTGTCGTGGCGGTGAACAGCGATGCATCGGTGCGGCGGCTCAAGGGGGCGGAGCGGCCGATCAACAGCGAGCGGGACCGCGCGGAACTGCTCGGCGGGCTCGAGTGCGTCGACGCGGTGGTGGTGTTCGAGCAGGACACGCCGGCGGAGTTGATCGGCGTGGTTCAGCCCGACGTGCTGGTCAAGGGCGGGGAGTACTCGATCGATCAGGTGCCGGGGGCAGAGACCGTGCTGGCCCGCGGCGGGCGGGTGGAACTTCTTCCGATGGTGGATGGGAAGAGCACGACGGGGGTGGTGAGGAAGATCAGGGCAGGTTGAGCCCGCATCGCCATCGACGCAGTGCGATCAGTCCCATCGGATGACGACCTTCCCGAACTGATCAGCCGATTCCAATCGCGCGAACGCGGCTGGGGCCTCTCTCGCCGGGAAGATCTTGTCGATCACGCCGCGGAGTTTCCCGGCGCGGTGGAGGGCGGCGATCTCGCCGAACTCCGCGTTGGTCCCCATGGTTGATCCGAGGAGGCGGAGTTGGTTCCAGAAGATGCGTGCGAGGTCGGTCACGGCATCGGGGCCGCTGGTGCAGCCGGGAGTGACGTAGGCTCCGCCGCGGGCGAGGGACTTGATGCAGTTGAGGTGCGTGGCCTTGCCGGAGGAATCCACGGCGAGGTCGACGCCCCGCTTGCCGGTCCAGGCGCGGACTTCCTTGGACCAGTCCTGGCCGGAGTCGAGGACGCCCACGTCGGCGCCGAGCTGTTTGGCGCGGTCGAGCTTCCACTGGTGCCGGCTCGTTACGACGACGGGGCAGCCCAGGTGCTTCGCGATGGAGAGGGCGGCGAGGGCGACGCCGCCGCCGATGCCGGTGACGAGGACCGACTGCCCCGCGACGAGCCGCGCCTTGGTGACCATCATCGAGTAGGCCGTCAGCGTGACGAGGCCGAATGCAGCGGCCTCGGCGGGGTCCGCCGAATCGTCTATTGCGGCGAGGTTGGCCGCGGGCGAGACGAACCGCTCGCAGTGCATGCCGTTGTGGTGCTCGCCCTGGAGTTCGTAGTCGGGGGCGAGCGTTGAAGTGGGAGGATCGCCGGGGCGCGCCGGCGGAGGCTTGACGCTCGCCGCGTTGACGATGACCTTCCGTCCGACCCACGCCGTGTCCACGCCGGGCCCGACGGCTTCGACCACCCCGCAGGCATCGCAGCCGGAGATGCGCGGGTAGGTGAGGGTGAGGCCGGGCACGCCGCGGCCGACCCAGAGATCAAGTTGGTTGAGGGCCGAGGCGAGGGTCTTGATGAGGGCCTGGCCTGGGCCTGGAGACGGCGGCTCGGGCCAGTCGGTGACGACCTTCACGTTGGGGGCGACGGGTGAGCCGGCGGCGATGATGGTGACGGCGAGCATGGATGGAGCATACCGGGGTGTGCGGTGGAGATCGCCAATTGAAAACGACCCCATCCATGCGGACGGGGTCGCGTTGAGATTGCTGGAGGACCGGTCAGGCCTTCGGGGCGCCCTCGCCGGCCACGTGCTTCATGCCGCGGCGGCGGTCGCGGAGGCGGCGGGACTTGCCGGCGCGGTCGCGGAGGAAGTAGAGCTTGGAGCGGCGAGCGTCGGCCCGGCGGATGACCTCGTACTTGGCGATGCGGGGCGAGTTGATGGGGAAGATGCGCTCGACGCCCATGTTGTCAACGATCCGGCGGACCGTGATCATCTCGGTCACGCCGCGGCCGGCGCGGGAGAGGACCACACCCTGGAAGACCTGGATGCGCTCCTTCTGGCCCTCGATGATGCGGCAGTGCACGTTGACCGTGTCGCCGATGTCGATGCGCGGGATATCCGTGCGGATGACGGACTTGTTGACGTTCTCGATGATGCTCTGAAGGCCCATGGCGTTGAACTCCGAAGTGACCGCCGATCCGGGATTTGGGAGCCCGGAAGGGCCCAAACCATAGGCGGGGCCTGGGCGGGCTTCTATGTGGGCGGGAGAAGGTCCGGCCGGCGTTCGCGGGTCCTGGCCAGACGCTGCTCGAGCCGCCAGCGGGCGATGGCCCCGTGGTCCCCCGAGAGCAGGACATCGGGGACGGGCATCCCCATCCACTCCCGTGGCTTGGTGAAGTGTGCACAGTCCAGCAGGCGGCCTCCCGGGAACCCCGACTTGGGGGTGGCGGGGAGATCGGAGAAGGAATCCTCCGCCGCGGACTCCTCGTGCCCCAGGGCACCGGGGAGCAGGCGGATGATGGCATCGAGCAGGACGATCGCGGCGAGCTCCCCGCCGGAGAGGACGTAGTCGCCCAGGGAGAGTTCCATGGGGGCAAGGCGGGCGATGACCCGCTCGTCGACGCCCTCGTAGTGGCCGGCGATGAGGAGGAGCCTCGGGCGTGCGGCGAGGTCCTCGACGATCGATTGGGTGAGCGGGCGGCCCTGTGGCGTGAGGAGTATCCGGGTCGCTGGGCGGGGATCGGCGGATTCGACGGCGAGCACGGCGTCCCACAGCGGCTGGCACATCATGACCATGCCCGGTCCGCCGCCGAAGGGGCGGTCGTCGGTCTTCTGGTGCTTGTTGCCGGCGAAGTCACGGATGTTCGTGGCGTGCCATTCCACGAGGCCGGCGGCCCGGGCCCGCGCGGGGATGCTGGAGGCGAGCGCCCCGCCGGGCTGGGAGCCGAACATCTCGGGGAACGTGGTGAGGATGTCGACGCGAAGTGGGGGCACGACGGCTCCGGCTGGCGGGCGGCTCTCGGGGAGATGGTAGGAAAGCGGGGATTGTGCCGGGCGTGCGGACGCCGCGTGCCATGCGGGAATCGGACCGGGAAAAAAATAGCCGCACACGCTCCGTGGCGTGTGCGGCCTTGGCTTTGACCGGCTCCGCGGTCAACAGGTTCCGGGTCTGCGGTCCCCGGGGGAGGTCACGGAACTAGCAGCCGGACTGAACGCCGGTCAGCCAGGCGTTGATGAAGGTGGCGATGTCGGTCGGATCCACCACGCCGTTTCCGTCGTAGTCGCCCGCGAGGCCGCCGGCGGAGATGCTGTTGAACCACGTGTTGATGAAGGAGGCGATGTCGGTCGGCGTGAAGACGCCGTCGTTGTCGTAGTCGGCCGGACAGGCGGGGGTGAACTTGAGGGTGAGCGTGCCGGCGGTGGTGGTGCTCAGCGACTTCTGGGCGATGCGGATGAGCAGCGGCGTGTTGCGCGTGACGGCGAGGCTATCGATGATGCTCTGCGTGGAGCAGCCCGAGATGCCCGCGTTGTCGTTGCAGGCGTAGTCGCCAGTGAGGCACGCCGAGTGGACGCTCAGGACGGTGTCGAACGAGGTGCCCGGGCAGGTGGCGAGACGGACGGTGCCATTCTGCGGCGGGTTGAAGGTGAACCACAGGTCGCGGTAGGAGGAGGCGGTCACGCAACTGGCGAGCCAGTCATCGGAGGCCTCCGCACAATCGAAGGTAGTGGTGACGGGGAGGTTGCCGGGGGCGACCGTGACCGGGGTGGGGTTGGAGCAGTCGTCGTTGGCCGGGATCGGCGGAGCCTGCAGGATCTGGAGGCTGCCGGTGGTGCCCGGGGAGGTGGACGCCGCGACGCGGATCAGCACCGGAACACCTGCGGTGACGTTGTAGCGGGAGATGCGGCTGCGGTTCGAGGAGCACCCGCTGACGCCGGAGCCGACATCGTCGTTGCAGGCCAGTTCGACGCCGCCGCACTCGCTCCAGATGCCGATGACGGTGTTGTAGTTGGCGCCGCAGGTCTGGAAGCGGGCCTCACCGGTGAAGGTAGGGGTGTAGCTGTACCAAACATCCGAGGTGCCCGGACCGATGCTGAGGTTGCAGATCGCGCCCGCCTCGTCCACCCAGGCCCCGCAGGGGTTGAAGGCGAAGGTTCCTTCGCCGACGCTGGTTGCGTTGGCGCAGGTGTCGTTCGGAGGTGTCGTAACGGAGGGGTCGGGCTGGACCACGGCGGTGGTCGTCTGGACGCTGCCGCACGCGTTGGACACCACGCAGTGGTAGTTGCCGGCGTCTCCGAGGTTCGGGCCGGTGATTCGGAGCTGGCCGGTGTTAACCCCGGAGAGCACCGAGCCGCTGGCGGTGGGACCGTCGGCGAGTTCGACGTTGTCCTTGAACCATGCGAAAGCGGGGGACGAGCCGCTGGCGGCGGCGTTCAGGATGACGCCGAACGAGGAGCAGCGGGAGAAGGTGGTGAGGGCATTGGGGTTGGAGACCACGGCGGGCGCGACGCAACCGGGAGCGCCGCTGCTGCGGAGGGCCCACGGCGCCGCACCGGGGATGAGCTGGTTGCCGCCCTGGAAGCCGACGATCGTGCTGCCGTCGGGTGAGATGGCGGCCGGGAAGCCGAGCTTGGGCAGGCCGCGGGCCGGGTCGCCGTTGTCGCCGATCGGGCCATAGTTAGCGGTGATGCCGGGGACGTTCTGGGCGACGAGATGGTCGTACCAGTCGACGACCAGGCCGCTGGACTGGGTCCAGATAAAGCCACCGGACATAAAGCTGCCGCAGGTGCTGTAGACGGCCATGCCGACCACCGTGTTGCCGTCATCGGACATTCCCGTCGGTGTCAGCGTCGGCGGGATGCCACAACTGGTGACGGACAGGGGAAGCCAAGATGCCGGGGTTGTGAGGTCGGCACCAATGACGACCGGGGCGCTCCACGACGAGGTGCCACTGTTCCATGTCCACTTGGCGACATAGCTGTTGCCCGTGAGGTCGGCGACGGCGCGGCAGACGACGACCGTGCCGTCCGAGTTCATCAGCATGCCCGAGGAGATGCTGTAGGTGTAGGGGAAGCCGCTGCTGTTGACCCCGTTGGGGAGATAGGTCATGTCGTAGGAACTGGTGCCGGGGTTCCAGCGCCAGACGGCCGGCCGAGCGCCGTCCGGGTCGGGCGCGGCGGCTGCAGAGACATTGTGCTCCTGTGTCCCCGCAATGACGAGCCCGTCGTTGCTGACGGCGTAGGCGACGCCGGTGCGGCGGCGGTACGTGTTGGAGGACGTGCGGAAGGGTGTGGGGAGGACGGTCAGACCACCGTTGCCGCCGTTGGCCTGGGCGTCCCAGATGAAGGGCCGCCACTGGGAAGACGACACGGCGATAGTGGTGCCGGCGGCGCTGTTGTACGTCGAGATGTAGCCCCGGCCGACGATGAACCGGCCGTTGGGGGACATGGCGGTCGTAATGAGGAAGTTGCCGCTTGAGCTGCCGCTCGAGCCGGAGCCGTAGACCATCAGGCTCGGATCAATCGGCAGGCTTCCAAGCCGCTGCCAGGTCATCGAGGTGGAGTCCCAGCGGGCGCCGGCGGATTCGGTCGCGGCGATCAGCGTGGGAACGAGCGTCGGCGTGGTGCTGAATGGGGGGGAGACGCCAGTGGCGGCGTTGCCGGAAGCCTGAGGGCTTACGTTGAGCACCGCGCCGGCAACAAGAGAGCCGTCGGCGGAGGTGACGCCGCTGCCCGTGCCGCCGAGGTTGTCGAGGGTCAACGTGCCGCCGCTCAGTGTCCACCGGGCGATTGAGGAGGACGAGGTGCCGGTGATGTAGTTGGTCCCCGAAACGGGGTTGCTCACGCTTGCGGGCGTGCCCGTGCCGAGCGAAGTGATCTGCGGCTGGGCCACAGCGGCACTCGCGGCGGCGAGGATCGCGGTTGTCGAGATGGAGGTGATCAGTCGGGCCACGGCGGTTTTCTCCAAGAGGTTGACAATCGGGGTCAGAAACAAACCGATGGGCCCGAGAGTTCGTGTTATGTACGTAGACACCGAGAACTCGGGCGGCTGATCACGATGTTATACGATGTCGGCAATTCCTGCAAGGATATCTCTAGAGATATTTTTGGTAACGTGCAAACTGTCAGTTTTTTGGGTATACTCTGGTTCAACCCGATACCCACCCACGGCTTGTGCGGATTCTGGATGGGGTTGGGCGGGATCATCTCATGAGCGTCGCAACCCGCGGTGGTGGTGCATTTGTGATCGAGGCCCGGAGTGTGGCCCAGCAGGTTCGCCGCGCGTTGGCCGAATCGCTGGCCGCGATCGGGTGCGACGCGGCGAAGCCGCCGGGGGTTTCGCGTCAACTCGGGCTGGACAAGACGCTTGCTTGGAAACTCTGCAGGATTGTCACGGAAGAGGATCCGTGCGGCGCCATCGCGATGCTGCCGGGGCGGGGCGGCGTGAAGATCGTGCTGGAATCGCTCCGTAATGCCGGAGCGCCGGACGAATCGGTGATCGCGGTGCAGGATGCACTGGCGGGGTTCGACCGGATGGTCGAGGCTCATGCGGGCGACCGCGAAACGCTGGAGATGATGCTCGGGGTCCGAAACAGCCGCGCCACGGCGAAGCGCATCGAGGCCTTTCGCAAGTCGGGGTTCCAGGCCAACTCGGCGATCTGGGGTGTTCAGGCCCGCGTCCAGGTCAGCCTCCACGTGATGGCGCCGAGCGCCGGGCCCGGCGATGCGGTCAGCATGGCGACGATCTGCGGCCTCGCGGACTTTCGGCGGCTACGGCCGGATGTGCCCTGGTCGGCGGCGACGCTGAGGCGATGGGGCTCGATTGCTCCGGAGCAACAATCGTTCGGCCCTATTGATCCGTCGGTCGGCCTGGATGAGTCGCCGCTTCTGGCTCAGTACTGCTCAGACCCGCTGCCCCAACTGCGTCAGGAGCGGGAGCGTGACGGCACCGTACGGTTTGTTCTGGAGGAGGGGCCGGTCGGCAACACCGCCGCGGCGACCGTGGTGTTCGGGTGGCGGCACGAGGCGGTGGCGTCGAAGTACGAGTCTCATCCGGGCGAGTTCGGTGAGCACGTCGTTACGATCGTGACGCCGGTCGAGTCGCTCGTGCACGATCTGCTGGTCCATCGCAGCCTCGACTTTGCGATGAACCCGACGGCGCACTTCTACAGCCAACTGCCCGGGGGGCCCCGGTATCCTGAGCACGGCCTGAACGCCGGGCTCCTGCCCGTGCCGGTGGAAGTCACCGACCTCGGTTCGTCGCCGCCCGACACGACGACGACAGAACTGCCGCACTATCGGGAAATGGCGGAGGCGGCCACGAAGAGCCTGGGGTACTCGCTCGATGAGTTCCAGGGCTACCGGATGCGCGTGAAGTACCCGCCGATGCCGACGATGGCGATCCTGCGTCACTCGCTGCTTCGGAAGCCGTAGTGGCACGGAACGAAAAACCGCGCCGGGTGAGCCGGCGCGGTCGGGTGATTCAGTACACTGCGGAATCGACTCAGGCCTTCTTCTCGGCCGGCGCGGGCTTGGCCGCGGCGAGCTTCTGCTTGCGCGCCACGCGGGCGGCACGCTCGGCGTTCCACTCGTCGGCGTTGATGAGGTTGCGCTTCGCGAAGACGTCCTTCAGCGAATCGCTGGGCTGGGCGCCGCGTGCGAGCCAGTCCTTCACGCGGTCGTCCTCCAGGTGCAGCTGCTTGCCCTCGGCCGCGAGCGGGTCGTACCAGCCGAGTTGCTCGAGCACCTTGCCGTCGCGCTTCGTGCCGATATCGATGGCGCTGATTCGGAAGAACGGGCGGCGGCGGCGGCCAAGACGCTGCATGCGGATACGAACCATTGAGCGGATCTCCGAGGAAGGCTGCACCGGTGAGATTGCCGTACCGGGCGACGGCCACCAGACCAAAGCCGACCCCACAACGGGGCCGGAGGGGTGACATGGGACGCGGAGTGTAGGCGGGGAGCCGCTCGGGGGAAGCGGAGGGAGGGGGGACTACCCCTTCGTTCCGCCGGCCCGGTGGGCGCGGAATCGCCTGATCAGTGCGTTGGTAGAGGCATCGTGCCCGAGTTCCGGGGTCCCGGCGGCCTTGAGTTCGGGGATGATCTTCATGGCCAGGACCTTGCCCAGCTCGACGCCCCACTGGTCGAAGGAATCGATGTCCCAGATGCACCCCTGCACGAACACCTTGTGCTCGTAGAGGGCGATCAGCCGGCCGAGGGCCTCGGGCGTGAGGGAGTCGGCGACCAGCACGTTGGTCGGCCGGTTGCCCTCGCAGACGCGCCACGGGGTCTGGAACGCGTCGCCGCCGGAGGCGTTCACCTCGTCGGCGGTCTTGCCGAACGCCAGCGCCTCGGACTGCGCGATCATGTTCGCCATGAGCAGCGTGTGATGGTCGCCCCAGGGGTTGAGCGAGCTCTGGAAGCCGATGAGGTCCGCAGGGATGAGCTTGGTCCCCTGGTGGATGAGCTGGTAGTACGCGTGCTGGCCGTTGGTGCCGGGCGTGCCCCAGATGATGGGCCCGGTCTGGTAGCCCACCGCGCGGCCGGAAAGATCGACGTGCTTGCCGTTGCTCTCCATGTCCAGCTGCTGGAGGTACATGCTGAGTTTGGAGAGATACTGCTCGTAGGGGAGCACCGCGTGGGTCTGCGCGCCGAAGAAGTTGTTGTACCACACGCCCATCAGGCCGAGGATCACCGGCAGGTTCTTCTCGAAGGGGGCGGAGCGGAAGTGCTCGTCCATTTCGTGGAAGCCGGCGAGCATGCGGCGGAAGTTGTCGGGCCCGACCGCGATCATCAGCGAGAGGCCGATCGCCGAGTCGTAGGAGTAGCGCCCGCCGACCCAGTCCCAGAACTCGAACATGTTCGCCGTGTCGATTCCGAAGGCCGCGACCTCCTTGGCGTTGGTCGAGACCGCGACGAAGTGCCTGGCCACCGCCTTCTCGCTGCCGAGGGACTTGAGGCACCACTCGCGCGCCGATCGGGCGTTGGTCATGGTTTCGAGCGTGGTGAACGTCTTGGAGGAAACGATGAACAGCGTCTCCTCCGCGTTCAGGTCGTGGACGGCCTCCGCGAGGTTGGTCGCGTCGACGTTGGAAACAAAGCGGCAGGTGAGGGAGCGGTCGCTGTAGAACCGCAGCGCTTCGGTGGCCATGTCCGGCCCGAGGTCGGAACCGCCGATGCCGATGTTGACGATGTTGCGCAGCCGCTTCCCGGTGTGCCCGGTGTGCTCGCCGGAGCGGACCCTTGCGGCGAACGCCGACATCCGGTCAAGAACGGCGTGGACATCCGGGACCACGTCGCGGCCGTCGACGAGGATGCGCTGGGTCTTGGGCGCGCGCAGCGCGATGTGGAGCACGGCGCGGCGCTCGGTGATGTTGATCTTGTCGCCGCGGAACATCGCGTCGATCCGCTCTCGCAGGCCGGCGCTCGAAGCGAGGTCCAGCAGGAGCCGCATCGTCTCATCGGTGATGCGGTTCTTGGAGTAGTCGAGGAACCAGCCCGCGGCCTGGGCCGAGAAGCGGTCCGCCCGCGACGGGTCGTTGGCGAAGAGGGTGCGCAGGTGCTCGGACTTGATGGACTCGTAGTGGGAGGTCAGGGCCTTCCATTGCGGCCGCTGGGTCAGCGGTGTCGACGTCATCAGCAGTCTCCCTCGACTCGCGCGGGGTTGGTGGTGATCGGGTGGTCAGGCCGTCTGGAGGATCTTCTCGCTCTTGCTCGCCAGGACCGCCATCAGGTCGTTCCAGGACTTGGTGAACGACTCGGCGCCTTCCTTCTGCAGGGTCGCCGCCAGCGCGGCATAGTCGACGCCCGCCTTGGCGAACTTCGCGAGGATGGCCTCGGAGTTGCCGCCGTCGGCGGCCAGCGGCGCCCCGACCTTGCCGTGATCAGCGAAGGCGAGCAGCGTCTGCTCCGGCATGGTGTTGACGGTGAATGGGGAGACCAGGGACTCGACGTAGAGCGTGTCGGAGAACTTCGGGTCCTTCGTCCCCGTGCTGGCCCACAGCAGCCGCTGGGGGCGGGCTCCCTTGTTCGCGAGGCGGTGCCAGCGGTCGGAGTTGAGCAGGTCGCGGTATGCCTTGTACACGCGCTTGCCGACGCCGACGCCCATCCCCTCCGCGAGGTCGCCGGGGAGTTTCGCCGAGGCGGGCTTGTCCCACCGGCTGATGAACACCGATGCGACCGACGCGATATCGGGGTTCAGGCCCTTAGCGATGCGACGCTCGACGCCCCGCATGTACGCCTCCGCGGCGGCCGTGTAGTGCTCGCTGGAGAACAGCAGCGTGACGTTGATCGGGATGCCCGAGAAGATCGCCTCTTCGATGGCCGGGAGGCCCTCTTTCGTCCCCGGGATCTTGATGAACAGGTTCTTGCGTGCGGCCTTGGCGTGGAGGCTCTTCGCCGCGTCGATGGTCTTGGCGGTGTCGTACGCCAGCAGCGGGGAGACCTCGAGCGAGACGAAGCCATCGACCCCGTCCGTCCGGTCGTGGACCGGGCGGAACAGGTCGGCCGCCTGCGTGAGGTCCTCGATTGCGAGATCGAAGAAGAGCGTCTCGCCCGAGAGGCCCTGCTTCAACTTGGTGCGGATGGCGGTGTCGTAGTCGCTGCTCTTGCTGATCGCCTGGTCGAAGATCGTCGGGTTCGACGTCAGGCCGGTGACCGAGAGCGTATCGATGTACTTCCGGAGCGTGCCGCTGGCGAGCATGGCCCGGGTGATGTTGTCGATCCACAGGCTCTGGCCGGCATCGTGGAGTTGGCGGGTCGGGGTGGTCATCGGCGTCTCCTTCCGTGGGTCTATCCGCGTGCGACTCTCGATCAGTGTAGTGAAGGCGGGCCGGTGGGGCCGGGTGCGGGGCTCAAGCGGCGTGGCGGCCTACCGGCCCGCCACGGGCTGTACAAGGCTTGTGTGAAGCAGGTCGCCGATCGTATCGACTGTGATATCCGGGGCGGGCAGGCCCTTGGTGTGCGCCGGGTCGTTCGCATAGTGCCCCTGCCGCGGCCAGACGGTGGTCAGGCGGTCCCCCCAGACGTGTTTCATGGCGGTCAGGATCCGGAGCTTGTCGTCGATCATGATGTACCGCATGGCGGGGTGCCGCCGCTCGACATCCTGCAGCTGCGTTTCCTTGTGTATATAGATGAGAACGCTGCCGTCGACGGCCTCCCAGAGCCCGCTGCGGCGGACCTTGTGGGGCTGGAAGACCACGTCTCCATCGGACAGGATCACGGTCGGTCCGATGGTCCGGAGCGCACCGATCAGTTCCAGCACCCTTGGGTACAGGCGGGAGGCGAACGCGTAGCCGAGCAGGTATTCCGAGATATCCAGCAGGCGCGGCTCGTCCATGTGCCGCAGGCGGTACCGCTGCAGGGCCCCGAGGTAGTCGACATACCCCAGTTCGGACCGCAGATCCTCCAGGGCCGCCCAGTACTCCTCCCGACGCCGGGCACCGAACTGTCGCTCCAGGTGGTCCCGCAGGTCGCGCTGCACCATGTCGTTGTCGAGCAGCGTGTTGTCGACGTCGAGAAGGAAGACCGTCTCGCTCGGTGTGCTCACGCGTTGGCTCCGTGCGCGGCCGGGGCGTGCCAGGCCTCGAACCCCTCGGTGAGCCGCGAGGCCTCCGCCGGACCCCAGGTGCCCGGATCATACTGATGGACCGGCGAGGCATCGCCGAGGATCGGGTCAACGATCCGCCACGCTTCCTCGACGTTGCTCTGGCTCGCGAACAGCTCCGAATCCCCGTTCGCGGCGTCACCGAGCAGTCGCTCGTAGGGCGGCATTTCGTCGGGCGTTTCGTCCTTGGCGATCAGCTCGATCGCCTCGCCGTCCATTCCTTCGCCGGGCTTCTTCGCCCGGGCGCCCATGCCGATGACCACGTCGGGGCTCAGCCGGAAGCGGAAGTTGTTGGCCCCGAGTTTCCCACCATCACCGAACGCCGTGGGCGGCGGCCGCTTGAAGAACACCATGACCTCGGTGGAGGTCTCCGGCAGGCATTTCCCGGCTCGGATCAGGATCGGCACGCCGCTCCATCGGAGCGTGTCGATCCACAGCCGCACCGCGGCGTACGTCTCCACAGTGGAATCCGTTGCTACCCCGTCTTCGCTGCGGTAGCCGCGGAACTGCCCCCGCACGACGTCGGAGGCGGACATCGTGCGGACGCCCTCAAACAGTCGGGTGCGCTCGCCGCGGATCGCGGCGGGGTCGGGCCGAACGGGGGCGTCCATCGTGAGCAGCGCCGCCACCTGCAGCATGTGGTTCTGAATGACGTCGCGGATGGCGCCGGCCTCCTCGTAGAACTTGCCCCGCCCCTTGACCCCGAACGACTCGGCCATCGTGATCTGGATGCTGGCGATGTGGAGCCGGTTCCACACCGGTTCGAGGATCGGGTTGGCGAAGCGGAAGTACAGCAGGTTCTGCGAGGGTTCCTTGCCCAGGTAGTGGTCGATCCGGAAGATGCTCTCCTCGGGGAACACCGATTGCAGCGTCGCGTTCAGCGCCCGGGCCGAGGCCAGGTCGCGCCCGAAGGGCTTCTCCACGACGACTCGGGCGTCGGCGGCGCACCCGGCCTTGGCGAGTCCCTCCACAACGGTGCCGAAAAAACTCGGCGGGATCGCCAGGTAGTGCAGCGGACGCTTCGCGCCGCCGAGCTTCTGCTTGAGCGACTTGAACGTTTCGACGTCGCGGTAGTCGCCGTCGATATAGCAGAGCAGCGACAGGAACTTGTCGAGCGCCTTGGGATCAATCTTGGAGTGCGCCTGCAGGCTCTCCTTGACCCGGGCCTGCATCTGCTCGAGGTTCCATCCCGCCTTGGCGACACCGATGATCGGTATGTCGAGCTTGCCGCGCCGGATCAGCGACTGCAGCGAGGGGATGATCTGCTTGAACGCGAGGTCGCCGGTGGCGCCGAAGAAGACAAGGGCATCGGACGGCGCGGCGGCCTGATGCGACGGTGCGGCGGGCTGCGACATGGGTCGGTCCTCCGGAGAAATCGGTGCGGGCGATCCCCGGCGTTCGTCAGGCCTTCTTCTCGTGGTGACCGCCGAACTCCATGCGCATCGCCGACATCACCTTGTTCGCAAAGTCGTCCTCGCCGCGGCTGGCGAACCGCTCGTACAGCGCCGCCGAGAGCACCGGCGTCGGCACGGACACGTCGATCGCCGCGGTCGCGGTCCAGCGGCCCTCTCCCGAATCCGAGACACGCCCGGCGTAGTCCTTGAGTTGCGGGTCCTCGACGAGGGCCGCCGCGGTGAGGTCCAGCAGCCACGACCCGATGACGCTCCCCCGGCGCCACACCTCGGCCACCTCGGAAACGTTGATGTCGTACTGGTAGTGCTCCGGGTGACGCAGCGGCGCCGTCTCGGCATCGGCCTCTCGCTTCGACTTCCCGGCATTGGCGCGGTGCAGGATGTTCAGGCCCTCGGCGTACGCGGCCATGATGCCGTACTCGATTCCGTTGTGGACCATCTTCACGAAGTGCCCCGCGCCGCTCGGGCCGCAGTGCAGGTACCCCTGGTCGGCGGTCCCGCGGCCGGCTTCGCGCCCGGGAGTGGGGGGGGCGTCCCCCTTGCCCGGCGCCAGCGCCGAGAAGATCGGGTCGAGCCGCTTCACCGCGGTGTCGTCCCCGCCGATCATCAGGCAGTAGCCTCGCTCCAGACCCCACACGCCGCCGCTGGTGCCCATGTCGACGTAGTGGATGCCCTTTGCCGCGAGCGACTTCGAGCGCCGCAGGTCGTCGTGGTAGTGCGAGTTGCCCCCGTCGATGATCGTGTCGTCCCGCTCCAGCAGCGGCACGAGGCCCTCCAGTGTCGTGTCGACCACCGCGGCGGGCACCATCAGGCACACCGCGCGAGGCTTGGCCAGCTTGCCCACGAACTCCTGGAGTGACGCGGCGGCGGTTGCACCGTCCTTCGCCAGGTCCGCGACGGCCTGCGGGAACACGTCGTACGCGACGCACGAGTGGCCCGCCTTCATCAGCCGGCGGACCATGTTTGCGCCCATGCGGCCGAGGCCGATCATTCCAAGCTGCATACACCCTCCTTCAATCGTGAGAGAACCGGTTCACCGCACGGTAGGGAGCCCAGCCGGCCTCACGGCGCCGCCGCCGCCTACCTCGACGGCCCGAGCAGGCCCTTCGCGGTCCGTGCGATCTGCTCGGGTTCGAATCCGAACTTGTCGAGCAGCATCTTAAGCGGCGCCGAGGCGCCGAACGTGCGCATCCCGACCACCGCGCCGCGCGGGCCCACGAAATGGTCCCAGCCGAATGTCGAGGCCGCCTCCACCGACATCCTCGCCCCGACCCCCGGCGGCAGTACCGAGTCCCGGTAGTCCTGCGGCTGGGAATCGAACAGCTCCCACGAGGGCATGCTCACCACCCGCGACTTCACACCGTCGCGCTGCAACAGCCCGTGCGCGGCGAGGCACGCGTGCACCTCGCTTCCGGTCCCGATCAGGATGACCTCCGGGGTTCCGTCCGCCGCGTCCGTCACCACGTACCCGCCCTTCGCGACGCCCGAGGCCGGCGCGAACATCGATCGGTCCAGCGTCGGCAGCGCCTGGCGCGAGAGCACGAGCATCGCCGGCCGGTGCCGCTGCTGCATCACGACGCGCCAGGCCTCGACCACCTCGTTCGCATCGCACGGCCGGAGGACGACCAGGCCCGGCATCGCCCTGAACGAGGCGAGCTGCTCCACCGGCTGGTGCGTCGGCCCGTCTTCGCCGAGCCCGATCGAGTCGTGCGTCCAGATGTAGATCACCGGCAGTTCCATCAGCGAGCTCAGGCGGATCGACCCCCGCGCGTAGTCGCTGAAGATGAAGAACCCCGACCCGAACGGCCGCAGTTTCGAGAGCGAGAGCCCGTTGCACACCGCGGCCATTGCGTGCTCGCGAATCCCGAAGTGGAAGTTCCGCCCCCCAGGGCTTCCCGGCTCAACATCCCCCGCTCCGTCGAACACCAGCCGCGTCTTCGTGGAGGGCGACAGGTCCGCCGCCCCGCCGATCAGCCACGGCACGTTCTTCGCGATCACGTTCAGCACCTTCCCCGATGACTCGCGCGACGCCATCCCCTTCGCGTCCGCGGGGAACGTCGGCAGGTCCTTGTCCCACCCGTCGGGCAGCTGACGGTGCTGCATGCGGAACACCTCGTCGGCGAGGGCCGGATGCGCCTTCGTGTAGGCGTCAAACATCGAGAACCACGCCGACCGAAGTTCTCCGCCGCGACGCCCCATCCCCGATCGGAAGTGGTCGTACACGCCGTCGGGCACCAGGAACTTCGCATCCGGCGGCCACCCGTAGGCCTCCTTCGTCAGCCGGATCTCCTCCTCGCCCAGCGGCTCGCCGTGGGCCTCGGCGGTGTCCTGCTTGTGCGGCGATCCGTAGCCGATATGGCTGTCGAGGATGATCAGCGTCGGTCGATCCGATGCGCGGGCCTCTTCGAGCGCCCGCGAGATGAGCCCGAGGTCGTTCGCATCCCCCACGCGCAGCACGTTCCAGCCGTACCCCTCGAACCGAGCCGAGACATCGTCGCTGCACGTCAGGCTCGTGTGCCCCTCGATCGTGATGTGGTTGTTGTCGTAGATCCAGCACAGGTTGGCGAGCCGCAGGTGCCCCGCGAGCGAGGCCGCCTCGTGGCTGATCCCCTCCATCAGGCACCCGTCGCCGCAGATCGCGTACACGCGGTACGCGAACACGTCGAACCCCGGCCTGTTGTACCGCTCTCCCATCCATCGCCCGCCGATCGCCATGCCCACGCTCGTCGCGATCCCCTGCCCCAGTGGCCCGGTCGTCGTCTCGATCCCCGACGTCCAGCGGTACTCCGGGTGCCCGGGGCACTTGCTGTCCAGCGCGCGGAACCGCTTGATGTCCTCCAGCGTCACCGACGGCGCGCCGAGCGTCTCGTACTGCGGGTTCACCGCCTTCACACCGGTCAGGTGGAGCAGCGAATACAGCAGCATCGAGGCGTGCCCGTTGCTCAGCACGAACCGGTCGCGGTCCGGCCAGATCGGGTCCGCAGGGTCAAACCGCAGGAACCGTTGCCACAGGCAGTACGCCACCGGCGCCAGCGCCATCGGCGTCCCCGGGTGACCCGAGTTCGCCGCCTGCACCGCGTCCATCGCCAGTGTGCGGATCGTGTTAATACACAACTGGTCCATTCGGGCCTGGTCGCCCGCAGGGCTGGGAGCCGAAACGGGATTCTGAACCGTCGGGGTGCTCTTGGCCATGATGCGGACTCCTGCCGTTGCCGCGTGTTGGATCGCGTCGGGGGCGGCCACCTTCCAGCGCACCAGCGCGTGCAAGTGGGGCCGACCCGTGTTGTACCCTCAATCGCCCGCTTGTGCGAGCGAATCGCTCACCGGATCGTCTCAAATCCGCACCTGGCCGCCCCCGTGATCGCCGGGTGCGAGGTGATCACCTTCACGGGAATTCTCGTCAGCAGGTCGCTCATCCGCCCCTTGGAGCGCATCGCCTCCACAAACGCCCCCGTCTGCAGCAGCGGAAGGATCCGCTGCGGGATCCCCCCCGCGAGCATCACGCCCCCCGTCGCAAGTACCTCCAGCGCCAGGTTCCCCGCCTTCGCACCCAGCGTCGACACGAACAACTCCATCGTCTTTCGGCACAGGACGCTCGGCTGCGCCGGGTCCAGTGCTGCGTTGGAGATCACCGGCGCCCGGTCGCCCCCCGCGGCGAGCCTCCGCTCCACCTCCGCGTCCTCTTTCTCCGGCGACACCGAACGCAGGTAGTCATAGATGTTCGGGATCCCCATCCCCGAGCAGACCCGCTCCCAACTCACGTGCCCGTGCCGTTCCTGCAGGAACCGCAGCAGGTTCCATTGGTCCGGGTCCGCCGGCGCAAAACTCGTGTGCCCCCCCTCGGAGGCGTGCGCCACGTACCGGTTCCCCTCCCACGTCAGGAACGACGCTCCCAGCCCCGTCCCGGGCGCGAGCACCGCGATCGCGCCCCCCGAGACCGGCGTCCCCTCGCTCAGCACCGCCACATCCCGCGGCCCCAGCGCCGGCACCGCCCACGCGAACGCCTCCAGGTCGTTGATCAATCGCACCTGCCGCACACCCAGCGCCGCGGCCAGCGTCCGCTCCTCCGGCGTCCACTTCAGGTTCGTCAGCGACGCCCGCCCGCCGATCACCGGCCCCGCGACCGCGAAGCACGCCCTCTCCACGCGCGCCCCCGCCTGATCCAGAAACTCCTTCGCCATCGACTCCAGCGTCTCGTACTTGGCGCTGACGAACTCCTTCCGGTACAGCGGCGTCCGCAGGTCGGAACCGGACTCGAACACCGCCAGGTCAGTCTTCGTCCCGCCAATGTCACCCGCGAGCAGCATGCTGCATCCTTAGCCCTCTGTCCTCTCCCCGGCAGTTTGAGGTCATCAATGGGCCCGGTGGGACTCGAACCCACACGCCGCTGTGACACGGCCGCGGATTTTAAGTCCGCTGCGTCTGCCAGTTCCGCCACGGGCCCGCGAGGATGGGTGGTAGTGGGGAGAGCCACCGATTCTACATGACCATGTCGCGCCGCCGTGACCGGGGATCGGGCGAAACGGGAGTACTCATCGATCGGCGCGTCAGCCCGGCCTGATGCCGCATCAGATCAACCGATCAACGTCCGTCTCCAGATACGACAGGCGCATCACTTCTTGTGGTTTGGTTTTCTTGCGCATCGGTTGCGGTCGGGTTCCGGGGGGAGCAATGTGGACCGCATAAGCCGCAAACAAAGGGAATCGTGGGCCACGAAACGAACGGCTCGACAACGAATCCGGCCATCGCCACCAAGCTGCCGACGGCGCCAACACATGCCCAGATCCGCGAAGTCGTACTTCGCCCGGTGCTCATGTCGAGAAGCATACCAGAAGCTGGGGAGTTGCCAAGAGCCGTCGCCAGCTCGCACGCTCGCTGACACACACGAGCCAAGGCCCCCCGCGCTCCCACCAGCCCACAGCAGTACGATGCCTCTCCACCGCGGCCTCACGCCGGCCGCTCCGACGCACGCACCAAGCGCATGGGAGGCATGATGTTCTTGATGAAGTTGTCCACTCTTCCGGCCGCGGCCACCGCGGTCTGTGCATCGCTCGCCGCGTCCCTCGCGGCAAACGCCCAGGGGACCAACGCGATCCCGCTCTCCCTCGTTACGCCCGACACGGTGGAGACGCGGATCGGCACGCTCCAGTTCAAGGACGGGGTGCCGGCCGAGGCGACCTCGGCTCGGCTCTACGACTACATCGATTTCACCCACGCCTACGAGGCGTACATGAACACCCTCTGCGGTGTCAGCATCCACGCCCTCAACAAGGGCCTGGAGAGCGTGGGGGTCAAGAACAACGAGGTCATCGTCTTTGAAGAGTTGATGGATGCGAACTCGCTGTTCCTGACGGCCAACGCCGACACGGTCTACGCCATCGGCATCATCGATCTCACCAAGGGTCCGATGGTCCTCGAGGTGCCCCCGCGGTTCCTCGGCGCCATCGACGACTACTGGTTCCGCTGGGTGACCGACCTCGGCCTCCCCGGCGGCGATCGCGGCGAGGGCGGGAAGTACCTCGTCCTTCCCCCGGGCTACGAAGGGACGGTCCCCGAGGGCGGCTTCTTCATCTCCCGCTCCAGGACCAACCGCGTCGCCTGGTTCGGCCGCATGTTCCTCGAGAACCGGAACGACCCCAAGCCCGCCGCGGAGGCGATCAAGAAATTCACCAAGGTGTACCCCTACGAGGTGGGCGGCTATGGCACGCCCATCGCCGACTTCCTCGACGGCAAGGCCCGGCTCGGACGCATCGAGCCTCCACCCGCGACAGTGTTCCACAACGGCAGCGGCAAGGTGATGAACACCGTCCCGCCGAGCGACTACTCCTTCTACGAGATGATCAACGAGATCGTGCAGCAGGAGCCCGCCACATCGCTCGACCCCGAACTCATGGGCCCGCTTGCGTCGATCGGCATCATCAAGGGCAAGCCGTTTGCCCCCGATGCCCGGATGAAGAAGATCCTCACCGATGCCGTCGCGGTGGCCAACGCCGCCTCGCGCAACATCTTCATGAGCCCCCGCGACCCGAGCTGGTTCTACTACCCCGGCTCGGCGTGGATGAACTTCCTCTTCCAGAGCGGGTACGAGTTCGAGACGCCCATCCCGCTCATCACCAGGGAGGGTGTGAAGCCCTTCCCGCCCACCGGCTACCGCCAGCTCGACGCGCGCACCTCCTTCTTCTACGGCGTCACCGGCATCACCCCGGCCATGGCGATGCGCCTCCCCGGCATCGGCTCGCAGTACCTCCTCGCCTACCTGGATGCGGACAAGCGGTACTTCGACGGCGCCAAGACCTACAAGTGCACGCTCCCCAGGGACATCCCGGAGAAGAACTTCTGGTCGTTCACCCTCTACGACAACATGACCCGCTCGATGCTCGCCACCCCGCAGCGGTTCCCCCGCGCCGGCAGCCAGAGCTACCCCTCCCCCGCGGCGGAGACGAACGCCGATGGCTCGACAACCGTCTATTTCGGCCCCACCCAGCCCCAGGGCGTCAGCCGCGGCAACTGGATCCAGACCGACCCGTCAAAGGGCTGGTTCATCATCCTGCGCCTGTACAGCCCCCTCGAGCCCTTCTTCACGAAGCAGTGGCGCCCCAGCGAGATCGAACTGGTGAAGTAGCCCGCTGCAGTCGGTGTCAACTGATGCGGGCCGCCTTCACGGGCGGCCCGCGTTTTTGGCGAATCGCCGCGGTCGTTTGTGGCAGCAGCGGCTACTACCGCCGCCTGATTACTATTGCCACATGTGCCACATGACGACCAACTGGCGTCCCAGAAACCTGTCTCGTATGTCTGCTGGCGTCTGTATTCTCTCGATTGTCTCGGCTCTTACTCTGCCCACCGTCGCCCGGCCACAGCCGCCCGAGAATAGAGCTGCCTCCGGCCCCTCGCAGCCCACCCCCCAATCCCCGACAGAAGTGGGGGAGATGCAGGACGCCCTCCGCGGCCCCCATGTCCCCGACGACATGACCCACACCCTCGTCCGCCGCGATGCCCGCGGCAGGCTGGTCCGCATCGAGGGCCGGCCCGAGTCCGCCGCCCTCGTGCAGATGTCGATCGATCCCGACCGGCGCGAGAAAGCCCGCGAGGTCATCGCCGACCGCACCGCCACCCTCCGCACTCGACTCATCGAGAGCGTCACCGCCAGCGAGGAGACCATCGAAACCCTCATCCTCGGCGACCGCGCGGCGATCCAGAAAGTCTCGACGGAGATCATCGAACGCATCGACCCCGATGCGGTCCGCGATCCACTCCTTGAACCACTCTCCGCCGTCCTCTCTCCCGACGAGACCGCGGAGCTCAAGACGCTCACCGACGACTACTGGACCGCGTGGATCGACTCCGAGAAGCGGGCGAACCAGACTCCCGCCCAGGTCGAGCAGCGCCTCATCCGGTCGCTCCTGCTCGATGAACTCCGCGCGGCGTACGACTCCTCCCTCCGTCCCTACCGCGACCGCCTCGACCGCGTGAACCAGGCCGTCGATCCGACCCCAGAGCAGCGTGCCGCCCTGTTCAAGATCGTCGTCCGCTTCATCGCCACCTCCAGGCTCCAGCCCACCGAGGAGCAGCGGGCCGCCCTCGCCCGCGAGATCTACGGAGCGCTCGAGGAACCGCAGCGAATCAAGATCTTCGAACTCGCCCTGTCTCGATTCTGATCTCGCCGCATTGACCCGGGCCCCTTGCCTCGCAACGCTTGCCGCATGACCAACCCCCCGTCCCCCAAGCCCCACGCGGCCGGCGATCACTCGGAGAAGATCGACCTGCCCGAGGTCAGCATGCACATCGTGCGCCCGGTCGAACCCGTGCAGGCCAGGGTCGTCAAGTCCGAACTCTGCACCTCCCGCAAGGCCGCGGGCGTCGTCCGGCACATCGAGCTCGACGTCTCCGGCACACCGCTGGTCGGCACGTTCATCCCCGGCCAGTCCTTCGGCGTGATCCCGCCCGGCGTTGATGAGAACGGCCGGCCGCACAAGGTGCGTCTCTACTCCGTCGCCTCACCCACCCGGGGCGAGCCCTCCGGGCCCCACGGCGCCGTCATCTCCACTACCGTCAAGCGCACCATCGACGAGCACTGGGAGTCACACCGCCTCTTTCTCGGCGTCGCCTCCAACTTCATGTGCGATGCGCAGGTCGGCGACACCATGATGGTCTCCGGCCCCAATGGCAAGCGATTCATCCTCCCGGCCCGCATCCACGAGCACGACTACCTCTTTTTCGCCACCGGCACCGGCATCGCCCCGTTCCGCGGCATGCTGATCGACCTGCTCGCCAGCGGCGCCGAGTCGCGCATCACGCTGGTCATGGGCGCCCCCTACGCCACCGACCTGCTCTACCACGACTTCTTCCTCGACATGCAGTCCCGCTACCCCAACTTCCAGTACATCACCGCCGTCAGCCGCGAGCGCCAGTCCGATGGGCACGACCCGCTCTACGTCCAGGACCGCCTCAGCACCGACCGCGACCGCCTCCTGCCCCTCCTCGACAGCCCGCGCACGCTCATCTACATCTGCGGCATCGCGGGCATGGAACTGGGGATCTTCCAGCAACTCGCCCTCCAGCTGCGCACCAGCGTTCTCGAGCAATACCTCCACGTCGACGCCGACGCCATGGCCGCGATCACGACCCTCGGCCGCGGCGCCGGCGGCGGCTGGACGCGCCAGATGATCCACAAGCAGGTCCGCCCGACCCGGCGCGTCTTCATGGAGGTCTACGCCTGATCGGCCGCCGGTCCGCCCCGCGCCGAGTAGACTCCCGGCGATGAGCACCGCCGCCCCCGACTCCCGCATCGCGCAGCGCCTGGCCCCCTTCGGGACCACCATCTTCACCGAGATGACCCGCCTCGCTAACGAGCACGGCGCGGTGAACCTTGCCCAGGGCTTCCCCGATTTCGACGGCCCGGACTTCGTCAAGCAGGCCGCCCACCGCGCCATGCTCGACGGCCACAACCAGTACGCCCGCATGTTCGGGCTCCCCGTCCTCAACACCGCCATCGCCGCGTCGTGGAAGCGCGACACGGGCCGCGACATCGACCCAGACACCGAGGTCACGGTCACCAGCGGCTGCACCGAGGCGATCGCCGCGTCCCTGCTGGGGATCTGCAACCCCGGCGACGAGGTCGTTCTCTTCGAGCCTTTCTACGACTCCTACCGCGCCTGCGTCGCCATGGCCGGCGCCTCGCCCCGCTTCGTCACCCTCCGGCCCGACGCCGCCGGCGAGTTCGTCTTCGACGAAAGCGAACTCCGATCCGCGTTCACCCCCCGCACCCGCGCGATCCTCCTCAACACCCCGCACAACCCTACGGGCAAGGTCTTCACCCGTGCGGAACTCTCCCTCATCGCCACGCTCTGCGTCGAGCGGGACGTCATTGCCATCACCGACGAGGTCTACGAGCGGCTCCTCTTCGATCCCCAGCACAGCCCGCACATCCGCCTCGCCACGCTCGACGCCATGGCCGACCGCACCATCACCCTCTCCAGCCTCGGCAAGACCTACAGCCTCACGGGCTGGAAGATCGGCTGGGCGATCGCTCCGCCGCACCTCACCCGCGCCGTCCGCGCCGCCCACCAGTTCCTCACTTTCGCCACGGCGACGCCCCTGCAGATCGGCGCCGCCGCCGCGCTGACCGAGGGCGGCCCATACGTCGCCAGCCTCGTCGACCAACTCTCCGCCGCCCGCCGGTTCCTCGGAACGGCCCTTGCCGCCCTTGGCCTGCGCGTCTTCATGCCCGCCGGGACTTACTTCATCATGGTCGACCACACCCCCCTGGGCTTTGACGACGATATCGCCTTCTGCCGCCACCTCACGACCCGGATCGGCGTCGCCGCCATCCCGCCCAGCGTGTTCTACAACAACCCCGCCCACGGCCGCCCGCTCGCCCGCTTCGCCTTCTGCAAGAAGCAGGCGACCCTCGAAGAGGCCGTACGCCGGCTCCAGAAGCTCGCCAAGGGATAGCCGCCGCATGACGCCCCGATTCGAGCAGCACGCCGAGCACGTGGCGAGCGTGATCGCCGCCGTCTGCGCCGCCACCGACGCCCGCGCCGCCGTCGCCCGCTCCATCGCGCGGCACCCGATCCCCGACGGTCCCGGTCCGATCGGCATCATCGCCGCCGGCAAGGCCGCCGCCGCGATGGAGTCCGGTGTCCGCGACACCATCCGCCCGCGCCCCGCTCAGACATGGGCCGTCGTCGTCCCGCGCGGCACCGTCGTCCCCGGCGCCGATGCGAGAGTCTGGATCGCCGACCATCCGCTCCCAACAGCCTCCAGCGTCGAGTGCGCGCAGCGGATCGTCGGCCTCCTCGAACGTCTCCGGCGTGCTCCCTCCGCGCCGCGCCTCGCGATCCTCCTTTCCGGTGGCGCGTCCTCGCTGCTCACCCTCCCGGTCGACGGCGTCACGCTCGACGATGTGCGCGCGATCACCAAGGCCCTCATGCACGCCGGCGCCCCGATCGACGATCTCAACACCGTCCGCAAGCACATCGACCGCCTCAAGGGCGGCGGTCTCGCGGCGGCCGCTTCGCCGCTCGCCATCGAGCTGTTCATCCTCTCCGACGTGCTCGGCGATGACCCGGGCACCATTGCCTCAGGACCCGTGTCCGCCGATCCAACGACCTTCCACGACGCCCTCGCCGTCCTGCACAAGCACCGCTGCGAGCAGGCCGCGCCCCGCATCACCGCCTACCTGTCCGATGGAGCCGCCGGCCGCCACGCCGAGACCGTCAAGCCCGGCGATCCCATCCTCGCCCGCGTCTCTACCCGCATCGTGGCGAACAACCGGACCGCCGTGGATGCCGCGGCGATCGAACTCGAGCGTCTCGGCTTCACCGCCATCCGCATCGAAGAGCCGCTGGTCGGCGAAGCCCGCACCGCCGGGCCGCGCCTCGTCTCTCTCCTCGCGCAGGCCGGCGCCGCGGCGGACAGCCCGACAGCCCTGATCTGGGGTGGCGAAACAACCGTGACGGTCACCGGCCGCGGCCACGGCGGCCGCAACCTCGAACTCGCCCTCGCCGCCGCGGACCCGCTCGAGTCCCTCCCAGGCACGGTGCTCTGCTCCCTCGCCACCGATGGCGTCGACGGCACCTCGCCCGCCGGGTCCGCGCCCGCCGCCGGGGCGGTCGTCACCCCCGCCACCGCTCCGGAGGCCCGCCGCCTCGGCTTGGACCCCGCGGCGGCCCTGAAGGCAAACGACAGCCGCGCGTATTTCGACCGTCTCGCCGACGCGGGCCACGCGGCCCTCTTGTGCACCGGTCCCACGGGAACCAACGTCAACGACATCGCCATGGGGCTGATCTACAGCCAATCTTGAGCCAAGCCGCTCACAGTTCCCTGCAACATGTCGTATATTGGTCGGTAGCCCAATCAAGCCCGCGACGTGGGACCCGGAATCTTCCTTCCGGCCCGGCGCGGTGTGGGGAGTCAACCATGATCACTGGCGGCCTGACGATCCAGCGTCTCTTGGCGGGGATGCAGCGGCACTCCGCGTCCGATCTGCACGTCAAGGTCGGCATCCCCCCGACCTACCGGATCAACGGCAGCCTCCGCGCCGTCGGCGCCGAAGCGCTCACCCCCGAAGAGGCGGACCACCTCCTCGACCCGATCATCCCCGAGCGCCTCCGTGACCGCTACGAAGCCTCAGGCGACCTCGACTTTGCCACCCACAACGAAGAGGGTGACCGCTTCCGCGTCAACATGTACCGCTCCGGCGGGCACGTTGCCGCCGCCATCCGGCGCGTCAAGGCCGACATCCCCACCTACGAGGCACTCCATCTTCCCGAGATCTACTCCAAGATGATCGACCAGACCGGCGAGGGGATGATCCTCGTCGTCGGGGTCACCGGCTCGGGCAAGAGCACCACCCTCGCCGCGATGATCGAGCACATCAACGCGACCCGCAGCGAGAACATCATCACGCTCGAGGACCCGGTCGAGTACCGCTTCGCCCCGCGCAAGAGCATCATCTCCCAGCGGGAGATGGGCATCGACGTCCCCGACTACAAGGCCGCGCTCCGCTACATCGTCCGCCAGGACCCCGACGTCATCTTCATCGGCGAGCTCCGCGACCACGACACCGTCCTCGCGGCGATCCAGGCCGCCGAGACCGGCCACCTGGTCTTCGGCTCGCTCCATACCGCCGACACCATGCAGGCCTTCAACCGCATCCTGGAGTTCTTCCCGCGCGAGGAGCACGCGTTCATCCGCTCGGCCCTCTCCAACACCATGCGGGCGATCTTCGCCCAGCGGCTCCTCCCCGCCGTCGCCAACTTCGCCAGCGATTTCGGCGGTCTCGGCACCGTTCCCGCCACGGAGGTCCTCATCAACACGCCGGTGGTCGCCGAGAAGATCCGCGACGGCGAGGACGCCGATCTCCCGTCGATCATCAACGGCTCCCGCTCCGAGGGCATGATGTCCTTCACGCAGTCGCTCGCCGATCTCGTGCGCAAGGACTGGGTCGACATCCGCACGGCGATGAGCTACGCGCCCAACCGCGACGCCCTCGACAGCGAGATCAAGGGCCTCGAGGTCCGCAGCAAGACCCTTGTCAGCCGCATCAAGTCCGGCCCGCGCTCCTGATGCTCTAGTCGCGCCGCCCCAGCAGCCCCGACGCCAGCAGGTAGTACAGCAGCGTGGCGATCGCGCTGATCGTCGCCGCGACGTACGTCATCGCCGCCGCGTTCAGCACCCGGTTCATCGCCTTGGCCTCGTCGCCCTGCGCGACGATCCCCGTCGACTGCAGCAGGCTCTTCGCCCGGTTGCTGGCGTCGAACTCGACCGGCAGGTTCACCAGTTGGAACAGCACGACAAAGGTGAACAGCACGATCCCTGTGATAAACATCCAGAATCCGAAGCCCGAGTGTACGTTGTTGGCGATCGCGGCCGCGCCACCAAGTACCAGCCCGGCGAGCGCGATTAACAGCCCGGCCTGCGATCCCACCATAGCCATCGGGACCGCCGCGTTGCGAACCGCCATCAGCGGGTACTTCTGCGCATCCTGCAGCGCGTGCCCGGCCTCGTGCGCCGCGATCCCCAGCGCCGCCACCGACCGCCCCGAGTACACCTCCTCGCTCAGCCGGAGCATCTTGTGCCGAGGGTCGTAGTGGTCCGTCATGAAGCCGTGGGCCGGCTCGATGCCCACCCCGCGTACGCCATGGCTGTCGAGGATCATCCTCGCCACCTCGGCCCCGGAGAGCCCCGACCTCGCGGCCATCGCGCCCGCCCGCGCGTACGCGGACTTCACTCGCGCCTGCGCCCACAGCGCCAGCACCACCGGCCCAATCAACAGCAGCAGGTACAGCATCATGGCAGTTGCCTCTCTTACGACCCGCGCGGCTGGAAGTTCGATTCTCCAGCCAGGCGGGTAAACAGTTCGCGCTCGGTGTCCGTGAGAGTCTTGGGAACCACGATCTTCAGTTCCACATACAGGTCGCCCTTGTCCCCTTTGCGACTCGGCATTCCCCGTCCGCGGAGCCTGAGCCGCATCCCGCTCTGTGCCCCCGGCGGCACGGTCAGCGTCACCTCGCCTTCCAGCGTCGACACCTGCACCTTCGCCCCCAGCGCCGCCTCCCACGCCGAGATCGGCAGCGTCATCGCCAGGTCGCGGCCATCACCTTCTTCGGCCAGGACGCGGAAGACCGGGTGCGGCGCGAGGTGCACGCGGAGGTGCAGGTCCCCCGACTTGCCGCCCCGCGTCCCCGCCGATCCCTGCCCGGCGAGGCGGATGACCGCGCCCTCCGCGACGCCCGCCGGGATCTTCACGTCGTACGTCCGCGAGGCGCCGCCGTCGGAGCCGGGCGCGCTCAGCGTGATCCGCTTGGTCGCGCCGCGGTACGCATCCTCCAGCGAGATCGTCAGGTCCGCTTCGTGCGACGCCCCTTCGCGCGGCATCGGCTCGGCGCCCGCGCCGCCGAATCCCCCCCCGAATCCCTGATCGAACGGGGAGGCCCCGCCGCCCCGCCCGCCGAAGAACATCTCGAAGAAATCGCTGAAACCACCCGCATCACCGAAGTCGACGCGGTGCGAGTGGCGGTGCGCGCCGCCACGGTGCGGCCGCCGCCCGAACCCGCCCCCCTGGCCGTCCCACCCCGGGGGCGGCGAGAAGTCCTGCCCCGACTTCCACTGCGACCCGAGTTGGTCGTACCGCTTGCGCTTCGCCGGATCCTTGAGAACCTCGTAGGCCTCGTTCACCAGTTTGAACTTCGCCTCGGCCTCCGGCGACTTGTTGACGTCCGGGTGGTACTGGCGCGCCAGCTTGCGGAACGCACGCTGCAGATCCTCGGCGGTCGCATCGCGTTGCACACCGAGCGTCTCGTAATAGTCCTGGAACTTCACTGACATGCCGTTGGGGCCCTCTCGTTCTGAGCGATCGTACCGGCATCAATCCGGATGCCAAACCACATGCGACCGGCCAGCCCCGCACAGGCCTGAATCCGGTCAACTCGACAGGCAACCAGTTGTCATTTTGGCAGGCACATGGAGCCCGCTCGGCGTTCAGAGTCCCTCTTGCCCACGCAGCGGTCGTTCCCGCCGCTTGGCACGGGATTTGAAACGGAACCTTCGTGCGGTTGGCGCATAGCCGCCGCGACTTGTGCGTACAAACGAAAGGAGACCGAGCATGAGCACTCTCAGCAGGCGGATCTTCGGAACGTTCCCCGGCTCCGCGATGAACGGAGCCTTCAACGCCTTTGGCGACGCCCTGAGCGCCCCGGCGCTCCTCGCCGGGATACGTCCGGAATCGCGCCGGTTCCCGCAGATCAACGCCTGGGAGACCGGCGACGAGATCGTCGTCGAGGCGGAACTCCCGGGGTTCACGATGAACAGCATCGAGGTCACTGTCGTGGGCAACGAGCTCACCCTCTCCGGGCGAGTCCCCGACACCCACCCCGAGAACGTGATCTACCACCGCCAGGAACGGGCCGCGCAGCCCGGCGCGACGTTCAGCCGCGCCATCCACCTTGCGACCGATATCGACAGCGAGCAGGTCAAGGCCCGCTTCGAGAACGGCGTCCTCACCGTCACCCTTCCAAAGGCCCCGTCGGCCCGTCCGCGCAAGATCACGGTCTCGAGCAAGTAGCCACCGATCCACGGGGAACCAGGCCCGCGAACCACACCACCACGCTTCCGCAAGGAGAATCCGATGACCACGATGAACACCACACAGGCGCCCGCCTCCGAAGCCGCGCCGGCCTCGGCCGAGCCCATGCGCACCGGCCCGGTCTTCCGCCCGGCCGTCGACATTCTTGAAACGCGCGATGAAGTCCTCGTGCTCGCCGACATGCCCGGCGTCGCCGCGGGCGGCGTTGACATCGATTTCGAGGACGGGGTCCTCACCGTGCACGGGCGCGTCGGGCCCCGCGAGGCCGGCGGCAAGCCGCTGCTGCGCGAGTACGGCGTCGGCGACTTCGAGCGCACGTTCCAGATCGGGCAGTCGATCGACGCCTCGTCCATCTCGGCGGAACTCAGCGGCGGCGTGCTGACCGTCACGATGCCCAAGTCGGCGGCGTCGCGCCCGCGCAAGATCCAGGTGCAGGCCAAGCCCTAGAGCCGGCGGCCGACGACCTCTTCCGTTGTTCGCGCGTGAGTCACCCCGCGGCCGATGGCGCCGCACAACCCACACCGGAGATCCGCGATGAGCATCATCCCCTTCAAGAATCGGAACAACAACAACGAGCCCGAGGGCTTCCTCCCCGCCACGGTCGGCGAGCTCAAGCACGAGATGGACCGGCTCTTCGAGCGGTTCGTCGGTCGCTACCCCAGCGACGTCTGGAACGGGCTGACCACGGGCACGTGGAACACCTCCAGCCTCGGCGCCTGGAGCCCGGCCATCGACATCGCCGAGACGGACAAGGAGGTTGTGATCCGCGCCGAGATCCCGGGAGTCGACCCCAAGGACGTCGAGGTCGCCGTCGCGGGTACAACCCTCACGATCAGCGGTGAGAAGGAAGAGACCGAAGAGGAATCGGGCAAGGACTTCCACCGCTCCGAGCGGCGCTTCGGTTCCTTCGAGCGCCGCCTCACGCTCCCGGACTATGTCGACCCCGACAAGGTCGCGGCGGGGTTTGCCAACGGGGTCCTCGAAGTCCGCGTCGCCAAGACCAAGGCCGTCCAGCCGCGCAAGATCGCGGTCACCGGCTCGGGTTCGAAGAAGTAGGTGAGCCTTCGGGCCTCGCCGCGGTAGACTCTGCGGATGCCCGAGGCGCCCGCATCTGAAGCCTCCAATCGCCCGCGTCGGCTGCTCACCGCGGCCGGCGCGGTGTCGTTGGCGGCCGCGGCCCTTCTCGTCGGCGTGCTCTCGTTTCAGCGCATCTGGCCCGTCGACTACTGGTGGCAGCGGGGTGTCGGCGAGTACGTCCTTTCTCACGGTGTCCCGTCGCACGATGTCTTCTCGTACACCAACCCGCAGCACCCGTGGCTCGAGACCCGCTGGGGGTACTGCGTCGCTCTCTTCTCCCTCACACGCGCCCTGGGCCACGAGGCCGCATCGATCGCACGAACGCTCATCGTGCTCGCAACCTTCGGCCTTGCCGCCGCCGCGGGGCTTGTCGGCGCCCGCCGCCAGGGCTGGGCGCTCCACGGGACGGTAATCGCCGGCGGTGTGGTGGCGGTCGCCGCGATGGCATCGAGCCAGCGGATGGTGGTCCGGCCGGAGACGGTGAGCGTCTTCTTCTTGGCCGTGTTCCTCTGGGTCATTGCCCGGCGCATGCAGGCGCCGACCCGGTGGGTCTGGGTTCTCCCGCTGGTGGAGGCGATGTGGGCCAACACGCACGGCTTCTTTCCCCTCGGGCCCGCGGTGACCGGCGCCTGGCTGGTGGGCGAGACCATCGAGTGGGCGCTCGCCCGTGCGGGCTGGGCCGTGCCTGATCCCGATCGCGCGAGCCGGGTGCGCCAGGCGGGGATCATCACGGCGATCGTCGGCCTCGCGATGCTCATCAATCCCTACGGGCCCCGGGCGCTCCTTCTGCCGCTCACCCAGTTCCTGGCGCTGAGCGGCGAAACGGCGCAGAAGGGGTACATCCTCGAGCTGACCTCTCCGTTTGCGTTCGGTGATCGCTACACGGCGCTGTGGTGGTACAAGGCGATGATCGGCGTCGCCACGGCGTCCGTGCTCCTCGCGCCGCGGCGGCAGCGGGCGTTCTGGCTCATTGTCACCGGCGCGATGTTCGCCCTTTCCGCGGCCGCCATCCGGAACATCCCGCTGTTCGCGATCGCGGCGACGGCCATGGCGATCCGCGGCCTGTGCGTCTCGCCGATCTGGGAGTGGCGCCCGGTGGCCCGAGGGGCGCCGTGGGCGCTCGCGGCGGGATCGATCGGACTGGCGATCTTCTGCGTCGTGCAGGTCCGCCTCGTGGCGACGGATCGGTTCGCGGTCCAGCAGCGCGACACCAACCAGTTCGGCATCGGGCTGGCCAGGCACCGCTACCCGGTCCGGGCAATCGAGTTCCTGAAGTCCACGGGCGCGACCGGCCCGATGTTCAACTCCCTCGGCATCGGCTCCTACGCCCTCGCGCAGGGCATCCCGGTGTTCATCGATCCCCGCGGCGAGGTCTTCGAGCAGGCCATTCTGGGCGAGTACCGCGAGATCACCGAACCGCCGATGAAGTTCGACGAGTACGCCAGGAAGTACGGCTTCCGCTCCGCCGTGATCGACACGGATGCGTTCCCGCTGATCACGCACATTGCGCACTTGCCCGGCTGGCGCCTCGTCTACCTGGACGAGGTCGCGGCGGTGCTGCTGCGCGATGACGAATCTCCGCAGACGCAGGCGATCGACCTCGCGCGCGATCAGGCCCGGTGGCTGGAAGAAGCCCGGTCGCGGATGCCGCGTCCGACGGTGTACGAGTCGGCCGGATGGGCCGACCGGGTGACGAGCCCCGTGCCGTACTACCGCCTGGGAAAGACCTGCTTCGCCCTGGGGTGGTACCAGGCGGCCCGCTCGCTGTTCGAGGATGCGATCGCGGCGTACCCGCCGGCGTTCGCTCCCGAGGACCTCGAATACCTCGTGTACACCGCGAGCCTCGCCGGGGACCGCGCCGCGTCCGCGACGTACGCCCAGCAGTGGGAGGCCCGGGCTCCGCTTGATCCGACGCGTGCCCGCGCCTCCATGCTTGCCCTGCTCAAGCTCGGCGATGCGGTCGCGGCGAGGCCGTTCGCCGAGCGGCTCGCGAAGGCGGACCCCCGCGATGCCGAGGCGATCGCCGCGGCCGGCACGGTGGCATTGATGCAGTCGCGATTCGGCGAAGCGGAGCGGTGGATCCGCCAGGCCGTCGAACTGAGCCCGGCGACCGCCGGCTACCACCGTCTCCTGGGCCAGTCGCTCGCCATGCAGATCAAGACCGAGGAAGCGATCCGCGAACTCTCGCGGGCGCTCGAACTCGATCCGGGGGAGGTCGCGGCGGCGAGCACGGGAGCGATGCTGCTCAGCCGCGTCGGCCGGCGCGACGAGGCGCTGGCCTGGGCCGAGCGTGCGCTGAAGATCTCGCCGAACGATCCGCAGGCCACGCAGGTGATCCGCTCGCTCCGACCGACGCCGTGATCGACCCATCGTCGCTCCAGAGGAGGCCTCATGGATACCAAGCAGCTGATCAAGGAGGCCCGCCGCCTCAGCAAGCGGTACCGGGTCCACAACGGGCGAGGCTTCCGGCTCAAGCACTGCGACCCTGGCGACACCGCGTGGCTCAAGTCCGAGGACAAGCCGCGGGCGCGCGAGGTGCTCCAGCGCGGCGTCGACGTGCTGGCGGAGCAGCAGACGATGCTGTACGCCCAGGATCGATGGAGCCTGCTGGTGGTGTTCCAGGCGATGGACGCCGCGGGCAAGGACGGGGCGATCAAGCACGTCATGTCGGGGGTCAATCCGCAGGGGTGCCAGGTGTCGGCGTTCAAGGCGCCATCGGAGGAAGAACTGGACCACGACTACCTGTGGCGCTGCCAGCGGCGGCTGCCGGAGCGCGGCCGCATCGGCATCTTCAACCGGTCGTACTACGAGGAGGTGCTGGTGGTGCGCGTGCACGAGGAACTCCTCGCCCGCCAGAAGATCCCGAAGCGGCTCGTGACCGGCCGGATCTGGGACGAACGGTTCCGCGACATCCGGGGGTTCGAGCGGTACCTGACCGGCAACGGAACGGCGGTGAGGAAGATCTTCCTGCACGTCTCCCGCGACGAGCAGAAGCGGCGGTTCCTCGAGCGGATCGACGAGCCGGAGAAGAACTGGAAGTTCTCCGCCGCGGACGTCCGGGAGCGGCGGTTCTGGAAGCAGTACGCGCACGCGTACGAGGACATGATCAGGAATACGGCGTCGAAGGAGGCGCCGTGGTATGTCGTCCCGGCGGATAACAAGTGGTTCACCCGCCTGGTTGTCGCGGCGATCGTGATCGAGGCGCTCGCGTCGCTTGACCTGCACTACCCGGTCGTCGAGAAGGCCCAACTCCAGGAACTGGCCAGTGCCAAGAGGGAGTTGCTGGCGGAGAAGCGCTCCACGTAGCGGGTGCGGGGGGGAACACTCCGCCTGTATACTGCGGCCACCGAGCACGGGAGTGTGGCCATGCAGAAGTTGATTGCCGTCGTTGCGTGCGTTGCGTCGTGTGTGGCTGGGGCGTGCAGCACGCCGCGGGGGGCGGGCCCGGCGGCGCCGGGCGGCGGGGGGGCGGAGCCGGCGTACGCGATCGTGATCCATGGCGGGGCGGGGACGTTCCCGCGGAGCGCGCCGGCGGAGCGGCGGCAGGCGTACGAGGAGGCGCTGGCCGCGGCGCTGACGATCGGGCGCGACGAGCTGGCGAAGGGGGGCACGGCGCTGGACGCGTGCGAGAAGGTGGTGCGGTACCTGGAGAACGACCCGAAGTTCAACGCGGGGAAGGGCGCGGTGTACACGGAGATCGGAACGCACGAGTTGGATGCGTCGATCATGGACGGTTCGACGCTCGCGTGCGGGGCGGTGGCGGGGGTGAAGACGGTGAAGAACCCGATCACGCTGGCGCGGCTGGTGATGACCAACACCCGGCACGTGCTGCTGGCGGGGGACGGGGCCGAGGCGTTCGCGGACACGTTCACGGTGGAGCAGGTGGAGCGAGTCGGCAACTCGTACTTCGACACCGAGCGGCAGTACGAGGTGCTGCAGGAGGTGCTGGAGGAGCGGAAGAAGGAGGCGGAGCCCAAGCCGCGGAGCACCGTGGGGTGCGCGGCGCTGGACATGCACGGCAACCTCGCGGCGGCGACGTCGACTGGGGGGCTGACGGGCAAGCGGTTCGGGCGGATCGGGGACTCGCCGATCATCGGTGCAGGGACGTACGCGGATAACCGGACGTGCGCGGTGTCGTGCACGGGGGTGGGCGAGGAGTTCATCCGTCACGGTGTCGCGCGCGACATCGCCGCGCTCATGGAGTACAAGGGGCTGAGCGTGAACGATGCGGCGATGCAGGTGGTGTTCAAGACGCTTCGGCCGGACGATGGCGGTGTGATCGCGGTGTCGCGGACCGGGGAGATCGCCATGGTGTTCAGCACGGTGGGGATGTTCCGCGGGGCGGCGGACTCGAGCGGTCGGTTTGAGGTGGCGATCTGGGGGGACTGATGTTGGGCGCGGCGGGACCCTGCGGGAGCATGCGGGGGATCGCCGGTTGGGGTGGGGCGGGCGCGGAGCCCGAAGCGGGCTGGGCGGGTTTGGACGCCGGGGCGTGGAGAGTGGGTGGGGGTGGTGACGGCAGGTCGTCGTCTTCGAACTCGGCGGGGTCGAGGGCGAGGATGGATTCGGCGGCGAGGCGGGCCTCGCGAGGGTTCTGGCCGTTGGCGGCGATGGTGGCGAGCGCACTGAGGGCGATGTGACGGGCGACGCGGAGGCGTTCTCGGATTGACTGCACGGGTGGTGCGGCGAGCGTCTGCTGTGATGTGTGCATGGGTCCCCCCTTTATCGCGTGTGCAGACGTGCCGACGGAGCTCGATGCCACGCTCGAAGGGGAAGATAGTGCGGCGGAGGAGCGATGCAAGATCGAACGGGGGTAGTGTCGCGATTTGGCGCACAGGAGTGATCGCGCGGCTCACTTTGTGAGTAGGGCGAGCCCGGGAATCGGGTATTCTGCGGCCTGACCAAAGGAGTCTCCCGATGACGACGTGGCGGCCTTGTGCGTGGGCGGCGGCTTCGATGGCGGTGTTGCTGGTACTCGGGGCGTGCTCGCGGCCGGCTGCGCCGAGCGGGCACCTGATGATCGCGGGCGGGGCGCTGGCGGATGACAACGCGCTGGTGTGGGGGCGGTTTGCGGAACTCTCCGGCGAAGCGGGGGTGATCGGCGTGGTGCCGACGGCGACGGGGGTGGCGAACCCCGGGCGGTCCACGGCGGAGACGCTGACGCGGTACGCGGGGTCACGGAAGGTTGAGATTCTGCCGCTGACCAAGGATGACGCGGCGAACGCGATGGATGCCGACGTGGCGGCGCGGGTGCGGGCGTGCACGGCGCTGTGGTTTGTCGGGGGAGATCAATCGCGGATTCTCGCGGTGTTCCGTCAGGGGACGGGCGACTCGCCCGCGTACCGGGCGTCGATGGAGGTGCTCGCAGCGGGGGGCGTCATCGGCGGCTCTTCGGCAGGCGCAGCGATGATGTCGGACCCGATGATCACCGGCGGAACCTCGGAGGCGTCGCTGGTGAAGGGGGCGAGGAACGGGGCGAAGGGGGCGGCAGCCGGGGCCGAGCCGGACACGGGGGAGGATGAGGACGGGCCGCGGCCGGTGGGGATCGCGAAGGGGATGGGGTATTTCCCGTACGGGCTGACCGACCAGCACTTCCTGCAGCGCGGGCGGCTCGGCCGGCTGGTGGTGGCGCTGGAGGAGACGGACATTCAGCGCGGCTACGGGGTGGCGGAGAACTCCGCGATCGACGTCGCGCTGGGGACGGGGTCGATCACGGTGCTGGGGGATGCGGGGATGCTGCTGGTCGACATGTCCGGCGCGAAGCGGAGCGACGGGGCACGCCGGGGGATCAGGCTTTCGCTGCTCTCGACCGGGGATGTGGTGGATGGGGCGAGCGGGAAGGTGAGTGTGAGCAGCGCGCGGAAGGAGATGGCCAAGCGGATGGGCGGGCCGGTGGAGATCCCGTCAACCATGCCGGAGGCGTGGCGTAAGAACATGATTACGAGGCTGCTGCGGGAGTTGCCGGGCTTCGGCGGGGCACCGTTGAAGGCGTCGGATGCAAACTACCAGATCGTGCTGACGGCGGACGAGCGGACGACGTTCTGGGCCGACCCGGCGCGGCCGAGCGAGGTGACGGTGGTGGATGCACGGATGGATATCGTGCCGAAGTGAAACTGAGCCGCGCAACGGGCGATGGGGCGCTCTCGCGGAATGTCCGCACCGCAGGCGCTACGGGGGGCAACTCCCGTTGACAGCGGCGATCCAGGCCCAGATGAAGCTGCCGACGTCCGGGGGTTCGACGACGCCGTTTCGGTCGAAATCGCCGGCGAGGGTGCCGGAGGCGACGCTGACGGACCACGTCGCGATGAAGGCCGAGAGATCGGCGGGTTCGACGACGCGATTGCCGTCGACATCGGCACGGCAGGTGACGGTGAGGCGGGCCGCGGCGCTGAGCGTCGAGCCGCAGGCGTTGGAGACGATGACGTCGAACATGGCGAGGGTGTCGTCGAGGCGGGCCGGGGAGATGACCAGCGTGGGGCTCCCGGCGCCGGCGATGCGGAGCGAGTCGGTGAGGGGCTGGCCGTTGCGGCGCCACTGGTAGGACATGGGGCCGCTGCCTGCGGCGACGACGGCGAACGCCGCGGACTGGCCCATGGGGACGGAGAGGTTGTCGGGGTGGTCGGCGATGGTGGGGGTGGTCTCGGCGGTCTGCCAGGTGTCGCCGGCGTAGATCGCGCCGGCGGCGAGGCCGCCGAAGAGGCAGGAGCGGGAACGCCAGGAATCGAAGGCGCCGGCGGAGAGTGTCCGCGAGGTGGGCTGGGCGGTCGGTGCGCGGAGGGACCAGGCGGCGCCGTTCCACTCCCAGGTGTCGGAGCGGTAGGCGCCGTCGTGCCCGCCCATGAGGGCGATGCGGGTTCGCGCGGCGTCGTTCCACATGGCGGGGCCGGAGCGTGCGGTGGGGCCGCCGGAGGCGAGTTTGAGCGACCAGAACGATCCGTTCCACTCCCAGGTGTCGCCCTTGAGCGCGCCGTCGAAGCCGCCGAAGAGGACGGTTCGGGCTCGTGCGGGGTCGAAGGCCATGGCGTGCATGTAGCGGGCGGAGGGGCCGGCGCCGTCGGGGGCACGCTCGGACCAGGAGGATCCGTTCCACTCCCAGGTGTCGCCGCGGCGGGCGCCGTCGAAGCCGCCGAAGAGCACGGTGCGTGCGCGGGCGGAGTCGTAGGCGATGGCGTGTCCGTAGCGGGCGGACGGAGCGGGACCGGTGGGGAGTTGCGGGGACCACGTGGCGCCATCGAACTCCCAGAGGTCGGCGAGGTAGGTCGAGGCCTGGGACGAGCCGCCGAAGAGGACCGCGCGGCCGCGGGCGGAGTCGAAGGTCATGGCGGCCCACATGCGGGGCGAGGGGGCGCCGGCGACGGGGGCGCCGGGGTGGAGGAGTGTCCAGGTGGAGCCATTCCAGGCCCAGGTGTCGCCGAGGTAGGTGCTGTCGGTGCCGCCGAAGAGGATGGTGTTGCCGCGCCAGGAGTCGAAGGTCAGGGCGTGCTTGGCGCGGGGGGCGGGGCCGGGGTTCGGGAAGGTGGGGACCCAGGTCCCGCTCTGGCAGGGCTGGGCGAGTGTGCTGGCGGGCGTGGCGAGGGCGACCGCGATCAGGAGCAGGCGGAGTGGGTGAGGCCGTTCCATGGGCGTGGAACAGCAAGGAACGCGCCGGGGGTTTGCGCGGAATGCGGGCGATGGGCGATCGGGCACGGGGGGCCGGGGCGCACGATGTGCGCCTGTGGGCGCAGGAAGCGAGGGTTGTGCGGCGTGTTACTTGAGGAGGAAGACCTTGACGAGGATGTCGGCGATGCCCATGAGGGCAAAGCCCGCGATGAGGCCGGCGCAGATGGGCTCCTGCGTCTGGACCCAGAGGCGGTTGCCGAAGGAGCCCTCGCGGCGGTCGTAGAAGCGGTGCAGCGCCCAGAACATGAGGGCGCCGAAGAACATGGCCATGGTGGAGTCCGGGGGGACGACGACGCCGAGGCCGATGGCGAGCGGGGAGAGGGGGAACTTGCCGCGGCTGCGGATGCGGATGATCTCCATGAAGAGGCCGACGGTGGCGGCGATGACCATGGACCAGACGGCGGAGTTGGGGATGGCGGTGCCGCCGGAGCCGAAGACGCTGGTGACGAGGTCGGAGACGCCCTTCCACTGCATGGCGGAGGGGAAGCCGAACTGCTCGGTGACCATGACGGCCTCGATGGACTGGCCGGGCTCGCCCTTCCAGTCGGAGAGGAAGAGGGCGAAGAACAGCGGGGTGCTGGCGAGGGCGCCGGCGATGATGCCGATGACGTGACCGATGGCCTGCTGGCGGGGCTTGGCGCCGAGCATGTAGCCGGGCTTGATGTCCATGAGGAGGTTGCTGGCGTTACTGGCGACCTCGATGCACATGACGCCGGTCATGAGGTTGGTGGCGGGGTTCTTGGGGTCGGCGGCGCCGAAGATGAACTGGGGGATCTTGCTCATCGCGCCGGTGGGGGTGATGCCGGTGAGGGCCGTGGAGTTGGCGGCGATGAGGGAGAGGACGATGATCAGCGGGATGGCGAGTGCGCCGAAGAGGATGTGGACGCCGAACCACTCGTGGGACATCCAGACGCCGACGGCGCCCACGATGGGGATGCCGACGAAGGAGACCCAGAGGGGGAGTTCGATCTTCTTGAGCGACTGGGACTCGCTCTGACGGCCGCGCTTAAACAAGCCGGTGAAGGCGGTGATGATGATCTTGGGCTTGGCGAAGAGGCCGGTGAGGGCGGCGGTGACCATGATGGCGATGCCCCACCAGAGGGCCCAGGAGTTGAGGGCCCAGATGCGGGTGATCTGCTCGGTTGTCTCGCCGGCCTTGGGCTTGATCTCGCCGAAGGCGATCATGAGCGGGACGATGATCAGGAAGTTGAACATCGAGCCGATGAGCATGCTGGAGGCGGCGCGGATGCCCATGAGGCCGCCGGCGCCGACCATGGCGAGTTCCATGGTGGGGGAGAGGCCGAGGTTCCTGATGGGGACACCGGAGAGTGTTGGGATCGGAACGAGTTTCTTGTCGGCGAGCCAGTAGTACCAGGCATCGAGGTGCTCGTTGAGGTGCCAGACTTTGTCCTTGGCGACACCGAGGATCCGCTCCTGCAGGAACTGCATGAGGTTCTCGCCGGAGATGAGCTTGAGGAAGGCGGCGCCGAAGGCGGCGACGGCGAGGGCCTTGGCTTTGAAGAGGCCGACGGAGGCGTCGGAGTTGTAGAGGGTGTCGAGGACGACGCCGCAGGCGCGGCCCTCGGGGAAGGGCTGCTGCTCGTCGTTGATGAACCGGCGTTTCATGGGGAACGCGACGAGCACGCCGAGGATCGAGAGGACGACCGTGAAGGCCATGAGCTGCCACCACGGCATGATCCTGTTCTCGACCCACATCCAGGCGGCGATGCCGGAAATGAGCGGGCCGGTCATGTAGCCGGCCGCGGTGGCGATCGACTGCATGCAGTTGTTCTCGAGGATGGTGAAGTCGCGTCCGAGGCCGATCGACGACATGACCTTGAAGGCGGAGAAGGCGAGGATGACGCTGGTCAGGCCGACGCCGAGGGTCCAGCCGGTCTTGGCGCCGACGTAGAGGTTGGTGGCGCTGAGGATTCCGCCCAGGAGGAAGCCGGTGATGGCGGCGCGGATGGTGAGCTGCGGCATGTTGCCGCGGAAGACGTTCTCGAGCCACCAGCGGTCCTTCTGGTCGAGGGTCCAGGTTCGGATCTGCTCTTCGGTGAGGTGCTTGAGCGCCATGCTGCTCCAGTCGTCGCGGGTTGGGTGAATGGTGGGCGGCGCCGCGGGAGACCTAGACGTGGGCGGCGCGGCCGGTGCTCAGGGTGAAGGGGGAATATACGCGATTCGGCGGCCGAGGCTGCAGACGGCGGTGGCGGCGGCGGTGCCGATCACGAGGTGCCAGGGAAAGGCGAGTTTGAGGGCCGCGAGGGCGTGGGCGGTGCGAGCGATCGGAGAGTCGCCGGGCCAGTCGGCGAGGTGGTCGCGGACGGCGGGCTGGAGCGCGAGCACGACGAGGAAGCCCGTGGCGAGGGCGGCGATGGCGCTGGTGGAGTTGCCGCGCCGGGTGAAGATGGCGGTGAGGAAAACGCCGACGAGGCCAGAGTAGGCGAAGGCCATGACCATGAGGGCGAAGTCGATGAGGGTCTGGCCCTCGGCGGCCATGCGGCCGTACCACCAGACGCAGGCACAGGCGAAGAGGCCGAGCGCCAGGCCCCACGCCGCGACGCCGAGGCGGCCGACGAGAAGATAGTGGCGCGGGCTCTTGCCGGGGCGGCGCGGGCGGTAGAAGTCATTAAGGAGCGTGGCGGACATGGCGTTGAGGGCGGAGTTCATGCTGCCCAGGCCGGCGGCGAAGAGGCCGGCCATCATGACGCCGGCCATGCCGCGGGGCATTTCATTCAGGATGAAGGTGAGGAAGATCTCGGTGCTGCTGGCGGGGTGGGCGCTGGGCGCGGCGGAGCCCATGAGGTCGGGACGCCTGTAGAAGATGTAGAGGAGCAGGCCGACGAGCATGAAGAGGATGGTGACGGGGATGCCGATGAGGACGCCGCCGATCGCAGACCACGACCCGCGGGCGGCGGAGCGGCAGGTGAGCATGCGCTGGGCGAGGTCGTGGTCGGTGCCGTAGGCGCCGAGGTTGAGGAGGGTGAATCCGAAGACGGCGGTGAGCAGGGTGTATTTGGCGGACCAGTCGCCCAGGCCGACGCGGAGGAGGGCGAGTTTGCCGGAGCCGTCGGGGGCCGTGGAGGAGGCGAGTTCGCGGGTGATCGCGGCGGGGTCCAGGGGGATCCGGTGCAGGAGCACGGCGGCCGCGGCGAGAGCGGCGCCGACGAAGACGCAGGTCTGGATGACGTCGGTCCAGATGATGCTGCGGATTCCGCCGACGAGGGTGTACCCGACGGCGGCGACGGTCATCACGGCGATCGCGAGGACGAGGTTGGGGGCGGCAGTGTCGCCGAAGACGATCAGCGAGGCGGGGAGGGCGACGATGTAGAGGCGGGCGCCGCTGGCGAAGACGCGGCCGACCATGAACATGCCGCTGGTCGCGAGCCTGGTGCCGGGGCCGAGGCGTCGCTCGAGGAGCTCGTAAACGGTGGCGACGTTTTCGCGGTAGTAGACGGGAATGAAGAACAGGGCGACAAAGACCACCGCGAGGACCGAGCCGATGGTGGCGGAGAGGTAGGTGAGGTTGCCGTCGTAGGACTGCTGGGGGCCGCCGATGAAGGTGGCGGCGGAGAGGCTGGTGGCCAGGACGGAGATGGCAACGGCCCAGGCGGGCATCTGGCGGCCGGCGAGGAAGTACTCGTCGGAGCCCTCGGGCTCGCGCTGGGAGAAGGCGATGCCGGTGACGACGAGCAGGGCGAAGTAGGCGCCGAGCACGGCCCAGTCGGCGGCGTGGAATGTGGCGCTGGCGAGGCTCACCATCGGCGCAGACTATCGGCTTGCGCGCGTGTCGCCGCGGAGATTCCGGAAGGACGGGTGCGACGGGTCACATGCGCTCCGCGGTCCACTTGACCAGCGGGATGGTGGCCATGGTCTGGAGGCCCGGGCGGGCTTCGAGGAGCGGGGCGATGCAGTTCACGACGATGGCGCTCGTGGCGATGTCGCCGTGGACTCCGCCGTTGACGCGCAGGTCGAGGCGGGGTTCGCCCTCGATCACGACGCGGTCGTGTGGGTCCTGCTGGCCGATGGCGGCCTGGAAGTGGAGGCTGATGACACAGTTGTCCTCGATGTCCCAGCCGTGGGCGACCTGCTTGACGCCGCTGACGCGGCCCTTGGGGACCTCGCCCAGGGCGCAGGTCAGGTCGCGGTCGGCGTGGACGGGGCCGATCTTCTCGTCCCACCGTTCGAGGCGGAAATCGAAGTAGCGGGCGATGAAGTGCAGGGACTCACCCAGGCCGACGTGACGGAGCGTGCCGGCGCGCACGCGGCGGACGAACTCGTCGTCGGTGAGGCCGGCGCCGATCTTCTGCTGGAAAGGGACGCGCCGGCTGGTCGCATCCTGAACGCGGTAGACGGTCACGTTGGACACGCTGCGGCAGACGGCGGAGGCGAAGACCGGCAGGGTGTCCATGAGAAACCCGGGGTTAACACCGGTGCCGAGGATGCGGGCGCCGTTGTCGTGGGCAACGGTGTCGATCTCCCGCGCCATCGCATCGTGCCGGAGCCAGGGGAAGAGGAGTTCTTCGCAGGTGCTGACGACGGAGATGCCGCGGGCGAGGAGCTCGAGGAAGAGCGGTTTGCAGGAGGGGAGGTCGGAGGCGGTGGTAACGATGGCGCAGTCGATGCCGGACCGGACGCCGGAGTGGACTTCTTTCACTTCGCCGACGCTCTTGCGGATGACGACGTCGGCGTCGCTTCCGGGGACCACCTCGGCGAGGTGTTTCCCGGCAATTTCCGGCGAAGCGTCGACGGCCGCGACGACCCGGCCGACGCGGCGGTCCTGGAGGTCGGCGACGATCATCTTCCCCAACGGGCCCATGCCGACCTGCAGGACCCGGAAGGGCTTCGGGCGAGCTGGTGAGTGGGAGGTCGTCATGGTTTCGAGTGTACCGAGTTTGCGGGTTTTGGTCCCGTCATACGCTCGATTTCGTGGGTGGTCTGGCGCTGGCCGTGGAGGGGCTGGAGCCGTTGGCGCACCCGTATACTTTGGGGAACCACACTTCGAGGCCATTTCCATGACGACCCACGCACGCCCCGCCGGCATCCCTGCTCAGGAAAAGATCGACCCCGCGGCGGTCACCATCTCGGGCCTTGTTCTGGACCCGGTGTACGGGCCGGAAGCACCGGCCGAGGGGCTCAAGCACCAGGAACGCGACATCGCGTCGCCCGGGAAGTTCCCCTACACGCGGGGGCTGTTCCCGCAGGGGTACCGCACGCGGTTGTGGACGATGCGGCAGTTCGCGGGGTTCGGGTCGGCGGACGACACGAACAAGCGGTTCAAGATGCTGCTGGAGCGGGGGAAGGGGTCGAACACGGGGCTGTCGACGGCGTTCGACCTGCCGACGCTGATGGGTCGGGACTCGGATGATGCGCTGTCGGTGGGGGAGGTGGGGCGGTGCGGTGTGGCGATCTCGACGATCGAGGACATGCACCGGCTGTACGCGGACATTCCCGTGGACAAGGTGACAGTGTCGCAGACGATCAACGGCCCGGCCGCGGTGATCTGGGCGATGTACCTGGCGATGGCCAAGCAGCGGGGGATCTCGTGGGACACGCTCGGCGGGACGCTGCAGAACGACATCCTGAAGGAGTTCCACTCGCAGAACGAGTTCATCTACCCGCCGGATCCGTCGGTGAAACTGGTGGTGGACACGATCGAGTTCCAGTCGCGGCATGTGCCGAAGTGGAACTCGGTGTCGATCTCGGGGTACCACATCCGCGAGGCGGGATCGACGGCGGCGCAGGAACTGGCGTTCACGCTGCGGGACGGGATGGAGTATGTCGAGGCGTGCATGGAGCGGCACGCGGAGCACGGGGGGCTGGACATCGATTCGTTCGCGCCGCGGCTGAGTTTCTTCTTCAACTCGCACAACGAGTTCTTCGAGGAGATCTGCAAGCTGCGGGCGGCGCGCCGGATCTGGGCGCGGATGATGAAGGGGCGGTACGGGGCGAAGAACGAGCGGTCGTGGTTCATGAAGACACACGTGCAGACGGCGGGGTGCTCGCTGACGGAGCAGCAGCCGCTGAACAACGTGGTGCGGGTGGCCTACCAGGCGATGGCCGCGGCGCTGGGCGGGTGCCAGTCGCTGCACACGGATTCGATGGACGAGACGCTGGGCCTGCCTACGGAGCAGGCAGTGACGGTGGCGCTGCGGACGCAGCAGATCCTGGCGTACGAGACGGGCGTGACACGGACGGCTGACCCCCTCGGCGGATCGTGGTTCGTGGAGAACCTGACGGACACGATGGAGCGCGAGGCGCTGGACCTGATCGACGAGATCGACCGGATGGGGTCGTACGGCGCGGGCGAGAGGGCGCCGTCGGGCGGGGCGTGGACGGGCGACTTGGCGTCGCACCCGGCGTACGCGCCGCGCAAGGGGTATGGGCGGGGCGTGGTGGCGGGGATCAACCGCGGCTACTTCAGGCGGCAGATCGCGGAGGCGTCGTACCGCTTCTCGGAGGAGTGCGAGGCGGGGGACCGGCTGATCGTCGGCGTGAACGCGTTCCGCGCCGGGGCGGAGGAGGAGCACCAGGTGGAGATCCTGCAGATTCCGCACGAGGTGGAGACGGTGCAGTGCGAGCGTCTCGCGGAGTTCAAGAAGCGGCGGGACGCGGGGGAGGCGGAGCGGGCGCTGGGGGCCATCCGCGAGGCCGCGAGGGGCGGCGAGAACGTGATGCCGCACCTGATCCACGGTGCGCTGAGCAACTGCACGCTGGGGGAGATGGTGCAGGCGATGGCGGATGTGTACGGGAGGTATACCGGGGGGCCGGAGTGGTAGGGACTCCGGTGCGGGATCATGTTGTTGTTCTACCGAGGCCGTGATTCGGGCTGGGGGCGGGGCCTATGTCCGCCAGAGTAGACTCGGGGAATGGTGTCCGAACCGTCCGACCACGCGAGGGAGCCGGCTCCGCTGCCACTTCCGGACCGGCCAAAGCGAATCCGATCCGAGCGGCGGTTCCTGGCTGTGTTCTGGCCCATCGCGGTGCCCTGCGCGGGGGTCTATGTCTGGCTCAGCCTCACATCGGGCATGGGGCTTGACTCTTTCGTCGCAGGCGAGGCGACAATCATCGTGGCTCTTGTATTCGTCTTTCGCTCAACAAGGATCAGAATCGCCCGAGCGCTTCTGAAGCCGCACGGCGGGTTCGTATGCCCGCGATGTCATTACACGCTCTCGGCGCTGCCGGATGCGGGAGAGTGCCCGGAGTGCGGGACCAGCTACACGCGGGAGGGTGTCGTGGCGCTCTGGGAACGGGCATACGGACTCAAGCAGCGCTTTCCGAGGTCGTCGGCGCGGCATGCCGATCCCGTTGGCGCGGTCATCCCGCCCGCGCCGACGGAGAGCGTGCGGCGGACCCCGTGGACCGGGGCCTCGCTTCGGCGCGTGCTGGAGCAGATCGAGGCTGTCGCGCGCGCACACGGGTATTCTGACGCGAGGTTCTCGGCGTACAGCCTGGACCTGGAGCGCTCGCCGGCGTGCTTCGGTGTGCGATATCCGGCTGATCTGTACGCGTTTCTAAGCTGGGTCGATCCGAACCTCTGGTCGCGATTCGTCAACCCGAGCCAGTGCATGGCGGCTGCCGAGCAGGGAGAGGTCGGCGCCTGGATTGCTGCGCAGCCCGCAGACTCGATCCGGGTTCGCGATCCGTCGGCGCTGCGCATTGCAAGGATGTCCGGACCGTGGCTCGGTGTTGGAACCGAGGGGCCGGGGCCGGACGGGCCGAGCGAGGCGATCACGCCAGCCGAAGTGAGGCTCTTCGAGTTTGCCGATTCCAGTGCGGGCGGGTCCATCATGTACTGCATGGATCCGACGGATGTACCAGCCGGGGGCATCGTCACGTTTCTGCCGGGTGTCGATGGTCGGGTCTGGCTTGCCGATACGCTTGCTCAGTGGCTGGCCCGTCTTGCGGCATGCGACGGCACCGAACTGGCCTTTGACCGCGGTGGGAGCGGCCGGGTGTCTGAAGGGCTGCGTGCGCAGTTCAGGGAGGAGTTCCGGCTGCGGAACCCGCATGTTGTCGACGAGCCCGATGCGTTCATTCCGCACTCGAACTAGGAGGGCGTTTGCATCCGGCGTCGGCCTTGGGGCGTATGACGTAGGGTGAGGCTTGCTCGGCGCCACGGTGCCCGGGCAGGAACCGGTCGCGACGATCATGTAGAGGAGGAGAGATCATGCGTACAGCTTTTTCTTCGTATTGGCCGGGTATTGCCGCGCTCTCGATGGGCTGTGCCGCGCTCGCGGCGTCTCCGGCGCTGGCCGATATTCAATACTCCTACGACGACGGAACGATGGACTCGGCGGTCGGTCCGCCCTCGTCGTTCCCGGTGAATCCGCAGACGGGGTGGGGCAACTACTTCGTGGCCGAGCCGGGTGCGGAGTGGATCACGTCGATCTCGGTGGCGTTCGGGCCGACGTTCGCCGCGGGGCGCGAGGTGACGGTGTGGCTGTTCAACGACCCCGACAACGACTTTGACCCGCGGAACGCGGTCCCGCTGGTCTCGACGACGATGGTGCCGGGAACACTCGGGGGCTCAGTGTTCAACACGTTCCCCATCACGCCGACACAGGTGAGCGGCGGGTTCTTTGTCGCCGCGTTGGCGTTCACCGAGCGCGGTGTCGACCGGCCCGCCGCGGAGGACACCTCCGCGAGGTCCGATCGGTCATGGCTGATCTACAACCCGGCGAGCGTCGGCATCAATGTCGGCAACCTCGGCGCGAACGCGTACATCGCGAGGACGGACTCGGCGCTGCCGTTCCCGGGAGCCTGGATGATCCGGGCCAACGGGAGTGCCGTTCCGGGTCCCGGCACGGCGCTGATCGCGGCGCTTGGCGGGCTGGCGGCGGTGCGACGGAAGCGCCGGTAGCGAACGGTCGCCTCGGATCGCTAGAAGCGGATCGCGACGCTGGCGCCGACAAACGGCGCGGCGTCGTAGTCCTCGCTGAAGAGCTGGTTGCCGTAGGAGTCATCGATCTCCAGGTTGCCGGCCACGGCGACCCCGCCGAAGAGGCTGATCGTCGCGGCGTCGCTCGCCTTGAAGCCCAGGCGGCCGAAGATGGCGACGCGGCTGTCCTCGCCGACGCCGTCGGGCGCAAAGCCCTCGTCGTCGAGGCGGAAGCGGCGGGTGCTGTACGCGGCGCCCCCGGAGATCGACAACTGCTTTGACGCGTTGAAGACGAGCTCGCCGCCGATGCCCTCGAGGGCGCCGGTGTCGATCGAGCCGAGGTTGAACCCCCAGCTGCGCTCGCTGTCGATCGTCCAGTCGAGCCCGATGATCGGGAAGACCTGGACGTTGTCCTTGATCTGCGAGATCACGCTGACGCCGAGGCGGAGGGTGAGATCCTCGGAGACGTTGTAGCCAAAGCCCGCCATTCCGCCGCCGTTGAGCCCGTCCCCGAGGTCCGCCGATGACTCCGCGGCGATGCCGAAGATGGGGCCGCCGAAGACCGACCACTTCTCGTCGATCTGGTACCCGAGCGAGGCAAGCACGGAGACGGAGTTGATCCCCTCCCACGGGCCCGAACCGCCGAAGCGGGCATTATCCGTGAAGTCGTAGGAGGAGTAGGAGTACCCCGCGGCGATCCGGAGGTTCATGCGCTCCGCGACCGGGAGCACCGTGGAGACGAGCGCAGCACCCCGTGCGAGCGAGAACGAACCGCCGCTGTCGATATCGGTTTCGAACTGGTACCCGCCGCCGAACTCGACGGTGAATGTGGGCACGCGGCCGGAGCGTGCAGGTTCGGTGACCTCGGGGGCAGCGTCGAGCTGCGGGAGCGGGGAGGCCTGCTGCGGGGGCGGCTCCGAGGGTGCGGTGGGCGCCGGGGGCGAGTCCTGAGCGGCGGCCGCCGCGGTGATCGAGGCGGCGAGGAGGGGGACGAGTCGATGCATGCGGGTCATGAGCTCTCCGTGTGTCGAGATCGGGGCGGTCTGGGCCCGATGGTACTCCGGGCAAGACCCGCGGTGCGTGTGCCGCTTCCGGTATGATCTCTCCATCATGCGAATAGTCTTTGCGATTGCGGCGATCGTGTGCGGTCAGGCGGGAGCGGCGGCGCAGCCGGCAGCGGATCAGCAGGTCCAGAACGCCCTGACGCCGGCGGAGGCGGCCGCGGGCTGGATGCTGCTGTTCGACGGCGCCTCGACGAGGCAATGGCGGTCGTACAAGGGCGAGGGGTTTCCGCAGAAGGGCTGGGTGGTGGAGAACGGCACGGTGCGGGTGGTGAAGGGGGGCGGCGGGGGCGACATCGTGACGGTGAAGGAATACGAGGACTTCGAGTTCTCGCTCGACTTCAAGTGTGCCCGCGGGGCGAACTCGGGGATCATGTACCGCGTCGCGGAGACGCAGGGTGCGCCGTGGATGACGGGGCCGGAGTTCCAGATCCTCGACAACGCGGGGCACAGCGACGGGGCGGACCCGAAGCACCGCGCTGGCGCGCTGTACGACCTGATCGAGCCGCCGCCGGAGACGCCGCCGGCGCCACCGGGTCAGTGGAACAACGCGCGCATCCGGATCCGGGATGGCGTGCTGCAGCAGTTCCTGAACGGGGTCAAGACGGCGGAGTGTCGGATTGACAACGACGACTGGAAGGCGATGATCGCCGCGAGCAAGTTCAAGGCGTGGCCGTCGTTCGGGATGGAAAAGAAGGGGCGGATCGCGCTGCAGGACCACGGCGACGATGTGTGGTTCAGGAACATCAAGGTGCGGGACCTGAAGGCGCCGATGCCGGGCGAGCAGGCGCTGTTCGAGGGGCCGGACCTGGCGGGGTGGCCGGTGTTTCCAGAGGCGACGCGTCGGGCCTGGTCGTGGCGAGAGGGGGTGCTGGCGTGCGAGGGCAACGCGACGGGGTACATCCGTACGAACGAGGCGTTCGAGTCGTTTGTGCTGCGGCTGCAGTGGCGGTTTGATCCGAAGGGGGGGGGCGGCAACAGCGGCGTGCTGCTGCGGGTGCAGCCGCCTGATGCGGTGTGGCCGCCCGCGGTGGAGATGCAGTTGAAATCGGGGCAGGCGGGGGACCTGCTGTCGATCGGCAGGTTTCCGATGTCGGGGGATGCGGCGCGGACGTCGGGCCGGCGCGTGGACCGGATGCGGACGGTCGAGCGGCCGGTGGGGGAGTGGAACGACTGCGAGGTCATCGCGGACGGAGCGGGGCTGGTGGTTCGGATCAACGGCGAAGTGGTGAACGAGGCGTCGGAGGTGGCGGTCAAGCCGGGGACGATCGCGCTACAGGCCGAGGGCGCCGAGATTCAGTTTCGGGCTGTGAAGGTGGCGCCGATCAAGTAGCCGTGGCACGCGGCGAGATCGCTGCGCGGAGGGACGCGAGGCGGTCGTCGAGCCGAGAGGGGTCCGGAGCGGTGAGCGTGACGTGGCCGACCTTGCGGCCCGGGCGGGGCTCCTTGCCGTAGTCGTGCAGGTGGGCGCCGGGGATCGCGAGTAACGCGGCGGGATCGGGAAGCTCGCCGATGAGGTTCAGCATGACGCACGCGCCGAGCGCGGCGGTCCCGCCGAGCGGCAGGCCGGAGACGGCGCGGAGGTGGTTCTCGAACTGGCTGCAGACGGCGCCCTCGATGGTCCAGTGACCGGAGTTGTGGACACGCGGGGCCATCTCGTTGATGAGCAGGTCGGGGCCCGAATCGGTCTGGATCTCGAAGAACTCCAGGGCGAGCACGCCGACGTAGTCGAGCGACTCGGCGACGAGACGGGCGTATTGCTCGGCCTTGGCCTGGAGGTGGTCCGCGCCGGGCGCGGGGGCCCGGGAGAGCCGGAGGATGCCGGCGCTGTGCACGTTCTCAACCAGCGGGTAGCAGCGGAACTCGCCGCCGAGGCCGCGAACGGCGATGACGGAGAGCTCGCGGGTGAAGGGGATCATCTGATCGAGGATCAGGCCGCCGGGCGCGAGCCGGAGGTGTTCCCACGCCGTCGGAACGTCCGCCTCGGAGGCGATAGGGTCCTGGCCCTTGCCGTCGTATCCGAAGCGGCGGGCCTTGAGGATGGCCTTGTAGCCGCAGGCCTTCGCGTGGGCCGCGGCGTCGTCGAGTGAGTCGACCGGTGCGAACGTGGGGGTCGGGATTCCCAGGCGCTGAAAGAGGCGGCGCTCGTTCAGGCGGTCCTGGGCGGCGTCGAGCGCGGCGGGGGGCGGGAGGACGCGGACGTGGGGGGCGAGCAGGTCGGCGGTCGCGGCGGGCACGTTCTCGAACTCGTACGTCACCACGTCGAGGCCGCGGGCAAAGGCCGCGACCTTGTCTTCATCATCGAAAGCGCCGACGTGGAGTTCGGCGAGCCGGCCGACGGGCGCTTCGTCGGTCTGGTCGTAGAACCTGATGCTCAGGCCGAGCGGGTAGGCCGCGAGGGCGAGCATGCGGCCGAGTTGGCCACCGCCGAGGACGCCGATGTTCATCGACGGGGTCTCCCGCGTGGTGCCGCGGCACGCTTCGTCGCGCCGCCGGCCGAGCGTGGATCGGGCTGGGCAAGGACACCCCGGGTCTGGGCCGAGCGGAACTCATCGAGGGCACGCCGCACTTTCGGGTCCGAGAGGGCGACGATCGACGCGGCAAGCAGGCCCGCGTTGGTTGCTCCGGCGGGGCCGATCGCAAGAGTGCCAACCGGAATGCCCGCCGGCATCTGGGCGATCGAGAGGAGGGAGTCGAGGCCGTTGAGGGCCTTGGATTGGACGGGCACGCCGAGGACGGGGAGCGGCGTCTTGGAGGCCACCATCCCGGGGAGGTGCGCGGCCCCGCCGGCGCCGGCGATAATCACGCAAAGGCCCCGGCCCTGGGCAGCGGAGGCATATTCGAAGAGCAGGTCGGGTGTCCGGTGTGCAGAGACGACGCGGACTTCGTGGGCGACGCCAAGCTCATCGAGCGCGGCGGCGGCGTTGGACATCGTGTCCCAGTCGCTGCGAGAGCCCATGATGATGCCGACCAGTGGCGGCCTCTTCGAGGCCGGTCGGGGGTGGCGTGGGCGTGTGGGCATTCCGGGCTCCGTGAGCGGACAAGGACTGAAAAGGCGGAGTTTATCCGAGTGTGGAGGGCGAGTGCGGGCGGCGGCTGGCGGCGTCCGATAGGATGATGGTCATGGAGGACGCGATTGTGAACACGGATGTGATCGAACTCAAGCCGGGGCCGACGGAGGGGGAAGTTGGTGCGGAGGGTGCGGGAGCCGTCGGGCCATCGGAGGAGCCGACCGCGAAGAAGCGGGGGCGAGGAGCAAGAGCCAAGGCGGTTGAGGTTGAACTGGGTGATCCCCAGGCGATTGCGCCGGCGCTCGAGGCGGTGCTTCTCACGGCCGAACGGGCGCTGAGTGCGGCCCGGATTGCCGAGGTGTTGGGGCTGGGATCGCCGCGGAGCGGTAAGGACGAGCCGGAGGTAACCGAGGACGTGAAGCGGGAACCGGGGGCGGCGCTGGTGCGGCGGGCGGTGGAGCTGCTGAACGAGCAATACGAGCAGACGGGGCGGTCGTTCCGGATTGAGCCGGTTGCGGGCGGTTTCCGTGTGATGACGCTCGCGAAGTTCGCCCCGGTGGTCGCGGCGTACCAGGGTCAGCGGGCGAAGACGAGCCTGACGCCGGCGGCGATGGAGACCCTGGCGATCATCGCTTACAAGCAGCCGCTCACACGGGCGAAACTCGAAGCGATCCGCGGCGTGGCGTGCGGGGACCTTCTCAGGTCGCTGATCGATCGGCGACTGGTCACGATCGCCGGCAGGGCCGAGGAGCTGGGGCGGCCGCTTCTGTACGCCACGACGAGGCAGTTTCTCGAGGCCTTTGGCCTTTCGGGGCTCAAGGACCTGCCGACAGTGGAGGAATTGAAAGCACGGACCGCGGAACCCGACGCCTGATAAGGGGTATATTCGGAAGAAGGGTGCTCCGCTCGGGGAACCCGCTGGGACTTCCATACGTCAAACCGTGCGGGAGTGTTCGTGTCCGGGAGCATGGCGTTGAACCACGACGACATATCCAGGCGGGAGGCGTGGCTGCGGATGGTGCTGCTGGCGGCCGCAGCGGGGGGGATGCCGGCCACCGTTTCTCGGGTTTTCGCCGGGCAGCCGCGGACGTCTCCAAAGCCGAAGGAATCGGCAAAGCCGCCCGCCGCGACCCAAGCGGACTTTGACCGGGTGCTGACGCGGGGGCGCGATCACAACTGGACGTTCAAGTTCTCCGTGACGGTGCGCGGCGATCAGGTGATCCCGGTTCCGGGTCAGGGGACCCTGCCGATCATCCATCATCTGCAGTTCTCGTCGGCGGCGGTGGTGTTCCCGATCATCCCGCACTGTGCTTCGTGCGAGACCGATGAAGCGAACATCAGCAGTTGGCTGACGTTTGACGGGGGAGATGCGGGCGCCAAGTCGCGGATCAAGGATGGGTACGCGTGCGGGGTGAAACTCGGGGTCTGGGATCTGCAGGAAAAGAACGGTAACTCGATGGATCTCCGGCTCGAGATCCCCATGACCTGCTGGGAGACCGTGCTGGATGAACGGGCGGCGAGCCGGTTGCCGTGGTGGGACCAGCCGTGGCCGGAGTCGGTGGCCAGCGCGCTCAAGCCCGATGCGGTCGTGACGTCGACGGCGCCGGAAGTCGTCGATCTGGTGAACCGGTGGACGGAGGGCAAGGACCCAAAGACTGTTCCGCCGGTTGTGCTCGCCAAGTTCCTGATGGGAAAGGTGCTGGAGCACGCGCAGCCATCCGGAAAGGGGTTGCGGTTCAGCGATGTAGGGGGCTTTGTGGGAGTCGAACTGCAGACCGTTGCAACGACAGCTGGCCGGAAACTCGGCTCGTTGCATGACATCAACAACCTCTACTGCGCGGTGCTGCGAGCGGCGGGGCTGCCGGCACGGACGGTCATCGGCTATGACGTGACCGATACCAAGGGCGAAGACTCGGGGTTCCTCTCGACCAAGAAGACGTCGGCGACGATGCTCCGGCCGTGGGTGGAGTTCTGTGTCGGGTGGAACGAGGACAAGAAGAAGGGGTGGTGGATCCCCGCGGACATCAACCGCCTCAAGCAGTCCGGCTCGCGGCCGCCGGCGCTCGACCGGACATGGAAGGGGTTCGGGACGTGCGACGAGTTCGATGATGTGATGCCCATCGCCTTCCACTACCACCCGCCGACGTCCGTGGTAGCCCACGGCTACCCGGCGTTCTGGGGGTGGTACACGACGCCGCAGTTGCAGGTGGCGAACCAGATCATCCGGCTCGGCTCCCAGACCACGCCGAAGACGGCGTCGGATTCGCGACGCTCGCGGTAGCCGAGGGAACGCGCCGACGGGTGAGTGGGCTCAACTGGGATTGGGAAGGAACGAGTACTCGCGTGTGGTGTTAACCACGCCCTGTGGGACGTGCCGGTTCTTGCCGACGTGCAAATCGAGGTAGAGCAGGTTGGCCTGGACTTCCTTGTCGGTGTACCAGAACTGGCCGCGGTTGCCGTTTTCCTGGTAGTTGTAGATCGGATGCGAGCCGAGGACCCAGGTGAGCGTCGGCTGTGAGACAAAGGGCATCTTGCCGCCGGGCGTGGGGATGAGCGTCGCGTTCTGCTCGCCGCCGAGGTCGTGGTCGTTGAGTGTGTACGAAGAGCCGAGCAGGTCGTACATCGAGGTCACAAAGCCCATCCCCGGCACCAGCCCTCCCTTGTCGCAGGGGGACTTGTACGCCTCGATCTCGAACGTACCGGTCTCGTTGTCGCTGGGGAAGTCGCCGGTCAGGATGTACCGGTTGAGGGGCCGACGCTCGGCGCCGTAGTCGTTGATGCCGTAGGCGGGGAGCGTCCCCTTCTTGCCGCCGAAGAGCGCCCCGATGTTGGCGGTGAATCCGTCGCCGACGTCGATCCGCACTTGCGGGAGCGTCTGGTCGAAGTCGTTGAGGTACATCGTGAGCGCGACACCGAGCTGCTGAAGGCGCGTGGCGCAGGCGAGCGACTTGGCTTCTTGACGCGCAGCACCCAGCGCGGGCAGCAACAGCCCAACAAGCAGCGCCACAATGGCGATGACCACCAGCAGTTCGATCAGCGTGAACGCGCGGCGGGCCGTGTGGCGTGAAAGGGGCATCGTCACGTGGTTCTCGCCGGGGTTCCAGGCGCTTTCGGGCCGGTCGGGGGGGACAGGGTGTCCAGGAGTGCGGTGCACGATCGATGCAGCATATCGCAGACCAGCTCAAAGTCTCGGGACGAACCTGAATACGGGTCCGGAACTTCGGCGTCGGCCTCAGCGAGGTCGCCCTCGTAGGAGCGGAGCAGCCGTGTTCGACCGGTCGGGGCATTGTGACGCAGCAGGTGGGCGAGATTTCGCCGGTCCATTGCGAGGAGCAGGTGGAAGCGCTCGAAGTCTGTCCTGGGATCGAGCACCCGAGCGCGGTGGGCCAGGGTGATCCCGCGCGAACGCGCAATGTCGCGGGCACGCGGATCGGACAGCTCACCCGCGTGCCAATCTCCTGTGCCGCAGGAATCGACCTCGAAGAGGTGGGACACGCCGCGGTGCCTTGCCAGATGGGCAAAGATGCCCTCGGCCAGCGGCGAGCGGCAGATGTTGCCCATGCAGACAAACAGCAGCCGCATCGGCTTGGGCGTGTCCGAGGGAGTTGGTCCGGTTTGGCTGGCCATTGGCGATCAGGTCGTGGGTGTGGGGATGAGCCCGAGGGGCTGCTCGGCTGACGGGCGTGGGTAGGGCGAAGCCTGCCGAGAGGACTCGCGCCAGATGCGGGCGAGGGTCTCGGTGAAGTCTGGGAGCCCAGTAAACGCGGCCCTGGCTTCGGGGGTGTGGGGCGGTTGCGTACCGGGTCGACCGGAGAGTTGATGGACAGCCCACGCCGCAGCGGTGGTGGGGGAGAGGTCGAGCGTCAGGGAGACGTGTGCCGGTGGAGCGCCCGCGGGCGCCAGCGCGGCGCGGGAAAGGTCACAGTCGAACGCGACGACCGGGATGCCCATGCGGGAAGCCGTTGTCGCCATCGCGGCGCCGCCCGCCGCGGGCTTGGTCCAGAGCACGAGGTCCGCAGCGGCCAGGAGGGTGTCGATCGGGCCAGGCCAGTTGACCAACCCCCATCGACGATCAAAGGCCGCGGTGAAGACGGCGGCACGGCGGGAGCGACCGGTGCGCGTCGGGACGACACAGCACACACGGAATCCGGCGACGTGCAGCAGACCGCTGAGGAAGCCGAACGCACGGGCATCGCCGGCTTCGGGAGGATCTGCGATGAGGAGCACGACTTTCCCGGCGGCAGGGTCGTCGCACGCGAGGAGATGCCGGCGGGTGGAGTCGACCGGGTCGCGGCGGTGCGGGGTCAGCGTCGGGAGGGCCGCGATGCGAACATCCGATGCGCCGGCCCGCATCCAGGCATCCCGTGTGTCGACCGAAGGGACCAGGAGCGTTGGGGCGCCAGCGCTCCCGGAGATCGCGTAGCGGAGCCGGGCCGAGGCGATGAACGAGAGGTTGGCAGCGGGGAGCGAGAACACCGCTGCGACGCGCGGCACTCGGTTCCCCATGGCGAGCCGGGCCAGGGCGAGGCTGGAGACCGACCAGCACTGGATGATGTCTGGCTGACCATTCCACTGCTGGGTTCTCTGGGCCAGCAGCGCACGCATGGCGGGTGCGGCGAGTTCGGCGAGGCCGGCGGGACGGGGCAGCCTGTCGGTGGTCGTCAGGCCGGCATCGCGGGCACGCCGCTCGCACCGCGACGAACCAACGAGCCAGATGCTGTGCCGGTGGCCGGGTGTCCGAATGACCTCGCGGCAGGCCAGCAAGGGCTCATCGCCCGCGAGCGGCTCGACGAGGTGGAGGATGCGCAACGGTTCGGTTGCCGAGTCGGGGGTCATCCGCGTTGTTCGGTGAAGCGTTGGTCGGCGTCCTGTCCGATCGGCTTGATCTCGTGCTTGTAGAACGTCTTGGCGATTCCGTAGCCCAAGCCCTGGGCGAGGTTGGTGTTGTCCGCCTGGATGGCCGCGGTCGAGGTGTGCACTTTCTCGACGCGGGAGCGAGAGGAGACCTTCAGGGACGACCACTCGGCGTCGCCGGTGGGCCAGAGACGGGCCTTCGTGGTCGTGTCGACGACCTTGATCCGGACCGTGGCCGAGGGCGACGGGGTTTGCGGATCGGCGTACAGCGTGAACTGGTCCACGGTGACGTAGATGATGATGTCGGCGCCGGCCGCTTTGCCGATCTCGGCGATCCCCAGGGGGCTGCCGTAGCGTTCGCGCGAGGCAATCATCATCGCGCTCTCGCTCGAGATGAGTTTGGCGACGAGTTTCTCTTCGAGGATCCGGTCGTCGGCGGCCCGTCCGATCGCGCGACGGGTGTACATGTCCGGGAGCTTGCTCGACCGGTCATCGATGAAGACAACAGCGGACTTGTCCTCGGGCAGGACGTACATCGCCTCGGCCTTCTCCGGGCCGGAGATGATGTAGGGCAGCGGGCCGACAATGTTGCAGGCCGAGCCGAGCGTGGCGCACATGGCGGCGAGGACCGCCGCGGAAAGCCAGCGGGCGGTGCGCCCGTCAATAGCCCTGGTCATTGCGCTCCTCGTGCTTGTAGAAGAGCCACCCGATCCGGTCGACGAACCGTTTGGCCAGTGCCATCTCGATTTGGCTCCCCGGGATCTGGGCGGGGCCAAGGCCCTCCTTGTCGGGGTACTTGACGCTGATCCGCTCCGAGAACGCGGCGATTGATGGCGTAGGACCGTCGACCTCGTACACGTGCACGGAGCCCGCCGCGAGGGCCGCCCACAGGTATTGGTTGCCCGGGTCGTTGAGGCGGAACTCGCTGAGATCAATGAAGACGAGCCGCTCGACGCCCAGTTCCTCCGCGAGCTTGGGCATGGTCATCGCGACCCAGCGGGGGTTGTTGTACTGGAACTCGAGGACGCGGACGCCCGGGACGTAGCCCGAGGCCCCGACATCGTTCTCGGGGTCAGCAAGGCGGCGGCTGACCGTGAGCGTGATGTCGCCGACAATCGACGGGAAGTCCGCCTGGATCATTCGATCGGCCGAGACCACCACCGCGAAGGTCTTGTCCTGCAAGCCGGAGTATTTGGCGTCGATCTCCTTGACCGCCGTCTTCTCGAAGTTCCTGGCGAGCCCGCCGAACGGGGCGATGATGTTGCACCCTTGCAGCAGCAGGGGGGCGCAGATCAACGCGGCGATCGGAAAGAGAGATCGGCTCATTGGGGACAGGGTAGCGGGTTTCCGGTCAAGTGTGCCAGGTGATGATCTTGTACGCCCACGAGGCCGCCCAGATCCCCGCAACGAGCCAAAGGTATCGTGGGGCAAGGAGACGGGCCCCCAACCGGGGTAGTTGGGACCCGAACACTGCGGTGTGCAACGCCCCCCAGAACACGACAGCGGTCACCAGGGCGAGCAGGAAGCCCATTGGCTGGGCTCTGATCGCATCCCATGGATGGGCGCGGACGGCTGCCGCGAACGACGTCGTCATCCCGCAAGTCGGGCAGGGGTAGCCGGTCGCCACAGCCCATCCGCAGGGTGCGAGGCCCAGTTGCATGTGCGTGCCGTGCCCGTTTGATGCGGGCGACAAGGTCGATGCCACCGCCAGAAGGGCAAGGCACGCCACGGCCACACCGGCGGCGAGGAGGCGGTTGCCAAAGGAGGCGGTGCGTACGACCGTTCGAGGCGGCGCGACCGGGCTCGGCGCCGGGGGTGTGGCGGGTGCGGTCCTCACACGCCATGGTAGAGGCCCACGCCGATCAGGCTGACAGGCGCGCGGCAGGCCGCTGCAGGCGGTGATCGGCGATCAGCAGGGACCGGGCGGTCTGGCCGGTGTGCTCCATCGTGCGTGCGCGGCGGCGGAGTTGCTGCTCGATCAGGTACAGGTCCGAAACGCAGGAGACCCGCCCAACGGCCCCTGGGATCAGCAGTGCGCGGATGGTGGCACGTGGGGCTGACACGGGCATCGCGGATGGTGGTTGGACGCAGGTCCTGTCGTGCAGCGTCGAATCGAAGCGGTCGACAAGACGCCGCAAAGGCTGCGCGAGAGAGCCGGGGGGAGCGCAGAGCAGGAACCGGTCGCCGCCGAGATGCCACGCGCTGGAGGCACGCACGCTCTGCAGAATGCTGGTGCGGATAAGGTCGGCGAGTTTGGAGACGATCCGATCGGCCTCCTGTCCGCCGAAAGCGCCGGCAAGGTCGGAGTGGCGCCGGATGTCAACAAACGCGGCATCGCAGTGGTCGGCGAAATGGGAAACGCCTGGAGACTGTGCTGCATCGATCAGTTCGGCGAAACGCCGCTCGGCCTCGTCGCGTCCCGGGAGCCCGAATCGAGAGCCGGATTCTCCGGACCGCAACGAGGCGGCCGCGCCGAGCAACTCCTGGACGCTTACCAAGCCCATCACCTGGGCGCCGTCAAGGATGACGATCGGTGAGGCGAGCTCGTTGTCCGGGCGAGCGGCGAGCAGGTGCAGGGCCTCTGCCAGGGTTGCGTCGGACGGAGCGACGCACACCTGAGATGTTGCTTGGAGAATGGAGGCTTCGGCGGTTGCCGGGTTCCGGGTCAACTCGATGACAGTCCGGCGAGACATCGCAGCGACGACACGGCGGCCATCGAAGACAACTACCCCGGCGTGGGTCGGCTCGGCGTCGAGCATAGCGGCCGCGTCGGTCGAGGAGGATGTGGGCTGCACGAGAGTGGCCGGGCGGCACAGACGGGCGACGGTAGCCTGGTGCAGCGATTCGCCAACCTGATCGGCGGCTTTGGCCCAGCGGGTCTTGGCCCAGGCGCCGACTTCCGGATCGATCGATTCGCCGCGGGGAGCCGGTCGGCCGAGGTAGTAGCCCTGGCCGTACCGGACGCCGAGGCCGATGAGTGCGGTCAGTTCGTCCTGGGTCTCGATCCCCTCCGCGAGCACCTTGACGCCGCTGAGGCGGGCAAAGTGCACCAGGAAGCGGACCATGTTCTGCTTGAGGCGGTCCGAGTCGATCTGGTCGAGGAAGCCGCGGTCCAGCTTGAGCCACTGCGGCCGGAAGAGCATGATGCGGCTCAGACCGCTCGAGCCCACGCCGACGTCGTCGATCGCCAGATCAATGTGAAGGCTGCGCAGCCGGTCGAGGTGGTGACGCAGCGATTCGATCGCGAGTTCGCTGGCCTGCTCGGTGATCTCGATGACCAGCCGTTCGGGTGGCAGTGTGACGCCAGCGTCCGCGGTGCACGCGAGGATGTCGTGCTCCAGCGCGGGGACAAACCGCGGGTCACCGAAGACCTCGGGGGTGCAGTTCAGGAACAGTTTTACATTTGCCGGCCACTTCGTCGCGGCCTGCAGGGAGATGCGGCGCGTGACGGACTCGAGTTCCCACAGCTGGCCGGTCTCCTGCGCAGCGCGGAACAGGTCGGCGGGGGAGTCGAAGCCCGAATCCAGATCGGGCCGGCTCAACACCTCGTACGCGAAGATCTCGCCGCGGGAGAGGTCGACGATTGGCTGGAACACGGCGCGGATCGCTCCATCCGCGATCAGTCGCCGGACGCGCGAAGCGTCGGACGTGGCGGGAACGTCTGCTGTTTGCGTGTCAGGGTCAGGCATGTCGCGTCCGAGTTTTCTTGTGCCGATTCGACCCAGCCATATCGACGGTCGCGTGCGGCGTCATATGCTCGGCGGCGAGCAGAGGGTCGGGTGATGGTGGGTCTTCGCGGTCTGGGGGGTTGGCTGGCGGTCGACACAGGGGCTGCCCGTCCAATAACCGGTACCATGAACGCCATGCACGTGTCCCCCGGCTCCACGTCACCTCAGCCGCCTGCGGTCAGTGGCCCACCGGCCGCCCCGGCGCAGGGTTGGGCTGCATTGGGCGCCTCAGCGGCCATCATCGTCGCGATGGTGGCCGCCATGAGGCTGGAGGGCCGGCGGTGGTGGTGCCAGTGCGGTGAGGTCCGGCTGTGGTCGTGGGATGTGTGGACCCCGCACTGTTCACAGCACTTGATCGATCCGTACAGCATCACCCACCTGTCGCACGGGCTGATCTTCTACATGGTGCTCGCATGGGCAACGCCGCAATGGACACGATCGTGGCGGCTGTGCACGGCGATCGGCATCGCCGCCGCGTGGGAGGTGCTGGAGAACTCGCCGATCATCATCGATCGGTACCGCTCCGCGACGATGTCGCTGGACTACCTGGGTGACAGCGTGGTCAACTCGCTGGGCGATGTGCTCTCGTGCATCGCCGGCTTCTTCCTTGCCCAGGCGCTGGGGTGGAAGAAGACGCTGGCCCTGCTGGTCGCGATCGAGTTGCTGTTGCTCGTGGTGATCCGCGACAACCTGACGCTCAACGTGCTCATGCTCGTCTACCCGGTGGACGCTATCAAGGCGTGGCAGTCCGTCGGGCACGTGTGAGCACGCGATCAGTCGAACCGGAAGACGCCCTTCCGAAATCCGTAGACGTACGCGACCACGCTGGTGAAAAGGAAGAACAGGATGCGGAAGAGCCACATCCGCGCCTCGGGCGTGTGCATGTCGAGGGAGGGGAACGTCACCGCCCACGGGTACAGGAAGATGATCTCGATATCAAAGACCAGGAAGACCACGGCGATGAGGTAGAACCGGACATTGAACCGCTTGCGCGCGGTCCCGATGGGGTTCATCCCCGCCTCGTACGTGCTTCCCTTCGTCCGGCCGTCGCGCTTCGGGCCGACCATGAGAGTGACGACGATATTGAATACCGCGAACCCGACCGCCATCAGGATCAGCAGCAGGACGGCGGCGTAGGAGTTCACGTCGACCGCGGCGAGGGACAGGCTTCCGTGCATGGGAGCCCATGGTAGCACTTCGCGAGGGTGTCATGAAGCGGCGGGTTGGTGGGGGAGACGAGGCGGCGGCTGCCATTCCGGCAGTTCGTCGGGGGGTCCGGGGCGCCCTGACAGGTCCGGGGCCGTGCGTGGTGCGGTACGGGCGAGCCCTCAGGCCGTTCGCCCTCTGGCACCGGCGTTGCCTATGGGGTGGCTCGGTCAGGGTTCATGCTGACCCCAATCGTGATTGCCCGGCCGGTTTCCAGCGGAAGCCGGCCAGTTCCAACCTCATCGGAGCGACTTCGATGCCCGCCAAAGCCCTCACGTTCGATGTTGATGCCCGTCAGGCCCTCCTCGCCGGAGTCGAGAAACTCGCCCGCGCGGTCAAGAGCACCCTCGGCCCCCGGGGCCGGAATGCCGTACTGGACAAGTCCTGGGGCGGCCCAACGGTTACCAAGGACGGGGTGAGCGTCGCCGAGGAGATCGAACTGAAGGACAAGGCCCAGGACATGGGCGCCCGCCTGGTCAAGGAGGCGGCGAGCAAGACCTCCGACGAGGCCGGCGACGGCACGACCACGGCGACGGTGCTGGCCGAGGCGCTGTTCCGCGAGGGTCTCAAGCACATCGCCGCCGGCGTGGATGCGAACGCCCTGATCCGCGGCATGAAGAAGGCGGTCGAGGTCGCCTGCGGCGAGATCCGCTCGCTGGCCAAGCCGGTCAAGGGGAAGGATGACATCCTCAGCGTCGCGACGATCTCCGCCAACAACGACCCCGAGGTCGGCCAGATCATGGCCGATGCCTTCGAGAAGGTCGGCAAGGACGGCGTGATCACGGTCGAAGAGGGCAAGAGCCTCGAGACCGAGGTGACGGTGGTGGAGGGAATGCAGTTTGATCGCGGGTTCCTCTCGCCGAACTTTGTCACCAACGTCGACGACATGACCGTCGAGCTGGACAAGTGCCTTGTCCTGATCCACGAGGACAAGATCGAGAGCGTCAACAAGCTGGTCCCGCTCCTCGAGAAGGTGATGCAGGCGAAGAAGCCCCTGCTCATCATCGCCGAGGATGTCTCCGGCGAGGCCCTCTCCACGCTCGTGATCAACAAGCTCCGCGGCACGCTGCAGGTGTGCGCCGTCAAGGCCCCGGGCTACGGCGACCGTCGCAAGGCCATGCTGGAGGACATCGCGGTGCTCACCGGCGCCCAGCCGGTCATGAAGGACCTGGGCATCGAACTCGACAGCGTCGAACTCAAGCAGCTCGGCATGGCCAAGCGCGTCGAGGTGGACGCGGACAACACCACGGTCATCGAGGGCGCGGGCGAGACAAAGGCGATCCAGGCCCGCATCGCCCAGATCCGCTCCGAGATCGACCGGACCACCAGCGACTACGACCGCGAGAAGCTCCAGGAGCGGCTCGCGAAGCTCTCCGGCGGCGTGGCGCAGATCAACGTCGGCGCGGCGTCCGAGGCGGAACTCAAGGAAAAGAAGGCCCGCGTCGAGGACGCGCTGCACGCGACCCGCGCGGCGGTGACCGACGGCGTGGTGCCCGGCGGCGGCGTCTCATTCGTCCGTGCCCGCAAGGCCGTGTCGGAGATCAAGGAGTACCGCGCGGTCTACGGCAAGCCCGGCCAGTCCGATGAGAAGACCGCCGACGACGTCGGGCACGCAAAGTACGACTTCGCGGCCGGTGTCGACGTCGTCCTCAAGACGCTGAGCGTCCCGCTCCAGACCATCGCCGACAACGCGGGCGAGAAGGGCACCGTTGTGGTCTCCAAGGTGGCGGAGGGCACCGGTTCGTTCGGGTTCAACGCCCTGACGCTCGAGTACGGCGACCTGCTCAAGCAGGGCGTGTTGACTCCCGCGAAGGTGGACCTGAGCGCTCTTCAGAACGCGACGAGCGTTGCGACCGTGCTGCTCGCTGCGGACTGCATCATCACGAGCAAGCCCGAGAAGAAGGACGACCACCACCACGACCACGGACCCGGCGGCGGGATGGGAGGTGGCATGGGAGGCATGGGAGGCATGGGTGGAATGGGAGGAATGGGTGGTATGGGAGGCATGGGGTTCTAACGCCCCGCGGCGTCCCGAAGGAGTACACCGACATGGCAAAGGCCAACGACCTGAGAAGCAAGAGTGGGGCGGGCAGCCTTGGCAGCGGCGGCGCCTCCAAGTCGCCGCTCACCGGGCTGTCGAGTTCGAGCAACCCGTTCGCCAAGCCGACGACCGGGTCGCCTCCGCCCAAGGCCGCCGTCAAGTCGCAACGGGGCGGCGGCAAGGGGCCGGTCTCGTCTCCGGCCGGCAAGGTCACCGGGGTCCGACCGAAGGTCTGACGTCTTCTGCGCGCAACGCCGGCGCACCGTTTCGAAAGGCCCACCATGCGGGTGCTCAGAACATTCCTGATCGCGGTCATCGCTGTGGCCTTCGCGGGCCTGATGCTGACCAATCCGGGCTGGCGGGACCGGTTGCGTCGGGTCGACTGGGTGGCGGTCGCTTCCGCTCTGTTCGACGATGCAGGCGCCCCCGCGTCCCGCGGCGAACCCGCTACGGATTCCCCCGGCTGTCGGGCTCGCGCCTAGTACCACCGTTCAGCACGACACCCTCGAGCACATGATCCTGCATGCAGTCCATCCTCGATATCTTCCGCGACCTGCCGGGGTTTCTCGACGGGTTCATCCTGGAGCACGGCGCGTGGGTGTATGCGCTGCTGTTCTCGATTGTGTTCGCGGAGACAGGGCTGGTGGCGCTGCCCTTCCTGCCCGGGGACTCACTCCTGTTCACCGCCGGAGCTCTCGCGGCCCGCGGCCTGATGAACATCTGGCTTCTCGCCACGCTGCTGATCATCGCGGCGGTCATCGGCGATGCGGTGAACTACCACATCGGCCGCTGGCTGGGGCCGCGGATCTTTCGGGGGGAGGCGACCTCCGGACTGGCGAGGCTGGTCAATCGCCGGCACCTGGATCGGGCCCACGAGTTCTTCGAGCGGTACGGCGGCAAGGCGGTCATCCTGGGCCGGTTCGTGCCGATCGTGCGCACGTTCGTGCCGTTTGTGGCGGGGGCGGGGACGATGAACTACCGCCAGTTCGCCCTGTACAACGTCACCGGCGCCTTCGCCTGGGTTGGCGTGTGCATGGGCGCGGGATGGTGGTTCGGCAACATCGAGTTTGTGAGGAAGAACTTCGAAGCGGTCATCGTCGGCATCATCGTGGTGTCGGTGATCCCGATCGCAGTCGAGTACTGGATGCACAGGTCAAGGTCCCGTGCGGTCGCGGCGGATCCCGCGTCCCCGGGCCCGCAGTGAACTGATGGAGATGCACATGGCCGTCAAGCCCCTTGAAGATCGTGTCCTGGTCAAGCCCATCGAGTCGGAATCCAAGACCGCGTCGGGCATTTTCCTGCCTGAGTCCGCCAAGGAGAAGCCCGTCCGCGGCGAGGTCGTCGCCGTCGGCCCCGGCAAGCGGCTCGACAACGGCAAGCGCGCCGAGATGTCGGTCAAGATCGGCAGCACCGTGGTGTACGGCAAGTACGCCGGCACCGAGGTCGAGATCAAGGGCGCGAAGCACCTGATCCTCCGGGAGTCCGAGCTCCTCGGCGTGATCGAGGGCTGAGCCCACGGGGTGACCGGCAGCCGATGCCGGCCCCTCGGAGCCCCCGCGACACGCGATACCTCGGCACCATTCCCACCGCTTCAACTACCAAGGACCCCCGCCCCATGTCCACAAAACAAGTCATGTTCTCCGACGCGGCCCTCCTCGAGATGAAGAAGGGCGTCAAGCGGCTCGCGCGGGCCGTCAAGGTCACGATGGGCCCCACCGGCCGAAACGTGATCATCCAGAAGTCGTACGGCGGACCGTCGATCACCAAGGACGGCGTGAGCGTCTCCAAGGAGATCACGCTCCCCGAGCCCTTCGAGTCGATGGGCGCCAAGATGGTCAACGAGGTGGCCAAGAAGACGGCCGACAAGGCCGGCGACGGCACCACCGCCGCCACCGTCCTCGCCGAGGCCATCTTCCTTGAGGGCATCCGGCACGTCACCGCCGGCGCCAACCCCGTGCAGGTGCAGCGGGGCATCACCGCCGCCGCCACCGCGGCGGCCGAGGCGATCGACAAGATGTCGGTCAAGTGCAAGGGCATCGAGGATTACCGCAAGGTCGCGACCGTCTCGGCCAACCACGACGCCACGATCGGCGGCATCATCGCCGAAGCGATCACGAAGGTCGGCGCCGAGGGCGTCGTCGAGGTGGAGGAGGGCAAGAGCGCCGAGACGACCCTTGAGTACGTCGAGGGCATGGCCTTCGACAAGGGCTACATCTCGCCCTACTTCATGACCGACCCCAAGACCGCCGAGTGCGTCCTCGAGGACTGCATCATCCTCATCCACGAAAAGAAGATCGCCAACCTGACGGACCTGCTGCCGCTGCTGAACAAGGTCGCCGCGGGTGGTCAGCCGCTGCTGATCATCGCCGAGGAGGTCGAGAACGAGGCCCTCGCCGCGCTGGTCGTCAACCGGCTCCGTGGGACGCTGAAGATCTGCGCCGTCAAGGCCCCCGGGTTCGGCGACCGCCGCAAGGCGATGCTCGCGGACATCGCGGTGCTCACCGGCGGCACGTTCTTCGCTGAGGACCTGGGCCGCAGCCTCGAGTCGATCCAGATCGGCGAGCTCGGAAGGGCCAAGAAGATCGTCGTCACCAAGGACGAGACGACCATCATCGAGGGTGCCGGAAAGAAGCGGGAGATCGAGGGCCGCGCCGAGCAGATCAAGGCCCAGCACGACAAGTCCACCAGCGACTACGACCGCGAGAAGCTCATGGAGCGCCTCGCCAAGCTCACGGGCGGCGTTGCCATCATCAACGTCGGCGCCGCGACCGAGGTCGCCATGAAGGAAAAGAAGGACCGCGTCGACGACGCCCTGCACGCCACCCGCGCGGCGGCCAAGGAGGGGTACGTCCCCGGCGGCGGCGTGGCCCTGGTCCGCACCCAGGACGCGATCATCGCCGCCCAGAAGAAGGCCAAGGGCGACGAGAAGATCGGTTTCGACATTGTTCTGCACGCCACCGAGGCCTGCCTCAAGCAGATCGCCGCGAACGGCGGGCACGACGGCGACCTCGTCGTCGAGAAGGTCAAGGAGAAGTCCGGCGGCTGGGGCTTCAACGCCGCCACCGGGGAGTACGAGGACCTGGTCAAGGCCGGCATCATCGATCCGGCCCTCGTCCCCAAGACGGCGCTGATCAACGCGGCGAGCGTCGCTGGGCTCATGCTCACGACCGACTGCCTGATCACGGAACTCAAGGAAGAGACCGAACCCGCCGCGGGCGCGGTGAGCTGACACTCGGGGTGGCCCCGACCTCCGGGTGAGTACCCGAATCCCCCGAGCCCGCGACCGAGAGGCCGCGGGCTCGATTCGTACGAGACGGCAAGCAATGCCAACGACACGTGACTATTACGAGATCCTCAGCGTCGAACGGACATCCGACGGCGAGGAGATCAAGCGCGCCTACCGCCGCCTGGCGATGAAGTACCACCCGGATCGCAACCCGGACGATCCGCAGGCCGAGGTGAAGTTCAAGGAGGCCGCTGAGGCCTACGAGGTGCTCTCGGACGCTGCGAAGCGGGAGCGATACGACCGCTTCGGGCACGAGGGCGTCCGCGGCAAGGGCGCCGCCGCGCACGACTTCTCGAGGATGAACGTCCAGGACATCTTCTCGATGTTCAACGACATCTTCGGCGGCGGCGATGCGGGCGGCATCGGCGGGGGCCGGCCCGGCCGGGGCGGCGGCATCGCCCGCGGCTACGACCTCGAGACCGAGGTCTCGATCACCCTGGTCGATGTGCTCAAGGGGTGCGAGCGGGACGTCGAGTTCACACGCCTCGATATCTGCGAGAAGTGCACCGGCACCGGCGCCAAGAAGGGCACCAAGCCGCAGACCTGCCCCACGTGCGGAGGCCAGGGGCGTGTCCAGCAGAGCGGCCTCGGCGGCATGTTCCGGATGGTCACCGCCTGCCCGTCGTGCGCCGGGCGCGGAAGCGTCGTACGAGAGTTCTGCGAAGCCTGCCGCGGCAAGGGCCGCCAGCCGCGGAACCGCAAGCTCGGCGTGCGCATCCCCGCAGGAATCTCCGACGGCCAGGCCGTCCGGGTCCGCGGCGAGGGCGAGCCCCCGCCGCCCGAGGTCTCGCCCTCGGGCGATGGAGTCCGCGGCGACCTGCACGTGGTCATCCGCGTCGAGGAGCACGAGTACTTCCAGCGCGACGGCGATCACCTGGTGATGGAGATGCCCATCTCCTTCACCCAGGCGGCGCTCGGGGCCGAAGTCGAGGTGCCCACGCTCGACGGCCGGGCCACCCTCACGATCCCGCGGGCCTCGCAGCACGGCGCCGTGCTCCGCATCCCCGGCGAGGGTGTGCCCAATCTCCGGAGCGCCCGGCGCGGCGATCTGGTCGTGGTCGCCAAGATCGAGATCCCCAAGAGGCTCACCTCGGCACAGGAGAAACTCCTCCGGGATTTCGCCGCCACGGAGAACCACGACGTGCTGCCCGAGAGCCAGGGATTCTGGAAGAAGATCAAGGACACCTTCGCGGGGTCGTAGCGAGTCACGGAGGGCACGAGCATGTTTGGATCAAGCAAGGACAACCGGCCCCGCGACGCCGAGCCGCAGACCCCCAAGGGCGAGGAGCCGTCCATGGACCCCGACGAGACCGCGGCGCTGATCGACCAGCTCTCCGCCGAGCGCGATGAAGCCGCCCGCCAGCGCGACGAGGCGATGGACAAGTGGAAGCACGCCCTCGCGGATTTCCAGAACTACCAGCGCCGGGCGATCCAGAACGAGCAGGAGGCCCGCCGACAGGGGACCATCGGAGTGCTGCACAGCGTGATCCCCGTGCTCGACCACTTCGATCTCGCCCTTGTCCAGTCCGCCGGCAACCCCGGCGTCGAGCAGGTCATGCACGGCGTCCAGGTCATCCGTGACGAACTGCTCAAAGCCCTCGAGTCCCACGGCGTCCGCGTGATCAATCCCGGTCCGAACGACGAGTTCGACCCCTCCCGGCACCAGGCGATCTCGACGCAGCCCGTCGAGCCCGGCGGCCCGGTCGAGCCGGGGCGGATCCTCTCGACGCTCCAGGCCGGCTACGCGCTCGTCGACCGGGTTGTCCGTCCGGCGAAGGTCATGGTCGCCGCCGCGAAGGGGTAAGTGCGATGCCGACGTACGACTACAAATGCAACGCATGCGGGGACCGATCGGAGGTGTTCCAGTCGATGCGGGACGCCCCGAAGCGAAAGTGCCCCAAGTGCGGCAAGAACGCCCTGGAGCGTCTGATCGGAACCGGCGCCGCGGTGCTGTTCAAGGGATCCGGGTTCTACCAGACCGACTACCGGTCTGACGCGTACAAGAAGGCCGCCGAGTCGGACTCCAAGTCGACCAGCACCGCTCCGGCGACCGAGTCCTCACCGGCAAAGACCGCCGACTCCGCTACGGCGCCCGCGCCGAAGACCGACCCGAAGCCGGCGCCGGCCACCGAGACGCGCAAGAGCACCGAGAAGAAGAAGTCGGCAAAGGACTGAGCCTCGGGAGGCCCATGGCGATCATCGGACACGGCATCGATGTGGTCGAGGTCTCGCGGATCTCGCGCCTCATGGCCGAAAACGGCGAGGCCTTCCTCGAGCGGTGCTTCACCGTCGCTGAGCGGGACTACGCCGGTGCCTCGCGACGTCGCGATGAGCACCTCGCGGCGAGGTTCGCCGCGAAGGAAGCCGTCATGAAAGCGCTCGGCACCGGCTGGACCGCGGGCATCGCGTGGACCGAGATCGAAGTGACGCGCGACGCCGCGGGGGTGCCGGGCATCAGGCTCTCCGGGGCCGCGGGTGCGGCCGCCGCGCGTGCGGGGGTCGGCGCGTGGCACGTGTCGCTCTCGCACACGGACACGACCGCGATCGCGTCGGTGATCGCCGAGACGGGCTAAACCGGATCAGGGCTTGGGGGTCGCGGAGTCGGCCTTGCTCGTCTGAGCCGCCAGACGCTCGCGGTACGGGACGAACTCGGCGTGGTACCACTCGCGCCACCGCGCGGCGTCGAATCCCAGTTTCTCCGTTGACCGCCCGTCCCAGCCCGAGTCGGCAAGCCGGACGAGCGCCCCATGCACCTCGGTGCGGTAGGTCACGACGCTGGCGCCGAGGATCCGCAGCACCGTGCCGTCGGTGACAACCCCGATCGTCGGGTCGAACCCGACCGCGCTGTCGCCGACAACCGGCGTAAGGTCGGCGACGAATGCCTGCTGGGTGCCGATGATGATGTCGGCGATCGCCGGAGGCGCGCCCCCCGAGCCGACCGCGGCGCCCGTTACCTGTGCCGCGGCGATCATCGGGATCGCCTCGTACAGCCGCAGGATCTCGGCGAGTTGGGCGGCGCCGACGATTTCATTGGTGCGCCCGCTCTTGAGCCCACCGGCGACGATCCACTGGACCATCATCGGGACTTCACCCGTCGCGGCGGCCCGTTCGGCCAGCTTCTGCCTCGCCATCTCGCGGAACCATGGGTCGTCATCGGTGATGGCGCCGAACGCGATCGTCGCATCCGCCTCCTCGGTGGCCTGCTCGATGAGCAGGTTGACGACGCCCTCGCGGGCCTCGCGATCCTGCTTGGCGAAGACCTTCATGATCGTCGGGTACCACGCCGGATCGGCGATGAAGGGACGGAGCTTCATCAGCCCGATCTGGCGGATCTCTTGGTTGCGGATGTGGTTGAAGTACTTTGCGCGGATCTTGTTTAGCGCGAGCTCGGCTTGCAGCCGTTGCTTGATGGGGTTGGCCGCGGCATCAACTCCCTCGGGCAGCGGGATCGCAGCGACCGGCGCCGGTGTTGGAGTCGGGGCGGGAGGCTGACTCTGGGCCGCTGGGCTCTCGGGCTGCGCACTCGAGGCGTCCGCCTCGGTCGGCGGGCACGCAGTTGATGCGGCCGTCAGCGCGGACCCCACCAGCGCGGCTATCCACCGGGCCCTGGACCAAGACCGCGTTGTGCCTGAGATCATGTTGAACCGCTCCTGGCGTCCCGCGAGTCGCATCGCCCATCAGCAATTAGACGCGTCGGACCGCTCGGGGGTTCCGCGGGCTCGGCCAATCCGAACATAATCCTAGTTTGCGTCGGCGAGGGTGGCAACAATTCCCTGGCCGAGCCGCTGCTGCGCGGCGGAGGCCTGGAACCGGACGTCGTACCGACCGGCCGAAACGACGTACTCGGTCTTGCCGTTGGAGCCGGCTCGCTTCCACACGGTGGCACGACCCAGGCCTGCTGTCGAGGTGCGCCCGGCGACGGCTGCCGCGGCGCGGTCGGCGTTGCGGCGATCGACAAAGACGCCGAGTTGGACCGTGAACGCCCCGGTCTCCAGCCGAGACTGGATCGCCTTCTTGAGTACCGTGCTCTGGGCCTCCGCGAGGCCGGATTGGTACTGGGTCTTTGCCGCCGTGTTCTGCCCCGCGGCCGCGAGCGAATCACCCGCTCGGAGGGCGGCCTGGGCCGCGAAGTCGCCCGAGAGATCGCCGCTGGCGTCGGCAAGGAGTTCCCCGGCCTTGGTGTGCTGGCCGCGGCTCTTGGCGATCAGGCCGAGCGTCGCCTGGGCGCGCCCGGCGATCTCTCGGTCGGCATTGGTTGTCAGGGGCTTGAGGATCCGCTCGGCCTCGTCCATGCGGCCCATCGCATGGGCGGACATGCCCTGCACGAGCAGGGCGGTCTCCCGCTCCTTGCCGGTACTTGAGGCAGCGGCCATCTCGGCGCTCGCCCGGGCCGCTGCGTAGTTGCCGGCCCGGTACTGGCTGATGTAGTCGCCGGAGGTGACAGCGGCCTGCCCCTGCGAGGCCGGTCTCTTGTCGCCGCCGCACCCGGGGAGGGCGCCGAGCAGGGCGACAAGGAGCGGCAGGGCGAGAGCAGTTCGTGGTCGCATCATGGGGCGCAGATCCTTGCGGTGCGGCACGCGCCGGCGTTGTGGCGAACACGGGCTGCGAGTGCCGATTTGCGGTACCGTATCGGCAAGGGCGTGCGGCTCACGCCATGATTCGGCGGTTCTTATCCTGCCCGGGCCCGCGGCCTGGCGGGCGGGGCCGGGGGGGTGCTGGAGAGGGCCCTATACGGCGATGTCAATCCACTGGCCCATCATCCGTTGCTGCCTCCGGGCCCCGCGGAGAGTCGCGACGGTCGACGACAGGCGGATGCTCACGCGTGGGCAGTTGCTGGTCGCGGCGCTCCACGTTGCAGCGCACCTCAAGGAGACGACCGAGTCGGACACGGTCGCCCTTCTGCTGCCCACCAGCGCGGCGACGCCCATCGCGGCGCTGGCCGCGTGGATGATCGGGAAGACCGTCGTCCCGCTGAACTACCTGCTCAAGCCCGAGGAACTGAGCTACGTTATCGCCGACTGCGGCGCGGACACGGTGGTCACGACGCAGGCGATGCTCGACTTCATGGGATCGACGGCGGACGAGTGCCTGTACGCCCCGAAGGGCGGTGGCGGCGGGGCGCCGCCGGTGAAGCACCTGATCCGCATCGAGGACATCGGATTCAGCGGCGTGCCTGAGATGCACTGGCCCGCGGTGACGCCCGATGAGGCTGTCGCGCTGCTGCTGTACACCTCCGGCACGACGGGCAAGCCCAAGGGGGTGATGCTCACCCACGGCAACATCACCGCGAACATCCGGCAGATCGTCGAGCACGTCGACTTCTCGGATCGCGATTCGCTGCTGGGGGTGCTGCCGCAGTTCCACTCGTTCGGAATGACCGCGCTCACGCTGCTCCCGCTCACGGTGGGGTGCAAGGTCGTGTACACGGCGAGGTTCGTCCCGTCGCGGCTGGTGAAACTGCTGCGGGAGCACCGGCCGACGTGCATGATCGCGGTGCCGTCGATGTACAACGCGATGCTGCACGTGAAGGACGCCGAGCCCGCGGACTTTGCTTCGCTTCGGTACACGGTCTCCGGCGGCGAGCCGCTGCCTGTTGCCGTGGCCGAGGGGTTCAAGGCCCGCTTCCATGTCACGCTCAACGAGGGGTTCGGCATGACCGAGACGGGGCCGGCGACCAACTGGTGCCGTCCTTTCGAGGCAAGGCCCCGGTCGGTTGGCAAGGCGATGCCGCGGGTATGCCAGCGGATCGTCGATGTGGCGACCGAGCGGGACGTGCCGATCGGGCAGGAGGGCGAGCTGCGGATTGCCGGTCCCAATGTCACACCGGGGTACTACCGGCTGCCGGAGTTGACCGCCGCGCTCTTCGATAGTCGGGGCTATCTCCGATCGGGCGACATCGCGAAGTTCGACCACGACGGGCACCTGTACATCACCGGCCGCATCAAGGAGATGCTGATCATCGCCGGCGAGAACGTCTTCCCGCGGGAGATCGAGGAGGTGCTCAACCGGCATCCCTCGGTGAAGGACTCGGGGGTGATTGGGATGGCCGACCCGCTCCGCGGCGAGGTCCCGGTGGCGTTCGTCGAGATGAAAGAGGCCGCCGGCGAGGAGGCCGGCGCCGAGACGAAGGTCCCGTTCGATGAGCTGGCGATTCTGTCATGGTGCCGCGAGCACCTGGCGGGGTACAAGGTGCCGGCGGAGGTGCGGTGCGTCGACACCCTGCCGCGGACCGCGACCGGCAAGGTGAGCCGCAAGGACCTGAAGGCGCTCGTGAACCCTCCGGCCTAGGTCCTGACCTGAAAGATGAACTCGACCTCAACGGGCGCGTTGAGCGGGAGGGAGGGGGCGCCGACCGCCGCGCGGGCGTGCCGGCCCGCATCGCCGAAGACCTCGACGAGCAGTTCGCTGGCCCCGTTAGCGACCTTGGGTTGGTCGGTGAAGGTCGGCTCGCAGGCGACGAAGCACCCGACCCGGACAACGGCCTCGATCCGGTCAAGGGAGCCGAGGGCGGCCTTCGCCGCGGCGAGGCCGTTCAGGACGCACTGGCGGGCGCACTCGCGGGCGGTTTCGAGCGGGACCTGGCTGGGGACCAGTCCCGCGGCGAGCATCCGGCCATCGCGAAGGGGGATCTGGCCGGAGACGAAGAGGAGCCCGGAGGATGGACCGAGGGGAACCAGCCGGGTCGGGATGTACGCGGCGACGGGGGATGCTGGAACGGGTAGAGAGATCCCCAGGGCGGCGAGTCGGGCTTCGGCGGTGCTCACGAGGACTCCGTGTACGGCATCAAGTTGGTGTATCGGACATGGAGGGTAACATGAATTTTTGGTCCCAGGGAACCCATCCCTTGGAACCGCAGGGGCTTGACAGACGCATCATACCGTGTATTGTGTGCGGATCTTGCACGTGCAGGCAGGTGTGGTTGCGACCCGCGTCGCCATATCCATGTACGAATCGACCTCATGGCGGTATTCGGCCGCCCGCATCATTCGCGACTGAGGACGTACCCACACCGACAATCTGATTGGCCCACGAATCGGGAGCCTCGTTGGAGGAGCGGTTCGGGAGCGGCCGGGTCGGGTCAGAACAAGCCGGGTGTAATGGTGTTTGCGCGATCATCGATCGATTGGGTCGTCGTGCAGGCAGAGAGCGCCTGGTGAGGTGTGCGTCTTGAACCAGTTGGCTCGGATCGGGCGGCGGCACGGTGCCGAACGCTTGAGCCGGGCGAGTGATGAACGAGTTCCCCAAGTCCCCATTTCTGGAGAATCGCGGATGAAGAAGAATCGTGGCTTTACGCTGATCGAACTGCTGGTGGTCATCGCGATCATCGCCCTGCTCGTCGGCATCCTGCTGCCGGCCCTTGGCAAGGCTCGCGCCTCGGCCCGCCAGCTCAAGGATGCGACGCAGGTTCGCGGCATCGTTCAGTCGATGATCGTGTTCTCGAACAACAACGGCGACTCGTACCCGCTCCCCAGCCGGCTGGATGCGAACAACTCGACCATCGCCGCGAATGCGACGCAGTCGAAGGACAACACCGGCAACATCCTGTCGGTGCTGATCTTCAATGGATCGGTCGCCACCGAGTTGTGCATCTCCCCGGCGGAAGCAAACACCGGCCAGGTCAAGAAGGATGATAACTACCAGTTCTCCAATCCGCAGTCTGCCGGCTTGGCTGGCGGAGTGCCGAATGACGGGTCGGGCGCCCTGTGGGATCCCGGCTTTGCTGGGACGCCCCTGGATAACGGCACCGCCTATCGGCGCCGGGACAGCGGATTGCCGAACTCCGGCAATCCGGTGGCACACCAGTCCTATGCCCACCAGATTCCGCTTGGCAGGCGTCTTTCGAAGTGGCAGAACACGTTCGCGACGACCGAGGCGGTCTTTGGCAACCGCGGCCCGGGCTTTGTGGAGACGGCGTACCCCGCTTCCGGTCGATATACGCTGAACCCCACCACCAATACCGCAATCCCAGGCCAGTCGTCCCAGTCGCTGCTGATCCACGGCGGCAAGAACACGTGGGAAGGCAACATCGGCTACAACGACGGCCACGTCAACTTTGAGACCAAGCCGTCGCCGGATGGCGTGACCTATCGCCGCACGGGCAACCAGAACCCGCTGACGGTGATGGATAACCTGTTCATTGACGAGCAGGATGAGGCTGGCGCGGAGTCGGGCCAGACGAATCCGCAGCTCAAGTCGAACAACTTCCTGATGCCGGTTGCGAACCTGCCGAGCTCCGGAAACGCGGCACTCACCCGTAACGCCACGGGCACGGCCACGAATCTCTGGGCTGACTAAGTCCCCGGTTCGGATAGTTTGAGTTCATACCGCAAGGGCCCGCTCTCACGAGCGGGCCCTTGTCATTGGCCGAGTTGCAAAGCAGGGCGGAAGCGTGGAAGGGACAGGGGGTCAATCGACGTTCAGGCCTTTGAGGAAGGTGGCGAGATCCCGGCGCCGCTGCTCCAGGCGCGTCTGTTCGTCGGCCCTGCGTGTTGCGAGGGCTTCGAGGCTGGACTCCTGGTCGTTGAGCTTGGTGGCGTAACGGCGGTACAGGTCCGTGTTCCGGTCGACCGTCTTCATGTTTTCGCGGATGCGGCCCTGGTCCTGGCTGATCGACTGGACCTCGCGGTCGATCTCGGCAATGGCGCGTTCGGAGTCGTTGATGAGCGACTGGCGGGCCGCCGCGTCGCGGAAGGCTTTGAGGGCGTCCTCGGAGAGTTTGCCGTCCTGCCGCCAGGCGAGGAGCGTCGCGAGGTCGAACGAGGTGATCGCGGCGCGGCTGAGGTCGGTGCGCTCCTGGATCACGCTGAGGCTGCCGGTCTTGCCCGGCTCCAACGGGATCTCGAAGCGGTAGAGGTTCTGGGTGGTCTCGAGGGGCTTCTTGGGTTCGGAGAGGTCCCAGCCTGGCAGACGCGGGGACTCGACCAGCACGGTGCGGGCCCGCTTGAGGTCCTTATTGTCGAAGGCGTAGGTGATCGAGTTGCGCTGCTTGATTGTCTGTTCGAAGACGCCGTCGACGATCCTGACTTTCGAGACGGTCTGGGTGCTCTCGGGCTTGGTGATGGCCTGGACATCGAGGTCCACGGCGTACGCGAGCAGCCGCGTGGCTCCGGGGGGGATGTGCCCGACCTCGGCGTCGCCTGCGTAGGAGGAGGAGCCCTCCCCCGACCCGCCGCTGGAGCCCTCGAAGACCGCGATCGGACCTGGGAGGAGTTGCAGGTCGGTGGTGTTCTTGACCTCGACGCCGCGCATCGGGTGGTCGGAGCCGTCGGTGATATTGAAGATGCTGACGCGCCGGGCCTGAACGGGGGAGGTGACGATGGGGATCATGGCGGAGCGCTGGCGCTCGATGGTGACCGGGTTGGCGAGCTCGTACTGGAAGATCTCGCCGACCTCGGTTCCCTGGGCCTGGGCCGCGGCGGAGCCGGTTCTCATGTCATCCAGCGAAACGCCGTAGGCCGTTCTGAGCTCCTTCTCATTCTCGGCTCTTACGAAGCCCCTCCCCGCTCTGCTGGAGAGTTGACCGCCAACGGACTTGGCCGCCGCCGGAGCCGGGGCGGCGTCGGCAAGGACCTCTCTGTCTGCCGCGCGCTCCATCGCACTGAGCAGCTGCATGTTGGCGCCGAGCTGGTATTGCCTCGGCATGACGCCGGCGACCATCGGCACGGGAATGGTCGGGCGCGGTGCATAGAGGGGCTCGTAGAGGTCCATCTGGAACGAGACCGGCCTGCCCGCGACGAGGGACAGGCGGACGTCGGTCCAGTCCTGGTCGGTGGTGTTCTCGACGATCGCCCAGCCGTGGATGGCCGCGGAGCCGGAAGAATCCGGCAGGATGAGGCGGTAGGAGGTCTTCCACACCGGCATCTCGTGGACGTAGGCAACGACGACGCGCCGGGAGCCGTCGCCCGAGAAGGAGAGGTCGACGGTCTTGGCGTTCTCGGCGCGGTACTCGGCGAGGGCGGCGAGGGCCTTGGAGAGTTCGTCGGCGAGGGAGCGGTCGTCGATCGAGAAGCCCGAGACGCTCGTCAGGTCGACCGAGCGGATCCCGGCGGGGGTGATGAGGTTGATCCACGGCAGGTCGTGGACAGAGGTCTGCGAGCCGGGGGAGCCGGGGAACACGGTGGGTCGGCGTTCCACGTTCATGACCGTTCCCGAGACCTGGCCGCCGGGTGTGGTCAGGCTGACGGGGGTGCCGCGGAGACGGCTGAGGATCTCACCGGCGGAGGGGTTGTCGGCGATGTTGATTCCGAAGGAGGCGAGGCGGCGGTCCAGTGGGTCCTTGGAGGCGTAGGAGACGGCGTCGATCCGGCCGCCGCCAAGATCGAGCAGGACAAGGGACTTGAGGATGTCATTGACCTGATCGATCTTGAACCGGAGCTGCACCTTGGTGTCGCCGGAGATTGCGCCATCGCGCTGGAAGAAGCCGACGCCGGAGCGGTAGAGGGTGATGCGGCGGATGGGGAGGGAATCGTCCGCGAGAGCATCGGCGGTGAGGGCCGAAGACGCCGCGGCGGAGCGGGCGGAGTTCTGGGCCTGGGCGGCCGAGGTCGAGAGGGCGAGGCCGGCGAGTGAGAGCAGGATGGCGACGCGACGGGCGTGCCTGGGCAGGGTGGGTGATCGCATGACGGACACTCCGTGGAGGTGGGGGGCGGGCGCGTCGGCGCGACGTCGCTCAGTCTACTGGCTTGGACCGATGGGGCGGTGGAGGGTTCCGTAACGCGCGTGTAACGCGGATGGCGGTGCACGATATAGTCGGCGGTTCGTCCCGGGGCCAAGGGCGCGGAGCGGGGCGGCGTGCACGGAGCGGCCATGTCCCAGTTGAGAGTGCTGAACAACCGGGCGGAGCAGGATCGCGAGACGATCGGCGCGGATCTGCGACGGCTCTTGGCCGAGGCCGGTGGGCCGGGCGCGGCGGAGGGGCGCTCTGAGCAGGTGCGGTTCGACGAGCACAGCCGGATGCTGTACGCGACGGATGCATCGCTGTACCAAGTGGAGCCGATCGGGGTGGTGGTGCCGGGGTCGATCGACGAGGCGGCGAGGGTGGTGCGGTATTGCGGCGAGCGCGGAGTAGCGCTGCTGCCGCGGGGCGGGGGGACGAGCCTTGCCGGGCAAGCGACGGGGCACGCGGTGGTGATGGACTTGTCCGCGAGGTGCCGGGGCATCGGAGAGGTCAGGCCGGCGGGAGAGGGGGGAGGGATCGCGGAAGTTGAGGTCGAGCCGGGGGTGGTGGTTGATGAACTCAATCGGGAGTTGGCACGGAGGCGGACAGGGCTGTTCTTCGCTCCGGATCCGGCCACAGTGGCCCAGGCGGCGATCGGGGGGTGCATCGGGAACAACGCGGCGGGGGCGAGGTCGATCCGGTACGGGCGGACGAGCGAGAACCTGAGTGCGCTGGATGTGATGCTGACGACCGGGGAGCGCGTGGTGCTGGAGCCGGGAGCCGGGCGGCGGAGCAGGGTCGCGCGGCGGCTTGCGGAGGGGGTCATCGGAATCGTGCGGCCGCTGGCTGGGCTGATCCGCGAGCGGTTTCCGCGGACGATCCGCCGGAATGCGGGGTACGGGCTTGATCTGATCCTCGGCCAGTTGGAGGCGGGGGCGACGGCCGAGTCGCTCGACCTGTCCGGGCTGCTGTGCGGGAGCGAGGGGACGCTGGCGGTGACGCTGGGGGCGAGGCTGAAACTGCACCCGTTTCCGCGGGCGCGCGGGCTGGCCGTGGTGTCGTTCGGATCGGTGGAGGAGGCGATCGGCGCGGTGACGCCGATCCTGGGAGTTGGGCTGGCGCGGGGGTTGAGCGCGGTGGAACTGCTGGACGATGTGGTGCTGGAGGCGGCGCGGGGGAACATCGAGTACCGCAAGTACGTGGACCTGTTGCCGGGGGCGAGCGAGGAGGGGGGCGGGCAGCCGCGGGCGGCGCTGTACGTCGAGTTCTTCGGGTTCGGGGAGGAGGCGGCGAGGGAGGTGTCGGCGGGCTTCGGGGCGTTGGAGGCGGTGCGGGGGCTCGCGGGATTCGCGGGGATGGCGGTGTACAGCGACGAGGCGGCGATGCTGTCGGCGTGGAAGTTGCGGCGGGCCGGGGAGCCGCTGCTGCACGGCCTTCCCGGGAAGCGCAAGCCGATCACGTTTGTCGAGGACAACGCGGTGCCCGTGGAGCGGTTGGGGGAGTTCGTGCGGGAGTTCAAGAAGATCGTGGCGCGGCACGGCACGCGGGCGGCGTATTGGGCACACGCGAGCGTCGGGGTGCTGCACGTGCGGCCGATGATCGACATCCACGAGGAGAAGGACCGCGACATAATGCGGGCGATCGCGGTCGAGGTGGCGGATCTGGCGCGGGCGTGCGGCGGGATCATGAGCGGCGAGCACGGGGATGGGAAGGTGCGGGGGCCGCTGGTGGAGCGGTTCTTCGGGCCCGAACTGATGAGGGCGTTCGCGGAGGTGAAGCGGCTGTTTGATCCCAAGGGACTGTTGAACCCGGGGAACATCGTGGGGGCGGGGCCGGTTGAGAGCATCTCGCAGCGGCTGCGGGTGAACCCGGTGGGCGCGGAGGTGCGTGTGCCGGCGGTCGAGACGTACTTCGACTACGAGGATCAGCACGGGTTCGCCGGGGCCGTCGAGATGTGCAACGGCGCGGGCGTGTGCCGAAAGACCAGCGGGGGGACGATGTGCCCGTCGTACCGCGCGACGATGGACGAGCGCCATGCGACACGCGGGCGGGGCAACGCGCTGCGGCTGGCGATTACGGGGCAGATCGGCCGGGATGCTGCGAGCGGCAGGTTGGGCGACGCCGCGTGGGACGATGCGGGGACGATGGAGACGCTGCACCTGTGCCTGTCCTGCAAGGCGTGCAAGAGCGAGTGCCCGAGTAACGTCGACATCGCGCGGCTGAAGGCGGAGTACACGGCGCAGCGGTACCTCGCGGCGGGCGGGCCGCCGCTTGCGGCCCGGCTGTTCGGGCACGTGCGCGTGCTGAACCGTCTCGGCTCGCTCACGCCCGGGCTGGCCAACTGGGTGAACTCGACGGCGCTCGCGAAGTGGGTGGCGCGGCGGGTGCTGGGGATCGACCGTCGCCGGGATGTGCCGCGGTTCCGGCGATCTTTGTACTCGATGCTGGAGCGGAGGCGCGGCTCGGCGGTCTCGGAGAATCCGCGACCGGCAGCGCCGAGGGTTGTGCTGTTTGCCGACTGCTTCACGGCGTACAACGAGCCATCGATCGGGATGGCCACGGCACATGTGCTCGGGGCGCTTGGGTACGGGGTCGACCTGATCCCCAAGGGGCTCAAGGGTCAGTGGGGCGGGTGCTGCGGGCGTGCGATGATCTCGACGGGGCTCCTGGAGGATGCGATCGAGACCGCCGATCGGACCATGGAGATGCTGCGGCCTGCGATCGAGGACGACTCTGTCGCCGCGATTGTCGTCGTCGAGCCGTCGTGCCTGAGCGCGATGACCGACGATTGGCGGCAACTCAAGCTCAAGTCATCGCCAGTGCTGCGTGGACGGCTCGCGGCGAAGGCGATGCTGGTGGAGGACTTTGTGGAGCGGCTGTGGGACCGGCACCCCGTGCCCGGCCCGGAGGCGTTCAAGGGGATGACCGAAGCCGGCGCCGGGGTGCTCCTGCATGGTCATTGCCACCAGAAGGCGCTGTGGGGGGTGGGGACGAGCGAGCGGCTTCTCAGGAGGCTTGTCGGTGGGCGGCTGAGGGTGCTCGACAGCGGGTGCTGCGGGATGGCCGGGAGTTTCGGCTACACCGCCGACCGCTACGACCTGTCGATGCGGATCGGCGAGTTGAGTGTGTTTCCGCCGGTGCGGGCCGCGGGGGCGGACGAGACCGTGGTCGCGCCGGGGACCTCGTGTCGGCACCAGATCCACGATGGGACAGGCCGCGCGGCCTTGCACCCCATCGAGTTTGCGGAGCGGATGCTGGCGTCACCCGCGACATGAACCGGATCAGCCCGCGACAGGCACTGCCGTCGGTGCGGCCGGCGACGGTGAGCCCTGGTCACCACCACTCTCCGAGCCGCTATCGCCCTCCTCCGGCTTGGGCTCGAAGGTCTCCCACCCGCCGCCGAGGGCCTTGTACAGGGCGATCAGGTTGGTGGCGACCGCCTGGCGGCTGCGGGCGAGCAGGTCCTGCGTTTCGAAGAGTGCCCGCTGGGCATCGATGACGGTGAGATACCCCGCGAGGCCGCGGACGTAGAGGGTGTTCGCAAGGTCCGTGGCGCGGCGGTTGGCGGCCACGGCACGCTCGAGCGCATCGCGTGTGGACTGCTCGCGCATGTAGGCCAGCATCGACGATTCGACCTCCGCGTAGGCGGTCAGCACGGACTTCTCGTAGAGGGCGACGGCCTGCTCGGTACGGGCATCCTGAACCTTGATATTGGCCAACAGCCGGCCGCCTTCGAAGATGGGCCAGCGGACGGCGGGCCCGATGTTCCAGAAGCGGCTCGTGGAGTCGGTCCACTCGCCGAAGGAGTTGCTGGAATAGCCGAAGGAGCCGGTGAGCGAGAACCGCGGGAACAGGTCAGCGGTGGCCGCGCCGATGAGGGCGTTCGCCGCGGCGACTTGCCGCTCAGCGCGGCGGATATCTGGCCGGCGGCGGAGCAGTTCAGCGGGGATGCCCACCGCGACCGCCGCGGGGGGAGGGGGGATCGGGGCGCTGTTCTCGAACTCGGCGACCATCGGCCCCGGCTCGACGCCGAGGAGGACGCCGATGTTGTAGATGGAGGTCTTGAAGCCGGTCTCGAGAACCGGGATCGCTGACTGCGTCGCGGCGAGCTGGGCCTCGGCCCGGGCGACGTCGAGGTCGCTGGTAAGGCCGGAGTTGTACCTGGCTGTCGTGATGTCGACGGACTCGGCCTGGATCCGGATGTTCTCGCGGGCAATCTCGATCCGCGTCTGGAAGCCGCGGGCCTCGACGTAGTTGCGTGCGACCTCGGAGAGGAGCGTGACGAGGGTGTCGCGCCGGGCTTCGTCGGCGGCCTGGATGTCGGCCTCGGCGGACTCGACCTGGCGACCGACTCGCCCAAAGACATCGATCTCCCACGAGGCATCGAAGCCGGCGTTGTAGAGGCTGAAGGGGTCGCCCGACGGGGTGAAGTCGCCGGCGGCGGAGTTCTGGCTCTGCTCCTGGCGCTGGTAGCCGGCCCCGACATCGACCTGGGGGAGTGCTCCGGCGGCGACCACTCCGCGCTGGGCGCGGGTCTCGCGGATCCGGGCCTCGGCGACCTTGAGATCGAGGTTCCCGGCGATAGCCCGCTCGATGAGCCGATCGAGCATCGGATCGCCGAGCGTCGTCCACCATCGGCTCAGGTCGGCGGGGGCTGCGGAGACACCCCGCTCCATGTCCTGGTGCCAGGAGGTGGTGACCGGGGTTTCGGGTTGCTTGTAGTCGGGACCGACTTTGCAGCCGGCGAGGGCGAGCAGGACTGTGACGGTGATCGCGGTGCGACGGGTTGGCGTGGTCATCATCGGATTCCGTGCTGGTTTCGGAGGTGGACCGGTGTGGGTCGCGTGAAGGTCAAAAGCGGCGGATGCGAAGGCTAGGCCTCGCCGTTGGGCTCCTTGCCGCGGGAGTGGTTACCTGGAGGTGGGGCCTCGATCGAGACATCCATCTGCTGGCCGACATACACGGGGATCGACTTGGGGTCGAAGGAGTAGATGACCTGCAGCACGCGGGTGTCGACGCGCTCGGTGCTCTCGCCGGTGAGCGAGCGTTTGGGGAGGACGTACGGCTCAATCCGCACGAAGGTCAGCGGGGTCTTCATGGAACTGTTGCCGCGGAGCGCGCCCTCGGCCGGGGCATCGGGACGGATCCGCCACGCGTCGTTCTCATCGACGTCCACGCGGATGTGGAGCCGGGTGGTATCGCCGACGAGCATGAGCGGGGGGGTCGTCTGTCCGGCGACGGCGTACTCGCCGGGGCGGGCCTTCACCTGGAGGATCTGGCAGTCGACCGGCGCTCTGACGGTGAGCCGGTCGAGTTCGGTCTGTGCCGCATCGAGGAGGGCCTGTGCCGAAGCGACTTCGGCGCGGGCGATGTCGATGTCCGACGTCCAGGCGCCCGCCTTGAGCAGGTCGAGTTCGCCCTTGGCCTGCGTGTAGCGTGCCTCGGCCATCTCAACGGCGTAGCGGCGCTTGCTCAGGTCTTCCTTTGCAATTGCCCGCTGATCGTCGATCGACTCCCAGAGTTGCAACTGGCTCTTCAGGTCGTTGAGCGAGGCCTCGGCCTCCCGCACCTTGGCCTGGGCCGGCGGGATGTCCTCGGCGCGGGGCATGGACTCCAGCCGCGAGAGGGCGGCCTTGGCGGAGAGGAGAGCGGCCTTGCGGACATCGAGCTCGGCGCGTGCGGCGCGGTCGTCGATGGTCAGGAGCGGGGCGCCCCTTTCGACGCGATCACCGACCTTGACGTAGATCCTGGTGATGACGCCGGGGATCGGCGTCCCGAGCTCGATGTTCTCGGTGGCGGCCTCCACGATGCCGGCGCCGGCGACCTTGGTCGGGAAGGGCGAGGTCGCGGGCGGCGCCACCGGCGCGGCGACCTGAGGCGGCCTGCTGCCGCTCTGCACGGTGTAGACCGCCAGCGCCACGCCAGCGATCGCGAGCAGCGGGATGAGGTACTTGAAGATCACGGCGGTGCTCCTTGCAGACCGCGCGCCTTGCTGGGCGGCGCGGTCGTATTCACAGTTCGTCGACGGACCCGACAATTCGCTCGATGTGTCCGTCGTCCATCCTGGCGATGCGGTCCGCAAAGCCGAAGATGCGGGCGTCGTGGGTCACGATGACCAGTGAGCGGTTGGCGTCCATCGCGGCGCTCTTGAGCAGCCGCATGATGACGTGACCGGTTTCGTGGTCGAGAGCGCTGGTGGGCTCGTCACAGACGATCAGCCGCGGCTCGTGCACCATCGCGCGGGCGATGGCGACCCGCTGCTGCTGACCGCCGGAGAGCTGCGACGGGTACGCCCCGACACGGTCGCCGAGGCCGAACCGGTCGAGCAGGTCCTTGGCCCGGCGCAGGGCCTGTCCGCGTGGCTCTCCAAGGATCAGCAGCGGGATGGAGACGTTTTCGGCGGCCGTGAGCGTGGGGAGGAGGTTGAAGGCCTGGAAGACAAACCCGATGTTCCGGCCGCGGAACCGCGTCTTCTCGCTCGGGGACATGGCGGAAAAGTCGCGGCCGAAGACGGAGCACTCGCCCGCATCGCGATCGAGGATCCCCGCGATGACGGAGATGAGGGTGGTCTTGCCGCAGCCGCTCGGGCCGACGAGCATCATGAGTTCGCCTGTTCGGATGTCGATATCGATGCCGCGGAGGGCGGTGACCAGCGTGGCCCCGGTGCCGTAGGTCTTGGTCACGCCGCGGCAATGGATGGCAACAGAACTGGTTGCGCTCGGCGCGGGCTGCTGCAGTTGTGTGGTGGCGGGAGTCATCGTCGTCCTGTTTATCCCTTGAACACGATGGCGGGCTCGAGCCGCATGACCTTCTGAATGCTCAGCACGGCGGCCAGGATGCAGATGAACAGCACGGCCACACCCGTGCCCGCGAGCAGCTGCCAGGGCAATCGGAAGCTCAGCTCGGTCTTGGCCGTGAGCAGGCCGAACAGCGAGGCGAGCCCGACGCCGATCCCGTACCCGACGAGCCCGACGGACATGGCCTGGAGCAGGATCATCCGCAGGAGGAGCCAGTTCGAGGCGCCCATGGCCTTGAGGGCCCCCAGGTGGCGAAGGTTGTCGAGGGTGAAGTTGTAGAACGTCTGGCCCGCGACGATCGTTCCGACAAGGAACCCGAGCGTCACGGCGATGCCGAAGTTGATGGGGATGCCCGTGTACTTCATGAAGTACTGGTAGGTGATGGTCTTGAACTGATCGGAGGTGTACGCGGCGAGGCCCGTCGTGCGGTGGATGCGGTCGCAGAGTTCCTGGATGTTCTGGCCCGGTGCGGCCTTCACGAGGACGAACGAGAGGAGCTTCCGCTCCCGCGGGGCGAAGGTGGTGGCCCTCGAGTAGGTCGTGTAGATGACCGGTTGGCTCTGGAATGTCCGAGAGACGTTGCAGATGCCCACGACGACCGCGCGATGATCGTTGAGTTCCAGGGTGTCGCCGATCCGCAGCGGCACCGGCTTGGCGCCGGGGACCGGTTTCCCGTCGGGTCCCGGGGGCGGCATCTTGGCGAGCTTGCCCTCGGCGCCGACCTTGTCGACGATGACCGCCTCGGATTGCCGGAGATCGGCGAGTTTGCCAGCCACCAGCTCGGGCGGGCCGCCGATCAGCGTGGCGTCGTCGAGGCCGATGACGTTGCAGGTCTGGAAGTTGCCGTTGTCGAGCCGCGCCTTGAGCAGGCCCTTGTAGAGGGGCATCGCCCACAGCACCCCTTCGACGCCCCGGACCCGGAGCAGCTGCGTGTCCTGCAGCGGCTTGATGTCGTCGACGAACTGGACCTTGGGGTCCATGACCCAGATATCCGGGAGACCCGTGTCGGTGATGAAGCCGAAGGTGCGGGTCATCAGCCCGATGAAAATGGCCGCCTGTTGCGTAATCAGCAGCGAGGCAAACGTGAGCCCGATGATGATGCCGATGTACTTGGCCCGGTCGCCGACCAGCATCTTGATGGCTACGCGGTTCATGCCGTGCTCCACATCATGGCGTCCGCGGCCGACAGCGGCACTGCCGGCGCCGCGTCGATCCCGGCGAGCGAGAAGGCGGTGATGTGCCGCGCGATCGCTTCCAACTCGCCGGGCTCGAACCGCATATGCGGGAAGAGCCGCTCGAGGACCGGTCGGGAGTGGAAGTAGTGCAGGCACTGCCCGATTACGCTCGCGACGCAGCGCATCACGATTGGGTCCAATGCGGGCCTTTCGAGCAGCCTGCCGATGATCTGAGCGAGCGCGGCCATCTTCGGGCGGATGTGCTCCTGGACCATCTCGTCCAGCACGCCGGTTGGCTCGGCCATCTCGCGGGCGATCAGCCGGGAGAACCACGCGTGCCGCCCGCGATCGAAGATCCGGGCGAGGAAGGTCCGGACATACTCGGCAAGGGCCTCGTCGGGGGGGAGTTGAGAGAGGACGTCTGGAGCCACCGGGTAAGTTTCCAGTGAGCAGACCCGGGCGAACCGGAAGACCTCCTGGTACAGACCCTGCTTGTCGCCGAAGTGGTAGTTGACCGCCGCGACGTTGGCGTTGGCCTTGGTGCAGATCTCTCGGATGGTGGCCTCGCGGAAGCCGACGCGGGCAAAGATCTCGCCCGCGGCTTCGAGCACGCGCCGGCGGGTGTCCGGATTCGAAGCCGATGTATTTGGATCCAAAACAGCCATTTCAAACGAGAGTGTAAAACACACGTTTGATACAGTCAAGTCGGCTAGGGTGGAGGACCTACGCCGAGGCGACCCAGCCGCCACGGAGCATAGATGCGACCTCGCCTCTCGTGGGAAGGGAGGGGATGGCGCCGTGCCGCGCGACCGCGATGGAACCCGCCGCGCAGCCCCAGCAGGCGGCGTCGTGGACGTTGAGGGCGTCCAGGGAGCCGCCGATCTGGTGCCAGGCCCAGCGGCAGGCGAAGGCGGCGCAGAAGGCGTCCCCCGCGCCAACCGTGTCCACGCTGGCCGCGGGATAGGCGGGGATCGAGGCGAGCGACTTGTCGAAGTAGACCCGGGCGCCGCGATCTCCCAACGTCAGGACGGCACAGCGGGGGCCGTGGCCGGCGAGGGCGCGGAGTTCGTCTTCGAAGGTGGATTCGTCCGCAGGGTCGAGCCGCGGGCGAAGGGCCCGCCCTTCGAACTCGTTCACGATGAGCACATCAACGTCGGCGAGAAGGCCGGGCGGGAACGTCCCCGGTGCGGGTGCGGGAGCGGCGTTGAGCAGGACCGTGGCGCCCGCGTCCTTGGCGATATGGGCGGCGTGGGCGATGGACTCCAGCGGGGCCTCGAGCTGCATGAGCAGCATGTCGGCCTGGCTGATGACTTCCTTTGCCGCGTCAACCTCGGCGGGCGTGATGGTCATGTTGGCGCCGAGGGCGACGACGATCGAGTTCTGTCCCTTGCCGTCCTCGGAGTCGTCGATCGTCACCACACCCACGCCCGTCGGTGCCCCCGCGGGAGGGGGCGGGCGGACGGCGATATGTCTGGTAGATACACCCTCTGCCTTTAGCAGCGCCATGAACTTGCGGCCGTACTCGTCATCACCGACCGCGCCGATCATGGAGACCGCTGCGCCCAGACGAGCGGCGGCCACTGCCTGGTTGGCGCCCTTGCCGCCGGGGAATCGGGCGAACCTGCCGCCGACGATCGTCTCGCCGGGTGTTGGGAACCGGGGCGCGCGGATGACAAGGTCCATATTGAGCGAGCCAAAGACGCACAGGCGGACCGCATCGTCGTCGGCTTGGGCGGGTGTCGATGGTGGATTCGGAGTCGTGCTCATGGTCGCGGGGGTCCCCTTCCTCTCGACCCACGTTGTACCATGGACCGATGGTGAAGGCCCATCTCGGCAGTCGAATCGGCGTCGCGGGGCTGTCGCTCCTCATCCTTGTCCCTGCCCTTGCGACGACGGGCTGTTCGGCGAGCCGGTACGCACAGACGTTTCCGCACGCGGCGGTGGCGGCGGACCATGAGGTGGCGTCGCGGGCCGGCGCCGAGATCCTTGCCCGGGGAGGAAACGCGGTGGACGCAGCGGTGGCGACGTCGTTTGCACTGTCCGTGGTCCGGCCGTATTCGTGCGGGATCGGTGGAGGGGGGTTCATGGTGGTGTACTTCCCGGACCATCCGCGGCTGGGCCGCGTGTCCGAGGCGATCAACTACCGAGAGACGTGCCCGCGGGATATTGGGCCGGACTTCTACGAGCGTACGGGCGATGACTCCGCAAGCACCCACGGCGGGCGGGCTGTCGCGGTGCCCGGCTCGGTCGCCGGCCTCCTGCTTGCTTTGGAGCGGTATGGGACGCTTGACAGGGCCACCGTGCTGGCCCCCGCGATCCGTGCAGCGGAGACGGGATTCGTAGTGGATGCACACTACGAAGCCGCGGCGATCGATATCGCGGAGCAGTTTGAGTCCCATCCTGAGTGGAAGGAGCGGTTCGCGTTTGTGTGGACGCACTACCTCCAAGAGGGGCGCATCCGGCGTGGCAGCCGGATCACCAACCCGGGCCAGGCCGATGCGCTCCGGCTGATTGCGGAGTACGGCGCCGCGGCGTTCTACGAGGGACCGATCGCCGATGCGATCTGCGATGCGGTGCGGAGCGATGGGGGAGTTCTGTCGCGTGCGGATCTTGCGGAGTACTCGGTGAGGGTCGTGAAGCCGCTGGAGTTCGGGTTCCTGGGCGGAACAGTGCTGACGATGCCGCCCCCATCGAGCGGCGGGATCGCCCTGGCACAGATCCTGGGGATCTTCGAAGCCCTTGGTGCGACGGAGATGGGGTCGGCGACCCTCGCGTACGACCATGCGCTGGTGGAGGCGATGAAGCACGCATTCGCCGATCGCGCGCGGTGGCTCGGAGATCCGGAGTTCGTCGAGGTCCCGACGGCGAGGTTGATCTCCGGCGCGTACATCGCGGATCGCGCGGTGGCCTTTGACCCGGAGCGAACGCTGCCAGTCGAGCGGTATGGCACGATACCGCCCGTGACGGCGGATGGGGCTGTCGAGGATCACGGCACAAGCCACTTCTGCGTCGTCGATGGAGCGGGCAACGCGGTGGCGTGCACGGAGACGATCAACCTGGAGTTCGGGTCGCTCCTGGCGGTCGATCGGTTCGGCTTCTGCCTCAACAACGAGATGGATGACTTTCTCACTCGCGCCGGCGAGCCCAACGCGTTCGGGCTCACCCAATCGGTGCGGAACCGTCCTGAGCCTGGAAAGCGGCCGCTGTCGAGCATGACTCCGACCATCATGCTGGATGCCGGTGGGGCGGTCAGCCTGGTGGTCGGCGCCTCGGGCGGTCCACGGATCATCAGCGGAACCGCGCAGGTCCTGCTGAATGTGGCGGTCTTGGGGAACGACGCCGGGGAGGCTGTCGAGCGTCGACGGATCCACCACCAGTGGATGCCCGATGTGGTGGTGGTCGAAGAAGAGGACTGGACCCCCGGCGGCTCCCGCGGCAGTGAAGGGGACGAGGCCCTCGATCTGACGGAGTTCGGGCACCGCGTGAAGGGTGGGGGTGCGATCGGGAACGTGCAGGTGATCTGCCGGTCGGGCCTGCCGGTCGCCACCCAGCCCGGTGGAGAGTGGCGGGCGGCGTGCGACCCCCGGAAGGGCGGCATCCCCGCGGGAAACTAGCGGGAATTGGGTTGCGGACGACGCGGACAGGAACCGGAGAGGCGCCTGCGCGTCTAACCTTTGTCGGGTTGAACGGGTCCGAAAGGACGGCCCCCCAGCCCGCGACTGTTCCGGCCGTTTCGCGGCGGCCAAGGAGTCAGACGATGTCACGAGTTCCGTCCAGTTCAGACCGGCTCATGCGTTTGGTGGTGGCGCTGGTCGCGGGCGCGGCAGGGATGGCTGTGTGCGTGCCGATCGCCGCGGGGCAGGCGCCGTCGGGCGGTGGGGCGGTGGTGCTTCCCTCGAACGCGCCGGCGGGGCAGGTCACGCTGCAGCGGATGAGCCGCCCGGTGACGATCGACCTGAACGACCAGCGGCTCGAGGATGTGGTGGTGTTCATCGCGGATGTCACGCGGGTCGAGATCGATCCGATGTGGCGCGATTCGAGCATGGACGGGCTGGACAAGGACAAGCGGATCACGCTGAAGGTCACGAATGTCCCGGCGCTCACGCTGCTGGAGCGGGTGCTTGACAAGGCGCAGACGGACTTCCAGCAGTGCACCTGGCAGCTCACGCCGGATGGGGCGATCCAGATCGGCCCGAAGGACCGGCTCAACAAGTTCAAGAAGCTCGTGATCTACAGCGTGCAGGACCTGCTGCTGGAGATCCCGAGCTACTACGACGCACCGCAGATCGATCTGCAGGGCGTGCTGCAGCAGTCCCAGGGCGGCGGTGGCGGCCAGAGCCCCTTCCGCGACGACCAGCAGCAGCAGCGGAACCCGGAGGAGCAGGAGCGGCTGCGGCAGCAGCGGGTCGACGGGATCAAGGAACTCATCATCACGATGATCGAGCCGGAGCAGTGGCAGGATAACGGTGGCGAGGGGGGCTCGATCCGGTTCTTCCAGGGGAACTTCCTGATCAATGCTCCTGACTACATGCAGCGGCAGATCGGCGGGTACTCGTTCTGGCCGTCGCAGACGGTCTCGATGGTGAAGGGCCGGCGGTACGTCAGCCTGAATCTGGACACGGGGATCTCAAAGGTGGATGGGTTCGCGCCGCAGGAAGTGACCGCTGTGGTTGGGGGTCAGGGCGGCGGCGGTGGAGGAGGGGGTGGTGGGGGCGGCGGAGGGGGTGGGGGTCCATGAGCCGGTAGCACCAAACATCCTCCAATGGCGCAGCCCGCACGTCCCATCGCACGATGGGGCTGCGGGCTGTGCTGCTATTGGGACGATGGCGGGCGGTGGTTTTCCCATCCGGCACAGGCGGCTCGCCCCGCGCGGGCAGCGCAGGCGGCGTGACCGGATGCCTTTGACGCGAAGCGGGCAGTGACCGCTGATTCGGGCGGGGAGCGATTCCGATCTTCTTTACTGGACGACAGGCCCGGTCGGGCTCACGCAGCGCGCGTGATGCCGCGTGAGTGTGACCTGACCTGTCGTTCGATCCGGCTCGCGATGGTCGCGAACCGGGGGGCCGCCGGCGGCCCGAGCAAGGGACAGGCTCGGCGGCGTGGCCGAGGACCCGGGACGAATGGACGGTATCTTGCAAGGAGACTCTCGTATGCGCACGCGTGTTCGGAAGGCCTTTACGCTGGTGGAAATCCTGATTGTCGTGGTGATCCTCGGCATCCTGGCGGCGATCGTGATTCCGCAGTTCACGAACGCGAGCCAGGAGGCGCAGATCGGCAACGTGCAGACGCAGTTGCAGACGATCCGCAGCCAGGTTGAGTTGTTCCGCGTCCGGAACAACGGCACGTCGCCGGACCTGGTGTCAGCGCCGACGAACACGAACCTCGGCGACGGCTTCGCCGAACTGCTGGAGCCCCCGGCGATCGGCGGCGTCGCGCAGCAGCCCTACACGCGGACCGCGCCGATCAACCCGCGGAACAAGAGCAGCTCCGTGCAGGCTGGCACCAGCCCGCTCGGCGCCACCGCCGCGGCGATGGACCCCGCAGCGGTTGCTGACGGCTGGCTCTACGATGCCGCGACCGGCGAGATCGCTGCTGTCGGCTTCGACGAGCAGACCAACAAGTGGTACGGCATGCCGTAATGACGGCGGGCCGTCTCTCGTGAATCGACCGGCCGGCCCTTTAAACGGGGCCGGCCGGCTTGCTGAAGAACGGAACTGGTGTCGGGGATCCTCGCCCCCAAGGGAGACGTTCGATGCACTCCGTTCTGCCCATGCGACGTGCCTTTACGCTGGTTGAGATCCTCATTGTCGTCGTGATCCTGGGCATTCTGGCCGCAATCGTGATCCCGCAGTTCACGAGCGCTACGCAGGAGGCCCAGGCGAACGCGACCTACAACGAGCTGCAGAAGCTCCGACGAACCGTCGGCGTTTTCCGTGCCCGCAACAACGACTCGATGCCGGCTGTGTCTGACGGCAACGGCACCTGGGGCGAAATCGTCGGTGACGCGACCGAGTACCTGCAAAGTGCCCCGGTCAACGCCTGGGTGGGCGGGGCCAACGCTCGCGAAGTTCGGGTGGTGCCCGATGCGACACCGGATGCGGCGTTCCAGACGATGTACGGGTGGATCTTCGACCCGAACACCGGCCAGGTCTGGGCGGGCGGCTTTGACGTGAACGACAAGCCTTTGCCGCGCAGTTAGTGCGCTGTGTGAAACTGGGAGGTTCCTCTGAAGCGAATGTGGTTTTAGGGCGATGAAGTGGTCCGGAACCACGATTCCACAGGAGACCTGCCATGCGTCGCGACCGATACCTCAACGGCGTCCTCACCGTGATTGCCGCCCTGCTTGCCACGAACCTGCTCGTGAAGTTTGGCGACTCGAACTCGCCCGCGGCTGCGGTCGCGCAGCAGCCTGTCCTTTCGCCCCCGTTCAACTCGGGCCAGGAGCGGCAGGAGATCTACGGCGCCATCGAGCGGCTGGGCCAGAAGCTCGATGCGTTCGAGAACTCGCTCGCGGCTCGCCTCGAGAAGGGGCTCAATGTCAAGGTCCTGTCAATGCCGCCCGTGGTGATCTCGGGCGACAAGCGGGATGAGAAGTCCAGCGGTCCGAACTCGGATACGAAGATCGAGGTCAAGCGGTCGAACTAAACGCCGCTGAACCGACGTCGGAGGCGCGCTTGAAGGAGTTTGTGAAGTGCGCATCAACCGATCCCTCATGACCAGCCCGATCCACCGCCGCGCCCGGCCTACGCCGGGTGCGGCGCGCTGCGCCGGTGCCGCGTCCTCTCGCGCCTTTACGCTGCTCGAACTGCTCGCGGTCATCGTGATCCTGGGGATTGCCGGCGCCATGATCATCCCGGCGATGGGCGAGACCGGCGTGCTCAAAGTACAGGCCGCGGTCCGGACGATCGTCGCTGATATCACCTTCGCGCAGTCCGACGCCGTCGCGTTCCAGGAGCGGCGGGCGGTGGTGTTCAATGTTCAGGCTTCGAAGTACTCCGTGCACGAGGTCACCGGCGACACCTTCGCGCCGGACGACACGAACATGATGTACGATGCGTCCCGCCCGGACGGGAAGTACCTTGTTGACTTCCTCGATGCACGCTTCGGCGCATCGCGGATTACCGCGGTTGATTTCGACGGCACCGAGATCCTGTATTTCGATGCGATGGGAGGCCCGGTCACCGATCCTTCCGGGAACACCCCGAGCAATGGCGGCAAGGTCACCGTGGTGGGGTCGGGCAGTACGTACGACATCCTTGTCGACGCGTTTACCGGGAGGACCTCCGTCACCCGCGTAACCGCCGCGCCCCCGGCTCCGCCGCCCAGCGGAACCTGACCCTTGTTTCCCGGTTTCTTTCTATTGCCCGCTCCGGGCCCGCAGGCACGCGCACCACGAGAAGGACTCGACGATGATCGACCGCACCTCCGCACGCCACATCGCTTCGATCAGCAGGTCGCCGTCGGTCCGCCGCGTGGCGGTCGGGGTGGTGGTCGTGGTGTTCGGTCTGCTGCTGTGGGCCAAGTTGCTGCTGGTGACCAACCACCCGCGGACGGCGGTGGCGGACCCCGAGGTGAGCGCCCGGGCGGTCTCGGCGCGACAGTCGGCCCAGGCGCAGGTGCACGCGGCCGACGATGAGGGGCACGAGCCGCGGTAGGCGGCTTGGTACCCGGGGGCAGTTGCGGGGGAACTTGAGAACACGAGCCGGTTGAGTCAGGGCGCGGTCCGTGCGCGTTGGCACAGGGCTGGGTCGTCTGATAACGCGCGCCGACAGAGGACGCTCTTTCCCAGGCCGCGGGCGCGGTCCGGCTTGCCCGGAGCGCAGGAACGGCCGGAATCGCCCTGTCGTTGGAGTTGGCAAAGTTCCCCAAAGTGCCATCGCTTTCCGGACGAAATCTGTGGATGACGCGGCCAGAGAGTCACTCACCGGAGTTCTGGAACCCACAACCGCTTTTCTGCAGTGCAGGCGTGACGACGGCCGCCACGCCCGCCGGAGGATCGAAAATGGCAACGAAGATTGGACGATCGCCTCGCGAGCTGGTGCGGCTGGCGGGCAAGGTACCTGGGCTTGTCATCGCGGCGGCGCTGATCGCCGCGGCGCCGCTGCCGGTGTTCGCCCAGGGCACGCCGGCGGGGGACAAGAAGGACGGGCCGCAGGTCAAGGTGTCGGACCACCTGACCGTGGACCTGCACGTGAAGGACGAGGACCTGGGCGCGGTGCTGGAACTGCTCTCGATCCAGAGCCAGAAGAACATCGTCGCGAGCAAGAACGTCTCCGCCCGCGTGACGGCGACGCTCTACAACGTGACGTTCAAGGAGGCCCTGGACGCGCTGCTGCACGTCAACGGCTTCGGGTACATCGAGCAGGGCAACTTCATCTACGTGTACACGCTCCAGGAACTGGAGGAGATCCAGAAGGCCCTGAAGAAGCGCGTGGCCAAGCCCATCTACCTGAACTACATGAACGCGCAGGACGCGGGCATGTTCGTCAAGCCGCTGCTCTCGAAGGAGGGTGAGCTGCACGCCACGGCCAAGGCCGAGACGTTCGCCGTCAACGACAAGACCCCGGTCGGCAAGGACGACAACGCCCAGGCCTCCGTGCTCGTCGTGATCGACTACGAGGAGAACATCGCGGCGATCGAGGCGCTGGTGGGCGAGCTGGACATCAAGCCCGCGCAGGTGCTCGTGGAGGCCACGATCCTGCAGACCGCCCTGAACGAGGCCAACGCGTTCGGCGTCGACTTCACCGTCCTGGGCGACCTGAGCTTCCTCGACTTCATCAGCACGGGCGGCCCGCTCTCCGCGGTCAACTCGCTGATTAAGGGCGGCGACGGCTCGGCCGGCCAGGGCTACTCGCCCCCGGACAACAAGGGCGTCGCGGTGACGCAGACCGTCGGCAACACGGCGGCGCCGGGCGGCATGAAGTTCGGCATCATCTCCGACGACGTGTCGGTCTTCATCCGCGTCCTCGATGAGATCAGCCAGACCGTGATCGTCTCGCACCCGAAGGTGCTGGCCCTGAACCGCCAGGCGTCCCGCGTCCTGGTCGGCCGCCGCGTCGGCTACCTGAGCACGGTCTCGAGCGAGACGTCGACCACCCAGACGGTCTCGTTCCTCGACACCGGTGTTCAGCTGAACTTCCGGCCGTTCGTGGCGAAGGACAACTCCATCCGCCTCGAGATCCGCCCGCAGGTGTCGGAGGCGGTCGTCCGCGACCAGACCAGCAACACGGGCACGGTCGTGTCGATCCCCGACGAGATCACGCAGGAGATCACGACGAACATCATCGTCAAGGACGGCCAGACGGTGGTGCTCGGCGGCCTGTTCCGCGAGAACACGCAGCTCACGCGGCGTCAGGTGCCGATCGTCGGCGACCTGCCGTACATCGGGGCCGCCTTCCAGGGCAACGAGGACCAGATCGACCGCACCGAGATCATCTTCCTCATCACCCCCAAGCTGATCAACGACGCGATCGTCACCGAGTTCGCCCAGCGGGCGACCGAGGACATCGAGCGTCTGCAGGTTGGCGCCCGCCAGGCCCTGCTGCCGTTCTCCCGCGAGAAGATGTGCGGCACGCTCAACGTCGAGGCCGAGACGCTCGCCCGCGACGGCCAGTACGAGAAGGCTCTGTGGACGATCCAGCGCTCGCTCTCGCTCAACCACGTCCAGCCCGACGCGATCGCGCTGCGGGAGAAGCTGACGCAGGAGCGTCAGTACTGGCCGACCAAGTCCGTCATGGAGGACGCGGTCAACGAGGAGGTCAAGTCCCGGTTCGAGCAGGTCAACGTGCCTGCCGAGCAGCCCCAGCCCAAGTACGTTCCGTGGGGTGAGACTGACATCCCCCTCTACCGCACGACGCCGCTCCCGGCTCCGGCCGAGAAGGCGCCCGAGGCCCAGTCGTCGACCGAGCCGAACGAAGACATGGCGATGTTCGGGGCTCCCGAGGGCGATCACAACCAGATGTGGGGCGATCCCCTGCCTCTCGTGAACGTCTGGGCTCAGAACAAGGACATCCGCAATGTTCTCTCCCAGATCTCGATGCAGAGCCGCGTCATCATCGTCGCCGACCCGGACGTGACGGGCACGGTGAGCGCCGACCTCCAGGGCGTCAACGTGTACGAGGCTCTGGACACCATCCTGCCGGCGAACGGGTTCGCCTACGTCGAGCAGGACGGCGTTGTCACGGTCAAGCGCTGGAATCGGGACCACACCCAGAACGCGATGGGCAACCAGCCCGCCGCGTCGCCTGTGAACCCCGATGCCCAGGCGAAGTTCCCCCCGCTGGCCCCGGTGGCCGCGGCCGCGGAGCCCGCACCGGCTCCGGCCCCCGCCATGGTGGCGGCACCAGAAGGCGTCCGGTTCACGATCTCCACGACGCTTGCCGTTCTCCGCGGCCAGATCGGGGCGTTCCGTGAGTTCAACGAGGGCCACCTGCCCCCGCTCTCCAGCTCGCCCGGCGATACCGGCTGGGAGGCCTTCGTGGCGGCCGGCATGATGCAGACCCCCCCGGTGAACCCGTGGGTCGATGGCCCCAACGCCTCGACCGTGGTGATGGGCACCGGTCCTGATTCCGGGTACCACAACGGCTACGGGTGGATCCTTGATCCCACCTCGGGCAAGGTGTGGGCCGCGTCGTGCGACGACAAGGGCAACCCGCTGCCCAAGGCCAACACCAATCCCACCGAGACCGCGTCGGGACCGCAGTCCAGCGCGGAGCCGGTGCGGCCGACGACTGACCTTCCGCTGTCCCTCAAGGCCATGTTCGCGGCGATGGGTGCGCTCCAGGCGCCGGTCGCGAATGCGGACACGGACACGAAGTAACTCCTCGGGCCGGCGCGCGGTAACCCGCACGCCGGTTCTTCCAGATGGTCGCCGGCGCCCAAAGGCGGCGGTGACCGGCCTTGCGGGCCGCGTGCAGGCAGGGCCATCGTTCACGAGCCACCAGAGGAGTTACACCATGACCAGCATCACTTCCCGTCGATCGTTCACACGCAGGCCCCGGATTATCGGCCGCCTCGCCGCGGCTCTCGTTGCGAGCGCCGCGGCAGCCCTCACCGGCTGCCAGGGGCACGGCAAGTACACGAGCGAGTTCCTTGACCAGGCCAATGACAAGGTGGCGCTGATGAAGGGCGGCACCGAATGGAACGCGGCGTACCAGGCGTTCCTGGCCGGCGAACTCGACAAGGCCCTCAAGAGCGTCGACTCGTCCATCGCGATCACGGACAAGATGGCCAAGTCGCACACGCTCCGCGGCCGGATCCTCATCGAGAAGGGCGACCTCGACGCCGCCCGCAGGTCCCTGCTGACGGCCGAGAAGCTCGACCCCAAGGCCGACGACGTGCAGTACTACATCGGGATCATCCACGAGCGATTCGGCGAGGCGGACGTTGCACTCCAGCGGTACGAGAAGGCGATGGAGCTGTCTCCGTCCAACGCGCAGTATCTCATCGCGGCGGCCGAGATGCTCATCCAGCTCGACCGGCTCGACGACGCCAGCACGATGCTGTCTTCTCACAGCTCTGAGTTCCAGTACAACGCGGCGCTCCGGCAGAGCCAGGGGCATATCGCGATGCTGCGGAACCAGACCGAGACCGCGGTCCGGCTGTTCTCGGAGGCCCGTCTGCTCGCCCCGGACAACGTGAGCATTCTCGAGGATCTGTCGCGGGCCCAGTTCGCGGCGGGCGCGTACGCCGACGCCGAGTACAACTTCTCCAAGTTGATCGAGGGTTCGGCGAAGACCCCGCGCCGAGACCTGGAGCACCTCCGCGCGATGTGCCTGATGAAGCTCGACCGGCTGGTCGACGCCCGGACGCTGCTGCTCGCCCTGACGCAGGACAAGCAGGGCGAGAACGATGCACAGACCTGGATCGATCTCGCCAACGTCTGCCGTGTTCTGAAGGATTACCCCCGGCTGAAGATCGCGTCCGGGCGAGTGATCGTCCTGGCCCCCAACCGCTACGAGGGGTACATGCTGCGGGCGGTGTACCTGCGGCGAACCGGCGACAACCCTGGGGCCCTGGCATCGCTGCGGCAGGCCCAGCAGCGCACGACCAAGGACGCCTCGCCTTACCTGCTGGCGGCGCTCATCGAGCAGGACATGGGACAGAACGATGCGGCCATGGCGAGCCTTGAGAAGGCTCGCAAGATCGATCCCTCAAGCGAGACGATCGACCAGATGCGTCAGATCGTCTCCGTCAACTGATCGCACTATGGGCCGGTCGGCTGACGCCGACCGGTCCGATTCCCACTCAGACTCTGTGCCGCTGCCTACCCGCGCACGAAGGGGTTGGATCGCTTCTCGCGGCCGATCGTCGTCTCCGGCCCGTGGCCGGGGAGGACCCTGGTCGACTCAGGCAGAGTGTACAGCTGATCGCGGATCGATTGGTGCAGGAGCGACTCGTCGCTCCCGGGGAAGTCCGAGCGACCGATGGACCCGGAGAAGAGTGTGTCGCCGACCAGCGCGGTTCCGGACGGCGCGTGATGGAACGTCACGCCGCCCGGTGAGTGCCCCGGCGTGTGCAGCACCCGCCACCGGAGGTCTCCGAGCGGAAGATCGTCGTCCGCGTGCAGCAGGCGATCCGGACCTGGCGCCGTGACCGGCGCCCCCATCATCGCCGAGAGATTGAGGAGCGGGTTGGTGAGCCATTCGCGCTCGGCCTCGTGGATCCAGACCGGCAGGCCGGGGAATGCTCGGACAACATCCCCAACACCTGCCAGATGGTCCACGTGCGCGTGGGTGAGGACGAGGGCGACGGGCCTGAGCCCCTCCAGGCGGATGTGCTTGATGATCGGGTCGGGGTCGAACGAGGCATCGACAACCCAGCAGTCACCCCCCGCGGCGGGACTGACGACGTAGCAGTTGGTTTCGAATGGCCCGAGCGTAAACCGCCGGATCCGCGGGGCCGTAGTCTGCGAAGCCTCATTTCGCTGTGACCCTGCGTTCATCGTACGATACTAGGAGTGGCCTCCCGCACGCCCGCCGACCTGGAGCCGACATGGGACTCGACGTCGTGATCCGCAACATCGACTCGGTGCCAATGGCGCCGGTGGGTATCCCCGGGGTCAAGGACGTCAGGATGGCGGTTATGGTCGGCCGCGCGGATGGGGCACCGACATTCTCGCTGCGGCACTTTCAGGTGGCTCCACACGGCCACTCTCCCCGGCACAGCCACGACTACGAACACGAGGTGTTTGTTGTCGAGGGCGGTGGAACCGTTCTGCTTGAGGGGAGGCTCCACGATATCAAGGCCGGTGACGTCGTGTTCGTGCCCGCGGACCGGGAGCACCAGTTCACCGCCGGCAACGACGGGCTGCGTTTCCTGTGCCTGGTTCCTGTGACTCGAAACTGCGGAGACGCCACGCCCGGGAGTTGATCCCTGCGAGTGGAGGCCAACGAGAACCCGCCATGACCACGCCTCAACGCGATTTCCAACCCACGTTTGTGCCTGACACGCCGGCGCCGCGTCGCCGCCGCAACTCGGGCGTCGGTATCGCGGGGCTCCTGATCGATCACGGGCTGCCGTTGCTCGCGAGCGTCCTCCTCATCGCCCGCGGGACCGGGTACTTTGGCGCCCGGGCGGACCTGTACTCCATTCCTCTCCAGGCGGTCGGGTACGGCGGCCTGGTGCTCGTGCTGGCGCTGGCGCCGATCCTGGTGAAACTCCGGCAGCAGGTGCGTGGCGATGGGCGGCTCCGTCGGGAGTTCGAGTCGCTCTCCGCCGCGATGCGGCGCCTCGCGGACCAGGAGGTCCTGTCCGATGACGCGCGCCGGCTGCTCAACCGCAGGGCGGAGCGAGAGCTGCTGTGCCGGGCGATCGAGGAGGACATCTCCAGTGAGGAATGGGACGCGGCGCTCGTGCTCTGCACCGAGCTGGCGGACAACTTCGGGTATCGCGCCGAGGCGGAGCAGTTCCGCTCGCAGATCGAGAAGGCACGGTCGGTGGTCCACGAGCGCAGGGTTGCGGATGCGATCGCGTCTCTCGATGGATTGATCGTCCAGCGACGCTGGGAGGCCGCGGTGCTCGAGTCGGCACGCATCAAGCGGCTGTTCCCGGATTCGCCGCGGGTCGAGGGGCTGCGGGAACGGGTGGAGCGTGCGCGTGCGGTGTACAAGTCAGACCTTGAGCGGCGATTCCTGGGAGCCGCGGCCGACGCGGAGCGGGCCGAGGAGGCCCTGGACCTGCTCCGCGAACTCGATGGCTACCTCACCGAGACCGAGGCCGCCCCGTACCGCGAGGTGGCCCGCGGCGTCATCGGCAAGGCTCGCGACAACCTTGGCGCCCAGTTCAAGATCGCTGTCCAAGACCGGCAATGGATCGCGGCCGCGGCGCTCGGGCGGCGGATTATCGGGGAGTTTCCCAATACGCGCATGGCGCTGGAAATCCGCGAGCACCTCGACAGCATCGTCGCGAAGGCCAACAACTCGCCCGAGCAGTGATCACGCCATGGCGCCGGCCGGTTGGGCGGCCTTGTCACGCTTCCAGAGGTACCAGAGCAGGATCGAGATCCCGACCAGAAGGAGCAGGTCGGCGATGTTGGAGACGTACGGCCAGACGTCCTTCCCGCCCAGAGGCCCCAGCCACGATGGCCACCGGACTCCCGGGATCGGATGGATGAAGTCCCGCACGACTCCATAGTGGAGGCGGTCGTAGAGGTTGCCCAGGCCGCCGCCGATGAGCATGCCGATGCCGATGTGCGCCATCGTGTCTCGCGGCCCGGTCCACTTCGAGAACATCCACAGGCCGAATCCGAGGGCCACGCCGGTGAACCCGACAAAGAACCACCGCTGCCCGGGACCGACGCCGAACACCGCGCCGGGGTTGAGCACCAGTTGCCACTGCAGGACACCGGGGATGGCGTCCATCGGTCGATGGTCGGGGATCAGGGTCGTCACCAGGCGAGCGTCCTGCTGGTACACACGCCGGACGTCCTCGCGGTTGATCACCACGGGTGTGCCGGCGACGTAGCGGAAGGCCGCCCATTTGGAGCCGAGATCGGCCGCGAGCGAGAGCAGTGCAGCAACGATCAGGACAACCCACGCGCGAGTACAGCGTCCCGCTCCGCCGGGTGACAGATCGCCATTCCTTGGCCTTTGGTGGTTCATCATGCCGTCTTGGGACGCCGATCGGGCTGATCAGAGCTGGTACGGACGCCGCTCCCGCTCGCGGGCTGCTTCAATCGAGAAGCGGGTCCAGGGGAGTTCCTCGAGCCGCTCCGCCTTGATCGGCTTTCCGGTAAGCTCGCAGAAGCCGTACGTGCCGTCCTCGATGCGCTTGAGCGCCTCGTCGATCTCGCGGATGAGGTTGCGGTCGACTTGGGCGAGGTCGAGAGACAGGGACTGATCGAAAACGTCGGTGCCCTGCTCGGCCATGTGCTGCGGCGTGTGGGAGAGTGAGCCGCTGCCGGACTGGCGAAGCGCCTCGTCTTCCATGTTCGCAACATCGCCGACAAGCTCCTGACGCTTGCGGATCAGGATCGCACGGTAGCGATCGAGTTCCTTCTTCGGCAGTTTGCCCTTCTGGGGCTTGACCTCGTTGCCGAGGCTGGTGCGGGCCGGGGCCGATGGGCCCGAGGGGATCAAGGGCTTCCACTTCGGCCCACCCGGCTTGAGCAATGGCTCGCTCACCGGGAGCTGATACTTGGGCTTGGCCTTGGTCGGGCGGGAGGGCCGGGGCGTTACAATCGTGATCCCCTTGGGACCCGCCTTCTTCTTGTCATGGGCGGGGGCCGCCGCGGGCGCGGACTTAGGCGATTCTGCCGCCTTCTTCGGAGCCGCAGGTGGGGTCTTTGAAGGAGCCGCGGGCTTCGGCGCCGACTTGGCGGGCGAGGCCTTCTTGGACTTCGCGGCGGGCGCCGGCTTCTTGGTCGGCTTGGCCGGAGCCGACTTCTTCTTGGCCTTCGCTGGTTGCTTTGATCGAGCGCTCTTCGCCACGTCGTACCACCTTCTTTGAGGCTGCTCGATAGGCCCGGGCGTTCGATATCGCCCTACGAGTTCAAAAGTCGCCAAGTGTACGGGTAGCGAGGTGGGCTGTCAAAGGGGGCCCGGGGATTATCCCGGGTTCGAGAAAACATCCCTAATCGGCCTCGGATCCCGGAGCCGCGACGCCGTTCTCAGAATACGAGCCCAGACGACGGAACCGCTCGTATCGCCGGGCGGGCAGCGTTGCCGGGTTGTGGCGGCGCAGTTCGTCGAGCGACTCGACCACCCATTTCTCGATGGCCGCGGCGGTCGCGGCCGGATCACGGTGGGCGCCGCCCAGCGATTCGGGGATAACCGCATCAATGATCCCCAGTTCGACGTTGTCGCGGGCTGTAAGACGGAGCGACCTCGCCGCCGCGTCGTTGGTCTGCTCGTTGGCCTGCTTCCAGAGGATCGCCGCGCATCCCTCGGGGCTGATCACCGAATACCACGCGTGCTGCAGCATCGCGACCCGGTCCGCAACCGCGATTCCCAGTGCGCCGCCCGAGCCTCCTTCGCCGATCACGATGCTGACGATCGGGGTCTTCAGGCGGCTCATCTCACGGAGGTTGACGGCGATCGCCTCGGCTTGGCCGCGCTGCTCTGCGCCGACCCCCGGGTAGGCGCCCGGGGTGTCCACAAAGGTCACGATTGGCAGACGAAACTTCTCGGCCAGTTGCATCTTCGCCAGGGCCTTGCGATACCCCTCCGGATGGGCACAGCCGAAATGGCACGCGATCTTCTCGGCGGTCGTCCGGCCCTTCTGGTGCCCGACAACAAGGCATTTGATCGAGCCGATGCGGCCGAAGCCGACGACCATCGCGGGATCGTCGCCGAATCGCCGGTCGCCGTGGAGCTCGCAGAAGTCCTTGCAGATCAGTTCGATGTAGTCGCGGGTCTGCGGGCGTTTCGGGTGTCGCGCCACCCGCACGGTGTCCACCGGCGTCAACGCCGAGTAAACCTCGGCGAGTCTGGTCTGGTACTCGCTGCGGAGCTCGGCGAGCAGGTCGGCCATCTGCCCGGGGTCGTCCGGCAGATCCTCCGTGCTGTCGGCCTCAGCGCCTCCCTCTACCCCCGCGGCGGAGGGCGAAGAGGTCTTTCGGAGCCGAGTCTGGAGCACTTCGATCCGTCGCTCCAGATCCAGCAGCGGCCGCTCAAAGTCCATTGTGTAAAACGTTGTCATGGGTTGTGGCCCACCCCCGATTGCCTCGGACTGAACTATCGACCTCCGTGGCCCGAATCGCAAAGCTTATGGTGGTAGCGGACGCGGGGCCGAGCCTGCCCCGAACGCACACCTTCCCGCCTGAGGATTCGGTGCGGAGCCATGGAGCGTGGTCGATGCAGAAGACTTCAGCCGTAGTCGTGATCGGTGGGGGGAGCATGGGCCGGGCGGTTGTTGTTGCCAACCACCGCCGCGATTCTGACAGCATGAGCTTTGTCGTCGCCGAGCCCGATCAAGAGCGGAGGGCGGCTCTAGAGTCCATCGGGTTCACCGGGGTGCGGCTTGTTCCCAGCGCTGTGGAGGCGCTGCGGTCCGCCGCGAGCGGGGCGGTGATCGTGCTGGCGGTCAAGCCGCAGGTATTTCCCGGAGTCGCAGCGGAGTTGACTCACAGCCGGGTGCTCGGGGAGCACCTGGTCATCTCGATCATGGCCGGGCGCAGCGCCGAGTCTGTGCACGCCGCGATGACGGCCGGCGCGACGAGCTCCGCAAGCGTCCGCGTTGTCCGTGCGATGCCGAACCTGCCGCTCGCCCATGGGGCTGGAATGACCGCGATCGCCGCCGGCCCCGGGGCGGGGTCCGCGGACTTGGCCTTTGCGAGCCGGCTCTTCGCAACGGGTGAGGTGCTCACGATCGACGAGGCCCTGTTCGATGCGTTCACAGCCGTTGCGGGGAGCGGCCCGGCCTATGTCTTCTACCTGGCCGAGGCGATGGAGCGGGCCGCGCGTGAGCTGGGGTTCTCGGCGATGGAGGCGAGAACGATGGTCCGCCAGACCATCGCCGGCGCCGCCGAGATGCTCAAGGCCGAGCAAGACGACCCTGCGAGGCTTCGTGAGCGGGTCACGAGCAAGGGCGGCGTGACGGCGGCGGCTGTGGCGATCTTTGACCAGCAGCGGGTAGCCGATGCCGTTGCTCGCGCGTTGGAGAATGGTCGCAACCGCGCGAGAGAACTGACGTCCGCCTGATCTCCAGCCATACCTAGTAGTCGCGCCGGCAGAAGATGAACGTAGCGAGCGCCAGCACGACGGCCTCGAACGCGAGCGAGGTCCCCACAATCCACCACGCCGAGCGTGAGTACATCAGGTTCATCACCTCGCGCTCGCTTCCTCCCTCGCCACGGTGGTCATCAAGGACCTGGAAGATGCCCTCGCGGTCCTTGGGATCGATGATGTACCGCTTGAGCAGTTCGGTGGTCTCGCTGGTCTTGGGCAGGAAGGTACGAACCCGGTACACGATGGTGTACCACCGGTTCAGGCTGGCGAGGCTCCCCTGTTCCTTCGTCAGGCGATCCTCGGCGGTCTCGAGCCGGCGTCGAGCATCCCGCAGCCGCTCGTCTGCCGTTGCGCCGGTTGGGGCGGCACGACGAGAGTCGCCGCGGATGAACGCTCCGAGCATGCGGCCAAAGTCGACCTGGCCAGGCCTCTGCGATCCGGCTGTCGGTCGCTGCGGGGGAGCAGGCGGCCGCGGCCGGCGGGCATCCGGCTCGGGTGCTGGAGCCGCTGCCACCGGCGGGTCGGGTTCCCTCGCCTCTAAACCGCGATCGGGTCCGCCGAGATCGCCCTGCGTGAGGCTGTCAATGGTCCGCTGCAACGCGGCGACGTTTCGCTCAGCCCTTCGCACATCGCGCTCGGTCGTCACCTTGAGCTGGATCAGCACCTGGTCCGTGGTGTTGAACGCCCACAGGCCGAGCCAGAAGACCATCGTGAGCAGGAGCGCCGTAATGGCGGAACGGGTCACGAGCCCGACCAGGGCGCACACGCAGTACAGAAACGAATAGAACGCGAGTACGAGCGGGACCGCGAGGAAGATAGTCGAGATCCACTGTCCACCCCGGATCCCGATGACCAGGAACCCGCCGATCGAGAAGATGAGGACCTGGATGGCCACGAACAACAGCCCGGCGGCGTACTTCGTGAGGAACAGCCGGGCGCGCGAGATCGGCTTGCACAGCGAAAGTTCGATCGAACCGCTCGACACGAACTCGGGGATCATCCCCGCGGTCGAAATCAGCGCGAGGATCGTCGCGCCCCACGACAGCCAGAACTGAACGCCGACATTCGAGAAGATCAGCTTGTAGAAGCCGGCGCTGGAGATCGCCTTGGTCGACAGGAACGGCACCGGGATCGTGAATCCGACCACCGTCACGCCGGTCTCGTTGTTGCCCAGCAGTCCCAGCGCCAGCACCACGGCCGCGGAGATCGCGAGCACAATCCAGAACAGTTTCCTGGCGTTCAACTCGCGGTATGCATCGAGGAAGATCGCGGCAGTCTGCCTCATCGACGTCCTCCCTTGCCGTTGGCCCGGTCCATCTCAGCGCCCGGGCTCAGCACGGCTCCTGTCGTCGGGTCGGTGACCGCCCGCATGAAGAGGTCCTCGAGAGACGGTCGGACCGGGCGGACCGCCCGAACAGTCGCGCCGCTCGACCGAAGGGCGTCGATGACCGGCTGCACGCGCTCCGCATCGTCCGTGCCGAGTCGGATCAGGGGGCCCTCGACCTCAACGCTCTCGCCGGATGCAAGCCGGCCTCGCATCACCGGGCCTGCAGACCTCGCTCCCGCAGCAGTGTCCGGTGTCGCGAGGTCATCGAGCGAGCCCGTGAGTTCAAGGCCGCGAACAACCCCGGGAGCCTGGAGCATCTGGCGGATGCGTGTCGCGGCATCCAGTGGTTTGTCGCTTCCTGCGGCCAGTTCGATCTCGTACCGGCGGCCGTAGGCGGTCAGTTCATCGATGGTGCCCTGCGCCGTCACAACCCCCCGCACCATGATGGCGACGCGATCGCTGACCATCTCGAGCTCGCTCAGTAAATGCGAGTTCAGGAAGACCGTCTTGCCGCGGCGCTTGAGTTCCTGGAGCACCGCGCGGATGTCCCGCCGGCCCACCGGGTCGACGCCGTCCGTGGGCTCATCGAGGAGCACCAGATCGGGATCGTTGATGAGCGACTGCGCAACACCAAGCCGCTGTCGCATGCCCTTTGAGTACCCCTTGACGCGCTTGTCCTGCCACGCCTCGAGGCCAACCAGCGGAAGCAGTTCGTTCGTCCGCTGACGCCGGACCCGGCGCGGAACGTCCGACATCGCGCCAAAGTGATCCAGGACTTGTCGGCCGGTCAGGTAGTCGGGAAAGCGATGATGTTCGGGCAGGTAGCCCACCCTTCGCAGAGCCGCCTTCGTGCCGACCCGCTGGGAGAGCATCGTCCCCTCGCACCGCGACGGGCTGATCACGGTCATCAGGATTTTCACCAGTGTGCTCTTCCCCGCGCCATTGGGGCCGAGGAGTCCGAAGATCTCGCCACGGTTGACGCGCATCGAGATCCCGCGAAGCGCCTGCACGTTTCCCCGGTATGTCTTCGCGACATGGGTGAGGTCGATGGCGAAATCGGCCCGTGGAGACCCGCGATCGGCTGGTGTTGTGGCGGTCGGCATGGCTGATCCGTGGCTGTGACCTATCGCTTCCTCGCAACGATATGGAACACATGCCAATCCTTGGGTTCTCCAAACGCGTTCTTTCCCGGCCGCTCAACTTCGTCAAGAAACTCTGCGTCGAATCCCTCCAGCAAGGCCTCCACCTGCTCCCGCGTGTGGAACTGCCGTCCTCCCCGCCACCCCGACGGGCCGATCGGCTCGGTTGACTCCGTTGTACCCACGGCCAGCCCGTCGCGGACTCCAAAGAGCTGCCCGCAGAACCGCCCGCTCGGGCGGAGGGACTCGACGATCCGCCGCCAGAGCCCGGGGAACGCGCCCTCTTCGCAGTGGGGGATCGAGAACGAAGCGTTTATGAGGTCGGCCGCGGGCCAGGCCGCGGTCTCGTACCTTTCCGCGACTGTCCACAGGCGGCCCAGGAACTCGGGCGGAACGCCCTCCCGGAGCCGGCGCAGCCCGTCCTCGCAGGAATCAACCGCGGTCACCATCCATCCGCGGCGGAGCATCTCGATGGTGTCCCGTCCGGACCCCGCGCCGAGATCCACGCCGACCAGCCCGCCGCGTCCCTCCCGGTCGAACCGGTCGAGCGCCTGGAGAAGTGTCTCGCGCGGACCGAGCCCTGCGACGGCATCGAAGTACGCCGGCCAGTCCGGGCCGGTCGGCGCCGCCGCGGCGGGATCATGCTGTTCGCTGCCGGAGTTTCGCATACGCTCCCCCCAATGTACGAGACTACACGGGACTTTGTCGGCGCGCTCGCCGCAGCGGGCGAACTGAAGCGGATCTCGGCACGGGTGTCGCCGATCCTGGAGATCGCCGAGATCACGGATCGGGTGAGCAAATCTCCAGCCGCGGGCCCGCCCTCGGCATCGACGATCCAGACCGATCGTCGGTTCCACTCCCTGGGTGGATCAGCCCTGCTGTTTGAAAACGTCGACGGCTCGGAAATGCCGGTGTTGATCAACCAGTTCGGCTCCTACCGCCGGATGGAGATGGCCCTGGGTTGCAACGAGCCGGGGCGCGGCGCTCCCGCCGGCCACACCCCTGGCGGCCTCGAGGCGCTCGCGGAACGGCTCGGCAGAATCGTCAAGCCCGAGCCGCCGCCCACCCTCCTCGCCAAGCTCCAGAAGATCCCGGAACTGCTCGAACTCGCCAAGTTGCCGCCGCGGAAGGTCCGGTCGGGAATCTGCCAGGAAGTCGTTCACACGGCCGACGGAGCCGGCGACGGCTCGAAGGGTGGGGGGGTCGACCTGTTCCGCCTTCCGCTGCTGAGGTGCTGGCCGCTCGATGGGGATCTGGCCTCCCTTGGGTACCCGCCGGGCGTCAACAGCGGTATCCCCGGCGTCGAGTCCGGCCCAGAATGGGACCGCACCGGTCGAGGCCGCTACATCACGCTCGGTGGAGTCCACACCATCCACGCCGAGGATGTCGGCAATCCCGCTCCGGCCAGCCGCAACATCGGCATGTACCGTGTCCAGTTGCTCGGCCGCGAGACGATGGCGATGCACTGGCACATGCACCACGATGGGGCGCGGCACTGGCGATCGTGGAAGGCCAAGGGCGAGCCGATGCCCGTGGCCATCGCCCTCGGCGGCGAGTCGGTTCTTCCTTACGCGGCGACAGCACCGATGCCGCCGGGCATCAGCGAGTTGCTACTGGCGGGCTTCCTCAACCGCGGGTCCATTCCTCTGGTTCCGTGCCGGACGGTTCCGCTGGAGGTCCCGGCCAACAGCGAGATCGTCATCGAGGGGTATGTGTCGCATGAGGCGGGACCGGTTGGCTTCGATCCCCGGGTGCGGAGCGCCGACGGCGCGACGCAGGCCCTGGGTCCTGGCGCCGTCTTCGAGGGCCCCTTTGGCGACCACACCGGCTTCTACTCCCTGCCGGACCGGTACCCGATCCTCCGCGTGACCGCGATCACGCACCGCAAAGACCCCATCTATCCGACGACAATCGTCGGCCTGCCGCCGCAGGAAGACTACTTCATGGGGAAGGCTACCGAGCGACTCTTCCTGCCGCTGCTCAGGACGATCGTCCCGGACATCATCGACTACGACCTGCCGATGTTCGGCGTCTTCCACTCGTGCGCGTTCATCAAGATCCGCAAGGAATACCCGCTGCACGCCCGGCGCGTGATGCACGCGATCTGGGGCGCCGGCCAGATGTCGTGGACAAAGATGATCGTCGTCGTCGACGACGATGTGGACGTGCATGATCAGGACGCGGTCCTGTTTCACCTTGCCGCAAACGTGGACCCGGGGCGGGATATCGAGATTGTCAACGGCCCGTTGGACATTCTGGATCACGCCGCCCCGCGACTTGGCGCGGGGCACAAGATCGGGTTCGATGCGACGCGCAAGATCGTCGGCGAGGAGGCGGGAGGCCACGCCGTTCGCTCGTGGCCGCCGATTATCGCCATGGCCGAGTCGATCAAGGCGCGGGTGACCCAGCGGTGGGGGGAGTTCGGGTTGTAACAGCGTGGCTGCGTGTCGGCAGGCCGAGCCTGTCCAGTCGGTTAGCCCCCAACCGCCTCCCTCTCCATCGCCGTTCGATTCGAGGGCGTCGTTCCGCTGCCCAGCCAGGAATCAATGATCAGCACGACGTCTTCGTGGAACGCCTTCACCCGGGCCCCCGACACGTTCCCGGGAATCTCGTTGACCAGGATGCTGAAGGCGACCCGGCGGCCCGACTCGGGCTGCGTGACATACCCCGAGAGCGTCCGCACACCGTTGATGTACCCGCTCTTGCAGCGGACCTCATTCTTGAGCGCCTTGCCCTTGAACCGGCGGACCATGTTCCCCTCGACGCCGGCCAGCGGGATCGAGTTTACGAACGCATCGCCCGCACGCCGGTCTCGCTGCAACGCGGCGAGCCACGAGGTCATCATCTCCGGGGTGATCTGGTTGCCGCGGCTGAGGCCCGAGCCGTCCGCCACCTGGACCTGGGCCGCGGCGGTTGGGCCGACGAGCTCCCTGAGTTGCATGCGCAGCACGGCCGCGCCGTTCGCCCACGAACCGGGCTGACCGGAGACCGCGTTCCCGGTCTTCTTCAGCAAGCACTCGGCGTACAGGTTGTGCGAGTCGCCGTTGCAACGTTCGAGGACCGTCTGCATCGGCGTCTTGACGACTACGAGCACCTGGCCGGGTTCGCCCAGCGATTCGTCGAGATGGGCGAGCCGCCCGGTGATCGGCCGTCCTCCGGTTCCGCGTCCCGCGAGCGTGAGCCGCTCGGCGATGATGCTCGCCAGCGCGCCATCACTCTCGTGCATGCAGACACGCACAGGCTCGTCGAACGCGCGGCGGATCGACCCCCGCGCGACGAAACGGTTCGTGGATGGGTTCCTGATGAACGCGATCGAAGCGCCCGCGTCGTCGCGCCGGACGGTGCGGGCCCGGTTCTCGACCTCGATGCCGCCGCCGTTGGGCTCCCACCTCAGCGACGGGGCATCCCGCTCGTCACGCCCGGGGCTGGCCCAGATCTGCAGCACGTTGGTGTTGAGCACCAGGCCGCTCACCTCGGCGCAGTACCACTCGGAGCGCTGGTCGGCGGGCCACGAAGGGTGGACGTACTCACGATCGAAGACGCGGTCGTCCGCGATCACCTCGCTGAACGTCGCGTTCAGCATCTCGCCCGACGGTGTTCTCGCATCAAGCACGGCCTTGACCAGCCGATTGATGAAGTCGTCCACGCCCATCTGGGATCGGCCGAGCAGCTCGGCATCGCCGAACGCCGGATCTCCCGCCCCCTCGATCACGAGCCTGTCGCCCGATTTGTACACCCGAGTACGGAACTCGTAGTCGGCGCCCAGCACGAGCACCGCGGCCCCGGAGGTCATCAGTTTCATGTTCGAAGCGGGGATGAACAGATCGGCCGGCCCGGCGTTGTCGCGGAGCGCTCCGAGCGGCTTCCCGTCGGAGGTCTCGACGATACTGATCCCGACCTTGGCCGAGCCGAGCTTGGCGCTCTCCAGCGCGTCGCGCAACTGACGATTGAGGACCTGCGCCGAGGCCGCCGGGGTCAGCAGCGGCGCAATCGCCACGAGCACCGCCAGAACCAGCACAAACCGCCGGGTGATCTCTCGCTGACGCATCACGCCTCCATCGGTGGACAGGAGCTCGCCGCTGTGGCCCGGCGCGCTGTTGGGCACTGGAGTCATCGTTGCAACCAGACTACGCGAGAGCGCGGCCGGGTGAGACCGTCAACATCGGCCGGGCGGCGGGGCTGTCTTTGGTTTCCGACGCCGGATTCGGGCCGAACCGGTTACCGCGACGGCACCAACTCCGCACTGCTGGACACGGCAAGCCGGTGGCGCTTCACCACGATCTCGATGACTTCCTCGGCATCGACTTTCGTCAGGAGGTCCCAGGACGGCCAATAGATGCCGCCCACCAGCCGCGCATGGCTCATCACGTCGCGAACCGTGCGCCGCATCTGGGCGATCCCCAGACGGTCGACCAGCGACGCGGGGATCGGTACCGCGAGTTGTGGACGGTCCGGATCGGGGATCAGGTATGCCAACGACTGGTCCAGCCCTCGAAGCGAGTAGACCCACGTCCAGCGCCACGGCAGACCCTCCCAGCAGAGCCGCTCATCGACATTGGCGAGCCGTGAGAGCGCCTGCTGAACGGATTCGGCGATGCCGCACAGGGTCTTGTTTCTGTAATGCCCGCGCAGCTCGCTCGGCGCCGGGGCGCGGAAGCGATCTTCCCAAGTACTTCGATGTGGCGAGGACTTTGCCATAACTCCTTGTGGCTTCTCCACATGGCTTCGGCTGGCCAACTATAGCCACCATGAGGCACCGCTCTGGCCGGCCGTCGCCCGAGGATGTACAGGAGATGTGCGTATGCGTTGCGATGCTGGAGGCACCCCCATAGACTCAGCGGTTTGGCCGCTGCCCCGACCCGAGGCGAAAATGAGTTCACAACAGTCCCAACCCCAGCCCCCGACCCCCGGATCCGCTCCGACGGCTGAGGAACGGCCGATGCCGGACCCGACCCTGGCCGAGGCCGGTTCGGTTTTGGTTGTGGACGACAACGCCCAGAATCTGGAGCTCCTCCAAGCCTACTTGGAGGACTTGGACCTTCCAGTTCGGACCGCCCGCGACGGTGTCGAGGCCATGCAGGCGATCGAGGGAGACCAGCCCGACATCATCCTGCTGGACGTCATGATGCCGCGCATGAGCGGCTTCCAGGTCTGCACGAAGGTCAAGTCCAACCCCGCCACCCGCGACATTCCCGTCGTGATGGTCACGGCACTCAACGAGGTCGGGGACGTGGAGCGGGCCGTTGAATCCGGCGCCGACGACTTCCTGACCAAGCCGGTCAATCGGCTCGAGTTGCTGACGCGGGTGCGGTCGCTCCTGAGGCTCCGGCTGCTCAAGAAGCAGTTGGACCGCACGCAGGAGCAGATGCGACGGGCTCGCCGGCCTGGCGTTGACGAATAGGCGCTGTCGCCGCACAGACGAGTTCAGCAGCCGGACAGCGACGCCAGCCAGGCGTTGACGAAAACAGCCAAGTCGCTCGGTGTGACGGCGCCGTCGCCGTCCAGGTCCGCGGACAACCCGCCGCTCACCAGATTCGACGACCACTCGTTCACATACACCGCGATGTCCGCCGGATCGACGGTCCGGCTCCGATCCCAGTCCCCCGGGCACGCCGCCGGGAGGACGAAGTCGGCCACAACCGGTCGGTGATCCGAAGCAACCCCGCTGATCGTCTGCACGCTGCCGGACCAGCCTGCAAACGCCGCCGGCGGAGTGGCGGCCGCGGCGAACATGTTGACGCTGGAGAACACCGAGGCCCGCCGCAGCGTCGCGATCGAGTCCTGCCAGGCGATGTAGTCGTACTTGCTCGAACCGGAGTTGAACGTCTGGCGACCGTTGGTAAAGGGATCGCGGGCGTCGTCGTAGGTGCTGTCGGACCGATCGCGGTCGGTGCCGTCGGTGCCGCCGAAGACGGCGGCCTGGGTCATCCACTCCGCGGGCCCCTTGCGGCCGTTGGTCTGCTCATCCTCGTTCCAGTCACCGCCCCAGATGATCGGGGTCCACGCGTTCAGGATGCGGGCCGGCTGCCCGGGGATGTTCACGGTCCCGGCCGGGTTCGGGTTGCCAGTGCCAGCCCCATTGAAGTAGTAGTCGAGGAAATACGCGATGTTCTGCGACGCCACGAGCCTCTCGGCAAGGTCGCTGCTCTGCGAGCCGCTGCGGAGGTGGCTCGTGCCGACCACGACGTCCCCCTTGTAGACAAAGGGCGGGAGCGTGATCTGTGCGCACGCGAAGCCGCGGATTCCGCCGGTGCCACCGGGCGCGTACCCCGAGGCGGAGACGCCAAAGTCGCTGATCACCGGAGCGCCGGCGCCGTTGAGATCCTTGAACGGATAGCGGCTGAGCACGACATTGCGATTGAACCCGTCGTTGGACGAACTGACATAGATGTAGGGCAAGTCGTAGCCCGCCGCGTACTTCTGAACGTACGCCGTCACCGCCCCGCCTCGAAACGAGTCCGTCCCCCCACGGAGCAGCAGGGCCGCGGTGGCCTGGAGGTTGCCGATGGAATCCACTCCGGATCCGGTGCCGTTGCCGCTGTTGTCACCGGTTTCCTGCAGCAGCAGGACGTCCGGCTTCATCTGCGCGATGATGCGGGCGACCGCGGTCCAGTTGTTGGTCCCTTCAGTCTTGAAGTTGGATGAGCACATCGCATCACGGACGTTCCACGTCATGACGCGGAGGTCGTTGGAGTCGGTCTTGCCCCACTGTCCGGCCTGGGGATTCCACTGGGCATACCCGGTGCTTGTGATGAACAGTGACGCGACGAGAATGACGGACCGGATCAATGAGATTCCTCCATCGGCAGGCGGGTTCTGGCGGCGGGCGGACTGTACCACGCAGTGTGCGATGCACAAAGGCGCTTGGGTCCAAAAAAGACGCACGTCTGCGCGAGGCAGACGTGCGTCGGTCGGTACGTGCCGATATGGCCCCGGGTTTCGGCTTATGGGCAGCCGAGGTTGCCGGGCGTGGTCCCGCCAACCCAGTACTGGATGAACACCGCGATGTCGGAGGGCTCGACAGCGCCATTGCAGTCCAGGTCGGCCTGGCGTGCGATGTTGGGGAGGCCGGGGTTGGCCACCGCAAAGGACCAGGACTGGATGAACTGGGCGATGTCCGCGGGCTCGACGGTGCCGTTGCGGTCCCAGTCGCCGACACACTCGGTGCTGTCGGCGGTGCCGTTGGCGCCGCCGGCCTGGGGCAGGCCGTTGACGTTCGTGGCGGTCTTGGTGAAGCAGTCAGGGCCGACCACGGGCGGGTTGATCACCACAAACTGGTTGCCGGCGATGGCCGTGAAGTCGATCGCCGAGGTGGTGCCGAGGTTGCCGGTCCCAGCGGGAAGACCGCCGATGACCTGGTTGGAGCCAAAGGTGTAGTCCTGGCTCGCGACAAAGCCGGCCAGCCGGATGACAGAGGTCGGCGTCGCGCCGAGTTCGTCGAGGCGGATGCGGAGCTCGACGCCCGTCGTCACAGCCGTGGCGAGCGCCTGGCTTGCGAGGGTGTCGGTCACCCCCGCCAGGTTGGAGTTGTTCATCGTCGCCAGGATCAGGCCGGGCACCGCCACGGAGGCTGGGTTGTAGGGGTTCGCCGAGATGAGGCGCGGAGCCGCATCGGTGTACAGGTTCGGGAGCGTGGCGCCCGGATCGACGAACGGATCGGCCTGCACGTCATAGAACGACGCCGGGAAGTTCAGCGGGTTGATATACGACTTGGCGGCGTAGAAGTAGGACCCGTAGTCGAGGGAGTTGAACAGGATGTCCTCGGCCCGGCCGTTGGTCCGCAGGAACGCGGCGTTGGCGTACTGGATCACGGGGTTTCCGCTGTTCTTGACGGAGATCCAGTAGTCGGCCGAGAAGCCGTTGTCGAACTTCATTCCGGAATAGGACAGGGTTTCGCAGGGGCACCCGTTGTTGCACGGATCGGGCACGTCGCAGCCGGGTGCGCCGGGGTCGATCGGCTGGGTCACCTGGCGCTGTCCCATGTTGTTCAGGCCGTTGAAATCGATGTCGACGTTCGGGGGTGAGCTGGCCGAGCCGCGGAGTTGCTGCTGGCCGCCCTTCTGAACATCGAAGAAGAGGTTGAGGGTGTTGTTGTTGGTCTGGACGTTGCCCGTCACCATGAGGTAGAGGTAGGTGGAATCGCGGTAGGCGTAGATCGCGTCGATCTCAGAGCCGTTGGCAAAGTCGTTCTGACCCGGGGAGGGCTGGCAGCCATCGACGCCGCCGACATTGGAGTTGTTGATCGTGGCCTCGATGCCCAGGATCCCATCTCCGCCGGTCAGGGTGCCGACGCCGTGGGTTGTGCCGCCCGCGTAGCCGCCGGCGCCGTTGCCGGCGGTGAGCAGCTCGGCCCAGTCGACGTAGATCGGGTTGGTCGGGGCCGTGTTGTTGCCGATGCCCAGCCAGTAGTCCGGGGCAAAGCCGACGTCGAACCGCACGCCGTTGCTCGCGGCCGGCGCTCCGCCCATCCGGTTCACGCCGCCGTTGGGGTTGCCGATCGGGGCGTTCGTGTTCAGGATGCGGTTCTGGCCCGATCCCGACCCGTTGGTATCGATGAAGATCTCGAGCTTGTTGTTGTTGGTCTCGACGTTGCCGGGGATGAAAACGTAGAGCCGGCGGTCGTTCACCGGTCCCGCGACAATGGCGTACGCCCCGTCGATCTCGGAACCGTTGCAGGCGCCGATCGTGCCGGTCGTGGCGTTGCCGAAGCCGGTTCCGAGGTTCTGCACCCACGCCGATTGGCCCGCGGCGGTGTACGCGGCCGCGTACGCACCGTCCATCGACCCATCAACCGTGGGGGGCGCCGCGGCGGTCGAAGCCACGATTACCGGGACGTATTGGTTGCCGCCCAGAGACAGGGCCTGGAAGTTCACATTGCGCGGTTCACCCAGGTTGGCCTGGGCGGGAATGCCGCCGACGACCTGGTTGGCCATGAAGTCGTGGTTTGAGCCATTGATGAACGCCGCGATGCGGATCGCCGCCTCGCTCGGGTTTCCGATGTTCGCCAGGGGGATGCTGACTTCGACACCCGTTGACACGCCGGCGCCGCTCGTCGGCGAGCAGGGAGCCGGGGGCGTGTAGTTGTTGTCACCGAACTGGGTGGGGTTTTCCGAGTTGAACCAGATCGCGGGGCCGTACATGCCATCCCGCATGCCGTCGATCGTCGGCTGAGCGTTCACGTACGCGGCAGAAGCCGAGACCGCCAGGCCGGCGATCAACATGGAACGAGTCCTCATCCGGAAACTCCTTGTGCAGCCCATATCGCGGGCGTTCATCAGGTATTTGTACGTAGAATCCCTGCTTTAGGGACTCATCAAAGTTCCTAGCGTACCGCAATGGGCGGAAACTTCCACAAAAAAGTCGCTCGAACCGAAATCGGTTTCAGACGGGATTCGTGGGGTTGGTGTCAGGTATTCGGATGGTTCAGTGTTGAATGCGGCGGTGCCCCGGCCAGGCGACAAGTTGCATGATTCTGTGCGTCCAGACCTGCTGACGGGCCGTACAGACGGTATAACGGGGATTCCGACGCGGGCGCGTATTCGCGGCGCCACGGTGTTTCTGACGGGCTCCATTTGGTATTCTGGATTTCCGCAGTGAGTCGAGGGGGGCCGGCATTCGACCGGCAAGGCTGTACGCGGTTTCAGCCGCATGAAGAACGGGATGAAGACCATGTCAAGCACCACGCAGCCGGATGGCCCATCGCGCACGACTCAGGATCGAGGCGGGTTTACGCTGATTGAACTGCTCGTGGTGATCGCGATCATCGCGCTGCTGGTTGCCATTCTCCTTCCCGCGCTGGCTGGCGCCCGGGAGAGTTCGCGCCGCACGGTCTGCTTGAGTAACTGCCGGCAGATGTCGCTCTCGATGAACTACTACGCGAATGACCAGCGGGAGTGGTACCCGGTCAAGCCGGTGCCGGCGACGCCGGGCGGGCTCTCCGCGGCGCAGGTGGCGGCCTGGCCATACTCGAACCAGCAACTCCATGGCGGTGTCGCCGGCATGTTCAGCCTGCGGCAACTTGGTGACGGCGCTGCGACCGACTCGACCACTCAGGATCCGGGATGGATCGCAGGGTTCTACCTGACCACCCCGCCGGTATCAACACCCATCATGGAGGGGTACCTCGAGGGATTCGGAGCTCTTGTGTGTCCGTCGGACAGGCTGGACATCTATTGGAGTCCATCTGTGGCGCCGGGCTCCAGAGCGTACACGACCGGTAAGCCGAAACAGCCGCGAGCGCCCAAGTCGGTTGAGGAGGTGGTGAGTTACAACATCAGTTACCTCTACATCGCCGGGTTCAAACTGGATGACCCGGCCCTGGTCGGACCGGCGCCGCTGTGGGGTGATGAGGCCAACTGCTGCGACGTCGGCACAAGGGCGTGGTGGGGCGATGCTGGCGACGCGATCGCCGCGGGGGTCCGGCCCCAGACGAATATGTTCTCGAAGGAGGACAACCACGGCACTGACGGCGGTAACTACGCCTTTACCGATGGGCATGCGACAATGGTCCGAGGCAGCGCAGCGGCCTCGTTCTTTACCGGGGGAAACACGAATCCGCAGAACGTGAATATCCTCGATCCTTTTCGCAGCGACCGCTTACAGACGCACGACTAGGACCGAGGCAGGGAGGGGCTAAATTCGATTATGATCCGCATCCCCTATGGGAGCGAGTGTGGCGAACCGAGCGATCGACAGCGCGGGCGGCAACGGCCGGGGTTTCTTCAGGGTGGTGCTCGGCGCGCAGGAGTTCGGCCTCGTCGTCGTCATCGCCCTCATGGTGCTGGGGTTGACGTTCACGTCCGGGAGCATTGAGCGGCGTGACCGCGAGACCGGTGAGACCTATCAGGTCAACAAGTTCCTGAACAAGGACAACCTGGTCGGCATCGCCAAGGACTCGAGTTTCATCGCGGTCATGGCCGTGGGGATGGCCGGCGTCATCATCATGGGTGGCATCGACTTGTCCGTGGGCTCGATGTACGCGCTGGCCGCGGTGGTCGGGGCCACGGTCCTCAAGTGGCTGGAATCGTCGGGCGGGGGCGGCGGCGGTGGTGGGCCCGGGGTGAGCGGGTGGGTAGCGATTCCCCTCGGCGTGGCGGTCTGCTGCGGGGCGGGGGCGCTGTGCGGGGTTGTGAACGGGCTGGCCACCGTCGGCCTGCGGGTGCACCCGTTCATCATCACCCTGGGCGGGATGGCCGTGTACCGCGGCATCGCCTTCGTGCTCACGAAGGGGCAATCGATCAGCGAGTTCCCGATCTCGTACACCACCCACGGGTTCAAGGCGACGCTCTGGGGTGTAAACCCGGTTCCGATGCTGGTGATGGTCGTCGTCGCTCTCTGTGGTGCGGCGGTGCTCACGCGGACGACGTTCGGCCGCTGGACCTTCGCCATCGGCGGGAACGAGACCGCCGCGAAGTACGCCGGGGTCTCCGTCGGTGCGGTGAAGGTGGCGCTGTTCACGATCTGCGGGGCGCTGGCGGGGCTGAGCGCGGCGATGCTGTTGGGGTACTACGGCACCGCCGCATCGAACGCCGGCACGGGGTATGAACTGAGCGTGATCGCCGCCGCGGTGGTGGGGGGGGCGTCGCTCAGCGGGGGGCGCGGGTCGGCGATCGGGGCGATGCTCGGGGCGCTGGTGATCCAGCTCATCGACAACGGCATCGTCGTCCTGGGCATCGATTCCAACTACACGAATATTGTGATCGGGATGGCGATTGTCCTAGCCGTCGTCGTCGACCAGACCAAGCACCGGCTGTCGGGCGGGCGGTAGACTCGAAATTGGCGGGCCGGCGAACCCGGACCCATAGAGGAGCATGGCATGACACGGACATTGTGGCGAGGCGGGCTGGCGGCGGGGCTTGCGGCGGTGGCGGCGGCGGCGTTCGTGGCGATGGGCGCCATGGCGGCCCAGCCGGGCAGCGCTCCGAAGAAAAAGACCTACGTGCTCGGCCTGATCGCCAAGAGCCAGAGCAACCCGGTGTTCCTCGCCGCCAGAACGGGCGCCGAAGACGCGGCCCGGGAGTTGGGCGAGAAGATGGGAGTCACGATCAAGATCGACTGGCAGACGCCCGTGAGCGAAGACGGCCAGAAGCAGGCCGAGAAGCTGGAGCAACTGGTGGCGTCCGGGGTCGATGGGGTGGCGATCTCCTGCTCGGATGCGAACATCGCGACGATGGCCATCGACGCGGCGGTCGACAAGGGGGTGCCCGTGGTGTGCTTCGACAGCGATGCGCCGCGGAGCAAGCGTTTCGCCTACTACGGCACGGACGATGAGGCATGCGGCCGGCAGGTGGCCGCGGAACTCGCGAAGGCGATGGGCGGCAAGGGGGTGGTGGCGATCCTCGCGGGGAACCAGAATGCGCCGAACCTTCAGGCCCGCGTAAAGGGCGTGAAGGAGGGGATGGCGAAGTTCCCGGATATCAAGGTGCTGGACACCTACTACCACGGGGAGACGGCGCAGGACGCGGTGGCGAAGATCGAGCAGGTGCAGGGGGCCAACCCGCAGATCACCGGGTGGGCGTTCGTCGGCGGCTGGCCGCTGTACACGGAGAACGCGCTGGACAAGGTGCGTGGCAAGGCGAAGGTGGTCAGCGTCGATGCGCTCCCGCAGTGCTTGGCGTACGTCAAGAGCGGCGACGTCGAGGTGTTGCTGGGGCAGAAGGTGTACGAGTGGGGGTACGAATCGGTCGAGCTGCTGATGGACAAGATCGCGAACAAGAAGGAGCCGTCGAGCCCGATCGTCAAGGCCGACCTGGTGCCCGTGACGGCCGCGAACGCCGACGAATACGGCAAGAACTGGGACAAGTGGCTGGGCAAGAAGAAGTAACGGGCGATCCCGGTGGCGCCACGGCGGCGCCAGGAGCGGCGGCCTCATGAGCGATCTGCTGGTGGTGCGCAACATCACGAAGCGGTTCGGGCCCACGGTGGCGCTCGACGATGTCTCCGCGTCGTTCCGCGCCGGCGAGGTCCACGCGCTCATGGGAGAGAACGGCGCGGGCAAGAGCACGCTCGGGAAGGTGATCGCCGGGCTGCACCGGCCCGATGACGGGACGGTGATGATCGGCGGGCGGTCGCTGCGGCCGGGGTCGATCGACGAGGCGTTCCGCGCCGGCGTCCGGATCGTGCACCAGGAACTGGCGCAGTGCCCGAACCTGAGCGTAGCGGAGAACCTGTGCCTGCACGACTTGCCCACGGGCCGGCTGGGGCTGGTGGACCGGCGCGCGATGAACGCGCGGGCGGAGCGGCTGCTGCTGCGGCTGGAGCCGGCAATCGACGTCGAGGCTCCGCTGGGATCGCTGCCGCCGGGTCACCGGCAGATCGTTCAGATCGCCAGTTCCCTGGATGACCGGACCGGGGGCCCCGCGGCCGGCGGGGGTGATGGGAAGACGGCCGAGAGCGCGCGGGTGATCGTCTTTGACGAACCGACCAGTTCGCTGGCAATCGCCGAGGTGGATCGGCTGCTGAAGATTGTCCGCCAACTGGCCAGGGAGGGGATCACGATCCTGTATGTCTCGCACCGGATGGCGGAGATCTTTGAGGTCTGCGACCGCGTGACGGTGCTCCGCGACGGGCGGTACGTGGCGACCAGCGATGTGGGCTCGCTGGACGAGGCGACGCTGGTCGAGCAGATGATCGGCCGGCGCATCGAAATGCCGGTGCGGAGGGGCGGCGCGGATTCGGGTGCGGATCCGGATCGGGCCGCCGGCCGTGCGATGCTGGGGCCGGCCGCCGATGGTCACACGCCGGGCCAGTCGCCGCCGTTGCTGGAAGTTCGGCGGATCCAGTCCCGGGGCAAACTGCACGGGGTGTCACTGGACGTCCGGGCGGGGGAGATTGTCGGGGTCGGCGGGCTGGTGGGGGCGGGGCGCAGCGAGTTGCTGGACGCGGTCTTCGGGCTGGACCACGCGGCGAGGGGGACGGTGCGGGTCGCCGGGCAGGAGATCGATCTGGCGTCGCCCAGGTCGGCGATCCGGGCGGGTGTCGGGTATGTCCCGGAGGATCGGAAGCTCCAGGGGCTGTTCTTCGAGCTGGGGGCGGATGAGAACATCACCATGCCGGTGATGGGGCGACTCGCCCATGCGCTGGGATTCCGCAGCCTGAGCGCCGAGCGGGTCCACGTGGCCGATCGGCTGGAGGCGCTCCGTGTGAAGGCGGCGTCACCCAGGAGCCGGCCGGGCGAACTCAGCGGTGGGAACCAGCAGAAGCTCCTCATCGCCCGCTGGATGGGCAAGGGGACGCGGGTGCTGCTGCTGGATGAGCCGACGCGCGGGATCGACGTCGGGACCAAGATCGAGATCTACAGGCTGGTGCGGCAGGCAGCGGAGGAGGGGGCGGCCATTCTGCTCGTGTCGAGCGAGATGCCTGAACTCCTTGCCTTGTCAGACCGCATTGTTGTCCTGTGCGATGGTCGGCTGACCGGCGAACTCCGGGGGGAGGACATGACGCAGGCCAACATCCTCCGCCTGGCGACGATGGAGCAGCCGCGTGGGACCGCTGCGCGGTGATGCTCAGGGGTTTGCGGGGAACAAAAACTCCAGCGCCGCGGGGAGCCGCTTGGCCCATGCCGATTCGGTGTGCGTCGCATCGGGATCGACGATCAGTCGGCGGCCCGTGTCCGGCACGCCCTTGGACTTGGCGAGTTGGTCGAGGTCACGGGCAGTCTTGACGTACCCGTCGTTGGCGCTGGGGGCGACGTTATCGCCTGCCTCCTTGCCTCCCATCCCGATGTACAGGCGCGAGGGCCACTGGCTGGAGTCTCGGAAGAGCTGCATCACCATGCCGCCCTTGCGGTCCAGGACCGCCGGGCTCTCGGCGAGGACTTTGCCGAAGAGGTCGGGACGCTTGAGCGCGGCGTATACGGCGAAGGTTCCGCCCAGGGATGACCCGCCGATGCCCGTGTGCTCCGGACCGGTCTGTGTGCGGAACGCCCGGTTGACGCGTGGCAGGACCTCGCGGGTGAGGAACTCGAGGTAGGCGTCGGCGCGGGCTTCGACGCCGTCGATGACCGGGGCCGGCGTGTACTCGACGGCACGGGCGGTTCCGGCATGCGGGATGCCGACGATGATCAGCGGCTCGATCTTCTTCTGGGCGATCAGGCGGGCGGCGGTCTCATCGACTTCCCACTCGCCTGGGACCGCCGGGAGCTTCTCAAAGAGGTTCTGGCCGTCCTGGAGGTACAGGACGGGGTATCGGCGCGAGGCGTTCTCCGGGGCGTTGTACCCGGGCGGGAGCCAGATCAGCGCATCGCGGGCGAGCGAGGCCGACGCGCCTCCGCTGACGACGGCGAGCCGGCGGAGCGACCCGCCCGGCGCGATCTTGATCTCACGGTAGGGGTTCGCAGCGAGGGCGGATGCATCCGGTGACTGCTGATCCCGCCAGGCTTCGACAGTCAGTTCGATGATCGGCGGCTCACCGGGCTTAAGGGTTGAGGCGTCGATCAAGGGGAGGGTCCGGTTCTCGATGTCCTTGAACTCGGCGGCAGTCTCTACGGACTCCCACGACCCGCGGGTGAACTTGAACGCGATCCGGGAGTCCAGCACGGGTTTGGGGAAGACGATCTGCCAGCGGCGATCAGAGCGGGGAGTCAACCGCTGGGCCGGATCACCCGGGTTCCAGCCGTTGTGCGATGACGCGATGTAGATCGGGGCGTCCGAGGTGGCGATGTTGGGCTTGTCGGTGACGACGAGGATGAATCCCTGTTCCAGCGACTCGGGTTGGACCATGCGTGGCTGGCCGGAATCTCCCGCTGTGGCCAGGCCGGGGGATGGCGAGAGGGTGAGTGCCAGCGAAAGGGACAGTGCGGACAGGAAGTGTCGCAACGGAGGTCTCCGTGGGTGGAACGCGAGGATACCGGACAGTGGAGGCGGGGGAGTGCGCAGCCAGATCGCCTATTTTCCCATGCTGGGCGAGAGTGAGGTTACCAATCTGGACGGGGTAGACTGAAAAGGGTTGCAAGGGGCGAAGATTCCTGTATTCTTAGCCCTGACGGTGGAGAGAGAGACCCACCGCGCGATGATCCGTGGTTCAGCCGTCCGGAGATGCCCGGCGGCCTTTGAATAGCGCGCTGCACGACGGCGCCGGGAGCGATGAGATGAGAAGCGGAATGTGTGTGTTGGCGTTGCTGGTCGCCGCGGGAAGCCCCGCGATGGCTCAGTTGGTGGACACCCGGGTTGATACGACTCCGGGCGGCGCGACGGTTGACCAGGTGATCTCCCCCAATGAGTACGGCCCCGGAAACGCGTACTCGTACACCGGCGGCGGGTCCGGTTTCGGCGGTACTGTGGGCGGCGGCACGCTGTACATGAACAGCGACGCGACGAACCTGTACATCGGGTTCAATGCCGGCGGTGCGATGAACGACCTGATCACGATCATGCTCGACACCCGAGCGGGTGGGTTCACCGACGCCCAGATGGACGATCAGGGTGACGGCGCCCGGCGCGCTTCGTCGAACCTCAACGGCGGCGGCGATGATGTCATGGGCATCCTCCCGGACTTCTCGCTCGTCTTTGCGAGCTGGGGCACGGTGATGTTCGAACTCAACGCGGGCAACACGCCGAACCACCTGAACTTCGTGGCCTTTGACGGCGGAGGCTCCCAGCCGGTTCGCGAGTACGCGATCCCGCTGGCGACGCTGGGCGTGCTGCCCGGCGGCAACATCGATTTCTTCGTCGCGTATATCGCTGATTCCGGCTACGGCTCGAATGAGTCGATCCCGGCCCAGGCGTTCAACGCCGGTCCGAACATCGGCTTCGACCCGCCACCGGCCAGCGGCTACTCGGCGTACGACCGCTTCACGACAGTCCCGACCCCGGGTGCGGCCGCGCTGCTGGGCCTCGGCGGTCTGCTCGTCGCCCGCCGCCGGCGGTAATCCTCGATCCAAACCGCGCAGGACGCATGGAGGGTCGCGCTCTCGGGTGCGACCCTCTTTCTTTGCGCTGGGGGGAAATGACTTCAGAGGCCTACCGCTGACCACCGACCATGTTCGCGGCCTCGGAGGCGCGGAAGAACAACTCAAGGAACCGAAGGTCGCGAGAGTCGTTGTCGCCGTCGGCGTCGAGGTCCGCCTGCGGGACGTACGACGTGAGCGTGAAGAAGTCCCACATGTCGTCGATCGTGACGAACCCATCGCGGTTCACGTCGCGGTTGCCGATGACGACGTCGATGTTGTAGGTCTGGGCCGACTTGTTGCCCGAGGGCTCGAAGGCAACGACCGTCACCGTGTGGGGTCCCAGGGACATGCCGGAGATCGTGCGGCGGTATTCCATCCGATCCGGGCGGGAGGCCTGGTTGCCGGCGTTCGCGGCAAGGTACGGGTCGCTGCCCTGCGGCAGGTCCAGGATGATGTGGACACGGTTGGTGCCGCGGTCGGCCGCGGTGACGGAGAATGTGTAAGTTGTTGAGGCCAGTTCGCCCGCGGGGGGGAGGGCCAGGGAGACCTGCGGGGGGGAGCGATCGATGTAGATTGCCTTGCGGAAGTCCGTGTAGATCGGGGCGCCGCCATCGGAGCGGTGGCGGAACGCGATGACGGAGAGATAGTGCATCCCCTCGTCGAGAGCGGCCGCGTTGATCGACTGGATGTAGGAGCCGCCGGGGAGTGTCGGGTTGGTGAAGAGCGGTCGGTTAAAAGTCAGGAACTGCTCGTAGCCCGCGGCGACACCCGCGCCCTCGCCGAAGTCGATCTGGCCGTTGCCGTTGTAGTCGGCGTATCCGCCGTCGATACGGAACAAGGCGTTGTCGTCCCAGTTGGGGTCCGATGGGTCGGCCTTGGTCGTTGACAACAGGATGCTGAAGGACGGGCCGGTGACGACGTCGACCGGCGTAAGCCGCCGGGAGTACGACGGGACCGAGGCGGAATCCGGCGGGATCACGGCCGTGGCGCCCTGGATCGTCAGGGTTCCTGCGGGAGCCGACGGGCCGTAGGCGACATACCCGCGGTAGTGGGCGCCGGCGGTCGAAGTGTTGTTCGGGACGGTGATGAGCACGCGGCGGTTCGCATCGGTTACCAGCAGCTCGGGGATCTGGGCCGCTGGATTGACGACCGGGTCGTTCCAGGCTCCAGTGAGTTCGTGGAGGCGGGTGCCCGGCGGGAACGATGTCTGCACGCTCCGCTGCTGCACGCCGGCATCGGCGCGGTCGTTCACCGCGACCAGCAGGTTGCCCGCGTAACCGCCGCCGCCCAGCGGGGTGCGGCGCTCGAACACGAGGACGTCGGCAAGGGACGAGTTGACCGGATCGGTGCTGTTGAGAGGGTTGTACTCGCCCCGGGCGTACCCGTTGGAGACCTGCACAAGCCGGACGAGATTCGGATCGGACCCGAGCGCGGTGGGGTTGCCCTCCTTGGGCCAGAAGCCGCGGGAGGGGATCGACGTGAACTCGCGGCCGTTGTGGTAGACGATGGAGATCCCGGGGCGGGTCAGGATCAAGGCGTGCTCGGGGAGGGCGTACGACGAGGGGCCGGGGAGCGGCGGGGGGGAGCCGGCCGTCGAGCCGTTGTCGTGCGAGTACACGTGTGTGATGCCGATCGAGCCGTTCTGGAAGCCGTCGTCGGTGAGGTCGATGAAGGCGCTCAGCACGTTCTGCCACGACCCGAAGCCGCCGGCGCCGTGAATGTCGCGAAGGGCGCCTGCCCCGTTGAGGTCGAGGGCATCGCGGTTGCCGAAGCCGTCCTTGCGGATGTAGTTGGAGTACGTGAACGAGTTGCTCTCGACCGACTCGACAAATGAGAACGCGGTGGCACGCGACCCGCCGGGGGTGAGACGCCGCTTGTACGGAGCGTTGTCCCAGTAGTTGGTCCAGAACCACGGCGGGATGTGCTTGGCGGCGTCAAGGCGGAAGCCGTCGACCTTCAGATCGTCGAGCATCCACTGTGTCCAGCGGATGAGCAGACCGACGGCGTTTTCGGCGACCGGGTCGCCCGCCGCGGGGTCGGCGGTGTTGAAGACCGTGAAGTTGAGGACCTGGTTTGTCGCGGGGTTCCTGAACTGGTTGGTTGGGAGGCCAGGGTCCTGGATGCCCGGGGAGGGGACCAGTTGCAAGTCGGGGTAGAGGCGGGTGTTGGCCGCGTTGGGGCGGTTGTATACGGTGCCCGCCGGGATGTTGAGCGGGTCGGCCGCGATCGGGTGACGGATGTACTGGTAGTTCTTCTCGTGCGCGATATCGATCAGGCCCACGAGATCGCCGTTCCAGAGGCTGTAGTTGGCGCCGCCGGGGTTCTCGGATTGCTGGGTGCCGTCGTGAAAGTCACCCCAGAAATCCGGGCCGGTTCCGGGCAGGTAGAACCCTGGCCAGGCTCCCGCGGCGATGAAGCCGGAGTTGGACGTGCGGCCGGAGTTGTGGTTCATGATCGAGTCGACGTACACCTGAGCGCCGGCGCGATGGAACTCGGCGATCATCGCCCGGAAGTCCGCCTCGGTGCCGTAGAGCGTGGGCGAGTTGGGTGTGCCCAGGTCGAAGCGGTCAAAGGGGTCGTAGCCGGGGCTGGTTGGATCGGACGCTTTTGACACTGGGGGAAGCCACACGGCGTCGTAGCCCGAGACGAAGTAGTCGGGCATCCGAGCTTCGATGGTCTGCCACCTGGTCTCGAACCACTCCAGGATTACCGGGTTGTCATCTGCCAGGGCGCCAGCGGGGAGGGCCAGAAGCACAGCCGCGGCGAGCGAGCGACGCCAGGCGAGGGGCTGTCCGGCGGCGTGTAGCAGGTCCGATATCACCGGCATCTCCTGGCGCGCACAGAAAGAGCGTCTCCTGCAAGATCATAAGTCACGAATGAGACCGTGCCAGAGTGACGCGCGAGTGGACGAAGGAGCCGGGCGAACCGGGGGAAGACCCCAGTGGGCTACTTGAGCAGGATGACTTCGACCTTGCGGCTGGGCTTGGCCATCCTGCCTTCGTGCCTCTCCTTGATCTCCAGTTGCCCGCCTTCCGTGGTCGCCTCGAAGGTGGTCAGGAGGTAGTCGCCGGTCTGAAATCCGTACCCATCGCCAGCATCTTCATAGAGGGTCCCGCTGGCCTTGCCGTCGGCGTCAAGACTCACGATCAGGGTGAGGGGGTCAAGGGGCTTCTGGGAGGTGTACTCGATGATCGGGCCGACCGGGATGATGGCGCCGGAGCGGACACGGAGGGCCGGGAGGTCCGGGTCGGCGGAATCCCCATCGACGAGGGAAAGGGAACGCCATTCGCCCTTGGGGAGGGCGGGGACGCGGTCGCGCAGCGGTGTTGTCGCCGCGACGACCAGGAGGTCGGAGCCGAGCAGGAAGGCGTCGTCCTCGGACCGCAGGGCCGGGTCCGTGGGGTCGGCAAAGAAGACCGGGCGAGCGACGGGGAGGCCGCTGATCGATGCCTCGCGGAAGAGGGTGTAAAGATAGGGGATCAGGCGGTAGCGGCGCTGCAGGGCGAGGCGGCAAGTGGACTCGGTGGCGGCGTCGAAGGCCCAGGGCTCCTTGTTGATGTTCCCCTTGCCGGTGTGGCCTCGGGAGAAGGGGAGCAAGGCTCCGATTCCCATCCATCGGGCAAAGAGCTTGGCGTCGCCGTTGCCGTTGAAGCCGCCGATATCAGGGCCGCAGAAGGGTTGGCCTGAGAGACTTAGGTTCAGCGCCATGGGGATTGAGGCTTCGAGATCGTCCCACTCGGCGGAGTTGTCGCCGGTCCAGGTCGCCGCGTAGCGGTGCGATCCGATGTAGCCGGCGCGGGTGAGGACGAACGGTCGCTTGCTGGGAGCGGCGGCGGTGATGCCGTCGAAGGTTCCTCTGGCCATGAGCATGCCGTAGACATTGTGGAAGCGGGCATGCGGCCCGGCGGAGACAACGCCGGTTGGGAGGTGGATCCCGCCGGCGTGGCGGTTGTCCTCGGGCATCGTCTTGGACGCGACGTTGAAGATGGCTGGCTCGTTCATGTCGTTCCACACGCCGTCGATACCCTGGGCCATGAAGCCCTGGTAGAGGGTCGCCCACCACTCCTGTGCATCCGGCCTGGTGTAGTCCGGAAAGACGCACCAGCCGGGCCAGACTTCACCCTTGTAGACCTCGTTCGTGGCGGTCCTGACGGCCATGTCGCCGGACATCAGCGTGTCGTACACCGGGTAGCCGGGTTCGGCCTTGATGCCGGGGTCGATCATCCAGATGCAATGGAAGCCTTGCGCCTTGAGGTCGGCGTTGAGGCCCTTGGGGTCGGGGAACTGCACCTTGTCAAAGGTGAAGACTCGGTAGCCGTCCATGTAGTCGATGTCGAACCAGATGACGTCGCAGGGGATCTGGCGGTCGCGGAAGCCGTTTGCGATCTCGCGGACCCGGGCGTCGGGGTTGTACGAGTAGCGGCACTGGTGGTAGCCGATGGCCCACTTGGGCGGCATCGGGATGGTGCCGATGAGCGAAGCGAGGCTGGTGAGCACCTCCTGGGGCGAGGGGCGATCGATGACGATCACGGGGAAGGCGGGTCCGTCGGCTGTGAAGGTGATGCCATCCTTGAGATCGATCTCGCAGCGCCACGTGGTGTCGGCCAGGAGGCCGAACGCCGTGCCATCGGGCCGGACCGCGAGCACCCATGGATGGGACTGGTAGAGGGAGGGATTGGTGTCCCCGTAGCCGTAGGCGTCGGTGTTCCAGCAGACGGTGGTCTTCCCGTTTCGCAGCAGCGGGCCGAAGACCTCGCCGGTGCCGTAGAGCGAGGTGCCCGGGGTAATCGAGACGGCGGCCGATTGCTTGCCGTCCGCCGAAGTCGAGAATTCCGGCGTGATGGGAAAGTCGGCTGGGGCGGGGCCCTTGGAGGGCCGGTCAACGACGAGGGCGAACGAGGGAAGTGCGTCCGCCGCGGCGGCGCTGTCCCGATGGAAGCGGACCACCCCGTTGCCAAGGTGTTGGGCGACAGGTGGCGAGGCGGAAGCGGCGGTCGTCAGCATGGCGATCAGGCAGGCAAGGGTGATCCGGGGCAAGGGCATCAAAGGGCTCCAAATTGGTCGAACACGGCGCCGCTCACGGGACAACGCGGACCGCGGGAGTATATTCAAACCGGCGGGGATGCTTGAACGAAGGGAGAATCATGGGCTTGATGCGTTGGAGCGTTGTGGTGGTGTCGGCGGCAGCAGGAGCGGCGAGTGGACAGTCGCTCACGGACCCTGACTGTCGGGACGACGTCTTCTACCACTTCATGCCCATCGCGTGGCGCGATTCGGACGGTGATGCCCAGCGATTCGGCGACTTTGGTGGGATGACCGCCTCGCTGGACTACCTGCAGTCATTGGGGGTAACCGCGGTGTGGATCAACCCGATCTTCCCGACGAATGCGTACCACGGCTACCAGCACGGCGCGGCGGATCAGGTCAACCCACGGTTCGGGACCGAGGCGCAGTTCGTGAACTTTGTGGGCCAGGCGCATGCGCGTGGGATCAAGGTGTTCGTCGACTTTGTGGCGTACGGGATCAGCCATACGTCAACGTGGTACCAGTCAGCACGGTCCAACCCGTCGAGCCCGTACGACCTGTGGCTCGGGTTTACCAACGGCAGCAACACGCAGTACACGGGGAGCATCTATTCCACGTGGAACGGGCAGAGTGTCGGCTTCATCCACTGGAACCTGGCGAATCCCGGCCCGGTGGGACTGGTGACGGGTTGGGCGCGGCACTGGCTGGATCCCAACTCGGATGGAAACCCGTCGGACGGGATCGACGGGTACCGGCTTGACCACGCGTATGCACAGTCGCCCGACGGCCCGAACGGGTGGGGCGCCAACATCGAGTTCTGGGAGCAATGGACGGGCAGCCTGAAGCAGCTCAAGCCCACCGTATTCAACTTCGCGGAGCAGGGGGACTGGGGGAATTACGGGACTGATCTGCTGCCGGCAATGGATGCAGCGTTTACGAAGCCGTTCGAGTTCGCAGCGCGGGACGCGGTGAACAGCGAGACGGCGGCGGGTCTGTACTCGTCGATGCGGGCGACGCTCGCCGCGATCCCGGCGGGCCGGACGTCGCTGGCGATCGTGAACGACCACGATGTGAACCGGCTGACAAGCGAGATCGGCGGGAGCATGAACAAGGCGAAGGCCGCCGCGGCCGTCCTGCTTCTGCAGCCGCTGACACCGATCATCTATTACGGCGACGAGATCGGCATGCTGGGGACGAAGCAGAGTTACGGATCGGATGCGGACGACATCCCGATGCGGGAGCCGTTCAAGTGGAACCGGCTGGCTGGACCGCCGATGTCGAACTACTGGGTGCTCAACAGCGGTGCGTACAACGGGCGATTCTCGCAGGATAACGACGGGCGGAGCGTCGAGGAACAGTCCGGAATCTCGGGGTCGTTGCTGGAGACGTATCGCACGCTGATCGCGGCCCGGCGCGCGAACATCGCGCTCCGCCGCGGCGAGTACACGCCGATTGTCAGCACGAGCTCCCGCGTGTGGGCGTTCCACAAGTCGCATGCGTTGCAGAACGTGATCGTGGCGATCAACCTCGCGGGGTCCGCACAGGTGACGAGCCTGAACATGGCGGGCTTCCGGATTGCGGGCGGAAGTGCGACGGTGACGAACGCGATCACCGGATCGGTCCTGCCGCCGGTGACCTCGGCCAATCAGGGCGCGTATTCGGTGACGGTGCCCGGATACGGGTATGTGGTTCTCGCGGCTGACGTGCTCCCACCGGCCCCCGAGCAGAGGACGGATGGGAGGAACATCCCGGCCGATCTTGGCGCTTCGGCGCGGGTGGCGGTGCAGACGTGCGCGACGGGGCTCGGTGACAATGTCTCCGAGTTGGATGCGCTGTATGTCAGGCCCGTCGCCGGCGGTGTAGTGGTTGGGGTGGCGGGCAACCTCGCGATTGATGGGACGTCGATCGCGATCATGATCGATACGGACGTGGGCGGACCGGCTGGCCAGGATGTGCTGAACACGCCGCTGCCTTCGCCGCCCGCCGGATTGCAGCAGTTGACCGGGACTCGATTGGATGCCGGATTCCGGCCGGACCGGATGTGGTACATCAACACCTTCGGCGGCTCGATCTTTGTCGACGGCCTTGTTCTCCCCGCGGGCGGCGCGGCCACCAAGACGTACCGCGGGGCGGGCTTGGTGAACTCCGGGCTCGGGGTGCTGTCCGGAGGCAGCAACCCGAACGGGCTCAAGGTGGCGTGCGACAACTCCAATAGCTCGGGCGTGACCAGGGTGTCGGTGGCCGATGCGGCGGGAGCAACGACCGGGTTCGAGGTGTTCATCAGCAAGGCGGAGCTGGGCTTCGCTGGATCCCCCTGCCGGGATCTGGGGATCGCGGCGATGCTGGTTCGGGGGAGTGGTGAGGTCTCGAACCAGTGGCTGCCCGGGGTGCTGTTCGGCACGGGCTCCCTGGGAACCTCACCGGACATGACGATCAGGCCCGGGAATCAGTTCGCTGTCGTTCCGATCGGTCGACCGGCCGACTGGGATCTCGACGGACAGATCACGCCCGGTGATCTGGCGGCGTTTATCAATGAGTGGTCGTCGGGTGTGGGATCGGGGGGGCTCGCCGCGGACTTCGATGGGGACGGCGCGGTGACGCCCTCGGACGTTGCCGGGATGGTGAATAGCTGGTTGTCGGCGCTCACGGGCGGATGCTGATTGGAGGGTTGGCCATGAGCAAGGCGATCGTCGATCCGGAAGAACTCAGGCGGTTTGCGCAGGATCTCAAGCGATTCAATGCGAACCTGCAGAACCAGATGGGCGTTCTGCAGGGGCGTCTGACCACGCTGGGCCAAACCTGGAGGGACCAGGAGCAGCAGAAGTTCGCGGAGGAGTTCGACCAGACGATGCGGGTGCTTGGGCGGTTTGTCGATCTGTCGGCGCAGCACATCCCGTTCTTGTTGAAGAAGGCCGAGAAGATCGAGGAGTACCTGCACCAGCGGTAGAACACGGGAGACGCGGCGGATGGCGGGCGGTGCACGGGTCATGTCGGTCGAGGCGCTGGACCGCTTCCGGAGCGCCGTGTCCAAGTTCGGCGAAGCGGCCTCGGCGGCGCTCGCGGAGTGCGATTCGGAAGCCGAGCGGGCAATGCAATGGCTTACTCACGAGCAGTTGGCCCATTGGCAGCGGGAGGTTCGGAAGCGGCAGGAACGGGTGGCGCAGGCCAAGAGCGCGGTGTACCGGAAGGAACTGACGGCGCTACCGGAGCGAGCGAGGGCATTCGAGGAGCGGGATGCTCTCGATGCGGCCAAACGTGGCTTGGAGGAGGCCGAGCGCAAGGTCGAGGCGGTGAAGAAGTGGGCTCGAGTGCTCGACCGCGAGTTCGCGCTGTACCGTGGCGCCAGCCAGACCATGCAGGATGTGGTCGCCCGCGAGATGCCGGGAGCGATGAGCCGTCTGGGAAAGATGATCGAGCATCTGCAGGCTTATGCGATGGTTTCGAAGGGGACGGGCGGAACAGCCGCGGCCAGCACCGAATCCGGTGGGCAAGGGGTCCAAGCCAGTGACCATGCGAGGCTCCGTCGGCGGACCCCGAGCGACGAGGCACGGATGCGTGCGGTCAAGTCGGGAGAGGCGGGCGTTGTCGGGAGGATTGCCCTGGTAATCGATGCGATTGAGGGGGGGCTGCTCGCGAGGCTGGGACTCGGGGGTGAAGCGATCCAGCCGGGGCTGCTTGCTGTGGTCAGTGCGGGGAGTCTCGACGGGAGGGACGTGTACTTCGAGCGTCGGTGCCCGGCGTGTCCGGAGGACAGCGGGTGGTTTGTCGGCTCGATGGTGGCCGATTCGGAGGCGGGCGTGTACGAGACCATCACACTCGGCGATCTGGTGCGTCTTGTACCACGCAGCAGCGAAGTTCTGGAACTGCCCGAGGGATGGGTGTGCGTCGTGGTATCCGGGGGGGTCGCCGCGGTGCTGGACGTTCACAACAGGGATCTTCTTGCGGGGCGGTAGTCATGGCTTGCGGGAGCGGACGATGAGCGTGAGTGTGGCGCAGGTCAGGTTGAGGGACGGGCTCAAGGAACTGAAGTTCGCCTGGGCCCAGGTCAAGGACCAGTGGGACGATGCGGCGCGGGCCAAGTTTGAAGAGGACTACCTGCAGCAACTGGATTCCAAGGTTCGAGGAGCGATGGCCGCGATGAACCGACTGGCCGAAGTGATTGCCCAGAGCCGACGTGATTGCGAGTGAGCGTGGTGGTAGGCTGCCAACAGTTGCCCGTATGCCCGATGGACCCCTGACCAGTCTGGAGCGTCGCGTGCTCGGTGACCTTCGAGCGCTGCTGCGCGAGCGCGCCGAGCGGCAGGCGGCGATCGAGAGCGAAGCCGAAGCCGGAACAGCTGGAGCCGAGGCCCAGCTTCGGCGCGAGCTCGAGCAGGCGGACGAGGAGGCCTCCCAGGTACGACTGGCGGCCGGTGACGAGGCGTCAAGGCGGGCCGACGAGGTGCAGCGGCGCGCGGCCGCGGCGCTCGCGGCGAACGACCGGAGTCGGGACGCTGCGGTTGCTGACATCACCGAGCGGGCCGACCACGAGCGATCACGGGCGGAGAAGCGGCTGCAGGAATCGACCTGGATGGCCGAAACGCTGTACGAGCCGCACGCGCACAAGCCCCGCGAGAAGTTCGAGCAGTCGCGCAAAGTGATCGATCAGGCGGTGGCTGATGCCCTGGTGGTTGAGCGGAGCGCCGCGGAATCGCTTGCCCGACTAGGACGCCGACCCGACCGCCTGCTGGTGGCTCCGACGGGGGAACTGGACCAAGCGGGGGACGCTGTCGACGCGATTCAACGGGAGGTCGAGGCGGCCCAGTATGGGTTTCGGCGGCTTGATTCGCTCGTGCTGGCGCGCATGACGATCACGCCGCTCCTGGTCGTGTATGTGCTGGGGGCCGCGGCAGGCGGCGCGGCCCTGACCTGGGTCTACCTCAAGGGCGCGACGCCGGCAGTAATTGGGGCCGCGGGATCCGGCGCGACGCTCCTGATCGCCGGGCTCCTTGTGCTGCTCAGCCGCGTGGCGTCGAGGCAGGTCGCGCGAGCGGCGGGCCGGATTGCTGGTTCTGTTGCGCGGATCCGGCGATTGGCCCCGATAGCGGTCGAGCAGGCGATGCGGGCGCGGCAGCAGGAGGAGGCGGCGTTGCGGGAGCCGCGCGATCGGGAGATCCGATCGGCTCGCGAGAAGCACGAACTCGCTGCCGTTGAAGTCCGGAGGGTCTCGGCGGAGCGGATCGCGGAGATCCGTGCGAGACACCTCGCGGCGGAGGAGGCGATCACGGCGGAGCGGGATGCGGAGGTGGCCGCCGCTCAGGAGAAGGGTGAACTGGCGATTCGGCTTGCGGAGCAAACGCACGCCGAGGTCACCGCGCGAGTGCGGGCGACGGCCGGCGCGCGGCGTGAGCAGGCACGCGCGGCGGAGGTCGAGGGATGGGCCGCTTTGGAGGCGGATTGGCGGACTCGGATAGCGAGCATCAGGGCCGATCTCGAGAAGGTTGGGCGAGCCGAGCGACGAAGCGCCCCGGCGTGGTCGGAGGTGTTGAGTGATGACTACTCAACGACCGAGGTTGGGGAGCGCCTCGCGAGGATCGGATCGGTGCAGATAGACTTGACCGCGATGCCGGGGGGGGTACCCGGCGATCTCCGGCTTGATCTTGCGGGGCCGGCGAACTTCGCGCTGCCCGTGTTGCTCGAACTTCCGGAACGCGGGTCGCTGCTGATCCGCACCGGGGGCGAGGGGCGAGCGGAGGCGATCGGCACGCTGCAGGCGACGATGCTGCGGTTGCTGGCGACGTTCCCCCCGGGGAAGGTGAGGTTCACGATCATCGATCCGGTCGGCCTTGGCGAGAGTTTCGCCGGGTTCATGCACTTGGCGGACTTCGAGCCGCTGCTGGTTTCGGACCGAATCTGGACCGAGCCGCGTCACATCGAAGCGAGGCTTGCCGATCTGACCGAGCACATGGAAACGGTGATCCAGAAGTATCTCCGCAACGAGTTCGCGAGCATCGACGAGTACAACCGGCACGCGGGCGAGGTCGCTGAGCCGTTCCGGTTCCTCGTGATCGCGGACTATCCGGTGAGCTTCGACGAGGCCGCCGCCAAGCGCCTGGCGAGCATCATCACGAGCGGTCCCCGGTGCGGCGTCCACGCGTTGATCGCGATGGACACGCGTCGGCCCGCACCCCCGGGTCTGCCGATCGCGGACCTCGAGCGGGCGTGCGTGCGCGTCGTGTGGAAGCGGGGGACAATGGTGTTGGAGGATCCCGACTTTGCAGACCTTCCGCTGGCGCTGGATGCGCCCGCCGCGACGAACGAGTTCACGCGGGTGGTTCATGCAGTGGGGAGTCGATCGAAGGACGCGGGGCGGGTGCAGGTGCCGTTCAAGCACGTGGCTCCGCCGGAGCAACTCTGGCCGCTCTCTACCGCCGACGAGGTACGGATCCCTCTTGGGCGGGCAGGGGCGACCAAGCTCCAGTACATCACACTGGGCCGGGGCACGGCGCAGCACGCGCTCATCGCGGGCCGCACGGGGTCCGGCAAGTCGACCCTGCTGCACGTGCTGATCACCAACCTCGCGCTGTGGTACAGCCCCGACGAGGTCGAGCTGTACCTTGTCGACTTCAAGAAGGGAGTTGAGTTCAAGACGTACGCGAGGCTTGAGTTGCCCCACGCACGTGTGGTGGCGATCGAGAGCGAACGGGAGTTCGGCATCAGCGTTCTCCGCCGACTTGACGCGGAGATGAAGCGACGCGGCGAGATGTTCCGTGAACTGATCGTCCAGGATGTTGCCGGGTATCGGGAGGTTTCGGGGCGCAAGCTGGCACGGATCCTGCTCATCGTTGACGAGTTCCAGGAGATGTTTGTCGAAGACGACAAGCTGGGCCAGGAAGCGGCCCTGCTGCTGGATCGCCTCGTGCGTCAGGGCCGCGCGTTCGGGATGCACGTGGTGCTCGGATCGCAGACGCTGGGCGGTGCTTTCAGCCTTGCCCGAAGCACGATGGGGCAGATGGCGGTGCGCATCGCGCTGCAGTGCAGCGAGGCGGACTCCTACCTGATCCTCAGCGACGACAACTCGGCGGCGAGGCTGCTCACGCGTCCCGGTGAGGCGATCTACAACGACGCGAGCGGCGCGGTGCAGGGAAACAGCCCGTTCCAGATCTCGTGGCTGGAAGACCAGGAGCGGGAGATTCGGCTCGAGGCCGTGCGGCGCCGGTGGGAGAACCAGGGCCACCGTCCCGGCAGCATGATCGTGTTCGAGGGTCACGCTCCCGCCGACATATCGAGGAATCGGGCGCTCGATGCCGCGCTGGCCGCCAAGGGGAGCGCGGCGGCGTCGGGTGCGGTTGCCTGGCTGGGTGAGCCGATTGCGATCAAGGATCCGACGGGTCCGGTCCTTCGACGGCAGGAGGGGGGCAATGTGCTGATCGTCGGGCAGCGCGATGAAGCGGCGGTCGCCATGCTCGCATCAGCCATGGTGGGGCTCGCCGCGCAGCACGGGCTTGGCGTCGTGGATGGGACCGGCGCAGCCGCGAGATTTGTGGTGTTTGATGGCAGCACGCCGGACTCGGCCTCGGCGGGGCTGATCGCCGGGGTCGCCCAAAGGCTTGGGATTCGGTCCGACGTCGTGGAGTACAAGGACACGCCTGGCGCCGTCCTTTCGCTGGCCGCGGAGTTGGCTCGACGGCAGGATGAGGATCGGCTGGGGTATCCGCCGGTGTACCTCCTGGTCCTTGGGCTGCAGCGGTACCGGGCGCTGCGTCGCCCGGAAAACGAGTTTGACTTCTCGAGCGATTCCAGCGGCGAGGCGACTGCGGACAAGCACTTTGCTGCGATCCTTCGGGAGGGCCCCTCCGTGGGCATCCACGCAATCGTCTGGTGCGACACGGTGGCAACGCTCAACCGGACCTTGGACCGGCAGGCGATCCGCGGGTTTGACCATCGGGTTGCGTTCCAGATGAGTGCATCGGACTCGAGCAGCCTGATCGACAGCCCCGCGGCAAGCGTCCTGGGACAGCACCGTGCGTTGTATTTCAATGAGGAACAGGGCCTGACCGAGAAGTTCCGGCCGTATGCGATGCCCTCGGATGGGTTTATTGCCGAGGTTGCCCGCAGGCTCGCGGAGGGGGCAGCGGGGGGGGCCGGCGCGGCGGCGCCACGATAGTCGGTGCGTTCCGGGCGGCGTTCGGGTCGTGGACTTGATCGTTCCGGGCACCCGTGCTTTACTTGTGGCCCTTCGGCCGCCCGTCGGCCGAGATTCCTATGCACGCCCCAAACTGGGGCCCACTCGCGACCAATCCCGAGGAGCCACATGTCGATCCGAATCAAGGCGCGCAGCGGTGAGACCGTCGAGCAGATGATGCGGCGGTTCAAGAAGCTGTGCGAGAAAGAGGGCCTGACGAAGGACATCAAGCGCAAAGAGTTCTACGAGAAGCCCTCGGAGCGAAGCCGTCGTGCGGCGCGCAAGTCGGTGGCCCGTCGGGTTCGTGAGGCCATGGGGCCTGTGGAGCGAGAGGCGAAGGGCCCGAAGGGCAAGGCTGGAAAGGGTGGTCCGCGCGGCGGGCGACCCGGCGCGGGCGGCGGGAGGGGGTCGGGGGGACCCCCGTCCAGGTAGGCCGGTTCATCGCGGGCGGATCGGGTGAACCCGGCCGCCCGCTTGTGCAATTTTGCTTGATTCGGGGGCGGGCGCGGCGGATGAATCAGATCGCCGCGACGGGCGGGGTGAACAGGGGTTCGTGCAGGTCAGGCTGATTGTCCACGCGGCGGCCCGCCGCGGGCGTGGTGAGAACAAACGACCGGGCGTCCAAGTCGGTCTGCCCGGTCGCGGATTCGGAGACTACCTCGTGAGCAATGGAACGGTCCGGAGCGTGGTGTGTGGAGCGAACCGGTTTGCCGAGGCGGCGCGGTTGCTGATGGTTCCGCTGGTGATGCTTGCGGCGGTCGTGCTGGCTCCGCAGACGGCGATGGCGCAGCACGCCGAGGGCGCATCGAGCGTCGCACATCATGGCGGCGGCGAGGCCAACCTTGTGCTGCCCGACGTTGCCGATGCGACGTTCATGGGGGTCAACGGTCGGACGCTCCTGATGGGCGGTCTGGGCATCGGATTGCTGGGGCTGATCTTCGGTCTGGCGATCTACACACAGCTCAGGAACATGCCGGTTCACAAGTCGATGCTCGACATTTCGGAGCTGATCTACGAGACCTGCAAGGCGTACATGATCCAGCAGGGCAAGTTCCTGATGCTGCTGTGGATCTTCATCGCCGCGATCGTGGCGGTGTACTTCGGCAAGCTGGTGCCGGTCGGGCTTGATGCCGCCGGCCATGCCGCGTTCGGCATGCCGATGAGCAAGGTCGCGATCATCCTGCTCTTCAGCCTCGTTGGGATCGCGGGCTCGTACGGCGTCGCGTGGTTCGGCATCCGGGTCAACACCTTCGCCAACTCCCGTGCGGCGTTTGCCAGCCTCCGCGGCAAGCCGTTTCCCTGCTACTCGATCCCGCTGAAGGCGGGCATGTCGATCGGCATGGCCCTGATCAGCGTCGAGCTGATGATCATGCTCGGCATCCTGCTGTTCGTGCCGGGTGATCTCTCGGGGGCGTGCCTGATCGGATTCGCGATCGGCGAGTCGCTGGGCGCCTCGGCGCTCCGTATTGCCGGCGGTATCTTCACGAAGATCGCCGACATCGGGTCCGACCTGATGAAGATCGTCTTCAAGATCAAGGAGGACGATGCCCGCAACCCCGGCGTGATCGCCGATTGCGTGGGCGACAACGCCGGCGACTCGGTCGGGCCCTCGGCGGACGGCTTCGAGACGTACGGCGTGACTGGCGTGGCGCTGATCACGTTCATCATGCTGGCCATCAACGAGAAGACAGCCGGAGCGGGGTTCGCGGCGATCCAGGTCCAGCTCTTGGTGTGGCTGTTCATGATGCGGATCATCATGGTGGTCGCGTCGGCCGCCTCCTACTTCATCAACGAGGCGTTCGCCAAGGCGAAGTTCGGCAACGCTCCGAAGATGAACTTCGAGCACCCGCTGACGAGCCTGGTCGTGCTCACGTCGGTGATCTCGGTAGCGCTGACGTTCATCGCGTCGTACCTGCTCATCCCGACGGTTGCGGGCGATTCCACGTGGTGGTGGAAGCTCTCGCTGGTGATTACCTGCGGCACCGCGGCGGGGGCGATCATCCCCGAACTGGTCAAGGTGTTTACGTCAACCAACTCCCGTCACGTCCGCGAGGTTGTGACCTCCTCGGAGCAGGGCGGGGCTTCACTGAACATCCTGTCGGGGTTTGTCGCGGGGAACTTCTCGGCGTACTGGCTCGGTCTCGCGATCGTGGTGCTGATGGGTCTGGCCTACATGGTCAGCAACATGTTCCCGCCGGCGATGCCAGGGGCGTCCCACACGATCATGATGGCCCCGGCGGTCTTCGCGTTCGGTCTGGTCGCCTTCGGCTTCCTGGGCATGGGTCCGGTGACAATCGCGGTCGACAGCTACGGTCCGGTGACCGACAACGCCCAGAGCGTCTTCGAACTGTCGACCATCGAGACGCTCCCCGGCATCCGCGCCGATATCAAGAAGGACTTCGGTTTCGAGCCCGACTTCGAGAAGAGCAAGGAGTTCCTGGAAGAGAACGACGGGGCGGGCAACACGTTCAAGGCGACGGCCAAGCCCGTCCTCATCGGCACCGCGGTCGTCGGCGCCACGACCATGATCTTCTCGATCATCGTGGGCCTGACCAACGGGCTGGAGGCGTCGCTTGTCGCGAACCTCTCACTGCTTCACGCTCCGTTCCTCCTGGGCCTGATCACCGGCGGCGCGATCATCTATTGGTTCACGGGCGCCTCGACGCAGGCGGTCTCCACCGGGGCGTACCGCGCCGTCGAGTTCATCAAGGCGAACATCAAGCTCGAGGGTTCGACCAAGGCGAGCGTCGAGGACAGCAAGAAAGTCGTGCAGATCTGCACGCAGTACGCCCAGAAGGGGATGTTCAACATCTTCCTGGGCGTGTTCTTTGCGACGCTCGCGTTCGCGTTCCTCGAGTCGTACTTCTTCATCGGATACCTAATCTCGATCGCCGTCTTCGGTCTGTACCAGGCGATCTTCATGGCCAACGCAGGCGGCGCCTGGGACAACGCGAAGAAGGTCGTCGAGACCGAGTTGCGGGCCAAGGGCACGCCGCTGCACGATGCCTGCGTCGTGGGAGACACCGTGGGTGATCCCTTCAAGGACACGTCTTCGGTCGCTCTCAATCCCGTGATCAAGTTCACGACCCTGTTCGGCCTGCTCGCCGTCGAGTTGGCGGTGAGCATGAAGGTCTTCAACGGGGCGACGCAGCAGCAGGACCACACCACGCTGACGATGCTCCTGACGGGCCTGTTCTTCGTCGTGTCGCTTGTCTTCGTGTGGCGGTCGTTCTACGCGATGCAGATCGGTCAGCACGCCGGGAAGTCCCACTAATCGGCGATCCATGATGAGACCCGACGGGCTCGCGCACGGCGCGGGCCCGTTTTTCATTGCGGGGAGGAACCCGCGGGGTTTCCGCTATCATGCCTCGGCGGGGCGGGGGAGCAGGGAGTGCCCGACTGATGGTGATTCCAGCGACCCTGGCTTCCATTCAAGAGATTCCCGCCGCCTTCTGGGCCGCTCCCGCCGGCGGCGTGCTTGCGCTCGCCGCGGCGTGGGTGTTCGCGTCGTCGGTGATGAGCCGAGCCGAAGGCGAGCCGGAGATGATTCGGATCGCGCAGGCGGTGCGCGATGGAGCAATGGCGTACTTGTCGCGGCAGTACCGGGTCGTGGCGGTTGTGTTCCTGGTGATCATCGCGGTGCTCGGCGTCCTCTCGATGGGACTGGGGCTGCAGCCCGCGCTGTCGATGATCGGCGTGCCGGTGGCCGGGTTTCTCTCGGGCCTGTGCGGCTGGCTTGGCATGCGGATCGCAACGAACGCGTCCGCGCGAACGGCCTTTGCCGCGAAGACCTCGTTGAATGATGGACTGACGGTCGCTCTTCGGTCCGGGGCAGTGATGGGCCTAAGTGTGGTTGGCTTCGCGCTGCTGGATGTCTCGGCCTGGTTTGTCATCCTCAACTCGGGTGTGGTGCCGGGTGTGTCGGGTCCCGCGGTGATCACCACGGTCATGCTCTCGTTCGCGATGGGCGCTTCGACGCAGGCCCTGTTTGCCCGAGTTGGCGGGGGCATCTTTACCAAAGCCGCGGACGTCGGGGCCGACCTGGTCGGCAAGGTCGAGGCCGGGATCCCCGAGGACGATCCCCGGAACCCCGCGGTCATCGCCGATAACGTCGGCGATAACGTTGGCGATGTCGCCGGCATGGGCGCCGACCTCTACGAGTCGTATTACGGGTCGCTGCTCTCCACGTTTGCCCTCGGCGCGGCCGCGGCGGCCACAATCCCGGCGATTTCGGCTGGTGAATCCGTCGGGCTCGCGATGCGGCTCATAGCGGTCCCAGCGGCAATCGCCGGATTGGGGATCGCGTGCTCAATCGTCGGGATTCTCTCGGTCCGGACCAGCGAGGGGACGTCGTTTGCCGGGCTGCTGTCAGCGCTCACCCGGGGTGTGTGGATCGCGGCCGGGCTCATCGCGATCGGGGCCATGGGTGTGCTGTACTGGCTCCTCCGCGAAGTGCCGGAGGTTTCGTGGCTTGGCTTGTGGGGTTCGATCATGTCCGGCCTGCTGGCGGGGCTGATCATCGCCCGTTCGACGGAGTACTACACGTCGTACGAGCACACGCCAACCCGACGGATCGCTGTGCAGGCGAGGACCGGCTCCGCAACGCTGATCATTGCGGGTATCTCCGAGGGCATGCGATCAACGTGGGCCGCTCTCGCGACAATCGTCGCTGGGATTCTGGCAGCGTTCGTGCTTGGTGGCGGAGGCGACAACATCCTGCTGGGGCTGTATGGCGTGGCGATCGCTGCCGTCGGCATGCTCTCGACGCTCGGCATCACGCTGGCGACGGATGCGTACGGCCCAATCGCGGACAATGCCGGCGGTAACGCCGAGATGTCGGGCCAGCCGCCCGAGGTGCGGCAGCGCACCGACATGCTCGACTCGCTGGGTAACACCACCGCCGCGACAGGGAAGGGGTTCGCGATCGGCTCCGCGGCCCTGACGGCGCTGGCCCTTCTCGCGGCGTACGTCCAGGTCGTTCAGACGCAGCTCACAAGCCAGGCGCTTGACTTTGCCCGTGCCAATGAATCGACCCTTCGACTTGCCGAGAAGGCGCCGTGCGCGGTCTTCATGGGGTACCAGAAGTTCGCGCTCGTCCTACCCGGCGCTGGGAGTGGCGGCGGTCCGGTGTACGACGGAGCGCTGCTGTTTGATCCTCAATCGCTCGGGCATCTGTATCCGCAGCTTCGTGTGGGGCAGGTCTTTCAGCTTGAGTCCGCTGTCGCAGGAGAGAATCACAACCACGATCATGACCACGGCCACGACGATGATGGCGAGGATTCCGCCCATCGGGGCCGGGGTGCAATCCGCGTGCACCATTCTCAGCAGCACGGTGATCACGTGGATTCCGTCGAGTTCGACCTCGTGCGGACATCCGAGGTGGACCTGCATTCTGTGATGACGTTCTACGGTGTTACGCTGATCAACCCGAGCGTCCTCGGGGGTTTGTTCCTCGGAGTGATGCTCACGTTCCTGTTCTGTGCCATGACGATGTCAGCGGTCGGTCGCGCTGCCTACGCCATGATGGGCGAATGCCGCCGGCAGTTCGGCATCATCCGCCGCGTGCTGCGTGACGACGGGATGGGGGAGGGGGATGTCATGGACCCGGCGAACTGGCCGCGGAGCATCGAACTGAACGGGGACCGCTACCCGGACTACGCGACCTGCGTGCGGATCTCGACGAGGGGAGCGCAGCGGGAGATGGTGGTGCCGGCGCTGATCGCTATCCTGGCGCCGATCGCGACGGGGGTTGTCCTTTCGGTGCCCGGAGTCGTCGGCCTGCTCGCCGGGGGGCTGACCGCGGGTTTCGCGGTGGCCGTGTTTATGGCGAACGCGGGCGGGGCGTGGGACAACGCGAAAAAGCTCATCGAGTCATACGGCAAGATCTCGGCCGACGAGTTCCTGCGGAGCAGCGACGTCCGGGAGCGGATCCCACCGGAAATCCGCGAGCAGCTCGTCGCGAAGGCCACAGAGCTGCAGCGAACCGGCCGGGGCGGTGAGGTCGTGTACGGCAAGGGCTCGGACGACCACAAGGCGGCGGTAGTCGGCGACACGGTCGGCGATCCATTCAAGGATACTTCGGGCCCCTCGCTGAACATCCTGATCAAGCTCATCTCGATCGTCTCGGTGGTGTTCGCCGGGCTCACCGTGAAGTTCGGACCGGCTGTTGGCGACTGGCTCGGGATCACGGGGGGTGGGGGGGCTCACTGAGCGATCGCTCGACAGCCATGAACGCCGATCAGGACCATGCAACGGATCCGGTGCGCAAGGAGGTGATCGCGAACCTCGCCGCCCAGCCGCTCGGCGATGGCACGGTTGCCGACCTGGCGCTGCCAGGAGAGTTCCTTGGTCGGGTGGCGGATCGGGTGCTTCGAAGTTCATTCGAAGAGCGATTCCGGGCGGTCGTTGCAGATGGGGCCACGCCTTCGCCGGTGAGCGAGCAGTCAGGGGCTCCCGGAATAGTGGCGCCGATGGTGGTGGGCCGCGGGAGGGTTTCAGATTCTCTGGCGCAGGCTCGAAGGGACCTGCGGGAGGAATGCCCGCGACTTCGGAACTTCACTGCGCCAACTGGAAACACGTACGCCGAGGGAGCCCGGGCGACGGTGGCAGACTCGCCAACCCCGGAGGTGTCGCGCATTGTGCGTCAGGGATTGGCCCGCGACGGACTGCTCGCCACACTAGTACACGCCATCGCGGCGCTGAAGCAGACGCAAGCCGTTCATGGAAACGGCGTGGCTGTGCACCTCCGTCACGCCGGGATGCCCGTTGACCTGCTTTCCCACTTTGCGGTCGGCGCAGCCGCGGCGTCGGGCTCCGACATTCTCCACTACATTGTGGACCGGCTCACCGCCGGCGATGCCCCCGGGTCGCTGGCAAGCAACCTCTCGGCGACGCCGATGACATTCCGGCAGTGCGGTGAGGATCGATTTGAGGCATCTACCGAGTCCGGCGATGCAGATCTCGAGATGGTGCGGCTTCAGGCAACCGGGACGGGGTACTGGGGAGGGGTGGGCGCCGGCGGGTCATTGGATGTCATCCGTCAGATGGTCTCTCACCTGCCTGACGTCGAGTTTCTGGTCAGCATCGAGGAATCGCATGCCGACGCGTTCCGGCGAGTCGCCTCCGGTTGGGCTCTTGGCAGGCCGGATAGGCTCCGGATCATCCCGGAATCGCTCACGGTCGCCCAATGGGCACAAGACAACGGAAAGGCGGGTGCGGTTGAAGGCCGCGGCGGGCCGCAACGGGCTGTTCTCGTGCCGCGTTATGCCAGCCGCGGCGAGGAGCGATCGATCCATGTCCCGGGCGAGAGCCTCCTCGCCGACGGCCTGCGGGATGCCGGGCTTGTTGTTCGACACTCACCGCTTCTGTTCCAGGGCGGAAACACGCTGGTCATCCGCGAGGGAGCAACCGGCAAGCGAGTCGTGATCACTGGCGAGGCCGAGGTCTACCGGAACATCGGCCTGGGGCTTTCGCGGGAACAGGCGGCGGAGGCGCTCCGAATCGAGTTCGGTGCAGACCGGATCGAGGTCCTTCCGGCGGCGTCGTTCCACATCGATTTCGAACTGAGCGTACACACCTCGGGTCGCGAGACGGTGGTGCTGATGAACGACTCGGCCGCGGCAACCGCACTCGTGCTCTCGGCAGGGCTCGGCGTGCTGCAGCGCAGTGGGATTCTGAATGCCGCCCAGGCGCGGCGAGCGCGCGAAGACCTGGTCGCCGAGCGAGCGGCCGGGTTCCTGTCCGTGGTTGGCGGGGCGGTGTACGCACGCCGCGACGAAAGCGGGCGATGGTCCGAGTCTTTCGCCAACCTGTTTGCCGCTGGGAAGGCGGATTCGGGCATGGGCAACTTCCAGCGGTTCATGCTCTCGATGGATCTCGTTGCCGGTGCGGCTGCGCGGTCGGGGGCGCTTGATCCGCGCGGGTTGCCGCCGTCCGATGCTGCGTACCTGCGGTCCTTTGAGAGGCGGGACAGCGATCGAACGGCCATTCGAGCGCGGTGCGAGGAGCTTGGATGGAGAGTCGTGGCTGTGCCCGGTCTGTCGGAGGAAGCCAAGAGCCTGTGCCCGATCAACGGCGTGCGCGATCGAACGCGGTTTCTTATGCCTGCCTATGGAGGCTTGTACGCGCCGCTCGACGCCGCTGCCGGCTCGGTGGTCAGACGCGCTCTGGGGCCCGCGGTGACCGTTCTGCCTGTACTGTGCGGGGAATCGCAGCGGCGAAGCGGCGGTGTTCACTGCGCCGCATCGGCCTTTTCGGGATTGAGCTCGGGAGGCTTGGGGCGTGTCGGGGCATAAACTCTTGTTTACTGCGCCCATTCCACCTGATGAGGACTGTCCATGACGTCAGCTCAAAGTCGTTTCGGAATCGAATGGTCGACGGCGATTCTGGTTCTTGTGGCTTCGGCCAGCGGGCAGCCGGCGCAGGTGGCGCAGGCGGACGACAAGGCGGGCGCCGTCACAGCCGGGGCCAAGGTCGAGACTGCGCCGTGGAGTGTTTCGTCCCCTCCTGGAGAGATGGTCGAGGCGGTGATCGATACCTCCGAGGGGACATGGGTCAACCTGGACGTCAGCCCGGATGGGAACGAGATCGTCTTTGATCTGCTTGGCGATCTGTACACCATCCCGATGACCGGCGGCGAAGCCAGGGCGCTCACGTCGGGGATCGAGTGGGACATGCAGCCGCGGTACAGCCCCGATGGGAAGCGGATCGCGTTTACAAGCGATCGTACCGGAGAGGGCGGCAAGGGGGGCGACAACATTTGGGTAATCAATCGTGACGGGACCGAACCCAGGCAGGTCACCAAGGAAACGTTTCGCCTGTTGAACAGCCCCTGCTGGACGCCGGACGGCGAGTACATCGCAGCGAGGAAGCATTTCACTTCGCGTCGTTCGCTCGGCGCGGGAGAGATCTGGCTCTACCACCGCACCGGGAGTGATGGCCTGCAGATGACTACGCGACCCACCGAGCAGAAGGACGTCGGAGAGCCCGCGTTTTCTCCGGACGGCCGCTACCTCTACTACAGCCTCGACTCGACTCCAGGAGGGGCCTTCGACTACAACCGCGACGCGGGGCAGGGCATCTACTCCATCGACAGGCTCGATCGGGTGAAGGGGGTCACGGAGCGGCTGATCACCGGGCCGGGCGGCGCCATCCGGCCGACGCCATCACCGGACGGCGCATCGCTGGCGTTCATCCGGCGGGATCGGTTCAAGACGTGTCTGTATGTTCTGGACCTCGCCTCTAACACACCGAGGAAGCTGTACGACTCGCTCGAGCGGGACATGCAGGAGACCTGGGCGGTGCACGGTGTTTATCCGACTATGGCCTGGACGCCGGACAGTCGGGAGATTGTCTTCTGGGCCGGAGGGGGGCTTCACCGGATCGACGCGGCGACCGGCGAGGTGCGGGCGATCCCGTTCCATGTCACGTCGTCGCGCCAAGTCGCCAAGTCGCTGCGCCGGCCGATCGAGGTGGCCCCGTTGACCTTCGATGTGAAGATGCTGCGCGGCGTGAGGGTGTCACCGGCGGGGGATCGGGTCGCCTACCAGGCGCTGGGCCACATCTATGTCCGGGACCTCCCGGATGGTTCCCCGCGGCGGCTGACGGCGCAAAGCGATCACTTCGAGTTCTTCCCCTCGTTCTCCCGCGATGGCAAATGGATCGTCTACGCGACGTGGAACGATGAAGCGTTCGGCACCGTGCGGGCGGCGCCCGCCTCTGGCGGCGATGGGCGGGTCGTGACAAGGGAGCCCGGCCATTACGTGGACCCGGTGTTTACGCCTGACGGCAGCCAAGTGGTGTATGGCAAGGTATCCGGCGGCTGGCTGACGACACCGGTGTGGTCGCGCGATGCCGGACTCTACCGCGTTCGCATTGACGGCGGGGAGCCGAAACTGATCAGCAAACGGGGTACGCATCCGCAGTTCGCTGCTGCGAGTGACCGCGTCTACGTGATGACCGTCGAGGAGCAGAAGGACGCAGACCGGCGGTGCCTGATCAGCATGAACCTTGACGGCGGGGAAGAACGGACGCACCTCGTCAGCGAGAACGCGACGGAGTTCGCGGTGTCGCCGGACGGGAAGTGGGTGGCGTTCGCGGAGCGGTTCAACGCCTACGTCGCCCCGCTGGTCGCGACCGGGCGCGAAGTCAGCATCGGGCCCAAGGCCACGTCGCTGCCGATCGCCCGGGTATCCTCGGAGGCGGGGATGGACCTGCACTGGTCCGGTGACTCGCGGGCGCTCCTCTGGGCGCTCGGGCCGGAGCTGTTCACGCGGCGGCTGGAAGACTCGCTCGCGTTTGTTGATAGAGCTCCCGATCCTCTCCCTGAGGCACCGGCGACAGGGGTCAATATCGGCTTTCAACAGCGGTACGACGCGCCCGAGGGGACGATGGCGCTCGTCGGCGCCAGGCTTGTCACGATGCGGGGCGATGAGGTCATCGAGAATGGCACGGTTGTTGTCGCGGGAAACCGAATCGCGGCGATCGGGCCCTCGTCGAGCGTCGCAGTGCCCGCCGGTGCTCTGACGGTAGACGTCTCCGGCAAGACGATCATGCCTGGCATGATCGATGTCCACGCCCACGGTGCGCTGGGCGAAAACGGGATGACGCCGCAGAAGAACTGGGGGCAGTACGCGAACCTGGCATTCGGTGTGACCACGATCCACGATCCGTCGAACGACACCGGCGCCACGTTTGCGGCCAGCGAACTCGCGAAGGCGGGGATGGTCGTGGCGCCGCGCATTTTCTCGACCGGAACGATCCTGTACGGCGCTGCGGGCACGGCCAAAGCGGAGATCGACTCCCTTGATGATGCGATGTTCCATCTCAGGCGCATGCAGGCGGTCGGGGCGTTCTCGGTCAAGAGCTACAACCAGCCTCGCCGCGACCAGCGTCAGCAGGTGATTGAGGCCGCCCGACGGCTCGGCATGATGGTCGTGCCGGAGGGCGGTTCGTTGTTGGAGCACGACCTGACCATGGTGGTCGACGGACACACGGGGGTCGAGCACTCCCTCCCCGTGGAGCGGGTCTACTCCGATGTAACCCAGCTCTGGGCCGCGAGCCAGACCGGCTACACACCCACCCTGATCGTTGGCTACGGCGGCATCATGGGAGAGAACTACTGGTACGACAGGACCAACGTCTGGGAGGATCAGCACCTGCTCACGTTCGTGCCGAAGGCGATCGTCGACCCTCGCTCGCGCCGCCGCACCAAGGCGCCCGATGAGGACTACAACACGCTGCGAAGCGCGGCGATATGTAAGGAGCTCGTCGATAGCGGGTGCAGGGTGCAGCTCGGCGCCCACGGCCAACTGGCCGGGCTGGGGGCCCACTGGGAACTGTGGATGCTGGCCCAGGGCGGGCTCACCCCCATGCAGTGCATCCGGGCCGCAACGCTTGATGGAGCGTTCTACCTGGGGCTGGACGGCGACCTGGGCTCGCTCGAGGCCGGGAAGCTCGCCGACCTGATCGTGCTGGAGGCAAACCCACTCGACGACATCCGCAACTCGACCTCGATCCAGAACACGATGCTGAACGGTCGGCTGTACGACTCAAGAACGATGGCCCGGCTCGGCCCCGATGCGCTCCCCAAGCCTGTGTTCTTCTTCGAGGGGCTGCAGGGCGGGGTCGGAATGCGATCGATTGAATCGGGCGGCTGCGCAGGGTGCGGGCTTCCCGGGATGGGTTGCGGACCCATGGAGGCCGATCCGCACCGGCACGCCGGCTATCGGTAGCAGAGCGTTTGCATCCATCTGGACATTTGCCTCGTATGGGGTCTACTTCGGCGGGTGGTGGGTCTGATCACCGAAAGGAAACCGAGTGACGAACCGTGCCGTTCTCCTGGTGGCCCTCGCCGGGCTTGTGTTTCCAGCAACCACACTGGTCGGTGGCGGACCCTGGCCGAAATCTCAGGCGGTCGCGACCGGAGCACCATGCGACGATCCGACGCACCTCGGCTTTGACGACCATGTCGGCTGCGGCAAGGCCGCCATGCTACGAGCCAGGTTCCTCGCGGGGCAGTCGCCGAGCGACGAGGACGGGGTGGTTCCGTCTTCAGCGCCCGGACTGCGCGAGCCGCTCGAGGCGACCGACGTCCTGCACAACAAGATCGACATCGAGATCGTGACCGCCTCGCCGAACATCGCTGGCAGCAACACGTTTACGGTGGCAAGCCGTATGAACGGGCTGACGGAGTTCACGTTCCGGCTTCGGAGCAACTTCACGGTCAGCGCGGCGACCCTGAATGGCACCACGCCCGTGCCGGTTACCAACCTCACCACCACCTCGCGGAAGGTCACGCTGGATCGGCCGTACAACAGCGGGGAGGTATTCACGCTCCGCATCGACTACTCCGGCACGCCGGTCTCGCGCGGGTTCGGGTCGATCGAGTTTACGACCCAGAACGGCCAGCCCCTGGTGGCCAGCCTGAGCGAGGCCTATTTCGCGTACACCTGGTGGCCCTGCAAGGACGGCGACTTCGGTGTGGCCGGTGACAACAGCGACAAGTCGACGTTCGAGATCTTCATCACCGCGCCGACCGCGATGAGATCGGTCGCGAACGGTCTTCTCCAGGGCGTCGATACGCTGAGCGGGAACCGGAGGCGGCACCGCTGGGCGACCAACTACCCGATGTCGACGTACCTGGCGTGTTTCGCGTCAACGAACTATAACACGTGGACGCAGATGTACACCTACCCGCTCCCCGGCGGCGGGACCGGGTCGATGCCGGTCGAGTTCAACATCTACCCGGCCAGCGACAACTCCACGAACCGCGCGGCCTGGGAAAAGTGCGTCCAGATGCTCGACACCTACCGCCCGATCTTCGGGCTCTACCCGTTCATCAACGAGAAGTACGGCATCTACCAGTTCCCGTTCGGCGGCGGCATGGAGCACCAGACCAACACGGGGCAGGGGACCTTTGACGAGAGCGTGACGGCGCACGAACTGGGGCACCAGTGGTGGGGTGACAACGTCACGTGCAGGACCTGGAGCGATATCTGGCTGAACGAGGGTTTCGCGACCTACTCCGAGGCGTTGTGGGCCGAGCGCAAGCCCGGTTCGTCCGGTCTCCCGGCGCTGTTCGCCGCGATGGCCGCGCGACGCCCGTCGCAGGTGAACGACAGCGTCTACTGCTACAACACGGCGGACATGAACCGCATCTTCAGCTCAACGTTTACCTATCGCAAGGGCGCGTGGGTCCTGCACCAACTCCGCCACGTCGTTGGTGATTCGGTGTTCTTCAATATCCTGGCCAACTACCGAGCGGCCTACGAGGGTTCGGCGGCCACCACGGCGGACTTCGCCGCGATCGCGTCGTCAACGGCCGGGACCGACCTCTCCTGGTTCTTCGACCAGTGGGTGATGCAGATCGGGGCCCCGGCGTACAACTTCGGCTACCAGCCGGTGACGATTGGCGGCCAGCCCTACGCACGGATCTCGCTGCAGCAGGTGCAGAATGCCTCCTACCCGGTGTTCACCATGCCGATCGACATCCGAGTCGATGAGGGAGCCGGGAGCGAGCAGTTCACGGTGTGGAACGATGCGCCGGTGCAGCACTTCCTTCTGCCTCTGAGCGCTCCGGCGACCGGGATCGCGTTCGATGAGAACGCGTGGATCCTCTCTACAGCGAACACGCAGGTGCCGTACGTCGCCGGACCCCCGAAGGTGGTCGCGGTCTCCCCGGCGCTCGGGTCAACCCTCCCCGGCGGCACACCGGTGTCTCAAGCGACCATCGCCTTCAGCGACAACGTCGCTATCCCGGCCGGCTCGATCACGCTCACCGGGCCCGCGGGCGCGGTGCCGGTCTCCGTTTCCTACTCACCCGCGACGTATGTCGCGACGCTGAGCTTCCCCGCGCTCGCTCCCGGCGCGTACACCATCACGGTTCCCGACACGATCACCGCCGGGTCGATCGCCCTCGACGGCGAGGTCGTTGCCGCTGCGGCTCTGCCATCCGGCAACGGCCTGCCGGGCGGATCGCTCGTGGCGACCTTTGCGGTGCAGTCGCTCGTCGCGCCGTGCAGCGCCGACTGGGACCAGAGCGGTGCGGTCGAACCGGCCGACATCGCCGGCTTTGTGAACGCTTGGTCGAGCGGCCTTGGGTCCGGCGGACTGCAGGCGGACTTTGACGGCAACGGCGTGCTGGAGCCCTCCGACATCGCCGCGTTCATCAGCGCCTGGGTCTCCCAGGTCGGCGGCGCGTGCTGACCCCCCTCCCCCGCTCTCCCCTCGCTCTTCACCCACGCCTCGCCGCTAGCCCGACCCCTCCCCCCCGGCGCTGCAATAGCCCCGCTCGGATTCGAACCGAGGACCAAGCGATTATGAGTCGCCTGCTCTGACCGCTGAGCTACGGGGCCGTGCACGACAGGGTACAGGGACCGTCCGCCCATGGCCACGCGGCTCGATAGACTCCCCGGACGTCTCTCGGATTTGACCGGTTGCAACGACAAGGAGGCCGACATGACCATCACGCTCGCCGACGCCCGCCGGATCATCGCCGCCGCGGAGAAAAAGGCCGCGGCGATCGGGCAACCGATGAACATCGCGGTGGCGGATGAGGGGGGGAACCTGGTCTCGCACGTGCGGATGGATGGGGCGTGGCTGGGGTCGATCGACATCTCGATCAAAAAGGCATACACCTCGCGGGCGTTCGATATTGCGACCAAGGACCTGGCGGTTCACAGCCAGTCGGGGGAGCAGTTCTTCGGGATCCACGCGTCGAACGATGGGCGGATCATGATCTTCGCCGGCGGGATCCCGCTGAAGAGGGATGGAAAGGTGGTGGGAGCGATCGGGGTGAGCGGGGGCTCGGGTGAGCAGGATCACGCGGTGGCGGAGGCGGGGGTGGCGGCGTTCTAGGGTCTCCCCACACCTTGACCTAAGACTCGCGCGCCGGAGGCGTGCTCTTGTCCGTCGCGTTGCATGAAGTTCCGCACTGGGGGCAGGCATCGCTGACAAGGCCCTGGAGTGGATAGCCGCAGTGGGCGCACCGCGAGCGGCGTCGCCGCCAGCTTCGGCGGAGGCGTCCTGGGCCGAACAGCACGGCGGCGACCAGTGCGACGGCCGTGAACCAGAAGAGCGTGTCGGCGATGATCCCCGGCCAGATTGGAGCGGATGGGAGGGTGACGGTGTGGTTGGGCCAGATCCGAGGTTCCCAGCGATGACGGCGTTCGATCCTGTAGTCCCCATCAGCCAGTTCCCCGAACGCCTCGGTATGAAGGCCGGAGCGCCGCGGCCAGCCGTAGGCGGTGACAAGGATGGCAATGCCCTCTTTCGGGACAGATCCATCACCAAAGACCTCCGGAGGCCGGGGGACCCATCCCGGCACGGCATCGATATCGAACCATGGAGTGTCGGACCCCGTCCTGGCGGAAGAGGCTTTCGGGTAAAGCAACCAGAGGTCAGAGGAGGGGCGTCGCCTGAGATGACCGAGGATGTGCCGTTTCGAGTCCACAATCAATGTGGCATCTAGCGAGGGCGCAATCTGTAACAGCCCCGGCCCCCACGTTGTGGCGAGCGTCGCGAGTGCACCGGTGACAAGACAGCACACCACCGCGATGATGCATCGCCGGACCGGGGCTGACCGGGGAGCAGCCATGCGATGAGAATACCAGCCAAGGGTGCCTGCTGGTCCCAATAGCGGTACGGGCCAGTGCGGACTCGCCGCCGCATTGCGCATCCATGTGCGGAAGGGAGGGGCTGTTGGGGTGGTGGGGGTGGAGGATGCACATGGCCCTGACGCTTCGATCCGGACTCGCCTCGAATGTTCAACTGGGTTCTGACTACTCCTATGCTGCGACGTCGAACCATGGGCCGGTGGCGATCAAGAACCAGTTGGTGAGCCTCCGGATCGAGAGCCGGCCGGTGCTGTTCCGGACGCGGACACTTCCGTCGATCAGCGAAGGGGATGTGGTGGCGGTGGTGGGGCACGAGAAGAACGGGACGCTCGAGGCGCTGGTGCTCAAGAACGTCACGACCGAGGCGTTCTACGCGCCGCCGACGGTGATGCCGATGGTGCTGTCGGTGCTGCTGATCCTGATCGGGATCCCGCTGATCGCCCTGCTGGGGCTGGGGCTGCTGTTCGTGGGGTTCGGCGGGTACGTGCTGTACCGGGTGATCTGCGTGCGGAGGGCGATCTCCATGCTGCGCGACCATCAGGCGGCGCCTGCGCCGGCGCGGGTAGCCGGCTGAGAGCGGGGGCAGAGGCCGGGTTTCTCCTTGCAGACAAAGAAAAACCCCCGGACCGGGCCGGGGGTTCGTGGGCAACTGTCGTGATCGCAGCGGGGAGGAAGGTTACGGGAAGATGCCGCGGACGTGGTAGACCTTGGCGACGTTCTCGAGGGCGGCCATGTAGGCGGCGAGCCGGAGGTCGGTGCCGTACTTCTGGCGCATCTTCTTGGTGCGGTGGGCGGCGTCGACCATGTGGGCGTTGAGCTCGCGGTCGACTCGCTCCTCGCTCCATGAGGTGCACGACTTGTTCTGCACCCACTCGAAGTAGGAGACGGTAACGCCGCCGGCGTTGGCGAGGATGGCGGGGATGACCTCGATGCCGCGGTCGTTGAGGATGCGGTCGCCGCCCGGGGTGGTCGGGGCGTTGGCGCCCTCGGCGATCACCTTGGCGTTGATCCACTGGGCTTCCTGCTCCTTGATCATCTGCTCGAGGGCCGCGGGGACGAGGACATCGACCTGGGTCTTGTAGAACTCCTCCGTGGAGATCGCGGTGGCGCCGCCGCCGGAGCCCTTGCCGTTGGTGGTGCCGGCCTTGCCGTAGTCCTTGACACCACCGGTGGCGATGCAGTGCTCGGTCAGGGCCTCGGCATCGATGCCCTTGTCGTTGCGGATGGAGCCCGTGTGGTCCATGACGGCGACGAGCTTGGCGCCGAGCTTCGCGAGGATGCGGGCGGTCCACGAGCCGACGTTGCCGTAGCCGATGACGCTGAAGGTCATGCCGTTCACCGAGATGCCGATCTCGGGGAGCATCTCGACGAGGACGTCGACGACGCCTTGGCCGGTGGCCTTCTCGCGGCCGAGGGAGCCGCCGATCTCAACCGGCTTGCCGGTGACGACGCGCATGGCGTCCCACGAGGAGCGGTTGGAGTCGGTGAGCGACTCGTAGGTGTCGGCGAACCACGCCATGATCTGGGCGTTGGTGTTCACATCCGGGGCGGGGATGTCGTAGTCGGGGCCGATGGCGTGGCTGATGGCGGCGCAGAACCGGCGGGTGACGCGCTCGAGTTCACCGCGCGAGAGCTTGCGGGGGTCGCACTTGACGCCGCCCTTGCCGCCTCCGAAGGGGAGGCGGGCGAGGGAGCACTTCATCGTCATGAGGAAGGCGAGCGACTTCACGTCGTCGAGGTGGACATCGGGGTGGAAGCGAAGGCCGCCCTTGTAGGGGCCCAGGGCGTTGTTGTGCTGGACGCGGTAGCCCTTGAAGAGCTTGAACTTCCCGTCGTCCATGCGGACCGGGAAGTGAACCATGATCTCGTTCTTGGGCTGGGCCAGGATGAGCTGGACCTCGTGGGAGACGCCGAGCATCTCCGCGGCGGTCAGCATCGTGTCGACGGTCTGGAGGTAGAGGTTGTCGGCGTCGACGGGGAGGCCGATCTCGTCGAGGATCGGGCTCTTGAAGGGCTCTTTCTTGGCTTTGGTCTTGGTCTTCGCTGGGGTGGCTGCTGCGTTGCTCATGGTTCTCGCCTGAAGGTGTCGGACAGGGACCTACGAACGAACAGAGTTGGTGGTCGGCGTCACGGCCACCGCCCTCGAAGTCCCGGGTCGAGAGACCGGGGATTCACTGGTCGGGCTCCCCGGCCGTGGACCCACGGTCAGGGCCTCAACGCTAGGCCGATCGAGGTGTGAACAGCAACCTTGGCGTGCCTCTAGGATCTGCGGGGAGCCGGGGCGGCGTGGAGCGGGAGACGCCCGGGATGATCCTCTACTTGGCGGCGGACCTGATCTGGGCGACACGTATCAAGTCGACGGCCGATGGGCTGGGAATCTCGGCTCGCCCGGTGAGGTCGATCGAAATGCTCGGGGCGCGGCTAGGGGACTCGGACGTAACCGGTTTCATTGTGGATTTGGAGACGGAAGCGGCCCTGGTGTTGATCGCCGAGTTGCGACGCGCGGAATCCGACCACAATACAAACAAAACCCGAATCAAGATCATCGCCTTCGGTCCACACGTCGATGTCGAGCGGCTCGAGGGGGCGCGGGCCGCGGGGGCGGACCGTGTGATGACGCGTGGGGCGTTCGCTGGCAGACTGTCGGACGTGATTAGAGAGATCGGGGGCGGCGCCGGGCCGTGAAACCTCTTCGCAAGTGGGTTGACAGGCCGGGCGAGCAATCTATACTTGCATGATGACGCAAATAAGCAAGCGAGCCCAGCGAAGGCGGGGAGAGCGACGGGTAGCCGCCGCGGTGCTGCCGGCGACGCCGCGGATGGCGGCGGCGTGCTGCAAGCCGATCGATGGGCTGTTGCAGCCGGGCCTGTTCCGGGCTCTGGGGGACGCGACTCGGGTGGCCCTGCTGGCGTGTCTTGCCAAGTGCGGGCGTGCGTGCTCGGTGACGGAGATCGCCGAGTGCTGCGCGGTGGACCTGTCGGTGGTTTCGCGGCACCTGTCGATGCTCGAATCGGCGGGGGTGCTGGAATCGACCAAGCGGGGGAGGACGGTCCTGTACCGCGTCCGGTACAACGAGGTGTGCGGCATGCTGCGGGCGCTGGCGGACGCGATCGACGAGTGCTGCCCGGGCGGGAGTGGGTGTTCGACAGGATGCGGGTGTGAGCCTGCTGCAGCAACCGCGGAGCGGATAAGGAAGGGGGCAAACGATGCCGGGCGATGACGGGCGCATGCGAGTGCTCTTCCTGTGCACCGGGAACTCGTGCCGGAGCCAGATGGCCGAGGGGTGGGCTCGGGCGCTGAAATCGGAAGCGATCGACGCCTATTCGGCGGGGACCGCGCCGCACGGACTCAACCAGTACGCCGTGAAAGCGATGGCGGAGGTGGGTGCGGATATCTCTGGTCACGAGTCGAAACACGTTGATGCGCTTCGCGGGGTGGAGTTTGACGTGGTGGTAACGGTGTGCGACTCGGCGCACGAGTCGTGCCCTGTGATGCACAACGCCAGAAGAGTGGTGCACGTCGGATTTGATGATCCGCCGCGGCTGGCGAAGGGGGCGGCGACGGAACAGGAAGCGATGGGGCATTACCGGCGGGTTCGGGATGAGATCCGAAGGTTCGTCGAGACACTGCCCGGGAGCCTGGTCGGACAACCGGGTGTGCGAAAGGAGACGACACGATGAGCACGACAGACTTCAATGCAGCGGTAGAAAACACGGCTCACGCGAAAGACAACAGCGGGTGCTGCGGCCCGGATTGCTGCGGCGGGGCGGCGGGAGCGGGGGCCGCCGGGGCGAGCCCGGAAACGGTGCGAGAGAAGGTGCGTGCCGGGTATTCGAAGATTGCGATGGCGGGCGGTTGGGCGGCAGTACCGAGCGGTGGCCAGGAGACTTCCACTGAGGGATGTTGCGGGAGCGCCTCGGGGTCCGCCGGAGGGTGCTGCGGGCCGGCGTCGTTCTCGCCCGAGGCGCTGGCTCGGGCGATCGGGTACTCGCAGGCAGAGGTGGCGGCATCGCCGGATGGGGCGAACATGGGGCTGTCGTGCGGGAATCCGACGGCGATCGCCTCGCTTCGGCCGGGGGAAGTGGTGCTCGACCTCGGTGCGGGCGGCGGGTTCGACTGTTTCGTGGCGGGGCCGAAGGTGGGTGCGCAGGGCCGGGTCATTGGTGTGGACATGACGCCGGAGATGGTCAGTAAGGCGAGGAGGAACGCCGAGTCGTACCACGCTCAAACCGGGCTTGAGAACGTGGAGTTCCGGCTTGGCGAGATCGAACACCTGCCGGTGGCGGATGCGAGCGTGGATGTCGTGATCTCCAACTGCGTACTGAACCTGTCGCCGGACAAGGCGAGAGTGTGGCGGGAAATCGCGAGAGTGCTTCGGCCGGGGGGACGGGTGGCCGTGTCGGACCTGTCGCTCCTCCGGCCGCTGCCGGAAGATGTGGCCAGAGACGTCGAGGCGCTTGTGGGGTGTGTCGCGGGTGCGGTGCTTGTGGATGAGACGCGGCGGATGGCCTCCGAGGCGGGGCTTGAAGGGGTTTCGCTGGTCATCAAGCCGCAGTACGTCGACGCGATGGAGCATTGGGAGGACCCGCTGTACCGGAGGATCGTGGAGAAGCTGCCGCGGGGCAGCAAACCGAGCGACTACATCACGAGCCTTGATGTGAGTGCCCGCAAGCCCGGGGCGCGGGCGTGAGACGGAGGCTCGCGGCGGAGTTTCTCGGAACCTATGGGCTCGTGTTTGCAGGGACCGGCGCCATCGTTGTCGACGCGCAGACCGGCGGTGCAGTGACACACGTCGGTGTCGCGTTGACATTCGGCCTTGTGGTGATGTCCATGATTTACGCCTTCGGCGAGGTGTCGGGGGCCCACCTGAACCCGGCGGTGACGCTGGGGTTCTGGGCGGCGGGGAGGTTCCCGCTTCGTGATGTTGGGCCGTATGCCGCCGCGCAGTTCGTCGGAGCCGTGGCAGCATCAGGAACGCTGCGGGTGCTGTTTCCAGAAAGTGAGACGCTGGGGGCGACGACGCCGACGGGACCAGTGGCTCAAACGTTTGTGTTCGAGGTAATTCTGACGTGTTTCCTGATGGTCACAATTCTGGGGGTGACGTCGGGGGCGAAGGAGAAGGGGTTGCTGGCGGGGGTGGCTGTGGGGGGCGTGGTGGCGTTCGAGGCGATGTTTGCGGGACCGATCAGCGGGGCATCGATGAACCCGGCACGGTCGTTCGGGCCGGCGCTGGTCTCGGGGGATTTGGCGGGGCTGTGGATCTATGTGATCGCACCGGTCGCAGGGGCGGCCCTAGGGGTGCTGTGCTCGCAGGCTGTCGTGCAGCGGGCTCCGGCAGGCGAGGGGGGCGTCGCAGCAGATACTCGACCTGCTCGCTAAACGGGCCGCTTGGACCCAGGGGCACTGCAAAGCTGGTGTGAAGAACGCACGGCCGCCGGGCAGGAACGGGGAATCTGCGGCACTGATTGATCGCCGCGCGTCGATAGCTGAGTAACTCGGTTTATGGGACTTGAGTGGCCCGATGCGAAAGGAGCGGCCGATGGCATTCGCATTCCGCACCGTGTTCCTGAGCGACACGCACCTGGGCTTTGCAGGGGTTCGTGCGGCGGAGTTGTCGGCGTTTCTCAAGCATCTCGAGTGCGAGCGGCTGTACTTGGTGGGCGACATCATCGACCTGTGGGCGCTCAAACAACGCTGGCGCTGGCCCGTGATGCACAACCAAGTCGTGCGGAGGGTGCTGAAACTTGCGAAGAAGGGGACCGTGGTGACGTATGTCCCCGGGAACCACGACGATGCGCTCCGGCAGTACGCGGGGCTGGACCTTGGTGGGGTGCGGCTGGCGAAGCAGGCGGTGCACCGCACGGCCGACGGTCGTTCCCTGCTGGTGACACACGGGGATGAGTACGACCTTGTCGTGCAGCATTCGCGGGTGCTGGCCCTGCTGGGGACGTGGGCGTACGACAGGCTGGTTGGCCTGAACCGGGGTGTCAATGCGGTGCGCGGGGTATTCGGCCTCAAGCGATGGAGCTTTTCGCAGGCTATCAAGATGCGGGTCAAGAGCGCGTGCACGTTCATGTCGAACTACGAGCGGGCACTGCTGACCGAAGCGGCACGGCGAGGACTGGATGGCGTGGTCTGCGGGCACATCCACCAGCCAGCGATGAGGATGGTCGACCTCGAGGATTCGAGCGGTCTGTACGCGAACTGCGGGGACTGGATCGAGCGGGCGAGCGCCCTGGTGGAGCGCGCGGATGGGCGGCTGGAGGTGGTGGATGTGGAACACCTGCTGGCGGAATCCGGGATTGAAGTGAAGCGGCTCGGCGATGAGACGGTCGTTCTCGAAGAAGTCGGGGGCCTGGAGTCCCTTCTGTGAACACCAGTTTGCAGGGCGCGGAAGCTGGCCCCAAGATCGTGCTGTGCATGGCGGATGTTGGATGCGGGCACGCGAGGGCGGCGGCAGCAGTGGCGTTGGCGATCCGCGAGCGATGGCCGGGGGTGCGGTCTCCGGTGATTGATGCCCTCGATGGAGCGCCGCGGTGGTTCACCGCGGTGTATCGAGGCGCGTACTTGGCCGCGGCGCGGCACACGCCCGCGATGAGCGGGTGGTTCTACAAGGCAACGGACACCGATGGCATCCCGGCGCAGCGGGGTGTGGGGCCGGCGGTGGAAGCCCGGGCGCTGTCGCACTTTACGGCAATGGATGCGGTGCGGGATGCGGATGTGATCGTGTGCACACACTTCCTGTGTGCGAGGGTGCTTTCAAGGTTGCGGGGAGCGGGACGGCTGCGGGGGCGCCTTGTGGTCGTGGTGACGGATCAGCATCCGCACGCGGTATGGCGCGTCGCGCACGCAGACAGGTTTCTGGTCGCATCAGAGAGCGCAAGGAACGAGATGATCCGGCACGGAGTCGCCGCCGAGCGGGTCGTCGTCACGGGCATACCAATCGATGGGCGGTTCGCTCGCCCGATGTCGCAAGAGGCGGCGAGGGCGTCGCAGGGGCTCGCCGGCACGTCGCCGGTGATTCTGCTTTGTGGTGGCGGTCTGGGATTGGGCGGAATGGACCAAGCCCTGGAGGGGCTGATCGCGGCTGGGAGTGGATCGCGTGTGGTCGTGGTGTGCGGGCGGAATGCGGATCTGCGTGTACAGCTCAGCCGGAGGGTGCGGGAGGCGGGCGTAACGGCACGGATTCGGATTGTCGGTCAGACCAGCAGGATGAGGGAGTTGATGGCCGCCGCGGATCTGATGGTCGGCAAGCCGGGTGGGCTGACGACCGCCGAGGCCGTCGCGGTGGGGCTGCCGATGGTGCTGCTGCGGCCGATCCCCGGGCAGGAGGAGCGGAACGCGGCGGTGTTTGTGAAGCAGGGAGCGGCGATGCTGGAGCCAGATGCATACCGCGCAGGCGTGTTGGCGGCCCGCCTCGTGACGGACAAGGACGAGATGTCCCGCATGCGGGAAGCCGCCCGGGGGTTCGGCCGCAGCGGGGCAGCGGGTGCGGCGGCTGAAGCCATCATGGGCTTGATGCGCCGAGATGCACTCGAGGGCAAGAGCGAGCAAGCCATCGTGGTTTGCAAGCGTGAATCCCGCGGGGCCGCCATCGCCTAGCAATCGGGCGGTTCTGGCAATCGGCTTGGATGGTCCGGAGCGGCGGGCCGCGCTATCCTTGCCGCTCCAGCTGCTCGCTGGCCCGTTTCACTCGTGCTATCGCACGGGCGGGGTCTGTGTCCCTCTTGCCGCCCCAGTGGGGCACTTGTGTCCGGTTGAAGTATCGCCGGGCCACCCAAGGACAACCTATCCATGATCGACGAAAACCTCATCGCCTCATTGGGCGTTGACGACGATGCCACCTCCGCGCTGCTTCGCGAGGCCTTCGGGGCCAAGGCGGGCGATGCGGACGCGATGGATTCACTGCTCGGAACTCAGATCGCGGATTTCACCCCGGGCTCGATCCTGGAAGGGAAAGTGATCGGGATCACGGACAACGACGTGGTCGTTGAAGTCGGGCTCAAGTCCGAGGGGCTGATCCCGAAGAATGAGTTCGAGGGGATGGACCTTCCGCGGGTCGGGGACAAGGTCAAGGTCCTTCTGGAGCGGATCGAGGGGGACGGCGGGCTTGTTGAACTGTCGAAGCGCAAGGCCGACCGGATGCTCTCCTGGCAGCGGATCGTCGATACGACCCGTGAGGGCGACGTGGTTGAAGGCCGGGTAATGAAGAAGATCAAGGGCGGGCTACTGGTGGACATCGGCGTGCCGGTGTTCCTGCCGGCCTCGCAGGTGGACGTCCGTCGGCCCGGGGATATCGGGGAGTACATCGGGCGGGACATCCGCGCGGCGGTGCTGAAGATCGACACCGAGCGGCGGAACATCGTGATCTCGCGCCGGAAGCTGATCGAGGAGGAGCGGGAGTCGGCGAAGAAGCGCCTGATGGAGACGCTGAAGGAAGGCCAGATGGTCTCGGGCGAGGTGAAGAACATCGCCGATTTCGGGGCGTTCATCGACCTGGGCGGGATCGACGGGCTGCTGCACATCACGGACATGTCGTGGGGCCGGATCAACCACCCGAGCGAGATGCTGAAGATCGGCCAGAAGATCGAGGTCAAGGTCCTCAACATCGATCGGGAGAAGGAGAAGATCGCGCTGGGCCTCAAGCAGAAGGAGGCGAGCCCGTGGGAGGAGATCGAACAGAAGTACCCGGTCGGGTCGCGCGTCCGCGGTGCGGTGGTGAATCTCATGTCGTACGGCGCGTTCGTGCGGCTTGAGGACGGGATCGAGGGCCTGGTGCACATCTCCGAGATGTCGTGGACCCGTCGGATCAACCACCCCTCGGAGATCGTCCAGCCGAACCAGGAGGTCGACGTCGTCGTCCTGGACATCAACAAGGACAAGCAGGAGATCAGCCTCGGGATGAAGCAGACCGAGGTGAACCCCTGGGAACTCGTGGCCGAGAAGTACCCGCCCGGGACGGTCATCGAGGGGACCGTGCGGAACCTGGCGAACTACGGCGCGTTCGTGGAGATCGAGCCGGGGATCGACGGGCTGCTACACGTGTCGGACATCTCGTGGACGAAGAAGGTCACGCACCCGAACGAACTGTTCAAGAAGGGTGACAAGGTTACCTGCGTGGTCGTGGATGTGGATCGCGAGAAGCAGCGCGTTGCGCTCGGCCTCAAGCAGCTGGCGGAGGACCCGTGGATCCACGCGATCCCCGAGCACTACAAGCCGGGCATGGTCGTTCGCGGCAAGGTGACGAAGATCACGAACTTCGGCGTGTTTGTGGAGCTGGAGCAGGACCTCGAGGGTCTGCTGCACATCTCCGAACTGGCCGACCACAAGGTGGAGAACCCGCAGGACGTGGTCAAGGCCGGGGAAGAGGTGGATGTCAAGATCCTCCGCGTCGACACCGACGAGCGGAAGATCGGCCTGTCACTCAAGCGGGCGCAGTGGGGCGATACCGACCGCGGCCAGACCGAGGACGCCGGGCGCAGCCGGAGCGGGCCAGCCGCGCCGACACGTGGCGGCATGGACGCTCACGACGCGATGGGTACGAACAAGATCACTTTCAGCCGGGGGGAGTGATTCGCTGAGTGATTTGGAACACGCAATCGCCCGGGTCGAAGGATCCGGGCGTTTTGCTTTTTGTCACCCGTGGCGGGTACGCCCGTTGTCGCCGGCGTTTGTGGGCATATCAACGTCCACTGAGGCCGGCGTATCGGACGTGTTGCTGGCTACGCTCTGAGGGCCTAGCAGAGGGCGATGAACGACAGCAGGGCCAGCATGGCGATTCGCTTACGGTTGTCGGTCAGGAGGGTCCAGGTCAGCATGGTGTTCTTCTCTCAGGTTGTGTGCCGGAAGAGAAACAACCTCCGTGCCTCACGCCCGAGCCGGGCGCCGCGTGCTCCCAGAGGGGGTGCGGGCCCGGAAACTACATCCATGCGGGAGGTATTGTGCCACGCGTGATGCCGGTTGACAACACGATCCGTGGTCGTCTGGCGACGTTGCTCCGGTGCATCGGCCTGTTGTGCGTGTTATTGGCCGCTGTCAGCGTGCGTGCGGCGATGGCGGATGGTGACGAGCCGCCGCCTCCAGCATCGACGATGGCGGCTTATCGGACATTGGAGACCTGGATCAGGAAGCCGGAGGTCCCGGCGGATGCTGCCGAGGGGCTTCCGGAGTGCTATGGCGCGTGCGTAACGCTTCGGCTGGATGGCAAGATCGTGGGCCGGGGCTCGAGCATCTCGCTGGCTGCCAGCCGAGATGTGGTGCGCCGGGCGGTGACCGAGGCGATCAACGAGGCTGAGAGGCGGATTCCCAAAGGGTCGGACCTGCTTGCGGAGGAGGCCGTCCGAGAATCCTGGAAACGGATCACCATCAGTCTGGAGCTGGCTGGCGGGCTGACTCCAATCACCCCAGCGACGGTGGCAGAGGCGGAGTTGATGCTGGCGCCCGGGTTGGATGGGATTGCATCGAGGGTCGGTGGCGGAGCCGATGCCCCGATGGCGGCGATCTATCCCTCGCAGATGCTCAGCGCCAACACGCTGCCCCAACAGGCGATCGGTGCAACAGCAGCGATGGCGGGGGGAGATGCGCAGTTGGGGCTGGTCGGCCCGGCGGAACTGAGGGAAAAGCACGGAGTCACATCGTTCCGGTTCCGGGTTACCCATCTCGCACAACCGGGGCCCGGAGAGGAGCCGGTGTTCCTGCAGCGGGGCGGTCGGGTGGTTGGACGGTCGGAGGTCTCCAGCCGCGGGGCGATGAGGGCGATGGCCGAACGGATCACCGCACACCTGCTGCGGCGGGCCGCGGAGGAGGATGCCGCGGGTGAACTGACGCGGACCGAGCGAGGCCTCATTGGAGGTGCGCTCCAGCGATTCTCGATGTCGGTGAGGCCGCTGACCGAGCGGGAGCGGGAGACCGCGAAGGTGCTGGTGATGGACTTCTCGCGTCCGGAATCGGATGTCGAGGATGCGATCGACAAGGCAATCGGCGTGTGCCTGACGGCGCCGGCGATGGTGACGGTCTTGCGGGAACAGGGGGTTGGACAGGACGAGATCGGCCGGGCGATCAGCCCGTGGACGGCAACAACGCGGGCGTTCTCACGTGTGTTCGATGCGAAGCAAGGGTATCGATCGGATCTTCCCCCCGCGGCGCGGGGTGCTGTGGCATACGCACTGGTGACCCTTGTCGGGCTGGAGCGTGCAGCTGGGAGCGCCGACACCGGGCCGGTCTCGGCTTCCGTGCTCGCTCCGGCGGCGGTGCGGACGGCGTTCCGCGATGTGGAGGAGGGGCAGTTGGCTGGCCAGATGCCGTGGCTTGGCTGGGCTGAGCTGAAACTCGCAGACCTGGAGCGACCGGTGGGGGCGCCACGGGGCGGGGCGAGCGAGATCCCGGCTGGTGTGGCGCTTCGGCGGATGAGAGAACGCCTCTGGCAGCATCAGCTGCAGGCTATTGATGCGGGTGTTGACAACCAGGATCTGATCGGTGGCGTCACGTTCACCTCGACGCGGAATCCGCTGCCCACATGGCAGTCGGCGCGGCCGCTGGCGTTTGTCGCGACGATGCTCGGTGACCCCCGTTTGACGGAGGGGGCGGAGTTCAACCGGGAGCTCGTGCGGCTGCTGGAGGCAGTGCGATTCATGAGGCAGTTGCAGGTGGACGAATCGAATGCATGGATGTACCCGGAGCCGGCGAGGGCCATCGGAGGTATTCGAGCTGCGGTGTGGGATTCGAGGCAGCCGGTCGAGGCCTCGGCATTCACCCTGATGGCCGTGTGCGAGGTCTTGACGAGCCTTGAGTCGGCTCCGCGTGACGAGGCCGAGTCGGGTTCGGACCGGAGGGCGGAATAGGCCTGTTTTTGAGGGGTTTTCACGGCCCTTGTGGGGTTGGAAACGGGGTCGGAATCGCGCCCCAAAGCGGGCAAAAAGACGCCGATTCGCCTACAATGTTCCGTCCCGAAAACTGCCCAGGAACCCCCTGGTTCGGAGCCGCTGAACATGCCCGATTCCGCCGATCGTCCGGTGTCCGCCACGAGCTCGCGGCGAACCCCTGTTGATGTCGTAGCCACCACCGAGGCGAACAGCACAAACTCGACCGGAGCCGGCGGAAGCGGCGCCGGCATACCGCCCGCGGGCCCGACAGAAGCGGGCGGGAACGGAGGAAGTGGCGAGGGCGGGGGCCACATCGTCGACCTGCAGATCGAGCGGGAACTGCAGGACTCGTACCTGACGTATGCGATGAGCACGATCATGGACCGGGCTCTGCCCGATGTCCGAGACGGGCTCAAGCCGAGCCAGCGCCGCATCCTGGTGGCGATGAACGACCTGAACCTGAGGCCGGGGCGCAAGCACCTCAAGTGCGCGAAGATCTGCGGTGACACCTCCGGCAACTACCACCCACACGGCGAGTCCGTGATCTACCCGACCCTGGTGGGGATGGCCCAGAAGTGGCGAATGCGGGTGCCGCTGATTGATCCGCAGGGGAACTTCGGCTCGATCAATCCCGACCCCCCGGCGGCGATGCGGTACACCGAGGCGAGGATGCTCCAGGCCGCCGTGGAGATGCTCGACGACCTGAAACTGGAGACCGTGAACTTCGTCCCGAACTACGACGATCGGCTGCAGGAGCCGACCGTGCTGCCGGGGAAGCTGCCGAACCTGCTGATCAACGGCGGGGTGGGGATCGCGGTCGGGATGGCAACGAGTCTGCCGCCTCAGAACCCGATCGAGGTCCTCGATGCGATCGTGCGCGTGCTGGAGAACCCGGAGATCACGCTGGGCGAACTGATGGAGGATGTGAAGGAGGGGGAAGTCGTAGTGCGTCGCGGGATCCGAGGGCCGGACTTTCCGACCGGCGGCGTGATCCTGGGCAAGGGTGGTATTGTCGAGGCGTACGCGACCGGGCGGGGGCGGGTAGCGGTGAGGGGTGAGGTCCGCGTGGAGACGATGGCGAACGGGCGAGAGCAGCTCGTGATCGATTCGATCCCGTACAACCTAGGTCTTGATACCCTGGTCGAGCGGCTCGTGGATGCGGTGAAGGACGACAAGATCAACGACGTGTCGGACGTCCGCAACGAATCCGGGCGCGAGGCGATGGTACGGGTGGTGATCGAACTGAAGAAGGGGGCGGACGCGGCGCTGGTGGAAAAGCAGCTGTACGAGTTCACGCAGTTACAGCAGACCTTCAGCATCAACAGCATCGCCCTGGTGAACCGCCAGCCGCGGACGCTCTCGCTGAAGGAGATGATCCGGTACTACATCGAGCACCGGGTCGAAGTGATCCGCCGGCGGACAGCCCACCTGCTGGCGGAGGCCCGCAAGCGTGCACACGTTCTGGAGGGGATGATCCTCGCGGTCTGTGACATTGACGAGGTGATCAGGCTGATCCGGTCGAGCCAGACCCGTCCGGAGGCGATCGACAAACTGATGGCGAGAGGCTTCCGGATCGCCGTCGATCACAAGCATGTGGGGGCGATCCCCGCGAGGCTGATGGAGCAGGTTCGCCGTGCCGGCGAGCGGGGGGTCTCGCTGACGAGGGTGCAGGCGGAACAGATCGGCTCGATGCGGCTGATCCAGTTGGTGGGTCTGGAGATCGAGAAACTGGTGGGGGACTACTCGCAGCTCGTCGAGCAGATCGACGACTACGAGAGCATCCTCGCCAGCGAGGCAAGGGTAACCGCGATCATCAAGGCCGATTGCGAGGAGATGAAGCAGCGGATCGGCACGAAGGCCGGGGCGAGGCTGACGCGGATCGACGAGGGTGCCGAAGCGGGCGACTACGACATTGGGGCGCTCATTGCCGTGGAAGACATGGCGGTCACCATCTCGCACCAGGGGTACGCGAAGCGGATCGCCGTCAGTACATACCGGGCGCAGGGTCGTGGCGGGAAGGGGATCATCGGCGCCAGCGCGAAGGACGACGACTTCATCGCGCACATGTTCGTGGCGAGCACCCACGACGACCTGCTGTGCTTCACGAACACCGGTCGGGTGTTCAAGATCAAGGTGTACGAGTTGCCAGAGCTGCCTCGCCAGAGCAAGGGCAGGCCGATGGTGAACCTGCTGGATCTCAAGGAGGGGGAGAGCGTTCGGGCGTTCCTCAATGTGAAGAACTTCGAGGAAGGAAGCAACTACCTGACGTTCGTGTCCGCCGGTGGGGTCGTCAAGAGGACGGCGCTCAAGGACTACAGGAACGTCAACCGCGGCGGGATCATCGCCGTGGACATCCGGGAGGGCGATCGGCTGCTCGACGTGGCGCTCACGAGCGGGACCGACGACATCCTGCTGGCAACTGCGGGCGGGATGGCGATCCGGTTCAGCGAGGAGGACGTTCGACTTATGGGCCGCGCCGCGGCAGGTGTGAAGGGTATCGAGCTGGCCGAAGAGGACGAGGTTGTCGGTGTGGTTCGAGTCCCGATGGCGAAGGACGCCGATGGCGACAGCGTGTCAGCCGATCCGTCGATCGCGCTGCTGACCGTGTGCGAGAATGGGTACGGAAAGCGGACGCTTGTGGATGAGTACCGCGTGCAGCCGGAGACGGGCAAGGCAAGGAGCCAGTCCCGCGGCGGCAAGGGCCGTGTGGATATCAACACTTCTGAGCGAAACGGCCGCGCCGTCGTGTCGCTTGCGGTGCACGAAGCGGACGACGTCGTCGTCGTTTCGAAGTCGGGGATGCTGGTGAGGATGCCCGCGGCGGAGATCCGGCTGTGCGGGCGTGGAGCCCAGGGCGTCCGAATTGTGAAACTCGACGAGGGCGACCGGGTTGTGGCGACGGCTCGCGTCCTTGGAGAAGAGGGCGACACGGACGAGGATGCGGACGGTGAGACGGCTATGGCGCCGTAATCAGCCCCGCGGGTGGAAGGTGCGGTGCACGTGCTTGAGACGGGATGAATCAACGTGGGTGTAGATCTGCGTTGTGGCGATATCCGCGTGGCCGAGGAGTTCCTGGACCACACGGAGATCGGCGCCGCCGGCGAGTAGATGGGTGGCGAAGGAATGCCGCAGGACATGCGGGTGGGCGCCACCCTGGGCGCGGCCGATCCTCAGGCCGGCGATCGCCGCGTACTTTCGGACGATCTGCCAGACGGCGACTCGCTCGAGCGGGCGGCCCGTTCGGGAGAGCAGAAGGCAGCCCCGGTCGCGGCCGTCCGGGCGTTCGAGGCGGCTGCGGCACTGGTCCAGGTAGATCCTGACCGCGATGATCGCCGGCTCGCCGACGGGGACGAGGCGCTGCTTGTCACCCTTACCGGTGACCAGGATCGTGCCGAGGGTCTCATGGAAGTCTCTGAGCGGCAGTGACGCAATCTCCGAAGCACGAAGACCGGAGGCATAGAGGAGCTCGAGCAGGGCGCGATCGCGGAGGTGCATCGGCGGCTCAGTACGTTTACTCTCCGGGCGGCTGCCGGACCCTGCCAGAGTTGAGGGCGCCTCGATGAGGGCACGGATCTGCTTTGGGGAGAGAACTCCCGGGAGCTTCTTCCATCGCGTGGGCCGGTCAAGGGCCGCGGCGGGGTTGTCGTCGATCACCCCCGTGGATTGGAGCCATCGGCAGAACACCTTGATTGTGGCCAGGTGTCGGATGACCGACGATCCAGCGAGGCTGCGTTCGGACTTGAGCGAGGCGAGGTGACCGGAGAGGAGTCGCGGCGTGATCTGCTGGGGGGTTGACGCCCCGGCAGCGACGACGGACAAGAGCAGCTCGCTCAGGTCACGGTCGTATGCTTCAACGGTGTTCTTGGCCAGGCCACATTCGATGCGGATGAAGGCGAGGAAGGAGGTTCGGATCCGGGCGTAGGCGGGGGGAAGCGCAGCGGACCGGCGCGCGAGGCGGGAACGTGGGGAGGCGGGGGAGAAGTTGGAACTCGCAGCGCGACTCATGGCATGATGAGATCGGCGGTCGGGGAGGCATGCAGAAAAAGAAAACCGCCCCGGCGGGTGAGGCCGGGGCGGGGGGGATCAGTTCAGAGTCCTATCAGCGTGCCGTGGCTTAGCCGCGGAGGAGCTGGAGGGCCGACTGGGGCGAGCTGTTGGCCAGGGTGAGAACCTGGGTGGCCGCGGAGACGAGGATCTGGCCGCGAGTGAGCTTGGCCGTCTCGGTGGCGAAGTCGGCGTCGCGGATGACGGACTCGGCGGCGGTCGTGTTCTCGAGGGAGACGCCCAGCGAGCGGATCGTGGCGCCGACGGTGTTCTTCTGGAACGCACCGAGGCGGCCGCGGAGGGAGGTGATCTGGTTGATCGACTGGCTGATCACCTTCTGGGCGTTGGTGATGTCACCGGAGACAACGTTGAGGGTCTTGCCCGAGGCAAGGTCGGAAAGGAAGCGGAGGTTTCCAGAGACATCAGTGGTGCCGAGCTTGCGGGCTGCAACGTCGCCGATACCGATGGCGACCTTGGAGCCGATGTTCACGTCGCCGGCGAGCTGGAAGTCGGCGCCGCCGCCGGTGATGGTGAACGCATTCTTGACGCCGACGGTCTGAGCCTGCGTGGTGTTGAGGGTGAGGGAGACGTTGAGGAAGTCGGTGTTGATGGAGAACGTCTTGCCCTTGGCGGTGGCAGCGACACCGTTGATGGTGGCGACGATGTCCTGGCCGTTGTCCTTGTAGCCGTTCTGGGCGGCGGGAGTGGTGTAGGCCGCGGCGATGGTGGTGTTGATCGCAGAGAAGTTCTGGGCCTGGCGGTTGTAGATGCCCACGCCGGTGCCCTGGATGTTGGCGGCGTTGATCACCTTGACCGAGGCGAACTTGTCGGAGCCAAACTCCGAGGACTCGAGGTAGATGCCGGTGGTGCCAGCGGAGGCGCGGATGCCGGTGACATCGGTGAAGGTATTGATCTGCGAGGCGATTGTGGCCACCGTGGTGCCCGACGCGAAGGAGAGCTGGCGCGAGCCGAGGTTGCCGCTGATCTCGATGGTGAAGGCGGAGTTGACGCCACCATTGAGGTTCAGGGCGCCGTTGGTGGAGAGGTAGAGGCCGGCCTGCTGGGCAGAGGTGGTGACGACGGCATTGACGTTCAGGTTCTGGCCCTGCTGGAGCTTGGCGCCGTTAACCTGGAACGAGACGACCGAGGCGGAGACGCCGGTCGTGGAGTAGTCATAGTTGCCGTTGAGCAGCTTGACACCCTGGAACGAGGTGGCCGAGGCGATGCGGTCGATGGTCTGGAGGATCGAGTCGATCTGGAGCTGGTTGGCCTCACGCTCCGACTGGCTGATGCCGGCCTTGTTGGCGGTGCCGGTGACGAGTCCCTGGAGTTCGGTCAGAAGGCTTGAGACCTCCTGCAGGCCGCCCTCGGCGATGTTGACGACTTGGTCGGCGCGCTCGGAGTTCGAGATCGCGGCGTTGATGGCGGCCTTCTCAGATCGGAGGTTCTCCGATGCGATCAGGCCGGCGGGGTCGTCCTTGCCGCGGCTAATGCGGAGGCCCGTGGACAGCCGCTCGAGCGACTGGCTGAGGTTCGCATTGTTCTGGCTCAGGACGCGCTGTGCGATCAGTGACTGGACGTTCGTATTGATCCGGCTCATGTGGACCTCCGTGTGCTCTGCGTGCGTCCCTGCCATGGGACGCGGCCCGTTCGTTCGTGGGCACCCGGCCGCGGTGTGCGGCTCGTAACACGTGCCCCGGGCGGCTCAGGTCCGGGGCTCCGCGGCGGATCACGCTCCGTCCGCGGTGTCGTGCCCACGCTGCCGAGGCGGCGGGGTGACGGCCAAGAGCATCGGAAGCAACCGGGGGCGGGTTGAGCGCGGAATCGATTACCAGCGCCGGAACATGCCCCAAAAATAAAAACCGCCCCCGTTATCGAGACGATGCGGGGGCGGCGTACGGGTTATTGGGACGCTCTACCGGGCGGATCAACCTCGGAGCAGCTGGAGGACCTGCTGGGACTGCTGGTTCGCAAGAGAAAGAACCGAAGTGCCGGCGGAGGTCAGGATCTGCGACCGGGTGAGGGCCGAGGTTTCCTTGGCAAAGTCAGCGTCGCGGATGTTGGATTCCGAGGCGGTGAGGTTCTCGATGGCGGCCTGTACCGATCGGACGTTGGTCTGTAGCGTGTTCTTCTCGAAAGCGCCGAGGCGACCACGGATCATCGCGACCTCGTCGATGGCTGAGTCGAGGATCGTGCTGGCGCCGGTGAAGTTCCTCGATCGCAGGTCGTTGGCGCCGCCCGACTTGAGAGAGGCGATGAACTGCATGACGCCGTTCACCATGGCGCCGCCGAGTCGAGAGGCCGCCACGGATTGTACACCGATGTTGACCTGCTGAGAGGTGTTGATCTCGCCGCCCAGCTGGTATAAGGCCCCGCCACCGGTGATGTAGAAGGTGGAGGTCTGACTGTTTCGGGTTGCAAACGCGGTGGACAGAGATAGGTCGAGGGAGAGAGAAGTCGAGTTCTGCAGGGAGATGTTGGTGCCCCTGCCGGACGCGAGGGTGCCGTTCACGATGGCGGAGATGTCGCGACCCTCATCGCGGTTGGAGACCGTGAGTTGGGCGGCGATGGTGGGGTCAGAGAACGAGAAGGCAGCCGGGCGGGCGAAGTTATTCTGCAGCTCGTAGGTGGCGAAGTAGCCGCCGTCAACGGGACCGCCGATCCGCTTGACGGAGACGAACGAGGCGGACCCGTACCCGGTGCTGGAGAAAACCAGACCGGAGGACGGGTTGCCCGGGTTGATGAGGGACGCGGAGACGCCTGTCGATTCGGAGAACGAGTTGATGGAAGAGACAAGCTGGGCCAGGCTGGTTCCCGAGAGGAACTCCAGGGTCTGGACGCCATGGACGCCGGCGATTTCGAGGGTCGTCGAGGACTGGAGCGTGCCGTTGAAGGCCGGTGCCGAGGCGTAATCGCCCCGCAGGAAGAGCGAGCCGGTCTGAGCGGATGCTACGGTCTGAACGTTGACCTGGATGTTCCGCTGCCCGGCGAAGTTTGCGCCGTGGATCTGGGCCTTGGAGATGGCCGAGGTGCTGACCCCGGAAAGCACGTAGTCGAGTTCGCCGTTGAGCAGTTTGAGCCCACCGAACGAGGCCGAGTTGGAGATCCTGGTAATCGTCTCGATCGCCGAATCGATCTGAAGCTGGTTGGCGGCTCGCTCCTCGTTGGAGATGGCGCCGGTGTTGGCGGCCTCAACCACGAGCGATTTGATGGAGTTCAGGAGGTCGGATACCTCGGCGAGCGAGCCCTCGGTCGTCGCGATCACCGAGGAGGCACGCTCGGAGTTGGCGACGGCCTGGTTGAGCCCCGAGACCTCCGAGCGGAGGCGCTCGGAGATGATCAGGCCGGCCGGGTTGTCCGCGCCGCGGTTGATCTGAAGCCCGGTTGAGAGACGCTGAAGGCGGACTTCCAAGTCCTTGTTGGCCCGGTTGAGGTTGGCCCGGGCGATCATGCTTGGAATATTCGAGTTGATCCTAGCCATTGCAATCCTCCGTGATTGAGGCTAAGGGCGGGTGACACAGTGCCGTTGAAGCGCCGCGGCAATCCAGCGTGCGCATCTGATAGAGGTGGTTGCGGCGCGTGGCCGGCTGGTGCTGGGGAGGGGTCATGCGGTTCGGGCATCGCCCGGCGGCGGCTCGGCCCGTGGCGGGTTGGTAAGGCTGGAGATGCCGCGGGGCCTGGACTTGCCGGGGGTCCGCTGCGGTCCAGGTGCGAGTGTTCGGCGCAGGACATCCATGTCGCCGCTGTTCATCTGCGCGTTGAGATGGGATGCCCGCTCGTTCTCCGCCCGGATCGCCTCGTACACCTCTTTGCGGTGCACGGCAATTCGAGTGGGTGCGGTGATCCCGAGGCGAACTTTGTCGCCTCGAATGTCGACGACGGTGATCTCGATCTCGTCGCCGATCATGATCGTCTCGTCGCGCTGACGTGAGAGAACCAGCATTCATCGGCTCCTTCCTAGGTCCGTTCGTGCTAGCGCGAGGGGTAGCGGGGGTGAATGGGCGCGCGGCCATCCATGGCCAACGCGGCTGTAGAACGCGGTCCGGGATCGTGGTGGTCTTGTGGATCACGGTGCTTGGGCAGGCCAGCGGTCCGCCCGGGGAGAGGGGTCAGGCGGACATGGCGGCCGGGGTGGTCGCCTGGGACTGCAGGTTGACGAGGGGGTGGCGGGTGGTCCACCGCTTCTCGGCGAGCACGAACTGCTCTGCGACGCGGTCCAGCGTGTTGATCACCAGCGGGCCCTGGAGGTTGCCGGTCAGCGTGAGATCAACCTTGTTGACGATCACGAAAACCTGGGCGTCCTCGAGGCGCGGGAGCTTGAGTTCGACCATCTGGTCTTCCCGGATCGGAACGGTGTACTCCGGGATGAAGAACGACGGATCGGTGACGACGAACGCGAGCGACGGCTCATCGAGCGACTGCAGCCAGAAAAAACACGCGTCCTCCGCCGGCTCGAGCAGGCAGAACCGGCGGCAATCGGCGAAGCCGAGCAGGCCCTTGGGGAATGAGATCACTCGCTCGTCGGAGATCTCGAGGCTTCCGAATCTCGTGGTCCGCACTTGCATCGGTGCGCTCCGGTCAGTCGGCCGATCATCCTGAAGGATCCCGCCGATCCTCGACGGGGTGACATCCTGTCGTCGTGGCCCGCCGCGGCCGATGCGGCGAGTCGTTCTTTGAACTCAACCCCCTCGGCGTTAGCCAAGGAAGTCGAGGAGGGATCGGGTCAGGACCTGTGAGGCGGATTGCTGTCCCGCCTGCAACTGGGTCTGGAGGAGGCTGAAGCGGATTGCCGCATCCGTGTAGTCAAGGTCGCGGAGCTCGGATCTCGTCTTTTCGTCCAGCACTCGCTGGTCTTCCTGGCGTTCCTTCGCCCTCTCGATCCGGTTGGCGTACACGCCGACCAGGGCGCGGGTGGAGGCGAGGGATTCCACCGCGGCGTCGAGTTGCGTACCCGCAATCGCTATGCCATTGCTGTCGTCACGGGTGAGCGCATCGCGCAGATCAATGAGGGTGCTGAACAAGTTGTTCACGCGCACCGACGCCCGATCTTGCGCTAGATACGTCGCACTTGCGCTGTCGTACGTTCCACCGACGAGGCCGAGGTCCTCGGCCGCCGGTGAGTTGTTCTGGCGGGTTACGGTGATCGCCCCCAGGTTGAGGGGGTCAAAGAACGCGATCCCGTTCTGGCCGTTCGTGAGACCGGCCGAGAACGACCCCGGTGGGATCTGCCCTGCAGTCACCGCGGCGGCGGCCTCGGCATTGATCCGGGCGATCACGGACTGGACATCGGTGAGATCCTGGGGCCTCAGGTCGACGGAGAAGGAACTGCCGTCGCCAAGGCGGATCGTGAAATCGACGTTGGCCGCTGGATCGGGCAGGCCGGTGACGGGGTTGGTAGCTCCGTCGACGATTCGTACGCCGCGGCCGTCGTTGAAGTCGGAGAGAGCTGTTGCGAGGGAGTATGAGCGAATTCCCAGTTGAGTAGCCGTGGTTCCGCCGGCGGGTGGCGGAACCTCTTCAACGGAGAGGCGGGGGCCGGAGACCTCATTGAACAGGTCGATGCCGGTGCCCGCCGCATTGATTTCGACCCGGACGCCGGGGGCACCGGTTTGGATGAGGTTCCGGATATCGCCGATGGTTTGAGCCGAGGAAAGGTCGACCGTTGACAGCGACGACGTATTCGGGCCGGTGAAGCGGAGGTTGATCGAGCCGAGCGGAAGGGCAAGGCCGGGGACGGCGCTCAGGGGAGTCAGCAGAGAGAGCCTGGGGTTCAGGTCGCTCCCGGTGGGGCTTGTGGCCGAGAAGGGGGCCGCCGAGAGCCCTAGATCCTGTGCTACGGATCCAACTCCAATGTCGGTGAATGTCAGCGTCGGATTGGGACCGCTGCCGGCCGGGACAACGTCGATCGCGAGGGAGCCGCCGACGAGCGAGATGCCGCCGGGCCCGAGGATGGTGACCGAGTGATCCGTTTCGTATTGGCGGATCGCGGCCGTGAGCGAGTCGGCAACATTCTGTACGGAATCCGCCGTGGAGAGGTCGACCGTCGCGGCAGGGCCGCCGTTGAACGAGAAGGAGAGTTGAGAGAGCGAGACGCCAAGCCCTCGCGCACCTCCGAGGTCGGCGATGCGGGTCTGGGGTGTCAGACTGGGATTGAGGTCCGTTGTAGAGCGGAGCCGGGCGGAGGTCTGGCCGATCGTACTGCTCCCTCCGAGAGTGACCGGGACCCTGATCGACGCGCCCAGGTCCGTGTAGAGACCATCGCCACGCGCGGTATAGCGGTACCCGCCGAGGAACTCCGAGAGCGGCGCCTGGGTCGGTGTTGCTCCGCCAAAGAGGTAGAGGCCGTTGGTCTCGCGATTGGCGAGGGAGGAGAGCTGGCGGATGACCGAGTCGATGACGATGGCCTGGTTGCGACGCGTCGCGGCATCGGACGTGGCGCCGATCTGGCTGGCGGCGACATCCTTGGCCTGGAGAACGAGGTCGTTGGCCTCACCGATGGACGTATCCAGGAGATTCAGGGAGTTGCTGGCGGAATCGAGGTTCCGGACACGCTGCTCGGACCGCTCGAGAATGTCGTCGAGGGCGAGGATGGACGCGGCTTTGACCGAGTCGTCGCTAGGGCGGTTGACGGACCTGGCCGAAGCGAGTTGCTCCTGCAAGTGGAGCATGGAAAGGTTCGAGCGGTTGAGATTGGTGTAGTAGATCTGTGAGGCGAGCAGGTTCGGGACACGCGACAGGTTGGATGGGATCGAGCTCATGGCGGTCTCGGAGATGAGTACTGGGACTGGTCGCGGGATGGCTAGCGGATGAGGTTGATCAGGATCTGAGTCAGTTCATCGACGGCCGAGATGAAGCGGGCGGCGCCCTGGTATTGGCGCTGGTAGTTAATGAGGTTGATGGATTCCTCGTCGACGCTGACACCGGAGATGGCGGACTTCTGGGCGTCGAGATTCTGTCGAACGAGCGTCGCGGCGGACGACCGGGTTTGGGCTTCTGCGGTGCGAGCGCCGATTGACTGGACGGACTGCGTCCAGGCTCCGCGGATGGTTTGGCCGCCGAGCGCCGCGTTGGCGGCGTCCTGGAGGGCGGCGATCCCCATGGCGCTGGCGTTGTCGTTGGGCTGCCCGTTGACAACGGCGCCGGCGCTCAGCAGTTGCGGCGACGAAGAGAGGTCCTGCCGAACGTCAATGTCGCGGGCCGTAGTGCCGGTGAAGTAGGAGTTCACACCGAGAACGGCGAGGACGCCGGAGGAATCATCCGAGAACGAGAATGAATAGCCGGTGGCCGCCGAGACGCTTAGCGTGCCGTCGGGGTTAGTGGTGGCGGAAAGGTTGGCGATCGAACCAAGCGAGGCAGCGAGCGACTGGACAGAGGTATCGTTGGCAAACCCCGGCTGGCCGGAGTTGTCGATGCCATCGAGGTCCACCGGGATCCGCACGGTCTGCGTCGCGCCGGTCTGTGAGTTGGTGACGGTAACGCTGAATCCGCCGTTCGTCGCGGCAAACGGCAGTGCCGCGAAGGTGGAGTTGGCGGGGTCATTGAGCGAGCGGACGAGGTCGGCAGCCGGGACGTTCTGCGTGCCTCGAATCGAAGTCATCGGTGTGGCGCCGTACCCGACGCTGTGGATCTTGTTGACCTGGAAGATGAGCTGGGACGCGATCGTGTCGATCGAGTCAATGGTTCCATCAACGAGCTTGCCTCGCTGAGACACCAGGGAGCCGATGGTTCCGGAGTGGACTGTAACGTCTCGGGGGCTGTCGATGGTCGATATCCGAACGCTTGATTGGGTGCCGTCGGACTCTCGCCGCACTTGGAGTCCGAGCGAACGGCCTCCCTGGACCACCGGGGTCGAGCCAACGAGCACGTCGAGCGTTCCGTTGGCCTGCTCGACCGTCGAGATGTCAAGGTACTGGGAGAGTTGAAGGACGAGCGAGTCCCGCTGGTCCCGCAAACTGTTGGCCTGGGAACTACCCCCCTCCGCCGCGACGATTGAGCTGTTGAGACCGGCGATCTGCGAGAGCAGGTCGCTGGCGCGGCTGACATTCGCATCGAGTTCCGAGTCGAGTTGATTCCGGATCTGCACGAGGTCGCTGCGTGTGGTGCGCAGGAAGCTGGCAAGCGTGCTGCCCTGCTGTACGACGAGCGAACGGGCCCCGGCTGACCCGGGACTGTTGGCCAGCTCGGACCATGCGTTGAAGAACCGGGAGAGTTCGCTGGAAATATCCGAGTCGGTCAGTTCATTGAGGACCGATTCGACCCGCGAGAGGAGCTGGAGGTCCATCCCCGCGGCGGACTCGTGGGAGACCGACGAGTTGAGCCTGGCCAGGAGCGCCGCGTCGGTCTGACGCCGGACATCCTGCACGAAGACGCCGCGGCCCAAAATAAAGCCGCCCTCGCTGACGCCCGCGGATGGGGCCAGGGTGGCGATCTGGCGCGAATACCCGGGTGTGGCGGCGTTGGCGAAGTTGTTGCCGGTTACCTGGAGCGCGATCTGGCTCGCGTTCAGCGCGGATCGGCCGATCTGGAGTGCGGTCGTCAGACCCATGGTTTCGCTCGGCGGTTAGAGGCTCATGTCGAGTGCGGACTGCACGGTCGGGCCGGCATCAACGCCCCCGTGCCGGGCATAGGTGCCGGCGTGGGAGAGACGGCGAGCGATCTGGCGGATGATGCCGTCCATGTGGGTGGTCAGGGACGTGGTCGCGGCCCTGATGACCTCGTGCTCGTGCCGGAGCGAACGGAGGATTGTCATCAGCCGGGACGCGGCGTCGGAGAGCCGTTGCCGCGCAGTAGCATCAAGCCCGCTCGCAAGCCAGGAGAGGCTGGCGGCGGCAGGGAGGGCAGAGGGTTGACGGCCGGTGGCCCTCGCGATGCTGGCCACAGCCATGCCGCGGTCATGCTCGAGCGCCGCGATCTGCTGCACGGCCTGGTTCTGGAGCGTCACGAGGCGCTGGAGGGTTGGCGCATCGGCGGTGGCAATCGCCGCCTGCTGTCGGCGGGCAAGGTCGAGCAGGGTCTGGTGGTGCGTGGCAAGCTGATCGAGGATGTCCTCGAGACGGTCGACCGCATCCGCGGCGACCGCGGCCGATGCTGGCGGTTGTGGCATGATCATGCGGAGGCCTCCAGGGCGCCCGGGGATCGCTTGGTGACATGGTCCAGGATCTGCTGCGCGACCCGGTCGACCAGGGGAAACTGCTTGGTGCGGACGATCTGCCGAGCCACCTGGGCGTCAGCAAACCCGCGGAAGTTTTTCTCGGCGCTGGTGGGCTGGAACGGGCTGGCGGCGTTGTTCGTGTTGCGAAGGTGGGTGAGCACGGGCTGAACCAGGGCGATGGCAACGAACTCCTCGGCGCTCTCGCGGGCCTGTTGCTCGGGCGTCGCACCATGCAGGATGGACGCCCGCGAGATGGCCGCTGCAAAGTCCCGCTGGCGGGTTGCGAGCGACATCGCCGCCGCCGGGCTCGCGGGCGAGAACAGCGGGTTCCGGCTCGGCATCTCCTGCGTGATACCCGTCATTGGGCCCTCAGTTTGGCGTGCAACCGGCCGGAGGCGTGGATCTGGTTGATGATGTGGATCTGGTCCTTCACCGGCACATCGAGGGTGCGGAAGATCCGCAGCAGGTCGTCGAGGCGGGCGCGCTCGACAGGCCTCCCCGATGTGGCCATAGAGACCCATGCGTCCCGCTCGACGAGCGGGTTCTGTGCCGTGGGCTGAAGGGGTGGCGTAAGCGTGGTGACGACCATGTCCTTGTGCGCTACGACGACGGGCGAGATCTCGACGTCGCCGGTCACTGTGATCAGACCGACGCGCTCGTTCACCAGCACCTCGGCCGGGAGGGCCAGAAGGGTCGGGCTCAGGCGCATGGTCATGATGCGGGAGATGAAGTTCGCCGGGTCGGCTCGCTCTTGGTCGGGGATGACGATGTGGATGGTCGTTTCGTCGATTGCGCGGGCGATCTGGGGCCCGGCGGTCTCGTCGTCGAGCCGCCCGGCGGCGCCGTTGATCTGGTTGGCGATGGTGCCCGTGGTGGTCCAGCCGCGGGCCTCCGGGGTGACGATCAGCGTGAGCGAATCGGTGATGGGGTTGCGGAGCGTGTTCTGGATCATCTGCGCGCCGCTGCGGATCACTCCCGTCCGCGGCGAGGCGGAACCCTCGATGGTGATCGAGCCCCATGCCATCGCGTAGGGCTTGCTCCCCACGAGCGGGCCCATGAGTGGGGCGATGATCAGGCGGCCGCCTTCGAGACTCTTGGCGCTGTGCATCGCACTGACGTGCACGTCGAACCGGTCGTCGATGAGGGCGCCGGTCTCGGGGATGTCGCAATCGACCCACACGAGCGCGGCGGTGTTCCCCTTGGCCAGCTCCTTGAGCTCGGGGAGCGGGTTCCCGTTGTTGGCGTACACCTGGGCCAGTGGACGGGCGAGGGCCAGCTCGGCGCCGCTGTCACCGGTGCCGTTCAGGCCGACGACGATGCCCAGACCACGGAGGGTGAATCGCCCCTGGCCCTGGATCCGTACGACGTCCTGGATGCTGATGGAGGCGGGGACTGATTGGTCTGCGGACGACGTCGCCGCGCCGGGCGCGGAGAACTGGCCGCCTGACGGATCGCGCCCGATGGGCTGCGCACTCGTCAGCGTAGCGAGCGCAAGAACTGCGGCAATCACGAGGCTCAGACGGAACATGGTGCGCATCCTGCGGCGGTACTCCGGCGTCCTGCCAGTACTAAGCGAGCGGCGTGCCACCCTCTGGGCGGCGGGTGGGTCGGTCAGAAGTTGAAGATGGCGTCGAACAGTTTAGTAATCCAGCCCTTGCTGGCGGTGTCAGAGACATCACCCGTGGTCTCGACGCGGATGACCAGGTCGGCCAGCTGCGACGACTGCACGGTGTTGGCGGGGGTCGTGATGTCCTCGGGGCGGCACACGCCGGCGACAACGACGGAAACGGTCTCGTTGTTGTGCGAGGTGGACTTACGCGCCTCCAGCACCAGGGACCCGTTGGGCTTCACATCAATGACCGTGGCGCTGATCCGGGTGGTGAAGCGGTCTGACCGCTCCAGCGAGCCGTCGCCCTTGAAGTTGTTCTGGCCCGAGAGCAGGAGGTTGAGCAACTGCTGGGTGTCATAGGGCTGCAACTGTGTTTCGAGGAGTTTCTCAAGGTTCGGGAGGCCCTGGAGTTGGGCCGACAGAGCCTCCTTTTTCTTGGTGTCCAGCGTCGCCTCAAACTTCTGGATGCTCGATTCGTTGATCACCACCTGGACCACATCGTGTTTCTGGTAGATGCGCGGCGGCGGTGGAACAACGGCGAACAAGCTGTAGGGTTGGAGTGACGCGGCGACACCATCCGGCTCGCGTTGCGGGGGGGGCGTGACGCCTTGCGCGGGCCCGGGACCAGGCTGGGGCGAGGCAGCCGCGGACTCGGGGCCGCTCCCGGGAGCGATCACGACATTCGGGTTCCCCTGCGGGCCTGATGGGGTGATTACCCCCGGTTGCGGCCCCGATGAGACGGGCCGCTGCAGCAGTGCTTGGCCCGCGGCTTGGCCCGCGGCGGCGAGAAGTACTGCAATCGAGATGGCGACTGTCCGCATGGTTCCTCCTGACGATCAACGGGACGTGCTGGCGGCCTGCGTGGCCTTGTCAATGTCAATCACGGCGACGCCAGGGCCGGACATGCGGGCATCGAACGTCTGCTTGGAGCCTTCGAGGCGGAGCGAGACCAGGCCGCCGTCATGAGCATCGGCGACGACCCGGGCCTTCGCCTTGAGGTTCACAGAACCGCTGAGACAGTGCACCCAGATCAAGTCGCCGCGCTTCGCGATCAGAGCGGGCTCGATGTCGGTGAGGCTGATCACCGCTCCGGCGGAGATCCTGGACCTGGCCACCGAGCCGATCACGTTGCCGCCCTGGGCGGGCGTCCTGGCATTGGGCTCGATCCACTGGGACCCGGCGACGACCAGATCCGCTCGGATGACATCGCCTCGTTCGATCGGCGTCGTCGCGCTGAACACCTCGCGAAGCACGAGGGCGTCGACCACGATCGTACCGGAAATTGCGATACGGTCTCCCTCGTAGACATAGACCTGCACCGACATGCGCGAAGATGAGCGTGTAGCGCCGGTCTGGGTGTCGACGCGCCGACTGACAATCGACTGGCTTAGCAAGGGCTCGTCTTCCGCCCGAAACCTGACTCGCAGGCCCTGGGGCTCCGCTCCCAGGAGCGAGCAGAGCCGCATCACTACCGCGGAGCGGACCGTCGGCGGTCCGGAGAGGTCGACGAGCTGGTGTACGGGCTCGAGGGAGTTGTGGGGCACAGGACTGCGGGAGCTGCCCGCGGTGTCGAGAGCATCGGGGGCATCGCCCAGGCGAAGACGGCACGCGGATCCGCGGAGTGCTACCTGGCCCCAGTTGACCTTGGCAGCGTCCAGCGCAGCACGCACGGATGCAATGGTGAGATCGGAGTCCCCGGCCCGGCCTTCCGCGGCGGAGCGTACGACAATCTGCCCGAGGGTCGCGGCCTCCGGCCCCGTGATCGAAGCCACGTCGGCGAGCGTGATCACCCTCACCTCGGCGACGGTGGCAGAGGTTCGGAGCTGGACCGTGGTCTGGGCATGCAAAGGCGTGGCAAGCCATATCGCCGCAAGCAGGATGGCCACGATCCGGAGCGTCATCAACTTACCTCCTCAGAGTGGCCACCGTGCGGAGCGACTCATCCGCTGCACGGATCGTGTTGGAGTTCATCTCGAATGCTCGCTGCGTCTTGATCAGGTCGATCAGTTCGCGGGTGGGGTCGACGTTCGAGGCTTCGTACTGGTTGGACTGGAGCACACCGCGGTTGTCGGTCCCGGGCGTGCCGTCGATCGGTGGTCCGGAGGCGTCAGTGGCGATGTACAAGTTGTCGCCGACCTGCTGAAGTCCTTGGGGGTTGATGAAGGTGCTGATCTCGATCTGGCCAACCTGGGTCGCCTCCAACGATCCCGGCTGGGTCACCAGCACCGTGCCGTCGTTCTGGATGCTGATGCCCGTTGCATCGCTCGGGATGGTGATATTGGGGATCAGGCGGCGTCCCGTGTCCGAGGCGAGCACGATTTCGCCATCGGCATTGACGGCGAACTGCCCGTTGCGCGTGTACGCGATGTTCCCGGGCGCTTGCGAATCGGGGACCTGGACCTGGAAGAACCCTTGCCCGTCGATCATCACATCGAGGGGCCGATCGCTGGTGATGGGAGAGCCTTCGGTGAAGTTGAGCTGCGTGCCGCTGATTCGGGTGCCCAGGCCGACGAAGAGCCCGAAGGGCGGGCGATCACCGGTGGACGTCTCCAGGCCGGGCTGCTTGACCTTGGAGTAGAGCAGGTCCTGAAAGTTGGCCCGGCTGGACTTGAATCCGGGAGTGTTGACGTTCGCCAGATTGTTGGCGATGACGTCCATCGACGTGTTCAGCGCCGTCATGGCGGAGGCGGCGGACTGAAGGGCAATAACGGCCATGGCGTGAGGCTCCTTGCGTCAAGCGACCCGCGCAAAGGTGTTGATGGCCCGCCCCATCAGTTCGTCGAAGATCTGAATGGCGCGGGAGTTGAGTTGGACATCGATGCTGGCATCGGTGATGCCCATCGTGGTCAGGATCGGATCGGTTGCCGACCTCTCAAGGGCGCGCTGCGTCACGCCGCCGGGCGCCGGACGCCGCTGGGCAGCCTGCTCGGGAGACATCCCAAGGAGGTTTCGGCCGGCCTTCTCCAGCGAGCCGGCATCGGGCACGCTGGTGACCTGGAGGCGAGCAACCTCGCGTCCGTCCTGCACGATGGCGCCATCCTGGTTGATTGTGAACGGGCGGTTGGCGAGCGTGATGGGCTTGTCCTGAGGGTCGAGCATGCTCGCCCCGCTCGCGGCGTGCAGCAGTGTGCCATCGGCCCGGCGGGCAAAGCGACCGTCCCGCGTCAGGCGAAGCTGCGGCGACTGGCCGTCATTGAACGAGACCGCAAAGAACCCGTCCCCGCTGATCGCCGCGGTGAACTGGTCATTGGTCGTCTCGACAGGGCCCGGGAGCATCGAGATGCGGTCGGGTCCAAGGGCGACCCCGGCACCGAGCCGCTCGAGCATGGCGTTCGATGGGAGAGCAAGGCCATCCTCGATGCGGGCGGCGCTGCGGCTGCGGAACACGGGGGTGTCGGGCTTGAACCCGGCGGTGTCCACGTTGGCGAGGTTATTTGAGAGTACATCCTGCCGGTACATCGACGTCAGCACACCGGACGCTGCGAGGTAAAGCCCATAGTTCATTGGTGGTCCCCTCGCTCACTCGGACCCATCCGGTTCTGATCAATGCAGCGCTGGGGGGCCGCAAAGAGGATCGCCCGGACATCCCGAATTGGGGCCGGGCAAGTCCGTTGAGCGGCCGAGTCGGCCAAGTGGAGAGAAACCGCCAGCCTGGCCGAACGCACGAGCGCGGCGCCCACCACAAGTCCATTGGGTCCGATCGCCTCCGACATTTCGGTTCGTGGTGCCACGGCGCGACTCCTGCGCTTCCACCCGGACTCCGCCGGGGTTGGTCAGCAGGAGATCAAGGGGCGTGCCAGAGCTGATTCGACGGGCGGGCGGCCGACAAACTGAATGATCTTTTAGGCGGAGGGTTCGGAGATTTGGCCGCTGGTGACGTCGGCGGCGTCAGCGTCTCCTGAAGTCCCGTTCCGTGTTTGCCGCGCACAGATTGCGCCACCGATCGGCAACTCCGGCCGCGCCGGTGCCTCAGTTCATCGAACCGCAGGAACCCGCCGACTTGCCGCAGGGACAGCACGCCCCGCCGCCAGCCCCGCTCGAGGCCGCCGCGCTTCCTCCCTTGGCCGCGAACGTGGACTGCTTCCGGACAAACCGCCGCCCCCGGCCGGTAGGGTCGTCAACCGGCTTGTCGGCGTCCGCCATCGGTCGCAGCAACTCCAGCGTCTCGCCGGTCTCGGGGCAGTGGTATTCGTATAGGGGCATGGCAGCAACTCCGGAAACGTCGCAAAGGTGCTTGAAACGGTAGCTCGGTAATGAGGTTCGGTCCGAGAGTGCCGCCAGGTACCGTTGGCGGTACTCTGAGGGTGATCGCTGACCCGAGGGCGGGGTGGATTGGAGTGCCGTATGGCCGAACAAGTGTTTACGAACCGCCTCGTCATCGTGACCGGTGGAACCGGCGCGCTTGGTTCGGCCGTGGTCGGCCGACTGCTCGCGGCTGGGGCGAGGGTCAGCGTTCCCTGCGTGCACCCGAAGGAACACGATCGGTTCCCGCACAAGTCCCATGAGAGGGTGCGGGTGAGCATGGGTGTGGAACTCACCGACGAGGGCGCGGTCGAGCGGTTCTACGCCGAATCGATGGCATGGGGCTCTCCGGCGGGTTCTCCGAGGCCGGTCTGGGCCTCCATTCATATCGCCGGGGGATTCGGGATGAAGCCTGTCGCGGAGACGTCGCGCGACGAGTTCGTGTCGATGATGCAGACGAATGCCCTCACATGCTTCCTTTGCTGCCGCGAGGCGGTTCGGGCAATGGCCCGCGGCGGGGGAGGACGGATTGTCAATGTCGCCGCCCGACCGGCAATCGAGCCAAGGCTTGGGGTTGGCATGGTGCCGTACACCGCGAGCAAGGCGGCCGTTGCCGCCATGACCCAGGCGTTGGGCGAGGAAGTCGTCGGCAGGGGGGTGCTGGTGTCCGCGGTCGTCCCATCCATCATGGACACGCCGGCCAACCGTGCGGCGATGCCGGACGCGGACCATTCGAAGTGGCCGAGTGTCGACTCGGTCGCGGCGACGGTGTGTTTCCTGGCGTCGCCAGAAAACACGTCGACTCGCAGCGCGTTGGTCCCGGTGTACGGAGGATCGTGAGCCAGTCACATCGGGAGTGCTTGAAACCGGTACCGGACGTACCCGATGAAGTGTGCGATAGGCCCGTTGAGGCGAGGCAAGGGAGGATCAACGGATGGTCGTACTTACGGATCTGAGATGGGTTGTGGTTGTGGCGATCGCGGCCTTGGCTGGAAGCCTGTGCTCCGAACGATCGCTCGCCGATGTAACCTATCCGCAGCGGCCAGCGGCGGGGGATGTGATCGCCGATGAGGCGGGCCTGCTTACGTCGACGGATGCCGATCGCATACGGGAGATCGCCCAGGGGCTCCTTGAGAAGGATGGCATCGCGATCGCCGTTGCCACCATCACGTCGATGGCCGACCACGGGGCCAGCGGGTGGCACATCGAGCGGTACGCCCACAATCTCTTTGATGAGTGGGGGGTTGGTTCCGCGGCGAACAACCGCGGAGTGCTGTTGCTGGTCTCCAAGGGTGACCGGAAGGTTCGCGTTGAGATGGGGGCCGCGTGGAACCGAGACCGCGATGCCGCGGCGGCGGCGGTCGTTTCAGGCGTGATCGTTCCGGCCTTCAAGAGCGGCCAGTTCTCCCGCGGCATCGAGCAAGGTGTGGCGGGCCTTGCTGCCAGGCTTGGCAGCCAGCACCGGCTTGCCGGATCATCGTCGGCTGAACCCGCGACAGGCCTGCCAACAGGGCGGGCGCAGACGCCTGCCCAAGCCCCGACCAGCACTACGTCGCCAAGTTCGGGGGGAGTGTCTTCCTGGCTTCGAGGTCCTGCCGTCCTGGGCCCGGCCGCTTGTATCGTGGTCGGTGGCGCCGCCCTGTTCATTCTCATTGTGGTAGGCCGGTTCGGTCGTTCCATGCGGAACTACGCCACTACACCCTTGGGCGGGCCTGCGGCGAATGCAACAGAGGGCCAGATGACGACCGGTTCTCAGGTGTTCGGAGGTTTCTGGCCCGGCTTCATCCTCGGCCAGATGACCGGATTGCGGTCTTCCTCGAATGCGGGGGCTCGCGGGAGCTCACCTGGGCCATCGTTTTTCTCTGGAGGGGGTGGGTTTGGCGGCGGAGGCGGTTCCTTTGGCGGAGGGTTCTCCGGCGGCGGTGGCGCCACGGGTTCGTGGTAACACATGGAGACCGCGATGAAAGTCTTCTCCGCCGACGACCGTGTCCGGATCGAGGCGGCGATCGCCGCAGCCGAGGCCGGCACTTCGGCCCAGATCGTTGTCGTGGTCGCCCGCCGCAGCGGCCGGTACGACCGAGTTGAGGATCTTTTCGGCCTTGTGATGGGGATGATCGGCGTTGTCATCGCATGGTCGCTCTGGCAGGGGTTGCGGCCCGATACCCGGGAGTGGTCGGGTGGCCAAACCCTCGTGCTCGGGCTGACCTCGGTGCTGCTGGTCCTGGCCATCGGGACAGGCGTTGGAGCGGCCCTTGCGTCCCGGTTTCCGGCGCTGATCCGCCCATTCATCTCACGTCGCGAAAGAGAGGCCGAGGTGCGACGCCGGGGCTTCGAGGCTTTCCACACGTTCCACGTGGGGCGCACGCACGCCCGGAACGGCCTGCTGATCTTCGTCTCGCTGCTCGAGCGAACCTGCTGGGTCGTCGGGGATGTCGCAATCGAGCGTCGGGTCAACCAGGACCTGTTCGTTAAGGCATGCGCTGGCATCGCTGGGGCTTTTCGCCACGGCAACCCTACCGACGGGTTGATTGAAGCGGTTGAGCGGTGCGGCCAGGCTCTCACCAGGGAGTTTCCCCGGGAGGAGGGCAGCCGAAATGAGCTACCCAATACCCTGTGGCTGATTGAGTAGCGGGAGTCATTCCATCTGAAGCCTCTCGGAGCACCCGGGGCCACGGCGCTACCCTCCGCCCATGGTCCACCCTTGGCACGACGTTACCCCCGGGATCGACGAGAACAGCTTGCCATCGAGCTTCAAGGCCGTAATCGAGATCCCCAAGAACTCGAACAACAAGTATGAACTCGACAAAGGCTCGGGGTTGCTCAAGCTCGACCGTATTCTGTCGTCCGCGGTCCACTACCCCGCAAACTACGGGTTCATCCCCCAGACGCTGGGCGAAGACGACGACCCGCTGGACGTGCTGGTCTACTGCACCGAGGAGATTCCCCCCCTGTGCCTGTGCGAAGCCCGGGCCGTCGGACTCATGACCATGGTGGACCACGGGCAGCCGGACCACAAGGTCATCTCCGTCCTCATCGGCGACCCGATCTACAGCGAGTTCAACAAGGCCTCAGACTTCCCTCGGCATATCTTCCGGATGCTCCGGCAGTTCTTCGAGGAGTACAAGAACCTCGAAGGGAAGGCGGTCGATGTTGACGAGATCATGCCCGCCGAGGCGGCGCACGCGATCATCGAAGACTCCCTGGCGCGGTACTGGAAAGCCCGCCGCAGCGGCGGGATCAAGGGCCTGATCAACTGACACCCCACCGGGCAGGCACGCATGCAGGTCGGCAGAATCCTCATTGATCGCCAGCGAATCGCCGCCCGAGTCGAGGAGATGGGCGAGGAGATCTCCCGCGATCTTGCGGAGAACGTCGCGGCCTGCGATGGCCCGATCGTCCTCGTTCCGATCCTGACCGGCGCCGTCGTGTTCGTCGCCGACCTCATCCGGGCCATGCCCCTGAGCATGTCAATCCGCCCGATCACCGTCAGCAGTTACCCCGGTGCGGCCACGACCTCGCAGGGTGCCAACATTCGCGGCGGGCTCCCGACCGATCTGCACGGCACCCACGTGGTCGTGGTGGACGACATCCTCGACTCCGGCCGAACGTTGGGTGTCATCCGCCGGATGATCGCGGCGCAGGGCACCGCCAGCTTGCGCCTCGCCGTCCTGCTCCGCAAGCACAAGCCCAAGGGTCGGGACGAAGAGGTCGACGTGGACTACGCCGGTTTCGACATCGAGGATGAGTTCGTGGTGGGCTACGGCCTCGATTTCGACGGGTATTACAGGAACCTGCCGGACATCGGCGTGCTTGTACCCGGCGTCTAGTCGATACACCGTCCATGCAAGCGTCGTCGGTGAATCAGTCCGGCAGGCCAGATGAGAGTCCCATGACGGGAGAGCGGATTCTCTGGGAATCACGCGCCAGCCCGTGGTTCGTGCTGCTCTGGAGGGCGGGCCGGTGGGTCGGCCTGGCCGCGCTGGCGGTCGCACTCTTGAATCTCACTCTGCTCCCGCAGATGACGGCGACTCTCGCGGCCGTAGCGGCCTGGCTTTTTGTTCTCGCATTCGCCGCAGTCGTATGGGCCTCACTGGTCTGGGCAAACCAGACCTACGTTCTGACCGAGCGACGCCTGATCTGGAGATCCGGTGTCTTCCGGCGGCTGGTCGTTGAGGCGCCTCTCCAGCGAATCCAGAACGTCGTGCTCTTCCGTTCGCTGAGGGAGCGGATCTTCGGGCTCGGCACACTCGGATTCGCCACGGCGGGCACGGACGGGTACGAAGTCGTGTGGACCATGGTCTCCAGTCCGCAACACGTGGCCGCGCTGGCACGCGAGCACCTGGTGCAGGCCGGATCGGCAGATCGCTCGCTCGGCGACCCGGTTCCCGCGAGTGCTCGAGCCGTGCCTGAGGAGCCAAACTGGGTGCCAGTTGTCGGAATCGCGGGCGGTATCGGCTCGGGCAAGAGCGAAGTCGCAGTGGCTTTTTCGCGACTCGGTGCGGTCGTGCTCGATTCGGACTCCGAGGCCAAGGCCCTGCTGGACGATCCGGAGGTGAGCGACCAGTTGGTGCGATGGTGGGGGGGGGAGATCCTCGGCCTTGACAACCGGATCGATCGCTCAAAGGTGGCTCGAATTGTCTTCTCCGATCCTACCGAGCGTCGGCGGTTGGAGGAGGTGATCCACCCGCGGCTCAAGGCAGCACGCTTGCGTCGCATCGACGAGGTTCGGGTCCGGAGACCGGCCCCGTCGGCGATCGTCATCGATGCGCCGCTCCTGTACGAAGCCGGGGTCGACGCCGAGTGCGACGCCGTCGTCTTTGTCGACGCCCCCCGGGCCCTGCGGCTCGAACGGGTCCAACGGACTCGCGGCTGGGATGAGGCCGAACTGGACCGGCGCGAGGCGGTCCAGTGGCCGGTTGCGGAAAAGCGCCGTCGTGCAGCCTACATTGTTCCCAATGAGGGGTCGGTGGCGGATCTTGACCGGCATGCGGCGGATGTCTTGGGTCGCCTCCGTTCAAGCCACTCCCACGATCGTGCAGGCGGGTGACAGGTTTTTTGTCTTCGGCACGCCGGGGTCGCCGGGCGTGCTATACTGAAACGAGTTGGCGGCCAATCGCCTTTGCGATCAGTGCCCGACTCTTCCCAGACCGTTGTTATGCCGGTGCAGTACTTTGTCGGGGGTGCCAATAGGGGCGGTTGTTCAAGGATCTGCAAATGGGGCGGGCGGGACCGGGCCATCAGGGCTGCGGTCTACGAACAGGGACGCTCTTCACGTGTTGATCAGACGGTGCGATCTCGCGAAAGCCGAGATGGATAACGGGCCCGCCCGCGTTCCCGCCATGCCCGGCCTTCCAAACCGACCAGATTGGAAACGGGAGGTCGCCGTGATCTCGGCGGCGTTCCGGGGGACCTAAGCATGTGGGGAAACCGAAACAAGAAAACCAGCCGGATGGTCTCGCGTTCCAGCGAGGGACATGCGGCGCCGCAGGAGCCGATCGTGGGTGCCGAAGAAACGAAGACGACGAAGCAGTCGCGGACCGAGGGTGGAGGAGCGGGCGGCGGGCGTTCCGAACGCAAGCCTGGTCCGCGTCCCGAGGCCCGGTCCGAGCCGAAGCCCGAGCCCAAGGCCGAAGAGAGCCGCCCGGCCGCGCCGCCTTCAAGCCGTGGCGAGTCCGGCAACGGCCAGAGTGGGCATGTACCCGAGTCGGGTGGTGGCGGTGGAGGCCCTCAGCATGAGCGACCGATGGGACAGGGCCCCGGGTACGGTGGCGGAGATATGTACGGCATGCGGGGCGGCCACCGCCGAAAGCGAAAGCGGCGCAAGGGTGGCATGGGGATGGGCATGGGCGGTCCCTCGATGGGTGGCCCCATGGGCGGTGGGGGCGGTCACTACGACTTCACACTCCCCAGCGACGAGGAGCTCGAACGCGAAGCGGCGGAACTGGAGCGGATTGCGGCCTCGACTCCGGCTGGCAAGGACGCGCTCTCGATGTCCCAGCTGCAGCGCATGGGGATCGAGGAACTGCACAAGGTCGCTGACAAGGAAGGCCTGCAGGACTTCCACCAGATTCCCAAGCAAGAGTTGATCTTCAAGGTTCTCAAGGCCCGTGCTGCGAAGCAGGGACTGATGATCGGCGAGGGCACGCTGGAGATCATGCAGGACGGCTTCGGCTTCCTCCGCTCCGCCGAGCAGTCATACCTGGCTGGCCCGGACGATATTTACGTGTCGCCCACGCAGATCCGGCGTTACGGCCTCAAGAAGGGGATGGTCGTTCGAGGCGCCATCCGGCCGCCGAAGGAGAGCGAGCGGTACTTCGCCCTTCTTCGGGTTGATGACGTCAACAACCGGACTCCCGCGACTATCCACGAGCTCTCCAACTTCGAGGATCTCACGCCGCTCCACCCCGAGCAGCGGTTCGTGCTCGAGACAACCCCCGACCAGATCGAGATGCGGGTGGTGGACCTTGTGGCTCCGATCGGCAAAGGCCAGCGAGCGCTGATTGTCGCGCCGCCCCGCACCGGAAAGACGGTGCTGCTGCAGCGCATGACGCAGGCGATCCACAAGAACTACCCGGATACCAAGATCATCGTGCTGCTGGTCGATGAGCGCCCCGAGGAGGTCACGGACTTCCGCCGCAACGTCGGCAAGGACGTTGAGGTTGTCGCGAGCACCTTCGACGAGGATTCCTCACGCCACGTGCAAGTGTGCGAGATGGTCATCGAGAAGGCCCGGCGGATGGTCGAGTTCGGGGACGATGTGGTCATCCTGCTCGACTCGATCACCCGGCTCGCCCGCGCGTACAACTCGAACATGCCCCACTCGGGCAAGATCATGACCGGCGGTCTCGACTCCAACGCCCTGCAGCGACCCAAGAAGTTCTTCGGAGCGGCCCGGGCGATCGAGAACGGCGGCTCGCTGACCATCATCGGCACCGCGCTCGTCGATACCGGCTCGAAGATGGACGAGGTCATCTTCGAGGAGTTCAAGGGAACCGGCAACTCGGAACTGCACCTGGACCGCAAGCTCATGGACAAGCGCATCTACCCCTGCATCGACGTCGCCGCATCCGGCACACGGCGGGAGGAGCTGCTGCTCGACAAGAAGGAGCTCGAACTGGTCTACCGGCTCCGAAAGGTGCTTTCGGATATGAACGTTGTCGAGGCCATGGAGTTGATGAAGAATCGGCTGACCAAGGTCAAGACCAACGCCGAGTTCCTGATGACGATGAACATGGGCTGAGCACGCGGTTCCTCAATGGAGGCCACCTTGGGAGGATCCCCTCGACTCTGGCGCGGCGTCTCGTTCGTCCATGCCACCCTCTGGGCCTGGCTGATGATGGTCGTGGGCTTCCTGGCCGTGCTGGAGTTCGCTGGCCGGTACCCGGCCTCTGGCGTCGTCTTCCGCGTCATCGGTGTGGTGCTGGTCTCCATGGGCCTGTTCATTGCTGGGGTAACCGCCGACCGATGGTTTACTGGAGCCAACCCCTGGGTTACCGGATCGTTCGAGCTCGCCGCATGGGCGGCGGCGACCGGTGTGATTGTCCTTGCCGTCATGGGAGTGCTGCTTTGATGCGCGACGCCGCGTTCTGGATGAGTCATCGGTTGGCTTCGCTCGCCGTTGCGGCATCGCTGGTTTTCGGAGCAGGGTCATTGATGGCCCAGCCCGCCAACCAGGACCCGGCCCAATCGGCCGTCGCGAACGCGGCGGCAAGATCGCTCGGCCGCGTCGCAACCTGGGACCTCAGCCGGGTTCCCACCCCGGCGGCTCGGGATTACCGAATCACGGCGCTAGCCATGGAGATCGCCACCGGGCTGAGCCCGGATGACGAGTACCTGCTCCGTCGCCTGATCGAGGCATGGGGAGCGGCCGGGGATCGGGATCGCCTTGACGAGCCGGCACGTCGGCTGGTCAACCTCGCTCCTGACGACGAGATCGCGTTGCTCCGGCTGATCTCCGGCCGGATTGCGGACTTGCAAGATGTTGATGCACGTCTCGCGGCGTACGAGAAGTTTCTCGGTCCGCAGGGACAGGCCTTCAGCCCGGCGATTCGCAGCCGCTTGGCGCTCGATGCGGCTCTCCTGCTCCAGGAACAGGGAAACGCCGACGGCTTTGTCAAAAAGCTCGCCCAAGCGATCGAGCTTGATGCAACGAACAAGGACGCGGCGGCTATCGCCGCGGGTTATTACTCGAACCGCGTCGTCGACCCGGCAGGTCGCCTCGACCTGCTGCTGGTCCTGCTCAGAGCCGACCCGCTCGATCCTCATACGCACCTGGAGATCGCCAGACACTTGGCGGCGCACGGGGCGTACAAGGGCTCCAAGCGGTTTTATGACACATTCCTTCGTCTTGCCGCGGCGTACAACCTGCCGCAGGATCAGCAGATCGTGACGGAGTCCGATCTGGCGATCTGGAACGTTGAAGGGCCCCGGAAGCGCATCGCCGAGATGCGGGATGCCGTGGACACGCAACGCGGCCGCATGATGAAGCAGGCCGAGCAACTCAAGGCAGGCGGCGCCCCCTTGCTCGATCTCCCGGACCCGCAGACCCTCCAGTTGGCTCCACAGACCGCCGCCCTCCTCGCGGCGATGGCCAGTTCGATCGGCGACGATGCTCAGACCGACTGGGCGATGACCGAACTGGCCACTTCGACCGCATTCCACCTCGATCCGCCGGCTCTTGATCCGAACAAGCCGCCCGTGAAGCCCACCGAGGCCGAAGCGCTGGGAATGCAGGCCAACCTGCTTTGGATGCGGCTCTGGACCGGCCGTCAACTCGATGAAGCGGACAAACAGATGGAGGCCGCTCGCGCCGACCCCTCGGTGGATCCCGATCGGTTTCAATGGCTGGAGGGGTGGCGGGCGATGCGAGCCGGCCAGTTCGCTCGAGCCAAGGAGATCTTGACCCCGCTCGCAAAAACCGATCCGCTGGCGGAGCTGGGCCTCATCGTGACCCTCGAACTCGAGGGCAATCGCTCGGCCGCCGTGGATGGGTACGCCGACTACGCGCGCCGGCAGGCGGGCAGCACCGCCGGTACATGGGCGCGGACGCGGGCCCGCACGTTGTCAGGGGTCGAGCCCGCGGGTCCCGAAGAGGCGGAGCAACTGGAACGCACCGCCGACGCGGTACCGGCCTGGATGGAGGCCCTCGCCAAGAGCCCGCGTGAGTTCATGTCTCTCTTGGTGGAGACACCCGAACCCGAGAACCGTTACGGCGGGATCATCGAGACCTTTCCGTTGCGCATCCGGTTGGGCAATGTTTCTCCCATTCCATTGGCCTTGGGGCCCGAGAAGCCAATCAACTCCCGCTTGATCGCCACCGCGAGCGCTGAGGCGGGGTTTGAGCGGATCGGCGGCAGGTCCGCGATGGAAGTGCTCTCGGTCGACCGGCGGCTCCGCCTGATGCCGCAACAAACAATGGACCTCCTCGTCGACGCCGACTCGGGCCGGCTGTGGTACACACTGGGTCTTGTGGGCGACAAGACCGCACGGCTTCGCTGGCGCGTCCTCCAGGGATTCCGGATGACCAACACAGGGATCGTGGCGCTTGGTCCGCTCTCGTTGACGAGCGAGACCCGATCCATGGTCCTTCGTACTCCGCCGCCGATGAGCCGAGCAACGGTCCAGTCGCTGGTCGACAGTGTGACGAATGGCTCGGCCCAATCGGTCGGGCAGGCGATCTCCGGGATGGCCGCGCGATGGCTGGGCGAGTCCGGTGGCGGCAAGTTCACGGATGACGAGGCCAAGTTGCTCGCCGAGGCCCTTGCCGCCCGTTACCCACAGCTGGATGTGCCAGGGCGAATCATGATGGTCACGATGCTCCCGCCGGCTCTGCGTGTGCCGGCGCTCGCACCCTTCGACGCAGCGGCTCTGGCAGAGCAGGATCCCGATGTCCTTGCCGCAGTGATCCTCAGCCGGGTAACCGACCCAAAGAATCCGGTGCTGGCTCGCGCTGCGACGCTCGGGCAGGGCGCCAAACCTGGGAGCCCCGAAGCCCGGGTCGGCGAATTCGCCAGCCTGTTGACTCGCCGCCTCGATGACCTGATCGGCGGCTACGCCGCGATGACCGCTACCGAGGCCGTGACCGACCCATCGGCATTGCCCGTCCAGCCCAATCCAGCCCCGGGCAGCGCCGCTGCCCCGGCCGGCGATTCGATCCCGGCTCCGGGAGCGCCCCCGAAATGAGCGAGCCCGGTGACGCCGCGGCGGTGCTGGGCGGACCGGGCCAGGATGAGCCATCGACACCCCAGAGTTCCCGTTGCCGCCGGGTGCTCTCGGTCTTGGGCTTCGGAGTCGGCCTGCTGCTGATTGGCGCCGCTGTGCTTGCGGTTGCGCGAGAGGGCGATGCCTGGACCATCGCACGCGAGTCCATCACACGAGCCCCGCGGCTTGAACTCGCGATGCTGCTGCTGTTGCCCGTCTGCAATTGGTTGGTGACCAGCGCCGTGTTCTGGGTGCTGACGCGTCGCTACGGCCGCGTCGGCTTTGGTGAAATGAGCGCCCTCATCGGCGCGGCATGGCTGCTGAACATGCTGCCGCTCCGCCCGGGTTTGATCGGCCGAGTGACCTACCACAAGACGGTGAATCGGATCCGAATCCGTGATTCCGCGAAAGTCCTCGCCCTGTCGATGGGCTGCACCGTTCTGGGAGCGGTTGCCGTCCTTGGTGTCGCCATGGTTCCGCATGGTTCGGTTATGGCCTCGGCAGGGATCGTCGCAGCCCCGGTGTTCATCTTGTTGGCGGTGGCGTGGGCCACATCTTGGATTTGGCGGAACGGCACGGGAGGGGAGTTCGTTGGCTGGCGCACCTGGGTCGCCGGGTTGCTTCGATACCTCGATGTCCTGCTTTGGGCGGTTCGGTATTGGCTGGCATTTCGCGTGATCGGCGCTCCGATCTCGCCCGCCGGTGCCGCGATTGTCGCCGCGGCGAGCCAGGCCGCAATGGCAGTTCCCGTGCAGGTTGGGGTCCGGGAGTGGATCGTCGGTGTCGCGGCGGCCGGCCTCCCGCGAGCGATCTTCGCCGGAAAGGAGGCAGGCGTCGGAGTTTCTGCGGCAACTCCCGGCCTTCTGGCAGATCTGCTGAACAGAGCGTGCGAACTGCTCGTTGTGATACCAGTCGGGGTGGGGTGCTTGGCTTGGTTATGCGGACGTTCGGGGAAGCCTCGCGTCCCGTGATTGCAGTGGGTTGCCGGTCCCATCCTCCGACTGGAGGCCGCATCCACGGGCGATCTTGGCGCGCGTGGGGTGTCGGGCCGATGACAATCGTGGTTGGTGATCGCAACCGGCACGCGTGACACACGGAGAAGTCTCCGGGGTACGGGAGCGCCAATGGTCAGCAAGATCGAACAGGATCACCAGCGCTTCAGGCAGATCGTCCGAGGCAAGATCCGGCGTGAGCTCCGGCGCTTTATCGCCAAGGGCGAGTTGATCGGCAAGGAGGGACGCCGGTTTGTCTCGATCCCGGTGCACGACATTGACATCCCGACGTTTCGCTACGGCGACAACTCCGGCGGCGTCGGGATGGGCGAGGGCGAGGAAGGGCAGGGGGTCGGACAGGGGCAGTCCAAGGGAGGCGACAAGGAAGGCAAGCACATCCTTGAGGTCGATGTCTCGCTCGACGAACTCGCCGACATCCTCGGCGAGGAACTGCAACTCCCGCGCATCCAGCCCAAGGGGGCGCACCAGATCACGACAACCAAGGACAAGTACTCGGGCATTCGGCCCCAAGGGCCCGCTTCGCTTCGTCACTTCAAGCGCACCTACCGCGAGGCACTGAGACGGCAGGTGGCCCTGGGCACCTACGACCCCGACAATCCCGTCATCATCCCGATCAAGAACGACCTGCGATTCCGCTCCTGGACCGAGGTGCGCAAGCCGCAAAGCAACGCCGTCATCGTCTACATGATGGACGTCTCCGGCTCAATGGGCGAGGAGCAGAAGGAAATCGTTCGCCTGGAGGCGTTCTGGATCGACACATGGCTCCGCCGCAACTACGAGGGGATCGAGAGCCGCTACGTGGTCCACGACGTCGTCGCACAGGAAGTCGACCGCAAGACGTTCTTCTCCGTCCGGGAGGACGGTGGCACCCGCATCTCGTCGGCGCTTCAGTGCTGCAAGGAACTTCTGGAACGCCGCTACGACCCCGGGGATTGGAACATCTACCTGTTCCATTTCTCCGACGGCGACAACTCCTCGGAGTCGGACAACCGCCTCTGCGTCCAGATCCTCGAGAAGCACCTTGTCCCGGTCAGCAACCTCTTCGGGTACTGCCAGGTTACCAGCCCGTACGGATCCGGGTCGTTCATCAACGTCCTGCGGGAGGCGTTCCCGACCAAGGAGGGGCAGCGGGTTGTCACCAGCCGCGTCGGCGGGCGCGACGATATCTACGAGTCCCTGCGCACGTTCTTCAAGGCCGGCAAGTAGCCGTCCGCGTATTCCCCCGCGTCTAGGATCAATCGGGGATTCCGGCGGACCGCGACTTGCGGGCCGGTGCCGATCGTATGGACACAACGACGTGATTCTGCTCGCGATCTACGCGGTGTTCATCTGGTTCCTGGCTTCCCGCTGGCGCCGAAGCTGGCGGTCGGTTGCGGTGGTGGTCGCCGGTGTCGCGGCGATCGCGGCACCGGTGCACCTGCTGAGCCTCTACGACAAACACGCCCTCTTCGGCGTGCTGCGATCGGAGCTCTTCTCAGTCCTGCTCTGGCCGTACGCGGGCACCGTGCTGGCTGTTGGATTGTTCATCTGCGTGCTTCCGCGACGCGTGCCCGGCGACGGCTACTGCCGCGTGTGTGGCTACGACCTCCACGGCTTGGATCCCCGAGGCCTGATGTGCCCCGAGTGCGGCGCCGAGCAGTTCTACCGCTGCGGCGTCTGCGACCTGGACTTTGGAGATGCTGACCCGCTTGCCATTGTCTGTCCGCGGTGCCACACGCCATGGTCCGGTCCGGGCTGCCGCGAGATTGTGCTGAACCCGCCGCCCCCCGAAGCGCCCTGCGGCGAAGCGACCGGGCGGCAATCCCCGCCCCCCGCGGCCGGGCAGTCCCCGGCCCTCAACCCCGCAGCACCCGCCACGCCGCGCCGGCGAGCAGCACCAACGCGGGAAGCCCGGCAATCAACATCCACCGGATCACAGTGACGCGCTGGGCACTCATTGTTGGAATCAGCGGCACCGACTGGGCCGTTGGGCTCTGCGAGATCCGCTCGTCCTGCCCGGCAAGCCACAGCGTCGCGGCCTCGAACAGCTCAAGGTTTCCGACGAGCCTGAACACATCCGCCGGGTCCGCCCGCTTGTCACCGATCAGAACTGCCAGTTGATCGGAGTACCAACGGTACGAGCCGACCAGCACCAGCCGCTGCGGGGACTTGGAGTTCGGGAGCAGCCGTTCCACCGCGGCGGCGACCACCCAGTCTTCGGTGCTGGTGGCATCTCTTGAACTGTCCGGAGCCGGCGAGCCTGTTGCCGGTTGGCTCGGCCACACTGTCGCGTAGTCCATCCAATCCGATTCCGCCCACACATCCTTTGAAGCCGGAACCTTGAGCAGCGGTGTAAAGGTGATTCCGGAGTCGCCGACGCCGTCGGCGGGGTTGTTGCGTGTAATCGGCAACGGCCACAACAGCGGCGTCCGGATCCCAACGAGCGATCGTGCAATCGGATGATCCGCGCCGGCCGACTCGGCGATGTGGTCCGCTCCCACGGACCTGCCGGTGGGGGTCTGCGTCTGGCGAAGGAGCGGACGCCCCGAGTCCATGGTCACCATCAACTGCGAAAGGAAGGAGACCATCGGGTCCGGTGACCCGATGCCTGGGAGGGTCGAGGGCGTCGCCGAGAGCAGCACCGGCTTGCCCGCGTTGATCAGCCGCACGGTGGCATCGGCGAGCCGGCCCATCCGGCGAGCGCTGTCCGCGGCGACAGCGGGGACGCTCACGATCGCGTAGACAACCGGACGCTTGCCCGTTGCGTCAAGGCGCGTGAGAGCGGGACTTTCGGGCGAGATGCTCACGTTCCACTCGGCAACGTCGATGCCGCGCAGCCGCAGGCGATCAACAAGAAGCGAAAACTCACGATACGAGGGCGCAAAGTTCGTCGGCAGAGCGTGGACGAAGACCACGATCGGGTTGAGCTGATCGATCAATCCGGTGATCGCCGCATCGATCAGTTCCTCCGCGCGGAACCGGGTATCGGGCAGTGATGGCTCGCCCGGCGCTGGGCGTGGCGGCACGAGCTGCGCCAGGTCGATCGCCGTGATACCGGCGCCCGAGGCATCGGGTGGTCCGATCACCAGCGCCGCGGCGGTCTGCTCCAACGCACGGACCACCCGCAGGACCGATGGGTGCGGCACCCCCTCGAGCATCGCGCCCGCGCGCCCGGCCTTGTCGCGAAGCGAGGCGGCCTCGCTGACCAGCGGCTTGATCTGGTCCCGGGCCTCGGCGGAGAGCGATGTGTCCAGCTCCAGCCGGGCGACGTTGTCGCCGACCTGAGCGGCAAGGGTCTGTGCGTCGCCGACTGTCGCTCGCACGGTGTAGACGGCTTCGTCGGTAGGGGGGATCGGCAGGGGACCGGCGGTCTTGAGGAGGGTTTCTCGGGAGGTCTGCACCGCCTTGCGGAGGTCGCCGGCGCTCACGCGGCAACTTGCGGCCGTCGCCTCCAGGTAGCCGCGGTACTGCTGCGCATTGGGTGGGCCTGTCGGCGGAGCCGGGATAGCCTCGCGCAGCCTCAGGATCGCCGCGGAAAGCGAGTCGAGCTGCTCGGCCACCTGCTCGCACGACACGTCGCCCTGCTGCACGGCGGCCACCGCGGCGGCGGACTTCTCACGGAATCGTTCGGCCAGGCGCTTCATCAGCCCGTCGAACCTCGCCAGGCCATCGGCAGAGCCGGTATCAATACGGGTGATGGTCAGGTTCTTGGAGGCCCGCCCGAAGTTGTCGAGCACATCCACGGTGCGCTGCCAGCTCGCCGGGTCAAGCGATCGGACATCCGCCGCGACGACCACTTCGTACGGCTTGTCGAGCCCGGAGAGTACATCGAGCGAGCGCTGTGACAGGCGGTGCTCGCGCGTTACCGTCACATCAAGCCTGGCGTTGAGGCGGGCGGCGATCAGGCCGACAAACAAGCAGCACGCCGTGATCGCGAACAGAAGGACGACAGCGCGGACCGCGTACCTCGCCCTGCGAGCCGCGGCCGAGACCGGCGGGGTACCTGCGTCTGATCCGGCGGCGGAGTCGCTCATCGCCACCTCCGTGATTGCAGGACGATTGTGGTCACGGCAAGGAACCACAGCGAGACCACGATGAAGTACGCCACGTTGCCGGTATCGATGACGCCCTTGGCAAAGTCGTCGATTCGCAGTGTCGGCGACAGGGCGTAGAGCGCCGGGACCGCCCAGTCCGGCGCGAAGCCAGAGCCGACCCGTGCCGCCACGTCGGCGAGCAGCAGCACAAAGAGCGTTCCGAGGAAGGCCAGGGTCTGGCTCGACGTCATCGCCGAGGCCAGCAGCCCGACGGCGAGATACACCATGCCCAGCAGCACGATCCCGATGTACCCCGAAGCGATCGGTCCCAGGTCCGGGCTCGAGAGCGATGCAATCACCAGCACGTAGAGCAGGCTGGGAGCGAGCATCGTGCAGAGGAACAGCACCGACGCAGCGTACTTGCCCGCGACGACGGAGGCCTCCGAGATCGGCGCCGTCAGCAGGGGCTCGATCGTTCCGCTCCTAAGCTCATCGCTGAGCAGCCGCATGGAGATCGCCGGGGCGACGACGACGAGCAGGCTCCACCAGATGGTGAAGAACGGCCGCATCGATGCCACCTCGCCCGGCTGGATGACGCGAGAGAACAGGACGCCCGAGAGCGCCAGGAACAGGGCGGTCACGATCCAGCCCAGCGGGATCCGGAACATCGACGAGTATTCGCGCGCCGCGATGGCCCAGGCGCTGGTCATGGTGTCACCTGTTCCCTCACCGGCGCGGCGGGGAGGCCTGCCGAGCCGTCCTCGATCACACGCATGAACAGGTGCTCCAGCGTTGCCCGATCCCGCCGGAGTTCCCGCAGGGTCAGCGATCGCGAAGCCGCGGCCCGGGCGATCGCTTCCCGAAGGTCGGGCGTACCCGGCGAGGGGGTCAGCGTGAGCCTGGCCCACCACTGTGTCTGGCCATTGTCGGGCGCCATGGGTTCGGCCCGGACCGAAGCCACGCCCGCGACGGCGCTCAGGACACTCACCACTGTGGCGGTATCACCCGTGGGCCCCAGCAGCACCTCGGCCACATAGGGCGCCGAGCCGCTCAAACCCGACACCAGTTCGGATGGAGCGCCGTCAGCCCGGACCATGCCATTGGCGATGATGATCACACGGTGGCACGTCTGCTCCACCTCTGGGAGGATGTGAGAGCTGATGAGCACCGTCCGGTTCTCCGCCAGCTCACGTACCAGCGATCTCGCTTCGCGGATCTGTGAGGGATCGAGGCCGGTCATCGGCTCGTCGAGAATCAGCACCGGTGGATCGTGCAGGAGCGCCGAAGCGAGCCCGACGCGCTGGCGGAAGCCCTTGGAGAGTTGACCGATGCGTCGTGCCCGCACCTCTCCAAGCCGGCATCGATCAACAACTCTCGCGGCGGCATCCCGTCTGGCCCGGCGCTGCAGTCCGTAGAGCCGCCCCCGGTAGTCCAGGTAACCCTGGACGCTCATTTCCGAATACAAGGGTGCGGAGTCGGGCAGGTATCCAATGCACCTGCGTGCGGCGAGCGAATCGTCAACGGTGTCGTGCCCGCACACCGACACCGAGCCCGCCGAGGGCGGCAAGAAGCCCGTCGCAATGCGGATGGTCGTCGTCTTCCCGGCCCCGTTGGGTCCGAGAAGACCGACGATCTGGCCCTGGGGCACGTTGAAGGAGACGTCCCGAAGCGCTGGGACGTGCCCGTACCACTTGCTGACCCTGAGCGCCTCGATCACGTGCAGGGGAACAGTAGGTGATAGATCCGCGAATATCCCGCTAGCGGGATCTCCCCGTCTTTTTCGAACGATTGCACAGGGCCTCGGACCGAAACTACACTGTTCTTGGTGCCGGGGGGATCCTCGCTCGCCGGGCGTATGTCCACGACTCGACCTCGCATGCTGATTGTCGGCGGAACGCCTCAAGACGCGGCCGCGATGGCTGCGCTCCTTGCAGAACGATACGAGGTGGTCCATACCCCCCAGGATTCCGACCTCGCCCGGTCGGGCGGCGCCGGGTTCGATGCGGTTTTGCAATCCCCTGAAAAGGCGGTTCCGCCGATCATTGTCCACCAGGCCAGTGCGCTCCTTGAAGCAATCGGCGAGGGCCTTTGCCTTGCCGATGCGCAGGGGCTGCTGGTCTGGGCGAACGAGCGATTCCGGGGCTACGACGAGCAGACCCGCGCCCGGATCGAGGCCGTCTGTCGCCGGGCCGCCATCGTGTTCGTCGAGAAGAGGGCGGCTGGCGGCTCCGAAGGATGGCCGGAGAGCACGAAGTTCGAGGTGGCTTCCCCCGACGGATCTCGGTTCTTCGAGGTCGTCGTCTCCCCGGTTGAGCGGCACCCCATGCCCTCCGGGATGCCCGAGTTCGCGCCGGGCGCCAGGCGGGCGGTCGCGGTGGGGGTGGTGATCGATGCCACGGCCTCTCGCCGGGCCCGCCAGAAGGTCGAGGCCATCGACCGGGCCGGGCGGGAGTTGGTCCGCCTGGACGGCGAGGCCATCCGAAAACTGCACGTGAGCGAGCGGCTGAAGCTCCTCGAAGAGAAGATCATCCGCTATGCCCACGAGCTGATGCACTTCGATCACTTTACGGTGCGGGTGCTGGACGATCGGTCCGGACGGCTGGAACTGGTCATTGCCTCCGGGCTCCCGCCCGAAGCGCTGGGGCTGGAACTCTTCGCCGCGAGGGAGGGCAGCGGCATCTCGGGGTTCGTGGCCGCGACGGCACGCTCGTACCTGTGCCCGGACGTCGAGCGGGATCCTCGCTACCTCACCGGGCTGTCGGGGGCCCGGTCGTCCCTGACGGTTCCGCTCCTGATGCACGACAAGGTCATCGGGATCTTCAACGTCGAATCGGAGAAGCCCAACGCGTTCACCGAGGAGGACCGCCAGTTCGCCGAGATGTTCGCGAACCACGTGGCCCTTGCCCTGCACATCCTCGACCTGCTGGTAATCGAGCGAGCCGCCACCGGTCAGGCCATCACCGGCACGGTGCAGGGGGAACTGGTCGAGCCGCTGGACGACATCACCCGGGAGGCCGATGTGTTGCGCCAGGCCGCCGGGCGAGACCCCGAGCTGCGGCGGCACATCGAGCGGATCCTGTCGGACGTCGACGCGATCCGCCGCCGTGTGCAGGAGGCCGCCTCGGGTCCCCAGCGGATCCTGGGCGCCGAGAAGGCTCTCGTGGACCTTGCGATCGACCCGCAACTCATCGGGCGTCGGGTGCTCGTGGCCGACGACGAGGCACGCATCCGCCAGACCCTGAGGGAACTGCTCGAGGGCCGCGGCTGCCGCGTCGTGGTGTGCGAGAACGGCAAGCAGGCGATCGATCGGCTCGACGACATGGCGGCCGAGATTGCCGAGCGGGGCGCCTCGGCTCGATTTGACCTGGTGATCAGCGACATCAAGATGCCGGATCACAACGGCTACGAGGTTTTCGCCGCGGCTCGGCGGGCCGATGCCGACGTTCCGGTGATCCTGATGACGGGATTCGGATACGACCCACACCACTCGATCGTGCGGGCCTCCCAGGAGGGCCTGCAGTGCGTGCTCTTCAAGCCATTCCAAGCCGAGCGGCTCATCGAGGAGGTCCGCAAGGCGGTCGCCCCAAAGGCGGCGGCGGGGAACTAGTCGCACTTACTCGGTTCGCCGCGCGACCAGGACGCGAGGGAGTCCCTCAAAGTCCGGGCAGATCCGGGCATCTCGGAGCGACGGCGACTCGTTCGCAGCCCGGAGGGCATGGTCCGCTCCCGCGCTCCCCAACTCGATGAGCAGCATCCCGCCGGGGCGCAGCCGCGATGGCGCGTCATTGATCAACCGGCGGACAAGCTCGAGCCCGTCGGCCCCGCCACGCAGAGCAATCGTCGGCTCGTGGAGCTTGACGTTCGGGGGGACATCGTCCCATTCCGCATCGGAGATGTAGGGTGGGTTGGCGGTGATGTAGTGCAGGTGCAGGCCCATCGGGTGCCCATCGAGCGGGGCGAGCAGATCGCCGCGAAGCAGGTCAAGGCGGTCGGAGACACCGTGGCGAGAGGCATTCTGCCGGGCGACTTCCAGCGCATCGGCGGAGATGTCAACGGCGACCGCGCGGGCGTGAGGCAGGGTCTTCAGCAGCGCCACGGCGACACACCCGGAGCCCGTGCAGATGTCGGCGATGGTGAGGCCCTCTCCGGAGTTCATCCGCCCGCCGAACCCCGGCTGTGATCGGGCATGCGCCAGGAGTTGCTCAATGATCGTCTCCGTCGCCGGTCGGGGGACGAGCACCCGCTTGTCAACGTGGAACGGCAGTGAGTGGAACCACGCTTCGCCGGTCAGGTACTGGATGGGCTCGTGCTTGAGCGCCCGGGAGACCAGTTCGCGGAGCGAGTCTCGCTCCAGCGGGGAGGCCGGCCGATCGGGGTCGGTGTAGAGGCGGATCCGGTCGCACCCGATCACGTGGGAGAGCAATAGCTCGGCGCTCAGCCGCGGAGAATCGAGATCGGCGCGTGCAAACGCATCGCCGATCCACTGGATGAGCCGGCGAGTCGTCCATGGGCCCTGGATGGCCTGGGATGATCCCATCGGGCCGAAGTGTAAGTGATCCGTTGCACGCGGACCCGACCCCGGCGGGATTCAGTTCGGCGGGATCGGGGCGTAGCAGTCCGGACACCGAATCGCGTTGGCTCGCTCGAGCGGAAACCCGCATGCAGGGCACGTCGGTCCGCCGTTCGCGGTGACGCGTCCTGCCCGAACCTCGGTCGCTACGGCCGCCGCGGTGGCGCCGACCAGGATGTACTCGAGGGTTGCCGGGATGAGGATCGGATGGGTCGAATCCCGCAAGAGGGACGTTGTCCAATGCGAGATGTGCCAGTCACGCAAGAGCATCCCCCCGATGATCCAGCCAAGGGTGGCCAGCACCGCACCGGCGCTGATGACCGGGAACCGAGGGCAGTAGACCGCGAGCATGATGATCAGGATGGGCAGGGCAAGGTTCACGGCCAGCATGACCGGGATACCCGTGCGCATCGCGTGGGCATGCAGGTACGACTCAACCGGGAAGATCGCCAGGCGCAGCAACAGCCCGACGGCTCCGTACGCCGCCAGAACGATGTACCACTGTCGTGTAACTGTTACCTGCATGCGCCGGCCCACGCGTGGACCACACACCTTTCCAAGGGAAACGTTCAGGGGTTCCCCGTCATTGCAGTTCGACTGAATTGTCTCTCACAATAAGCGCGCCGATCAGCTCAAGAAAAACAGCCCGGCACCGGCCGGGCTGTCTGAAATACGTATCCGCCCAGGAGTGGGGGCCTATCGCTTGGAGAACTGGAACCGCCGGCGGGCACCGGCCTGACCGTACTTTTTCCGCTCGACGTCGCGTGCATCGCGGGTGAGCATGCCATGGTCACGCAGGGCGCCTTCCAGGTTCGGGTCATAACCCCGCAGTGCCCGGGCCAACCCGAGCTTGGCTGCGCCGGCCTGGCCCATGAAGCCACCACCCGTGCAGCGGATGATGACGTCCATTTTGCCCAGGGTGTTCGTCACCTTGAGCGGGGCGATGCAGTCGCTGCGGTCCCGCTCCTCGGCGAAGAACTGCTCGACTGTCTTGGTCGTGTCACCCTGGGACATCAGCAGGATCTTGCCCTCGCCGGACTGGGCTGGCCGCAGGCGGACCCGGGCGACGGAGGTCTTGCGACGCCCGGTGCCCCACCACCAGCCGTGCTTGGCGGCGGCGGGCTCGCGGACAACCCGCTCAATCTTCCGCGGCTTCGCCGGAGCCTCGGGGTCGTTCGTGATCGGATCGTCGATGGAGAAATCGGGGACGTTGAGTTGCGACATCGTGTTGCTCTCTTGTCGGGTCACCGGCTCGGGTCCGGCTGTCGGTCATCGGGGTTGCCGTGCAATCTGGGAAAGGGATCGACTTAGACCTTGAGTTCGGTCGGCTGGTGCTGGGCGAAGGGGTGCTCTGCTCCCGGAACGACCTTGAGCCGGGCGATCATGACCCTCCCGAGGCGGCTCTTGGGGAGCATGCGACGGACGGCATCGGAGATCAGCTTCTCGGGCTTGCGCTCGCGGACCTGCCCGTACGTTTCGGCCTTCAATCCGCCGGGATAGCCGGAGTAGCGGAGCTTGAGCCGCTGGTCGGCCTTCTTGCCGGTGAGGCCGACCTGCTTGCCGTTGGTCACCACCACGTAGTCGCCGCAATCGGCGTGGGGGGTGTACTCGGGCCGGTGCTTGCCCATCAGGACATTGGCGACTTCGACCGCCAAGCGTCCGAGTGAGACGCCCGTCGCATCGACAATCCGCCAGTTGTTGCGGATCTCGCCGGGCTTGGCGAAGTACGTCTGGCGTCGGGAGGTCACGGCAGGCATGGTGCGGCTCCAGTGTTCCGTGGCCGAGCGGGGCTCGCCGCGGGAAGCGTGATTGGCTCGCCGCCTACCGGGCGGGGCGGGCCGACAGGGCGTCGGCGAAGGTTGTGGAACGAACGCGCCGGGTGGGCCCGGCCGCGAACGGAGTAAGGTTAGCGGGGCCGGCGGGCCGGTCAACCGGCATTGCGTGGACGGATAATCGGGCTGATGGTCCGGACCAGCACCCGGCAACCGATGATAGAGAGCGATGACTCACATGACTGAACCCGAACGACTCTCCCCTGCCGAGCCCAACGCCGCCCAGCGTCGGACACCGGTGTGGCTCTGGCTGGTCGCTGTGCTCGCTCTGGGGGTCGTCGCATTGCTGCAGACGCCGGCGGCGGAGCCTCCCCCGACTCCCGAGCACCTGAAGGCCCTCGCGACGGGAGCGGACGTTCCGTCGCCCGAGGGCAGTCCGTTCGTGCTCTTTGGCAAGATTGCCGTCTTCCTCCACCGGCTCGGATCGAGCGGGTCCGCCAACGCCGAGTTTGCAACGCTCCTCGATCAGGTCACGACGCCCACCCGTGGCTTCCTGTTAGGGCCCCCGCCTGTCCCGTCGGATCAGCCTGAGGGGGTTGCGGCCGAACGGCTGAGGGCTGCGATTGTGATCGGCGAGGCGATGGGGGGGGCCGAGGCTGTCAAGCGCCTCGAAACGCTCAAGCCCGATCTGGCCAGCGATTCGGCTCTCAACGAGGATGTCGAATCCCTCATTTCGATGTACTCCTCCGGGACGCCGCTGAGCCCCGACCAATCGAAAGTCCTGGTCGAGCGTCATGGCTGGTTCGGGCGGCTTGCGGAGGCATACGGAGCCGCCCCCGGCAACGCGTTCATCGACCAGGCGGCGCACGAGGCGACGGTCTTCCTCGTTGTGGCGATGGTGGTCCTCGGCGCGTTCCTGCTGGGGTTCCTCGTCGGGCTGGCTGTTCTGCTGATCACGATCATTCTGGCGGGTTCCGGGCAGCTGCGCATGGCGATGGTCCCGCCGCGGATCGGCGGGCGCGTGTGGGTGGAGACGTTCATCGTGTTCGCCGGCGGATTTGCCGCGCTCCACGTGCTCGGGTCCATTGCAATGCACGCGGCGGGCCCCGACGCGGCGTGGCCGGTGTGGCTGCGCCTGGGCGGGCAAGTGTCTCTGGCGCTGCTCCTGCTCTGGCCGCTGGCAAGGGGCGTGTCGTGGTCGCAGTTCTCGGGTGAGATCGGTTGGCACCGCGGCCGCGGTGTCTTCCGGGAAGTCGGCGCCGGCATCCTCGCGTACGCGGCGGCACTGCCGATCTACTTCGGCATGGCCGTCATCGTGGCGTTGGCCATGATGCTGCGGAGTATCTTCAGCGACGGGCCCGCGCCCCAGCCCCCGGCGAACAAGGTCGTTGAAATGCTCGGGCAGGGCGGGCCGTGGATGATCGTCTGCATCCTCGGGCTGGCCGTGATCTGGGCCCCGATCGTCGAGGAAGGGATTTTCCGCGGGTGCCTGTACCGCAACATGCGGGCCAAGATGCCCGCGGCGGGTGCGGCGCTACTCACCGCGGCGATGTTCGCGGCGATGCACTCGTACGTATTCGCCGGGCTGCTGATGGTGGGGACGCTGGGGTTTGTCTTCGGGATGATGCGGGAATGGCGGTCTTCGCTCATCGCGTCAATGACCGCCCACTTCCTGCACAACTCGCTGGTCATGGCGCTGATGCTCGCCGCGCTGTACGCGATGCGCGGGTAGCCCGCGAGAGGATGAAGGCGCGGCGCGTGCCTCCTACACTCTGCGCGCATGGCCAACGACGTGCATCTGAGCGTTCTGCGCGCGCCTCGTGACGCGCGGCCACCGACACGCGCCCCCGGCGCGGACGGCTCTGCCCCGGAGAAGAAGGAAAAGTGCGGCGTGCTGGGGATCTGGGGCTCCGATCGGCCCGTCGGGTCCGTGTACCTCGGGCTTTATGCCCAGCAGCACCGGGGGCAGGAGTCCGCCGGGATCGCGGTGACCGACGGCCGCCGGATCTCCGGCGTGATGGGGATGGGGCTTGTCCCCGAGGTATTTTCGCGAGCCGTGCTCGCGGGTCTGGAGCAGGAAGGGGGCGAGCGGGGCGGACGCGGCGCGATCGGCCACAACCGCTACTCGACCGCGGGCGGCTCGCTGGAGTGCAACGCCCAGCCGCTGATCGAGTCGTACATCGCCGGCCAGGTTGCCGTCGCGCACAACGGCAACCTGATCAACGCCGAGTTGCTCCGGCTGAGGTTCGAGGAGGCGGGGCACCTGTTCCACACGACCTCGGACACCGAGGTGGTCGTGCACCTGCTCGCGTCGCCCCAGCAGCAGCAGGCCGTCGACCCGCTGGCCGCGACACTCCGGCACCTGCAGGGCGCGTTCTCCATGGTGCTGCTGTTCCCCGACCGGATCGAGGCCGCCCGGGACCCGTGGGGCTGGCGCCCGCTGGTGCTCGGACAGATGCCCGACGGCGGGCACGTGGTCGCGAGTGAGACGATCGCGCTCGACGTGATTGGCGCAAGGGTGATCCGAGAAGTCGAGCCGGGAGAGATCGTGACGCTGAGCGACGCTGGGGTTGCCTCCCGCCGTTTCTCCGACGTCGCCCCGCGTCCCGCGTACTGCGTCTTCGAGCACGTGTATTTCGCGAACCCCGCGAGCACGGTCTTTGGGCAGAACGTCCAGATCACCCGTGAGCGCATGGGGCAGCGGCTCGCCGACGAGGCCCCGGTCGACGCCGACTACATCGTGCCGATGCCCGATTCTGGCCGTTCCGCGGCGATGGGCTACTCGCAACAGTCGGGGATCCCGGTGCGGGAAGCGATCGTCCCGAACCGCTACGTCGGCCGCACGTTCATTAAGCCGACACAGGAGCAACGCCACGCCGCGGTCCGGCTAAAACTCAACGTGATCCGCGAGATCGTCGAGGGCAAGAAGCTCGTCGTCGTCGATGATTCGATCGTCCGGGGCACGACGACCCGCGCCAAGATCGAGCAGATCCGGCAGGCGGGAGCGAGCGAGATCCACCTGAGGATTTCGTGTCCGCCGATCCGCCACCCCTGCTACTTCGGCGTCGACTTCGCGACGCGCGATCAACTGATCGCGCACAACCGCAGCGTGGAGGAGATCGCCGAGTACCTCAGGGTGGACTCGCTGCACTACCTCTCGCTCGAAGGCATGCTCGCGTGCGTTGACAGGCCGGCGGAGCACTACTGCACGGCGTGCTACAGCGGCGACTACCGGCTGGACCCCGAGCACCCGGTGTCAGGCGAACTGGTCACCAGCCAGATGCGGATCTTCGTCGAGTAGCCTCTTCGCGGATCAGGCCAGGAAAAGCGGCGCGCCGCCGTTAGGCGACGCGCCGCGAACTCATCACACATTCAGGCCACGGAAGCCTGCACGGAAACCGATCAGTTGCAGACGCCGCCGGTGACGTTCAACTGCGTGACCCAGTTGTTCACGAATCCGGCAATGTCGGACGGCTCGATGGCGCCGTTGCAGTCGTAGTCGCCGACCAGGGTCCCGGCGGTCAGCGAGGTCGACCAGTCGCCAACAAACACGGCGATGTCGGTGGGTTCGATGGAGCCGTTGCCGTCGCGGTCGGCCGCCTGGCACAGGATAATGGCCAGGTCGGCGGCGTTGACGCTGCCGTCACGGTTCGCATCGCCGGTGGTGAAGCGGGCCGCCGGGAGCGACTGGCCTTGGCTCAAGTTGGAGATCGCGTAGTCGCACAGATCGACGCGGCCGTTGAGGTCGATATCGCCGCGACGGGCCTTGAGAATGCTCGGCCCGAGGATGGCGGTGATGTCGTCCTCGTTGACCTTCAGGTCGCCGTTCACGTCGGCCGAGAGATCGAACTTGACGGCCTCGGCGATGTCGTCCCAGTTCGCCTCGCCGTCGGAGACGTTGTCCCGGAACTGGGCGTAGATGAACTTGACGTCGTGGACATCGACCTTGCCGTCGACGACCTGCACGAAGCCGCGCGGGGTGATCTCGGTGGCGTTGCAGACGTCCGCGGCCGAAGCGCCCGGCGTGTAGGCCGCGCCGGTCGACATGGTGGTCCCGAAGAAGTTGGACGAGCCGCCGATCGTGTTCCATGCGGAGTCGACAGCGAGGAAGCCGGCGGCGCGGTTCAGCGAGCCGGAAACCACGTGCAGCCCGTCGGCCCAGTAGCGGATGTCGGCCTGGTCGAACCGGCCGTCGCAGGTGAAGTCGCCCAGGATCTCGATGACGGCGTCGGTGCCGGCCTGCCAGGTCACCGGTGCGCCGTCCACGTTGCGGTCCTTGTAGGCCAGAAGCATGTCGTTCACATCCGCCGCGGTTCGAGCGCCGTCGTTGTTGAAGTCGCCGGCGATCTTGTTGCGGAGCGACAGGGTCCCGCCGTAGGACACGGCGACACCGTTCTGGTTGATGTAGTTCAGCCCATCGACCACGCCGTCGCCGTACGAGATCCCGGCTCCGCTGTTGCGGACCGGCACGAGCCCGGCCTTGGTCGTGTCGAACGCGCTGTACGCCGAGTTCGAGAGGGCGTTGAATCCCGGCGCGAGGGTGAAGTCCTGAACCGTCTGGCGTCGCTCGGTGTTCAGCACGAAACTCGTTGGGTCCGAGACTTCCTGCCGGTAGTCGGTCGCCGCGGGGAGGATGAAGGTCGCGGCGAGGAACTCGCCGGGGGTCGAGTCATTCGACGCCGACCCGGGATTCGCGTTGATGGCGTCCAGGCTGCGGCTGATGTTGTTGATATAGGCCGCGGCCTCGACGTTCGACATCGCAGGGAGCGCTGCGTTCGGATTGACGCCCGCCTCGTTCACGGCGTCCCAGCCCCACCCGCCCTTGTTGGCAGGGGCGTTGCGGGCGAACCCGAGAGAGGCGAACACGGCAGGCCCGCCGATCTGGAATCCGTCGACCGTGTAGATCAAACCACTCGAGGGATCGGTCTGACCGCGGAGGCCGTTGTTCAGAACCCGGTCGATGGTCGGGCGAACAAAGTCGCCCGGGAGCGAGTCGGAGCGCACGCCGTCCTTCTGCACCGCCAGGAGATTGATGCGGTTGGGAAGCCAGCCGCTGTTGATGCCACGCTCGGCGCCGGTGTAGCCGATGCCGAGACGAACGTTGTAGATGGTCGACTCAAGGCCGCCCGAGCCGCTTTTGTTGCCGGGGACGAAGGAGGAACCGAGGTTGTTTTCTGGGGTGGAGCTGGAGAGCCCGCTGCCGCCGGCGATGTTCTCGCCGATTCCCCACGAGGGATCGAGGCCGATGGAGTTCATCATTCCGTTGTGCGTGCCCGAGCCCGTGTCACGGGTGATCGCCATAAGGTTCTCGCCGCTCGGGAGCCGGCCCGCCGCGAAGAGATGCCGCAACTGGCTATAGGTCATCTGCTGGTAGCCCGTGCCGTAGCTGGTGATCGGCGCGATGGGCGTGAACGTCGTGCTCGTGTCGAATATCGTGTTCACATCGGCCGCGCCGCCCGCGTAGAGGTTGCGGGTGGTTAGGGGCGCCAGCACCGCGCCGAATGCGGGGCTGAACGTGGCGCCGGACTTGGCAACCGCGAGTCGCGGGTTCCGGCCGTAACCGGCCGCGAACGGCTTATCGAGCGGGTCGGGCGAGCCGCCGGCGACCTGCACCGCCCAGGCGCTGGGAACGTCGAGTGCCGCGATATCGATCTGGATGCCGCCGACGCCGGGGCAACCCCAAGCCCCGCCGACACCGCCGGCCGGGATGGGCTCATTGGGTCCGGGGCCGTCCGCCGGCACGCTGTCACCGCAGGGAACCACGTTGTACGCCGTCGCCAGGTAGGTGCCGTTCGTCATCGAGCGCACCGGAGCTCCACCGGGATTGCCGGGGTTGAAGTTGGCCCGTCCGGCTCCCGAGCCGGTGTTGATGTAGCGCTCAGCGGTCGAGTTGCCGTCACCATTGGCGTACGCACGCTCGCAGGCCCGTGAAGTCAGCGGGCCAAGGGCATCGGTCGTGATGTAGGACGCGGCATTGGTCCCGGCAAGGTCCGTGCGGCCGAACTGCTCGAGCTCGATGAAGCCGTTGATCGATCCGACGGCGCGGTACTGGATGATCCAGTGCAGCCGCGTGCGGTCCGGCAGCGCGGGGATCGCCGGGTACGGCGAGGTGAACGCAAGGTTGTTGCTCAGATTGAGCCGTTGCACCGCTGCGGGCGGGGGATTGATCAGGCGCGAGTAGCCGTCGTTGTTGGCATCGATGTAGTCATTGCCCTGCGCGGGGGCGGAGAGGAAGTTCTCCTGCAGCGTCGCGCCGCTGAGGTTGATGAGGCGGGGCGTCTGCGGCTGGGCATACGTAACAGCCGAGAGGCCTGCGACGAGCCCACACGCGGCGAGCAGGTTGATGGGACGGTTGGACTTGCGGGTCATTGGGATGCTCCTTCGTAATCAAGCGGGTTTACGGGACGACTCGAAGCGGGTCGGCTGCGGATTGGCGGGGCTGGGTTGCGGGGACAGACTGATCGCGCACGTCGCTGTTGGTGACGCTTCTCCTCTCTCCGCGCCGCTGACCTGATTGCTTCTCCTCTGGCCGTCCGCACGCGGAACGGACGACCGAGGGTTGGGATGACGCCGCCCTAGGGGACGACCCCGGTGCCCCGGCCGGTAATGCTGTGGAACTTCTCACCCCACCATCGCTGGCGGATCGACTCCGCGACCGTGTCGCGGGTCACGTGACCGTCGACAAAGCCGAAGTTGCTCGAACCGCCGAATGCCTTGTCCTTGCCGCCGGGATGCTGGCGGCCGACGGCGTTGAGTCCCTGCGTAATCGCGCCGAACATCGAGCCGTCCGTCAGGCGGGGGCCCTGGTGCAGCGATGCAACAGTCTGGTACTGGAACCGCGGGAAGTTGTTCCCGCCCAGAGACTGGGGCTCGGCGTAGGGGTTGTCCGCCGGCGCTGATTGACCGACGAACGGCGTGATCGGGCGGTGGCTCTTGTACAGGTTCGAGCCGCCGTCGTTGACATCGACCAGCGAGGACCACGTACCCACGTTGGTGGCAAACTCCGCCGCGAGGATCGTTCCCGCGGCCCCGCGGCCGGTGGAATCGATCGCCGACATCTTCACGAGCGTGTTGCTGCGGCCGGTCGAGGGGACAAACTTGTTCCGCGGGAAGATGGAGTGGTTGCCGCCGTAGGCAAGACGGCGAGCCTGCCGGTCGTTGGGGTAGTCGCTCGGCGCTGTCGAACCGGCGTCATTGGATTGGCCGGCCTCCCAGTCCTCCGCACGCGGGCCCGGATTGGTCTTCGGGGCTCCCTTGTTGAGCACGGCCTCGCAGGTAAACGCCTGCTCCGGCACGCCGAACCCGTCGCTGCTGAACAGGCTGTAGGTCCAGTGGACATACCCGTTCGCTGGAACCGGATTGCTGGTGAGTTGGTCCTCGATCCTCCAGTCCCCCCCCTCGGTCGCCGCCCCGTAGACGTACGACGGGGGCAGGAAATCGCGGTAGTCGGCCGCGTACACGTTCACACCCTGGGTGACGGACCTGAGGTTGGCCGAGCACTTGAGCGCCCTGGCTTCAGCCCTGGCGCTCCCCAGTGCGGGGAGCAGGAGCCCGACCAGCAGCGCAATAATCGCGATGACGACGAGGAGTTCAATGAGGGTGAAGCCGCGACGTCCGTGCTCGATGTGCATTGCCTGCTGCTCCGTGCTGTTCCGTGAGGTGTGTGCGTGTGTGAGCGCAGACTAGCGGCACCCGCGCCGGCGACGTGCTAAGGAACGGCGGTGGTTGCGCTAAGGATCTGAATGTTAAGTTTGTCAGGACTGTGAAGATCGCAAAGACGCGCCGGGCGCCACCCCGAAATCGGCGATGCCGGGAGGCCGCCGGAGCCCTCTACGATGCGGCATGAGTGACTCTCGACCGACGCTGGCGCTCGCACACTCGCCCGATCCAGACGATGTGTTCATGTGGTGGCCCATCACTGGCAAGGTAGATGTCCGGAACCCGGGGGCTCCCCTCCAGGCGCCAGTTCTGGATACGGGCCGATTCCGGTTCAAGGCCATCCCGGCCGACATCGACGTCCTCAACCGACGCGCGGTCGAGCACGGTGATCTGGACATCACCGCCGTGTCCATGAGTACCTACCCGTACATCCGCGGCCGCTACGCGCTGACGGCCTGCGGCTCATCAATGGGGTACGGGTACGGACCCAAACTGGTAGCGAGGGCGGGGAGCGGTCTGACCGCATCGAACGTTGCCGACCGGCTGCGAGCCCCGGGTCGGTCCGCTCGACTTGCCATTCCCGGCGCCAAGACCACGGCGTATCTGGTCTTCTCGCTGATGGTCGGCGGCCAAGTGGAGTCCGTCGAGATGCCCTTCGATCGAATCATGGACGCGGTCTCGTCCGGCTCCGGGCCCCGCGGCGAGGCCATCGATGCCGGGCTCCTGATCCACCAGGCGCAGCTCACCTTCGCGACCCTCGGCCTGGAACAGATCGCCGATGTGGGAGCCTGGTGGCGCGACCACACCGGCTTGCCCCTGCCGCTCGGCGGCAACGCGGTCCGGCGCGACCTGGATGACCGTTTCGGGCCCGGCACCTGCGACGACGTTGCCGGGATCCTCTTGGATTCGATCCGCCACGCCCTCGCAAATCGGGATGAGTCGATCCGCTATGCGATGTCATTCGCCCCCGAGATCGACTACGACCAGGCCAACCGCTACATCGACATGTACGTCAACGACCTGACCGTCGACGCCGGTATCGTGGGCCGCAACGCCGTCCGGACACTGCTCTCAGCTGGGTTCGCGGCGGGTTTGTGCCCGGACCCAGGCGACATCAGCCTTATCGGTCCCTCGGCTGACGCATGAACCGGCAATTGGGATGTGCTGATACTCAGTCTCAGTTGCTTGCGGTGGCGAGCGAAATGCCTGCTGGGGCCACTCGGGGGCGTGAAGCCCGCATCCGGGCGGTCCGATGAGGCGTATCCGGTAGATACAGGCCAACCCCGGCGGCTCCGCCGGGTTGGGCCGTATTCTCGCGTGGCAGGCCGTCGGGCCTGAGGCATAGTTGCAGACCCGTGTGTCCGGATCGCAGGCACGCTGCCGGTGACCCTGATCAATGTCGGTGGTTCGGCGCATCATTGCCGGGCACACCCGGATTTTGGAGAAGAGCCCGATGCAATGGAAGCTTCGTCGGCGTGGCGTCGAGGCCGCCTGGGTCGCGGTTGTGGCGATCGGCGGCGTCGGGGCCGCGCTCGCGTACAACCCGGTCCCGACCACCCTGCAGGACTTCTTCCTCAAGGGGTCCCAACCGGGCTCGCTCATCGACGGCATGCAGCAGGGGGCGGACAACTGCTCCATCTGTCACGCGGGGTACAACGAGCAGGTCGAGCCGTACACGAGATGGTCGGCGAGCATGATGGCTCAGGCTTCGCGGGACCCGATTACCCACGCCTGTCTGACCATTTCGAATCAGGACGCGGCCTTTGCCGGCGAGCTCTGCCTCCGTTGCCACGCCCCCTTGGCGTGGATCGAGGGACGCAGCGAACCGCCGGATATGTCCGGCCTCGGCGGGCAGTACGACCCCGAGAACATGGTCTACGAGTTCCCCGGAGACTTCGAGGGAGTTTCCTGCCATCTCTGCCACCGCATGGTGGACCCGGCCAACTCCCCAGGAGCGCCGGCGCGGGACATCGAGGAACTGGCGGCACTCAACGTGCCACCGAACGGCATTCCGATCAATCCCTCCTCCGCCAACTACGTCATCGATCGCTTCGACGTCCGGCGCGGGCCCTTTGACCTCTCCGAGTTCTGGGGACCCAACTTCACATTCCACTATTGGGAACGGTCGCCGTTCCACCTGTCCTCCAGCCTGTGCGCCACGTGCCACGACGTCAGCAACCCCGTGTACACACGCCAGATCGACGGTTCGTACGCGCTGAACCCGCTGAACCAGGCCCATGCCACGCAGGACAAGTACGACATGTTCCCCGTGGAGCGCACGTACAGCGAATGGTCTCAGAGCCTCTTCGCACAGGGTCCGGTCAACACCGGCGTCTACCCGTCCAACGGCGCCCAGCCCCGGTTCGGCGGCTCGATCGGGCCGGCCGTCTCCTCGTGCCAGGATTGCCACATGCCCCGGACCAGCGGGCAGGTCTGCCTGCCCGGCTTCGGCCCGCCCGAGCGGCCCGTGATCGGGCAGCACAACTTCAACGGCGCGAACAGCTGGGTGCTGCGGGCGATCAACTACTTGTACCCGCCGTCCGAGACCAACCTGACCCCGCAGCGAGTCGACGAGGCGATCGCCAGGAACATCGACATGCTGCAGCGAGCCAGTGACCTCGAGCTCTCGGTCATCGGCACCGGCCTGCGGGCGCGGGTCGTGAACATGACCGGGCACAAGCTCCCGACCGGCTACCACGAGGGCCGGCGAATGTGGGTCAACGTTAAGTTCTACAACGCCAACAACCAGTTGATCGCCGAGCGCGGCGCGTACAACCCTGAGACCGCTGTTCTCAGTCACTCGGACACCAAGGTTTACGAGGCCACCATGGGTCTCGATGCCGCCGCGGCGGCAGCCACCGGTCTGCCCGAGGGCGAGGGTTTCCACTTCGCGGTCAACAACAAGATTTTCTTTGACAACCGCATCCCGCCGATGGGCTTCACCAACGCCGGGTTCGCCAGCGTGCAGGCGCGGCCGGTCGGCTACGGCTACGCCGACGGGCAGTACTGGGACGACACTTCTTATCCCATTCCGCCCCTCGCGGCTTCGGCCATCGTCTCCGTCTACCACCAGACGACGACGAAGGAGTACATCGAGTTCCTGCGGGATGCGAACGTTACCAACGCGGACGGCCAGGTGGCCTACACGATGTGGGAGCAGTTCGGCAAGAGCGCCCCGGTGCTGATGGACACGGGCTCCATCGTAACCGGGCGGTGCGCGGCGGACTGGGATGGAAACGGCGTCATCGAGCCGACGGACATCGCCATCTTCATCAATACATGGTTCACCGACCTTGGCAATGCCACGACGTTTGCCGACTTCGACCTTGACGGCGTCATCACGCCGTCCGACATCGCGGGCTTCATCAACAAGTGGTTCAACGGCGTGAACGGCAACTGCAACTGAAACAACCGTCGCAGACCCCCGCGGCCGGACCGTACGGTCCGGCCGCTTTCGTTCCGTGAGTCGAGTCAGGCGGGCTTGACCGCTCGGATGCCCAGGAACAGCGGGATCTCTCTCCGAGCCCGGTTCTCCGCCTTGGCGCGCGGACCCGGTTCGCTGGTGCGCTGGCCCGGCCACTCTTCCAGAGCCTGGATCAAGAATCCCGCGGCGATCAGCGTTCGGACATAGGTCTGAATCGGCCGATGGAACGACCATGTGGTCGCTCCGCCGGCGCCCTGTGCCCGCCGACCCGGGTGCATCTCGATCTCCTTCTGGCCCGCTGAGAGATACCCATCGACCCGTCGGAACTGCAGCTTCGCCGCGTCATCCCAGCCCCAGGAGGTTTGCCCCGCCGCGCGGAACGCGGGGTGCGAGACCACAAAGACGAACCGACCGCCGGGCTTGAGGGCGTCCGCGACGCCCTTCATCACGGGCTCGAGCGGCTCGATGTTCCCCAGCGCCATGACGCACGCCGCGGCATCGAAGCGATCAGGACCGAGCGACGACAGATCCCGTGCGTCGCCGACGAGGTACGCCGGCGGCGGCACACCCTCTGCGCCTGATCCCCGTTGACGGGCCAGCTCGACCAGCGACGGCGAGGCCTCGACGCCGGTCGCATGGACCCCGAGTGCGGCGAGGTGGCGGCTCAGGATTCCCTGACCGCAGGCGACGTCAAGGATCTGCTGGCCCCGGTCTGGCTGAAGCAGGCGGAGGACTCCCGGCAGGATGACCTGCTGGTAGTGGTCGTTGCCCCGCTCGTGCATTTGGTCATACCACCCGGCCACGGCCTCCCACGACGTGTTGCCGCCGCGGTCACTCGGCACCGGCTCGGAGGCCGAGGGCGCCGGGGACTCGACCGTCTTTGGCGGCTCGAGGCCGACCGCACGGAAAAACCCGGCCGTCGGCGGGGAACTGAACCGGAGCGTCCGCCCGGTCGCCGGATCGGCGAACGAGAGTTCGCTCGCGTGCAGGCCCAGCCGGCCAATCGGGTCTCGGAGACTTCCGAATGGCTGATCGCCCACCAGGGGATGACCGCGCTCCGCGAGATGGACGCGGATCTGGTTCTTCCGGCCCGTCTCGAGCCGCACCTGCAGCAGGGTGAGCCCCTCCGCAGCGCCGAGCACGCGGTAGTGCGTTACGGCGAGCTTAGCTGGCTCGGCCTCCTCTCCGCGCCCACGCCCGTGGGGGCGCGGCGACCGCTCTCGCGGCGGCGCGCCCGCAGGCGACCCGCGGAACGCATCAGGGTCAATGCTGCGGACGCGGCCGGTGGCGTCTTCCTTCAGGAAGGACTGGATGGTGCCGGTGTCCCCCTTCTTTCCGAGCGTGCCCTCAACCAAGGCCGCGTAGATCCTGTGAACGCGCTTGGCCCGGAAGTCCTCCTTGAGCCAGTTGAACGCCTTGGGTGTCTTGGCGAATACGACGATCCCCGACGCTTCCTTGTCGAGTCGGTGCACGACGTACACAGGCTGCGGCGGCGGGCCGTCGGCGCGCCGGGGACGGCGGGCCCCGCGACGGCCCTTCATCTCCACTTTGAGGATGTCGAACGCGGTTGGTTCGCGGGTAGGAGTGGGGGAGGCGGTGATCATGCCTGTCGGTTTGTCGACGACGATCAGATCATCGTTCTCAAAGACGATTCGGAGCCCGCCACGGAGGAACCGGCTTGCGGCGGCGGGGGTTGGTGCGCCATCCTGGTCCGTGGGCTGAGCCTGGCGTCCGGTTTCTCTGCGCAAGGGCGCCGAGCGTTCGCGCGGTCCCGTTCGGTCCGTTGGCTTGCGTGGTCGGGAACGGCCTTCGGCGGGGGACCTGCGCGGGGGAGGCACCCCTGCTCCCTCTGGTTTGACAGGATCACTGATGACGACCGTGTCGCCAGAACCGATGGGATCACTCAGCGAGCGGGCTGCGTCGCCGTTCACGAGCACCCGTCCGAACTTGATCATGCGAACCCGGGTGCGGGCCGTGGACTCCGGCATGGACGCCCTGAGGAACTCGTCAACGGTCTGTTGGGGCTGAGATGAACTCATTGCCCGAACAATAGGAGAGCCCCGCAGGCTTACCGGCTCGTCACGGCCGAGCGGCCGCCTCAGCCTCGATCTGGTCCATCAGCCAGACGGCGAACCGCTCCTTCGAGATGACCCCCGGCGTGGCGGCATTCTGGCCGACTCGACGGACAACGGTCGCCTCGATGTCGGGCGCATCCATGGTCTCAAGGGGATTTGCGACGATCATGTCGACCCGTTTCCTCTCCAGTTTGGCGCGAGCGGATTCCTGGAGCGCCGCCCGCGGCTCCAGCGCGAACCCGACCAGAATCTGCCCGGGCGCGGCCCGATCCGAACACGCGGCGAGGAGGTCCGGTGTGGCCTCCAGTTCAATCGTGAGCGGGCCCGGGGCTCGGCGGAACTTTGTTGTTTTCACGGGATCTACCGGCGCCCCCCCGACTCGCACGGGCCGGTAGTCGGCCACCGCCGCGGCCATCACGAGCACACCCGGGCCAGGGCCTTCCTGGCCGGACTTCCCGGGAAACTCTTCGCGCAGCAGCAGATCAAGGTCGGAAACGGTTCGGAACCGCCGGACTCGAACTCGCGAATCGGAGGGTGTCGCGGGAACCGGTCCCAGCAGCAACGTTACGCCCCAGCCACGGTCTGCGGCCTGCTCGGCCAATCGGATGCCGAGTCGGCCCGAAGATCGGTTGCCAATGAAGCGCACAGCATCGATGGGCTCGTGGGTGGGCCCGGCCGTGATGAGGATGGTGCGACGCGTGGATGGTGACATGAGTGGCCGTGCCGGGCGAGTCGTCCGTGACTGAGCGTACGTTGGATGTCCGCGTCGTGGAACCGTTTCGCGTCGCGCGGGTCGCATGCGGAGCCGCTACCATGCCCGGTTCGTGGTTTGGGGGGCCGCGGCGGGGCCGCCCAGAGCAAGGAACCTGATCGCAAGCCATGGCACGATCCAGAAAGAAACTCGGCGAGATCCTGGTGGGATGGGGTGCAGTCACCCAGGCTCAGGTGGACAAGGCCCTCGAGGCCGGGAAGGCCAGCCGCAAGCGCATCGGCGAATCACTGGTCGATCTCGGGTTTGTCACCGAGGACCAGGTGGCCAAGGCCCTGGCCAACCAGTTCGGGATGGAGTACGTCGACCTGTCGGCCGATGGGGTCGCAAGCCGCATCGACTCCAAGCTCATCCCCGAGGACCTCATCAAGAAGCACCTGATCCTGCCCCTGGCCAAGGCGGGCGGGCGCCTGCAACTGGTCATCCATGACCCCATGGACCTGGAACTGCAGGACATGCTTCGGTTCCGGCTCAATGTCGAGATCGATCCGAGGCTGTCCGGGCGGGGGCAGATCAAGAAGTTCATCGATACCAAGCTCAAGGCGGACAACAAGCTCATCGGCGCGAACGAGAGCCTGGTGACCGAGTCCATCGATCGCACGATCGATCGCTCGGTTGACCGGTCGGTTGACAAGTCGATCGATATCGCCGCAGAGGAAGCGCCGATCGTCCGCCTGTGCACCCGCATCCTCACCGAGGCGGTGAAGATGCGGGCGTCGGACGTGCACATCGAGCCGATGGCCGACCGCGTTCGGCTTCGCTACCGGATCGATGGCGTGTGTATCGAGCGGGACAACCTGCCCAAGCGCATGCAGAACTCCGTGCTCAGCCGCTTCAAGCTGATGTCTGGCATGAACATCGCCGAGAAGCGTGTGCCGCAGGACGGCCGCATCAAGATCCCGGTCGACGATGTGAGCATCGATTTCCGTGTCTCGGCGTGCCCGGTGTACCACGGCGAGTCGGTCGTGCTGCGTATTCTCCGGCCGGATTCGGTCCGGATCGGCCTGGTCAATCTCGGCTTCGAGGAAGAGAACCTCGCCGTCTTCAACCGCATCATCCGCCGGCCCAACGGCATCTTCCTCGTGACCGGCCCCACCGGCTCAGGCAAGACGACGACGCTGTACTCGGCGCTCGATGTGCTGAATCGTCCGGACAAGAAGATCATCACGGCCGAGGACCCCATCGAGTACAACTTCGAGGGGATCAACCAGGTCCAGGTGAACGAGAAGATCGGGCTGGGATTCCCGACGATCCTGCGCACGATGCTCCGCCAGGCGCCCAACATCATCCTGGTGGGCGAGATCCGCGACCGCGAGGTCGGTGAGATCGCCATCCAGGCCGCGCTTACCGGTCACCTCGTGTTCTCCACGCTGCACACCAACGACGCGCCCAGCGCGATCACGCGCCTCATCGATATGGGCATCAAGCCCTTCCTCGTGGCTTCGTCGATCCAGGCCGTCATGGCCCAGCGGCTCATCCGCGTGCTCTGCAAGCAGTGCAAGGCCCCGGATCCGGAGCCGGATCACAAGTTCCTGGCGCTTACCGATATCTCCCCCGAAGAGGCCGCCGGCCGGGTGCTCAAGCCGGTCGGGTGCTCCAACTGCAACAACACCGGGTTCCGCGGCCGCCAGGCGATCTTTGAGATGATGCAGATGAACTCGGAGATCCGTGAACTGGCGTTCAACAAGGCCTCGATCTCCCAGCTCCGCAAGGCCGCGATCAACAATGGAATGCGGTCGCTCGTTCACGACGGCAAACTCAAGGTCCTTCGCGGCGTGACGACCCCTGACGAGATCGCCAAGATGGCCCAGGTCGATGCGGACATGGCCACCGTCGAGGCCCAGGAGGTCTGAGCCGATCCGTCCCCAGAGTCGTCCTGAGTTCCGACCCCACCTTCCCGGGTTCCCCAGATGTCCACCATTCAAATCGACCGCCTGCTCGACACCGTTGTAAAGCTCGGCGCTTCCGACTTGCACATGACCGTCGGCCGTCCACCGACGCTGCGGCTCCACGGCCACCTGCGGAACCTGCAGACCAAGGTGCTTGATTCCGACGACATGGTTTCGCTGATGAAGTCCATCACCCCTGAGCGATCGCAGCAGGAACTCCAGGAAGAGGGCGGGTGCGACTTCGGGTTTGCCTACGGCGATGCCGCACGCTTCCGCGTCTCCATCTTCAAGCAGCGAGGCGATATCGCGATCGTCTGCCGCCAGATCCCGAATCGTCTGCTGACCTTCGAGCAGATCGGCCTGCCGGAAATGTGCCGCGACCTGGTCCGCCGTCCCCGTGGCCTGTTCCTTGTCACGGGTCCGACCGGTTCGGGCAAGACGACGTCGCTCGCCACGATGCTCGACTTCATCAATCAGACGCTGGACCGCCACATCGTCACGATGGAAGACCCGATCGAGTACTACCACTACCACAAGAAGTCGATCGTGAACCAGCGTGAGGTCGGGAACGACGTGCCGTCGTTCGCCGAGGCCCTCCGCCGCGTGCTCCGGTCGGACCCCGACGTCATCCTTGTCGGCGAAATGCGAGACCTGGAAACGATCGAGGCCGCCATCCGGGCCGCCGAGACCGGCCACTTGGTGTTCGGGACTCTGCACACGACGGGCGCGGCCAAGACGATCGACCGCGTTGTCGACGCCTTTCCGGTGACCCAACAGAACCAGATCAGAGTCCAGATCTCCACGTCGCTTATCTGTATTCTAAGCCAGGTCCTTCTTGGCCGGGCTGACCAGCCTGGGCTGGTCGCCGCGTATGAGTTCCTCGTAGTCACCCCGGCTATCTCGAACCTGATCCGCGACAACAAGTCATTCCGGATCGATTCCTCCATTCAGACGGGCCGCAAGTTCGGCATGCAGCTGCTGGATGACCACCTGTGGTCGCTCTATATGCGGGGGATGATTTCGGCTGAAGAGATGATCGATAAGAGCAAAAATCCAGGTGACCTGACCGACAAGGTACACAAACTGGGACGCACAGTCGGGCGTGCTGAGCTGGACGAGGCGGACGACGAGGGCGAAAAGGGCGAGAAAAAGGCCTGATAACGCCCCGAAATAAGTGCGTAAATCCAAGTGTCGTATTGAGATTTCGCTGGCACTCAGGTTGGCCCTGGGAACCGGTGAGGTCATGCTTTCGATTAGGATTGGGTGAGGCGTGCCGATAGCGGTAGGGCCGCGCCGACCTGAATCGATCCAACGCTGAGGTGGCTGGATGGCTGGGATTGATCCAACGGAACTCAAGGGCCGCAAGATCGGCCGGGTGCTGGCGAAGCTCGGCAAGGTCACCCGCGAGCGAGTCCACGAAGCCTTGGCCGTTCAGAAGACTCGCAAGGTCCCCTTGGGGCAGTTGCTCGTCGAACTGGGGTATTGCACCCAGCGGGACGTCAATGAGGCTCTGGCGGGCCAGGCGGGGATGGAGTACGTCAGCCTCGCCGGGAAGGAGCTCTCGGACGAGGTCCGCGACGCGATCACCTCGGAAACGGCCCAGGCCTACCAGGTCGTCCCGGTCGATTACAACCCCAAGAGCCGCCGCCTCCGCATCGCGATGAAGAGCCCGGACAACTTCCGGGCGGTTGACGACCTGCGGATGCTGCTCGGCTTCAACGTCGAGGCGGTTGTCGCGGACGCGGCCGAGATCGACGCCCTGCTCAAGAAGCATTACTCCAAGAAGGAGTCGATGACGGAGGTTGTGAGCGCCCTCGCGGCGGACGATCGGCTCAAGAGCCTCGCGGGCGGACGCGGCGGCGCCTCGATCGACCTCGACGCGGTGATGGAGGCTGCGGACGACAACAAGGTCGTCAAGCTGCTGAACCTTGTCCTTCTGCAGGCGATCAAGGACCGGGCCAGCGACATCCACTTCGAGCCGTTCGAGAACGAGTTCAAGATGCGGTACCGCATCGACGGCGTGCTGTACGAGATGGTCCCGCCGCCCAAGCACCTTGGCCCGGCGATCACCAGCCGCGTAAAGGTCATGGCGAACCTCGACATCGCCGAGCGGCGGCTGCCCCAGGACGGCCGCATCGAGCTGACGGTGGGGGGGACGCCGATCGACCTTCGCGTGAGCGTGCTGCCGACGATGCACGGCGAGAGCGTCGTGATGCGTGTGCTGGACCGCAGCAACGTCGAGCTGGCCCTGGACCGCGTAGGTCTCCGCGAGGACGACCTCGACACGTTCCGCAAGCTCGTGAACCGCCCCAACGGCATCGTGATCGTCACCGGCCCGACCGGTTCGGGCAAGACGACGACGCTCTATGCCGCGCTGCAGGAACTCAACGACATCGAGACCAAGATCCTTACGGCGGAGGACCCGGTCGAGTACGACATCGACGGGCTGTGCCAGGTGCAGGTGAACACGGAGATGGAACTGACCTTCGCCAAGGCGCTGCGGTCGTTCCTCCGTCAGGATCCGGACATCATCCTTGTCGGCGAAATCCGCGACCTCGAGACCGCCCAGATCGCCGTGCAGGCGTCGCTGACCGGCCACCTGGTGCTCACCACCCTGCACACCAACGATGCGCCGAGCTCGATCATCCGTCTGCTCGATCTCGGGATCGAGTCGTTCCTCCTGACCGCCACGATCGAGGGCATCGTCGCCCAGCGACTGGTCCGCACCATCTGCAAGGACTGCAAGGAGCCCTACATCCCCAAGGAAGAGGAGCTGATGGAGCTGGCCCTGACTCCGGCGGACATCGAGGGCCAGCGGCTCTTCCGAGGGCGGGGGTGCGACAACTGCCATGGCTCCGGCTTCCGCGGCCGGTGCGCCATCTTCGAGATCATGGCGATGAACGACGAGCTGCGCGAGCTGGTGATGCGGCGAGCGAGCACCAACCTGATCCGCGATGCCGCCCGTCGCTTCGGGATGCGCACGCTCCGCGAGTGCGGGCTGATGGCCATCTTCGACGGCCTGACGACGATCGACGAGGTCGTACGCGAGACCATCGCGGACGAGGCGTAGCCGCTCGGTTGGGCGGACAGCGTGCACGGGGCAGGGCGGGGCGGGGATGAACAGGGCCGCCCGGGACGGCGGCTGACGAATCGGAGCGATCCATGAGCACCTTTGTCTACGAAGCCCTGAACGCCGCCGGAAAGCCCCAGAAGGGGACGGTCGAGGCCACCTCGAGCGAGGAAGCGATCCAGCGGATCAAGGCGCAGGGGTTCTTCCCGACTCTGGTGAAGGAGCAGAAGGGCAAGAAGGCCGGGCCCGATGCCGCCGATGCCAAGAAAGCGAAGAAGAAGAGCAGCCAGGGCATCACGATCAGCATCGGCGGCGTTTCGAAGAAACAGTTGACGACGTTCACGCGTCAGTTGTCGACGCTGCAGGACGCCGGGCTTCCCCTTCTGCGTTCGCTGCAGATCCTCGAGAGCCAGCTCAAGCCCGGCAAGCTCAAGGGCATCCTCGGCGATGTCTGCGAGGATGTCGAGGGCGGCACGAGTCTTTCGGAATCGATGAGCAAGCACCCGCGTGCGTTCGACCGGCTGTACACCAAGATGGTGGCCGCGGGCGAGGTAGGCGGCGTGCTCGACGTGATCCTTCAGCGCCTCGCCGAGTTCATGGAGAAGGCCCAGCGGCTTCGCCGCAAGATCATCGGCGCGCTCGTGTACCCCGCGGTGGTCGTCTTCGTCGCGGTCGCGATCGTGACGTTCATCATGTGGTTCATCATCCCGAAGTTCGAGGAGATCTTCAAGGACTTCCAGGTCTCGCTGCCCAGCATCACCCGGTCGCTGATCGAGGCGAGCCGGTGGGTGGCCGGCAACAACATCGGGCAGACTATCCCCGGGGCGGTGTGGATCTTCCTGAGCCCGTTCCTGATCATCATCCTCGTCAAGCTGGCGAGGAAGGCGACCCCCGGGCGGGCGCTGTTCGACCAGCTCCTGCTATGGACGCCGGTGATCGGGACGCTGGCCCGCAAGACCACGATCGCACGTTTCACCCGGACGCTGGGCACCCTGATCTCCGCCGGCGTCCCCATTCTCGAGGCGATCCTGATCACCCGCGATACCTGCGGCAACTACGTCTTCGAGAAGGCGCTGGGAAAGGTGCACGACTCGATCCGCGAGGGCGAGAGTTTCGCCAACCCGCTGCGGGAGAGCAAGGTCTGCGACGCGATCGTCGTCAACATGATCGATGTCGGTGAAGAGACCGGCGACATGGACGCCATGCTGCTGAAGATCGCGGACAACTACGACGAGGAGGTCGACGTCGCAGTCGCCGCGCTCGTCTCGCTGATCGAGCCCATGCTGGTCGTGTGCCTTGGCGGCATCGTCGGCACCATCGTCGTCGCCATGTTCATGCCCCTGGTCGCGATGATCGAGTCGCTGCAGGGCGGCAACGGCGGCCTGTGATCCACCAGTCCCGCTCCTACCTGGAGAGCAACGCGATGCACCGCAACGTCAGGGCTGAAGCAATGAGAGGAGCGTGCCGGTCTCGCGCCGGGTTCACGCTCATCGAGCTCTCGGTGGTCATCGTCATCGTCGCCATCATGGCGGCGCTGGTGACGGTTGCTGTCGGCCGCGTCGTGCGGTCTTCGCGCGTCACGGCGGAGCGAGAGGTGGTGCGTTCGCTCGCGACTGCGGTGGAGCAGTTTAAGCAGACGTTTGGTTTTCTCCCACCCCTGGTTGACGACGACGGCGCCGGGACCGGATTCCCCGTTCCCGACGTCGGCGTCCGTCGCCCGGTGGTCTGGAACGACGCGTTCCTGCGGTACGAGGTCCAGCCCGACAAGCCGCGGTACAGCATCTTCTCGCTCCCGTTCTACCTCATGGGCGTGCTCGACACCGACGACATGAGCGCCGCATCACCCAAGCCCGTCGATGGGGTCAAGGGACCTGGGTTCACCCGGCCACTCGCCGACGGCTCGTTCTCCCAGCGCGGCGAGACGTTCAACCCGCTGTTCGATCCGGGAACGAAGAACCGACTGATCCGCCCGGGCAACCCCGCGAATCGCGCCGCCGAAGCCGAGATCTTCATGGTCGATCGGTGGCACACCGGCGCCTCGCAGCGGGAGCACGCGATCCGCTACTACCGCTGGCTGCCGCAGGAGACCGCCGCGGGCCCCAACGCCGGGCAGATCTCGCAGTACCTCGTGCCGCGGGCCGTCGGCGACCCCGACAAGAACCCCAAGCTGCGCAGCGCCCGGTTCGCCATTGTCAGCGTCGGGCCCGACGGCAAGACCGACGAGCGCAAGCCCTTGCCGACCGCCGGTGTGGTGACGCCCGCTACCGACCCTAACCCACTCGACTCGACCACCGAGGACGATGTCGTGGAGGTCGGCGAATGATCCGTAGATCCATCCAACCCCACGCCCAGCCGCGGCGGGCATTCACGCTCACCGAACTGCTGGTGGTGATCATCATCATCGTGCTGGTCGCGACCATCGCGATCCCGTCGTTCTCATCGATGATCGCGTCGAGCGAGTCCGCCCTCGCCAACACCAGGCTCGTCAACGCTCTCCGCACCGCCCGTGATGCCGCGATCCGCTCCAGCGGGGACGCCGACGCCGCCGTCGTGTTCTTCTTCGAGCCCGGCGGCCGCATGATGCTCGTTCCGTTCGTCAAGGTCGGCGTGCTCGAAGACGAGGACCCCGTCGCCCCCGGGAACCCCGCGCGGAGCCTCCGCCGCGATGTGTTCGTCGTCTCTTCTCTCTTCGAGCCCGTCGCCTTGCCCCGCGACTGGATGGTCCGCGGCTACGCGCCGGTCGGCACGATCCGCCCCACGGGGGCGTGGTACGAAGATGGGCCGGGCGGCGCCACCTCCCGCCGGTACGGCGGCCGGATGGCGCAGGGGCTGGGGGACTGGGTGTTCCCCGAGACAGGCTTCTACGACCCAAACCCCGCGACCATCAATGCGGGACCGGCGGGCCGTACACGCCAGACGTTCATGGTCCGCTTCGAAGCCGGGACCGGGTTGCTCTCCAACGGCGGCGGAGCCGAGGCGATCATCGTGGCCCCGCGGCAGACGATCATCGGCCGGTCGAATGCGCCCCAATCCAACTTCCGCATCGATACCACGCCCGACATCCGTCGCTACGTGCAGCGGGTGCTCGCCAGCCCGCTCCGCGACGACAACCCTGCCAGCACACCGATCGCGGAGCAGCCCGGCTTTGCAGCGACGATCGTCCGCCGCGAGCTCCTTGGCGACCAGTCGGCGGACACCATCCTCGCCCGCAGCGTCGGCCAGCTCGCGCTCTACGACGAGGCCAAACTCGCGGGCGCCCTGGCCCGCTTCGAGGTCCGGACCGACCGCGAGTCCGGCTGCCTCTACCAGATGCCCGGCTCCACCGTCACGTCCCCGCAGTTCGTGCCCTCGTCCGTGACAAGCCAACAACTGGGCGTCTACATGAACGACTGGATCGAGGGCGACACGAACTTCGACGGCACCATGGCCGACCGCGTCAACCCCGACGGCCAGGGCCGCGTCGACGAGCCGCAGGCCAAGGTATTCGTGATCGACCGGTTCACCGGCGATATCAAGCGCGTGGAGATCGAACTATGACCCGGGCCCACCGCCGCATGCTGTCGCGACACACGAGGGGCTTCTCGCTTATCGAGGTGCTTATCGCCGTGCTGATCCTCGGTCTTGGCCTTCTCGGCCTTGGCGCGGTGTTCCCCGTCGTCGTGCGCGAGCAGCGGATCGGAACCGAGACGACCTTCGGCGTTCTCGCCGCGCAGTCGGCCCGAGACCAGCTTGAGCAGCTGGCCTCCAATCCGCCCATCCAGGGCACCGGTCCAAATACCGGCAAGACGCTTTGGCAAATCCTGAGGGACGATACGAACCAGCTCGTGATGCCCCTCAACGCCTCGGACATCCGCGGCGAGTGGAAGCCGCTGTCCGTCGTCCCCGATACGGGCATGGTCCAGGTCCCCGATCCTCCGAACGCCAACGTCCCGTCGTTCCACATCAGCATGGCCGAGCGGCTCTACCCGCGCGACCCCGGCAACGGAATCGAGCCGCAGTTCGTCTGGGACATCGCCGTCCAGCGTGTGCCGGACATGGACGAGATCCCCTGGCAGGCCAGTTTCGTGGACGGGTATCTCAACGACTCCCTCCGGTTCGCGATCTTCGTCCGCAGGCTCGATCCCCGCATCCGCCTCCCGGAAGCCGCTACCGATGCGTTCGGTCAGCCGCTGACGCTGTTCGCCGCGTTGACGCAGCGGATCGGCCTCTCGCAGCAGAACCAGCGTGTGCCCGTCGGTGAAGACCCCACGACAGGCATCCCCACTCAGGATGGCCTGGGCGCCACCGGAGCACCAACCTATTGCCCGATCAAGACGCTCGCCGTGGAGTACCGCTACACACAGGGCCACCCCGTGCTGGGCCGGCGCGACAGGCTGTACCTTGACACGGGCGTCAACCAGACGCAGATCAATGAACTCTGGAACTACGCCAGGCTCCCGAACCAGAAACTGATCGACAACCTCGGCAGCATCTACACCGTGCTCGAGAACGGGGCCGATGCCGACGGCCGCCAGTGGGTGCGCATCACCCCCGAGGTTCCTGCCGCGATCCCTGCAACGTCCCCCGGGGCCGCCAACCGCCCCGAGATCCGCCAGATTGTCTTCACCCAGCAGGTTCCCGCTGCCGTCGTGACCTGGACCCTTGTCCCCTGACCCCGTCCCCACCTTTGTCGCTCTTATGCCCATGCCTGCCGCGACCTGAAGCCGGAGCACCCCGATGACCCGATTCACCCACAGCACACCCCGAGCGCCGCGACGCAAATCCTCCGCGGCCTTCACGCTGCTCGAAGTGATGGTCGCGGTCGCGGCCGTGGCGCTGCTCGCGGTCGGCATCTCGCAGGTCTTCCGAGCCACCGGCGCCACGCTCAAAGGCGGCCGAAGGCTCTCCTACTTCAACCAATACGCCGCCGCGATCGAGCGCCAGCTGCGCCAGGATATCGACTCGATGACCCGCGACGGGTTCATGGTGATCCGTCACGAAGAAGTCCGCGGCGGGTACAACCCCGGCGACCCGGTGGAGCTCTACCCGGGCCAGCCGCTCGCCCGGCAGCGCACACGCCGGGCGGATCAACTCGCGTTCTTTGCCAAGGGTGACTTTTCGACGGTTCGTGATGCAGTCCATCCCTCACGGATCGCACGGTCCAACGTCGCTCGCATTTACTACGGCCACGGCCTGCCTCGCGAGCCGAAGGATCCGCAGCAGGAATGGGCCGAGCCCATCGCCATCGATGACGACAACACCATCCCGACACAGCACGCGCCGTGGGCGCTGGGGATCAAGGCCGCCGCCGGAGTCACGCCGTACTACAACCAGTACGCCTCGAACTGGATTCTGCTGCGCCACGTGACCCTGCTGGCCCACGCCAACGACCCGAGCCGGCAGGACATCCCGCCTGCGGCCCTGCGCCCGCCCAACCTGATCAACACCGCCGTCTGGGCCGATTGTCCGATCCAGGTTTCTCTCCAGCCCGCCGCGCCGAGCATCTTCAGTTGGCTGAACTCGTCCGCGAGGTTCCCCTCGGCGGTGACCCCGGACAACCAACTGGTCCGCAACGGCGCCACCGATATCAAGGTCCCGCGATTCGGCTCCGGCGTCGTTGATATCGCCAACACCGATCTCGCCGAGATCCGCGCCGCAGTCCTTGGCCTGGGCAATCCCACGGGGGTGTCCAGCTACCCGCTCTTCTCGGGCGCCATGGCCCAGATGGTCAGCCAGTTCCCCGTCGAGCCCGGCGGGACCCCATCGGCCCCGATCTCCGGCGCCATGCAGGCGTGGATGCGACTGGCCCTCCCCGTCGATGGGGACATCGGCGGTTCTCAAGCCGCGAACGCCAACCCGAGCGCCTCGCTCGACCGCGGCGGGCGGATGCGCTGCGAGCCGACGCCGCCGAACTACCTGGGCCTCGGCCCGGGCTGGCCCGCTGCCGCCGAGGACTACCGCCGCACCGATCAGGTCACGCTCTCGGCCTTCAACTTCGTGCCCGGGTGCAGCGAGTTCATCGTCGAGTGGTCCTTCGGTGAGACGGCCAACGTCCTCGTCGCTCCGGGTGTGACGGCGCCGGAGGTCATCTGGCACGGGCGCGACCGGTTCGAGGATGTGAACGGCAACAACATCTGGGATAGCGCGTCGGGCGAGCGCCTGTACGCCGATCCCTACGGGGGTGCCGTCACCGTTCCGGTTCCGCTCAAGAACGGCAACGTCTTCCAGCACCCTGTCCGCCCCGGCCTGATCCACGGCTACGCGAACACCCCCGTTCCCAACCCGCCCCCGCCGGTGCTCTACTCCTACTTCGGGTACATCGATCCCACCTTCAATCCCGCCGCGCAGAACGCGCGGGAGAGCACCGTTCCCTGGCTCTGGCCCAAACTCATGCGGATCACAATGAGCCTCGTCGATCCGAACGATCCGACCTACGAGCAGACGTACCAGTTTGTCTTCAAGGTCCCGCAGCGGGACACCGGCGTCAGCTATTGACGTCTCAGGGAGTGAAGGGACGGGGGAGTGGGGAGCAACGGGGGTGTGGTGGTGGGCACGGGCGCGAGTGGGGAGTTCGTCGCAGGGTTTCCTCGGGATGGGGGCAGGAGTGCGGATCATGCAAGGCACCAGCAGCAACAACCGGATCGCCCGGAACACCTGGGGCGGCTCTCGATACGGCAGGCATGAGCGGGGCACCATCCTGCTCCTGGTCGTCGGTGTGCTCGCGCTGCTGTCCATCGTCGCGGTGACCTACGTCGCCATCGGCCAGGCCGACCGGCGCAACTCCGCCACCATGGCGAGGGACGCCCGGATCACGGACCAGCGCGACGCCATCGTCGCCTATATCAACTCGGTCCTCCGCGACGACCTCTTCGTCCCGGCCGTCGAGAAGCGGCTCATCTCCGGCAACTCACCGGCGGACCTCGCGACGCCGCGCCGGGTGCGCGAGTCATGGGACATCCCCGGAACCGCGCAGACCCGCCCCGCCATTGGCGTGGCCTCCTCCGCCGGCCTCCCCGCCACCTTGAGCACCCTGCGCGACACCATCGACAAGCGAGGCCATCAGGTCGTCGTACGCAAGGTCCCGCAAACGGGGAACGCCGATTGGGCCACGCCCTTCAACGCGGCCGGCGAAGGCTACGACCCCTGGCTTTCCACCACGCTCCCGTACTCGATCGACGGCCCGGCCAGCGCCACCGATGCCTACCGCGACTTCCACGACCTGACCATCACGAACATCTCGCCCGACGGCGGATTCGCCAACATCGGCACCCTCCGCCCGACGGAGGAAAACCCCAACGGGAACTTCCACGCCTCGTCCGGCATCACGCCCCCGAACCCGGGCGCGGCGGATCCGGCGATGCGCTCCGCCGGCACCGGTTGGGGCCTCACGCTCTTCGACGCGGCCGGACGGATCACGGAAACCCTCGTCAGCAACCGCCAACCCCTTCCGGCGGTCTTCGGCGCCGGCAACCGCGCCGACCTCAACGTGCCCGCCCACTGGACGGACTACCAGCGATGGCTCTTCCGCCCGGCGAACCAGCTTCCGCGAGTTCCCGGTGCCGGCATTGACCTCGCGACCAAGGGCCCCGGCAGCCTCTACTACCTGCCCTACCAGTACGCCGATACCGATGGCGACGGCTTCTTCGATTCCCGCTGGTTCGAACTGGTCACCAACGGCGGTGTGGGCAACCTCCCGGCGGGGCTCCCGATCCTGCAGAACCAGGGCCCCGCGAGGCTCTTCATCGCCGCGAGGATCATTGATGCCTCGAGCATGGTGAACATCAACACCGCCCTGCAGTTCAGCAACCCCGGCCAGGATTCGCGGCCGGATGAGCACTACCCGGCCGGTCTTTACCCATCCGATGTCGATGTCGAGCGTCTGCTCCGACTCGCCGACGCCACCGATGCGTTCAACTTCGCGTACGACCTGATCCCCAACTATCCCACCGGGATCATTCCCCAGCCAGTCGGTAACTACAACCGCTACGACCCGGCCCAGGCCGACGCTGTGGGTCTCGCGGCCTTTACCGCCCTCTGGGAGTCGCTGGAACATGGCCTGCCTCCCCTCTCGGATGTGGTCTACACGCCCGTTGGCTACAAGATGCTCAAGCCCGCCGAGCGAGGGCGGCAATACCGCCAGTTCGGCGCCAACCCCGCGGGCGGGCGCTACGACCCCGCGGCGGGCGGATCCGTCCAGTATGGCTTCGGCGCCGACCTTGGCGACGCCCTCGAACTCTTCACCTTCCGCGGCAGCAACGACCCCGGCACCCTCTCCCGCCTCGAGCAGATCACCGCCGGCCGCGCCGATGGGTTCCAGGCTTACGACCCGCTCCGCAGCCCCCGGCCCACCGAGTACGAGCGCGAGAACCGCATCGAGAACATCGCCGCCGAGAGCCAGAACCTCGACCGCGGTCTCCCCAGCGACAGCGCCATGAGGCAGGTCGCCGCGGATGTCCGGGGGCTGATCACCCCCGAGTCCGGCGCCGCGCCGATCCGGTCCCGCCTGCTCGGCGCGAATGAGTCGATCGATACGCCGCTGGGCGTCCAGGACCTGCGGGTGAACCTGCCAGAAGCCCTCCGCGCGGTGAACGCTGCGAATGTCAACCTTCTCTTCCGCGCCTATTCCGATGCCCTGCTGCGTGACTCCAACGATAACTTTGCCTGGAACCGCACCGACCCTGAGTTTGTGAAGCGACAGAGCCTCTTCTACGGCTGGCGCGGCCCGGAACTCGCTCTCCGCTGCGCCGGGTTCCAGACCGTGAACCTGATCGATGCGTTCGACCTCAAGGACCCCGGCGCGCCTACCGCCCCCGACCTGTACAGCGCCGAGCAACCGACCACGGCAGACCTGCTCTTGTACTCCGGTGGCGCCACCGCCACGGGTGGTCCAGCGAGCCGCTTGACTCTGGATCTTGATGGCATCGAACGTGGGCGGCTCAAGCTGAACCCGAACCCCGCGACGCAGCCTCCTTCGATCCGCGTCTTCGGGATGGAGGCCCAGCCGTTCCTGACACAGGTCGCATCGTACATCGTCTACTGCGACACTGCGCCGGCGGCAGTGGCCAACTTCGAGTTGGAAGAGAACTGGTCGTGGACCGACAATGGGGCCGTTCCCGGTCAGGTTGACCCCGCAGACGATATTGGCAGGGGCGAGGTCACCATCGGGACCAAGGTCAGCGCCGGGAACCCGGACTTCATCTTCCAGATGGTCGCGTTCCAGGTCCACAACCCCTTTGGCTACGCGGTCGACCTGAGCGACTACATCGTGCAGTTCGGTGACAGCATGTGGTCGGTCCCCACCGCCGCAACGGGGGGCACGATCCTCAGCCCGGGAAAGACGGCCATCCTCTACGCCACCAACCCCGGCGACGTCGGCGTCCTCGATTCCCGAGTCCGCCGCGCCATGGCTGGCGTCAGTGGCACCACACCGGACTTCACCGCCTGGCGCGACCGCCAGTTGGGCACCTCCGCCGGCGGCGACAAGGTGATCGAACTGACGAACCGCACGACATTGACCCAGACGCCTGTGCCCGCGACCGACGTCCAGGACATTCTGAGCAGTGACCCGGTCAACGGCTCGGCGCGCAACAAGGCTGTGCTCCTCTGGCGCAAACTCGATGGCGGCGGCGCTACGACGATGCAGAACCTGATGCTCGCCGACCGGCTGCGCGATCCCTCGCCGGCTAACGTCACGCGCCCGGCCCTGGATCAGCGGTTCGATCAGTCACAGACGTTCGTCACTGTCACCAACGCCGTCGCTGGTGTGGATCCGCGACTTCCCGGCGCGAGCTCGGGTGATATCGATCAGAACACCGGCATCGCTATCACGATGTGGGGCAGCATCCGCCGGCCCCGGGACCCCCGTGCCGGCGCCACGCCCACGATCCCACTGGGCGCCATCCCCGCCTACTGCCTCGAAGCCCGCGACCAGACCGGCGGCGGCACGCTCTGGGGAAGCCTGAACCTCGCGACCAAGTCGATCGACAATCCCAACACCATTGACTATCAGCGCCACTTTGGCACCGGCACAGATGGCGATGAGACCATCGCCAAGGCCTTGGCTAATCAAACCGAGATCATCAAGCCCTCAATCAGGACCCGACCGGAAAACCAGACGGCCGTGACGACCGCGCCCGTCTCCATCGGCCTCAACACCGACATGCCCCCCAGTGGCAACCGCAGTGCCTCCGGCGGCGAGCCGCTTCCCGCTCCCGGTGTCCCCTTCGACCCGCAGGCCAACCCCCGCCGGCAGTGGAGCGAGATGTACCCGCAGGTCTTCCTCCGCAACGGCTTCACCGACACCGACACCGGCGTCCAGTACTCCACGATCCGCGTCGGCGAGACGCTGCTCCCGATGATCATCGGCCCCTGGTGGGAGCCCGATGCCAACGCCACGCCGACGTTCCCCGCCTTCACCGACATCGCGGCCATCAATCGCCAGTGGCACGCCACCAGCGAGGCCCTCGCCCTTGGTCTGGATTACGACACGCCCGCGGCCTCGGGTGCCGGCACGCCGAGCCAGCCGGGGGTTGATGCCAACTTCCTGGCCAACTACGACCGCTTCGGCCTGTACATCGCCGATCGCGGTCAGTTGCGCCTCAATGCCTTCGTGCCGTTCTACAACGGCGACGGTCAGGTCCAGCTCGGTGGCTCGGGCATGCCCGACATCGACCTTGCTCGTCCGGACCTGGATATCCCCCGCGTCCCCGGCATCCCCGCGGCTCTGAGCGTGGTCGAGCAGTTCAACGGCCTCGACTACGGTGCTCTGGGTTCCCGCATCAACGGCACCATCAACGTCAACACCGCGCCGCTCTTCGTCCTGCGGTCCCTGCCGCTCGTTGCGCCCCTCAAGGACTCCTGGACGACCATCAACACCAACTTGATGCAGCCGATGTGGGAAGTCCCGGGCTATTCGCCGGGCGTCCTCAACCAGCCGCTGTACGATCCTGCAACCGAAGTGTACGACGTTGCCGCGACGCTGATGGCCTACCGAGACCTCTCCAAGGTCTGGACCCGGCCGACAACCGCGGCGAACAGCGAGTTGCTCATCGACTTCGCCACCAACTACACCGCTGCCCCCGGCAGCGTCACCATCCCGCCCGGCGGCGTGCGCAACGTCCGCCAGGTCCAGAACGACCTGCCCGGCCTCCGCGAGGACCGCGGCTTCGTCACCCCGGGCGAGATCCTCTGCGCCACGATGCGGTACGCCCCCCAGGGCGGCGCCGCGGGCACGCCAAACACGCCGCGGGAGTTCAGGGACGTCTCCATCGACCGCTTCTCCCGCGACTTCCTGACCTTCTCTGCGTTCGATCCCCCCACGAACCCGGGCACCCCGCCCACGACCAACCTGCTCAACGGCCTGGACAGCACGACCTACCCGGTCGGCGCCTCCCTCCCGGCCACCCGCGCCCCCAACGCCATCGCGGACGACTACGAAGAGAAACTCACCATCGCCAACGCCGTGCTCAACACGCTCACGGTGCGCAGCGACGTCTTTGTCTGCTGGTTCGTGATCCAGGGCTACCTGCCGTCGGACGTCGAGGGCCTCTCCGACAACGAGCCGATGGTGCCCAGCATCCAGCGCCGCTACGTGATGGTCGTCGACCGCTCGAACGTCCGGTCCCGCGCCGACAAGCCGCGGATCCTGCTGCTCAAGGAAGTCCCGATGTAATCCGCCCCCGCGCCCCCCGGCTCCTCTCGCGCGGGGGCACCGCGGCGAGGCTCCCGGCCCCGGCGCAAATCCGGTTCCCCCCGCCCGCTCTCCCCGACCTCGTGGCACGGGCGTACACTCTCTCGATCCCAGGGTGTAGCTCAGTTTGGTAGAGCGTCTGGTTTGGGTCCAGAAGGCCGGAGGTTCAAATCCTCTCACCCTGATTGACGATTTGAGCGTTCGCGAGTCCATGACTCGGGGCGTACTCATTTGTCCTGGTGGAAACCAGTGGGTAGTTACCTACGTCGCCTTGAGCGGGAGCAGCGAAGCTAGGCCCTCTGTTTCGAAACGATCAAGAATTGCCTTATCGCAATCCAGACGATCTCTTGACCGCCGCAATTTCCAGTATTCTCGTTGGGTCAGCGTGATCGCAGGAAGTTGGCGCTTGATCGAATCGTCGCTTTCTTCTCCCTTGGCCCAGCGACCGAGGAGGTCTTCGAGTTCCATTATTCCTTCAACTTGGCGAAGCTCGTCATCGAGGCCCGCGCCACATGCAATCGCGATACGGAACTTTGGAAAACTCGGAATGCGCCCGAAGACATAGAGCAAGGTGATCACACCCGCCCAAGTTGCGTATGAGAAAAAGCCAGCGCCCACACCGACTGCATACCAGAGCGCATAACCGCTTTCCGAGGATGATGAGGCCTTGAGCAGCGACGACAAAGCTTCAATTGCAGGACCACCTCCAAATGCGACCAACGTTGCGGCAAGCGTCTTTGGGCTGAAGATCCGGTACATTCGGACAAAGTAGTAGAGCATCCATCCCATGACTGCACCGAGCAGAACCGGACCAAAGGCGTTTGGCATGGGGCTTCTCCGTGTTCGCGATCGCTTCGATCGTATCGCTCAGGTAGAGTTCTCACGCACCTGACCGATCTATTGGTGATTCGCCGGCTCCAAGGCCCTAACGCTCACCAAGAAGAGTTCAGCCGGCGTACTGTCACCCTGATTGACTTTCGAGAAAGACCTTCGATCAGCGGGCGAGTTCTTTTTTAGGAACACCAGGGTTTGTGCTTGAGCCGGCCATCTGCTGCTCGATAGGGAATGTCGCGAACAAGGACACAGCGGCTCACGCGGATCTTGGCGATCACCTCCGACGGTTGCTCAGACGTTTTTTGCAGGGCTATTCCCCTCGATCGGAAAGAGCCATTCGTTGCCATCGGGATCGTCGATCTGGATCGAGTCGTACCCCCACCAGGTCTGCTTGCTGGGAACGGAACGCTCAACGAGAAGTCGGCGAAGTTCTGCGAGTTCGTCTACATTCAGCTCGACAAAGAAACGCGATTTGTCTCTGCGTGCGCCATCCTGGCAGAGTATGATCTCGCAATCCCCGCGATTGACCTGACAGACAGCGCCTTCGCCGTCGTCTTCATGCCATTTCTTCCAGAAGCCAAGCATGTCGACGTAGAAATGAAGCGAGCGGTTCAAGTCGGCAACAAAGAGCACCGGGCGCGCATACCACCCGTAAATAGTCTGTGTCACTGCTTTCTCCGACACTCAGGCTCGAGATCCGCGTAATCGCAATGAGATAATCCATCAAACACCCCAGAAACGCTCTGGAGTTGCGAGCGGCGCGCGAGCCGTCAGGGGTGTTGCCCATGAGAAATGTTACCCGATACCCTTGGTTCGGAGGTATCGTCATGGGTCTCTCAAGACGAGGTTGGTTCTTTGTCCCGCTTGTTTGTAGTGCTGTTGGATGTCAACCTGCGGAGACGGTGGCAGTGGCTGACGATTCGCCCAAAGAGGCGATTTCTTCGTCCTTCCACGGCGCAACGGCAGGAGACCAGCGCGAGATTGCGGGAATCAAACTGTGCTGGTGTCCTCCCGGCAAGTTCATGATGGGGAGTCCCGCAAGCGAACCGGAACGGCGCTCCGACGAGGATCATGTCGAGGTCACGCTCAGCAAAGGGTTCTGGACTGCGAAATGCGAGACGACGCAAGGTCAGTGGAAACACATCGTCGGCAAGCTGCCGGGCAGGTTCACGGCAGAACTGCCGGAGGACGACAACCTTCCCGTGGGGAATGTCAACTTTGCGGAGGCGGGGGCGTTCTGTCAGAAACTCACCGATCTTGGGCACAAGTCAGGAGATCTGCCAAGCGAGTGGGAGTTTCGTCTGCCGACCGAAGCGCAGTGGGAATACGCCTGCCGGGCGGGCACGACGACGGCCACCGCGTTTGGCAACTCGTTGAGCAACAAGCAGGCGAACTTCAAGGGCAAGCCATATAACGGCGCCGAGCGTGGGCCGTCGCTGGGCAAGGCTGCGAGAGTCGGCCAATACCCCGCCAATCCGTGGGGGCTTTGCGACATGCACGGCAACACGTTCGAGTGGTGCCGCGACTGGTATCACACCAAGCTTCCTGGTGGAGCCGACCCGGACCTGTATGACGCGAAAGCGACAGCCACGAAGAACCGTGACGGCACCTTCTCCCGTGTGCGCCGCGGCGGCGCCTGGAACGATGACGGCATGTTCTGCCGCTCGGCGCTTCGGTTGCGTTACGAACCTGAACGAGGTTATGATCATATCGGTTTTCGTGTTGTAGCCGTTCAGCGGTGACCACGCTTCATGCTGTGTTCTTTCACGCAGTCTTCGAGGCGTCTCGGGCGAGCAAAGCGCGGATTTCAGGCTTCCATGCCCTCAGTCCGTCAGAAAGAACTCTCTTGGCGTACTACCACCCTGATTGCAAAGCAGAGCGGCGCCGGACGTCATCGGTCCGGCACATCGCGAAGCGATGGTGAGATGACTCTTCGAAGTGCAATCCTCTCACCTTGATTTCTTCGCCTTCGCGGCCCTTCCGGCCCCCGTCTTTTTGCCCTTTGCGGACGGCTTCCGCCGCAGCCGCGTCAGCATGGCGGCGTGGTCCTCAAGGTATTTCTTCACGGGCATGTGGCGCATCGCTTCGCCGATTACGTCGAGCGAGAGGTCTTTGACTTTCTTGAACCGCAGGCAGCACCCGGCTCCGCTCACCTCCAAGTGGAGCTTCTTCCCCACCCCTGCCTTCTTCCACGCCTTGTCGAACCACTCCCGCATAGGCGTGTTGTGGAGCAGGAACAGCACGTAGACAACCATGTCGTTCTTCTGCGACGACAGGCCCATGTACATCAGCGGGAGTTCCGGGCGGGTGTGGTGGCCGGGCGGGTAGATGCGGTGCGGCACGCAATAGCCGATCACACCGTACCGCACGCACTCCTGGAGGTCGTCGTCGAGGTTGTCGAGGATCACCCGGCGCACCGCCAGAAGCGCCTCCCGGCGATCAGGCGGGAGCGAATCCAGGTATGCCGCAACGGTGGTGGCTGTGCTCTTCATGATAGGGGTTGTGACGAACAAGTGTATGGTGAGAACGACAGAAGCACAAAGCAATTACGAGGGAGGATCGAGCGGGGGAGAGAGCACTAATGCCAGAGGAAGGAAGCCCTTCCTTCGGTACCTCCATCCCTGGAGAGCAAAGTCGGCCGCGGTTCAGCGACAGCCCCTTCCACACTGCGTGAGCTCGACGCCAGATCAATCCGGCACGAAGGTGGGTTGTGGGGAGAAGAGGGGGGTAGACGTCGTCATACCACTTGGTATAGTAATCCATATGGTATCAGATCGGTCTCCCAGGCTCGACCTCGTTTTCCACGCCCTGGCCCACCCGGCCCGGCGCGCGATCATCCGGCAGCTCGCCGGTGGTGGGGGCGGGGAGCGAAACCTCACCGAGCTCGCCTCGCCCCTGAGGATGACCTTTCCCGCCGCGACCAAGCACGTGCGTGTGCTGGAGCGGGCCCGGCTTGTGCGCCGCCGCGTCGCAGGGCGGCAGCACCTGTGCCGCCTGCGTGCGGAGCCGCTCCGAGATGCGATGATCTGGACCGAGCAGTTCCGCCGGAACTGGGAGGCTCGCTTTCAAGCCCTTGATGGGCTGCTGGATGAGATGAAGTCTGAGGAGCAATCCCGCTCCCGCCGCCGCTGACCCCCTCCCCCCCGCACCTCCGTGCCATGACAAGGACCGGCTTATGCACCCGAGCACTCCACAGGGCCTGCACGTCTCCACGCCGACCGACACCACCATTGTCCTGACCCGTACGTTCAACGCCCCGCGCCGGCTCGTGTGGGAGGCCATGTTCACACCGGATCGGATGCGCCGCTGGATGCTGCCTCCCCCGGGGTGGACGTTGACGGTCTGCGAGGTCGAGGCCCGTGTGGGCGGCACGCTGAGGCTGTTGTGGAAGAGCACTGACACTGATCCGGTCATGACGCTCCGGGGGGTCTTCACCGAGGTGGCCCCGCACGAGCGGATCGTGCACACCGAAGAGATGGTGCTGGCCTCCGGCGAGACAATCGGCAGGCTGGTAGAGACGCACGAGTTTGCGGAGGTGAGTGGGGGCGGGGTCACCATGATGCGCATCACGCAGACATACGACTCAAAGGACGCCCGCGACAGCGCCCTCGCTTCCGGCATGGATGAGGGGATGGAGGCCGGGTACCAGCAGCTCGATGCGGTGCTCGCTCAGCCTGCGTAGGACACGTTGGCTTCATATGCCACCCGATCTGGGCACGGCGAGGCCTACCGTTCCGGGTGCTGGCTCAACCATCCTGATGTCGGCCGAGTCGAGGAGTCCACATGGCCGTGATCACCGAGATATCGTCCAACGTTCATCGCATCAGCATCCTCTGGCCGGAGATCAACCTGCAGTTCAACCACTTCCTGGTGGTTGACGATGAGCCGCTGCTCTACCACACCGGCATGCGGCGCATGTTCCCCGAGGTGCTGGAGGCGGTGAAGCGGGTCATCGATCCGGCCACGCTCCGCTGGATCGGCTTCAGCCATTTCGAGGTGGACGAGTGCGGGTCGCTCAACGACTGGCTCAGGGTCGCCCCCCGCGCTCAGGCGGTCTCGGGGGTCGTCGGTTCGCTCGTGAACCTGACCGACTTCGCCGACCGCCCGCCCAGAGCCCTGAACGCCGAGGAATCGTTCAGCACCGGCGCCCTGAGCTTCCGCTACCGCCCGACGCCGCACCTGCCGCACGGCTGGGACGCCGGCGTGCTCTTCGAAGAGACGCAGCGGATCCTCTTCTGTTCCGACCTGTTCACCCACAACGGCGACGTAGAGGCCCTGACCGAGTCGGACATCCTCGGCCGCGCTCGCCAGGCGATCGTCGACTTCCAGCAGGGGCCGTTGATGGACTATACACCGTACACGCGTAACACCCGGCCGCTCCTGGAGGGCCTCGCAGCGCTCAAGCCCCGTGTCCTGGCGACCATGCACGGGAGTTCATTCGCCGGCGACTGCGAGAAGGCCCTCCTTGACCTTGACCAGGTGTATCGGGAAACGCTCGGCGTGCCGTCCGCGAGATAACCCGTGTGTGCACGCCGAGCGCCGCAACGCCTATCGGTAGCCGCCGGCGATGAACAGCGTCTCGCCCGTCAACCACCCGGAGTCCGATGAGGCGAAGAAGATGACCGCGGGTGAGATGTCGGCGGGCTGACCGATCCGGCCGAGCGGGGTCATTGCCTCGATCTGCGTGCGGAAGTCGCTCGAGGTGATTCCTGTAGTGTGCGTTCCCTCGGTCTCGACCATTCCCGGATTGACGGCATTCACGCGGATCTTCCGGGGCCCGAGTTCCTTGGCCAGCGACTTCGTGATCGCGTCCACGGCGGCCTTGGTCCCGCTGTACAGCGAGCCCGTCGCCGGCGCCGCGGTGGAGGCGACCGAACTGATGTTCACGATGCTCCCGCCCTCGGGGCCGAAGTGCTTGACGGCGTGTTGGGTGGTCAGGACGAGCCCCAAGACGTTCAGGTCGTACATCCGGTGGAAGTGCTCGGGCGTCACGTCCTCAAGCGGGAGGAACTCGTACACGCCCGCGTTGTTGACCAGCACGTCCAGCCGCCCGAACGCCTTCCGGGTCTCCGCGAAGAGTCGCTCGATGTCGGCCGGATCGGCGACATTGGCCTTCACCGCCACGGCGCGGCCGCCGCCCTTGACGATGTCCGCGACCACTCGGTCGGCTCCCTCCTTGCTCGATGCATAGTTGACGATGACCGCGGCCCCCTCGCGGCCCATGTGCCGCGCGATCTCGGCGCCGATGCCCTTTGATGCCCCGGTCACGACCGCAACCTTGCCTTCAAGTCGCTTCGACATGTTCGATCTCCAGTGGTGACCTCCGCGCTTGGCGCGGCCAGTCGGACTGATCTATAGCCACGTGCTGAGTTGCAAGCACCACGGACCGGAGATGAATTAGGGCGTCGAGGCCGCGGGCAGCCGCTGCAGCGTGTAATACGCCTCGGTATGCAGCAGACCACGTCCTTCCTTGTTGGTAACTCCTGGCATGCTCAACTCGTGCACGTACCCCTCGCCACCGTCCCGCAGACCATCGACTGTCAAGCGGACGGTCCGCGGCGAGGTCACCGTGGCGCGAGTGATCGTCGGTGTCTTGTGATCGATCTCCGGCGAGCCGTAGTCGGCGTGGTACTCGTACGTGTACGAACTCATGCTGTAGGAGCCGGGATCGCCGGCGGTCTTCGGGTCGACGTCGTGAGTGAAGGTCAGGACAAATCCATCGGGCGCCGCCCGCATGGTGAGAGGCTCGAAGGGGACCTTGCCCGTCCACTCCAGCCGCTGGATCCCGAATCGGCGGCGGCCGACCGACGCCCAGCCGCGGTCCGTTTCACCGATGAGCATGGCCCCGTCCTTGGCGAAGCAGAGCCTGTTGACGCCGCAATCAAGCCCGGAGAAGAAGGGAAAACACGCTCCCTGGTAGACGCCGTCGACCTTCTCGATGTCCACCCGCATCACCGTGGCGTTCGTCTGGTCGCCCACGAAGACCTGGTCGGAGAAGGGGCCGAAGCGGCCGCCGGTGGAGTCCACCAGGAAGTCCGCGGTGGACTGGCCCATTTTCCGGTACGGGAACCAGATCGTGGCCTTCTCTCGCGCCGGCGGCGCGTCCCCCTCGCTCCATCCCTCGCGCCATACGAGCCCCGCCGGGTGCCCGGCGTAGATGCCCGGCGCCAGGAGGCTGATCCGGTTGGTGCCGACGTAGTCCCCCTGGTTGTCGGCGTAGAACATGCTCCCGTCCATCCACATCCCGATCCCGTTGGGCGAGCGGAGGCCGTCACACACCGGGATCATCCGGCCTTCGGGCGAGATCTTCACGGCCCAGCCGCGGTAGGGGGCGATCGCCTTGCCGAGCGAGCCGCAGAACCCGACGTTCAGCGTTACCCACGCGTTGCCCTCGCGGTCGAACTTGGGCCCGAACGCGAACTCGTGGTAGTTGCCCGAGAGGCCCCATGCGTCGCAGAATGTCTCGTAGCGGTCGGCTCGGTCGTCACCGTCGAGATCGACAAGGCGAGTTAGCTCGCCGCGCTGCACGCAGTAGACGGCAAAGCCGGATTTGCCGGCACTCTTCTCCTCCCGCACCGCCAGCCCGAGCGCCTCGTGCAGGCCGGTCGCAAAGGGCTTGAACGTCGCATTGATGGGCGGCTGATCGGCGAAGTTCGAGACGATCAGCACGTCGCCGCGCCGGGTGGAGACCACGGCCCTGCCGTCCGGCAGCACGTCAAGCCCGCCGACCTCCAGCACCATCGTGTCCGGGATCGGCACCGTCGTGACCTTGTAGAACTCCTGTTCCGGGGTCGGGAAATCCTGGTTGAGCTGCCACTGCAGCGCGGCGTCCGCGGCGGAATCAAGGCTCACTCTGTTGTTGAGCTGGTACTGCCAGGAGCCCCCGCCCTGGGAAACCTTGGCGAACAGGTGGTTGACCCCCTCTTTGAGGTCGAGCCGCACCTTGTGGTCGGTCGGGTCGAGTCCGCGCGGGACGTCGGCATCGACCAGCAGCGCCCCGTTCAGCCAGCAGCGCAGGCCGTCGTCCGACCCCATCGTCACTTCGATCGATGCCGGCTTGGCCGCGGTGATGCGGCGGTAGAGGTAGCATGTCGCGTTGGTGTCGATCGAGTTGCTATTGTTCACGCGGAGTTCAATCGGCGCGTTGTCCGGGCCCTCGGCGTCGCTCAGTTCCCGCCAGGAGACCTCGGCGCCGCCCTTGCCCTTGTAGTGTGCCTTGAGGTCGGGTCCCGTGCCATTGACCGCCATGTTCGACAGGTCCCGCTCGGGCGGCAGCGACTTTCCGAGCGTGTTCTTCTCGGCTCCCGGGAACGGTGTGAGCAGCCAGTAGCGACCCCACGTGATGTCGCCGGTCCCGGACGCCCGCGCCATGAACGCCGCTTCGGTCTGCGCCCGGTCCGCCTTCTTCTCGTACTCGATGCCGGAGATTCTCACCTGCCCGACGGAAGCGACAGCGAGAACAAGCACTCCTCCGATCACCGTGGCAGCCTGAAGCGTTGTGCGATTCATGGTGTGACTTCCATCGTGACCGTCATAGGGCGACCCTGCAGAGATGCACCGGGGGTGATAGAGAACCACGCGGCGCCGTCGGGACCGGCGACCTTCGCCAGCCCGGGCTCGGATGCGGTACACACAGCCTCGGGGCCCGGGTTCAACCAGATCGTGGGCGTTCCGTTCGTACCCGTCGGGAGGCCCGAGAGTTCGAAGTGCCGGCGAATCGTGGCCGCATTCTCGGCCTTCCCCGCGGTCACCATCGGCTCAAAGGTCTCGCGAACGTGTACCGGGGGCTCGCCGGGTTTCCAGTCGATGTCGTACTCGAACGTCGGCGTTCCCCGGTCGTCGAACGAATAGCCGCGGAAGTGGTAGCCGGCCGTTGTCCCGGCCTCGTCACCGCCGTTCGGCCCCGCGTCGATGAGAATCGGAGGACCCGCCGGAGCGGTCCACACACGCGATCCCTGGCCGCCCGCCACCGTTCCGCCGCGGCCCGCCCAGGCGCCGGAGGCATCGAGGAAATCGCCCTCCCACGCCTCGACGAGTCTCACGGCGCCGGCATCGAACGCGAAGTGAATGCCACCCCGCTCAACCGGGTAGCCGACCGCTATTCCGCGGCTGCCGGCGCGTTTGAGGAATGTGCGGACGACCTTGGGGCGGTCGCCGACGCGGAGCTTGAACCCCTGGGCCTGCTCGATCCCCTGCGGCGGGGGCATGAAATCGGAGAGGTTGAAGTACGACCAGAGTGCGTCGATCTGCTGCTGGGTGTTGCCGCCGTAGACCTCGGTGATCGTGCTCTGACCAGTCTGGAAGAAGTTGGTCATCCGGGTGCCCTGCTTCACGCGCCCGGGGTCCTTCATGTAGCGGCTGAACCAGTCGTAGCGGAGCCGCTCGGCGAACGCGGTGATCGATGGACCAGGCGTGCCTGTTGAGGGCGAGTCTCCGAAGACGTGGCACGAGATGCAGTTGAGCCCGGTCTCCCCCGCAAGCAGGACGCCCGAGCGGATCAGTTCCTGGGAGGAGGCCGGTTCTGTCGGCGCCGAATCGGCGAAGACGCCGTCCACGCTCGAGAGCTCCTCCGCCAGATCGCCGAGCGATGCCCGTGGGAACTGCGGCATCCGGGCGGCCATGTACGGTCTTGCCCTCCCCGCGTCGTGCAGGACGGCCTTCATCCACACGGTGTTCAACTTGCCGCCAACTCCGGTGAGCCGGGGCGGGATGCGGCCTTCATCGCCAAGGTCCGCCTCGGTCAGCGTGGTGAAGGAAGCACGGTACGGCTCGGCCACACCGCCTGTCTCGTTGTACTCGTGGCAGGCGGAGCAGTTGAGGGCCGCTAACCGGTGCAGCGCATCAAACGCGGGCGATCCGGCGAGCCCCGCGCCGTTCGCGTGCTTCTGGCGGGCGTCGATCGCTGCCTCCATTGCCGTCCTGTCGCCAGCGGAGAGCGTGTAGCGCGGCGAAGCGTGATCGGCGGGATCGAGGCAGCCCTTGCCAGGCCGGAGCGACGTCAGCGGGCGGGACGTGTCCGCTCGCGTGATCGGTCTTCCCGTGGCCGCGTCCGGCGCCTCGTGGCAGGCGGCGCAGCCGCGGGCCGCAAACGCAGCCTTGCCCGTTTCGGCGAGCGACGGATCGAATGCAACCGAGTCCGCCGCGGGGGCGCCCCACTCTGTGATCAGGTACGTTGCCAGCAGGTCCGCCTCGGCCTTGGTGAGGTTCATCCCGGGCATGCGCCCGTGCGGGCGGGTCTTCGCGGGGTCAACAAGAAACTCGGCCAAGGACGATGGGCGCCACTTCCCCTTCAACGCCCCGAAGGGCGCCGGGGCCTCGGCGCCCGACTTGTTTGCGGCGCCATGGCACGCCACGCACCCGATGGACAGGTACAGATCGCGTCCTTGTGTGACCGTCTGTGGCTCGGTGGCAACGCTCTCCGCTACAGGCTCACCCACACGCCCCAGTCCGAGCAGGAACTGCGTGATCGCCGCGGCATCGGCCTTGTCCTTCGCCGTATCGCCGAGCACGGCCGGCATTCCAGATCCGGGCTTGACGTGCTGAGGCGAGAGCACCCACTCGCCGAGCCAGGACGGGCCGAGTCGAGAGCCGACTCCGGCGAGGTCGGGGCCCTTGAACCCGCCGCCATCACCGTGGCAGTTGAGGCATCCAAGCGTGTCGAGCAGGACCTCGCCGTGCTGCCGCACGAACGCGGCGGCGGTCTCCTTCTCGCCATAGGGAGAGACCGCGGTCACCAAGGCAGGGATCGGCTCGAGGCCGAATCCCTTCAGCCCCGCCCGCTGCATCTCCCACACGGCGCGGAACCGGGCCTGGCCGGATCCCGACCGTGTGATGGTGTATTGAACATTGAGCGGCCCGGGCTTGAGCGTGAGCCATGGCGTGAGCAGCGACGGCGCCGACCCCGTGCTCGGACGGCTGGTGCTCGCGACAACCTGGTCTTTCAGCGCGTTGCCAAAGAGCCGAATCTCGACGCGGCACCCATCCAACTCGGCGCCGAAGCGATACCGCCCCGAGTCGGGGACGTTGACTTGCGCATCAAACGTCGCCTCGAACCCTGACGCAGGGAGCAACGGGTGGACCGAATCGCCGGCCTCCAGCGCGAACGCGGGCACCGGGGAGAATGCCGCGACCGGTTCTCCGGGCGTTCCCTTGGCGTCGAGGGCACTGAACCTGCCGTACCAGCCCGGCGGCAGCGACTCGGCCGCGGCGGGAGCGAGGGCGGCCGAGCGTGCGGCGTGCGACGCGACCGCAACAAGTGCCGCGCCGGCGGCAACGATCAGGACGGCGGAGAGGGCCGCCGCTCCTCGCGGACGGCGAACGGTCGCGGCGGCTTGGCGGCGGCCGGGGTTCGGTCTGTTCATCGATGTTCCTGTGGCTTCGGGGGAGCTCCGCCGGCATGAGATGGATCGAGACCGCCAGCCCACCGGAGGCCGGCGAGCAGGTGCTGCATGAAGCGATCATCACGCCAGGCCTCGGGCCGGTGCCCAAGGGCGGTGTAGAAGACCCTGCCGCGACCAACCTCCCGCGTCCACGCGATCGGGTACTCACGGCCCGGCTCCGCTCCGGGCGTCGCGGGGTCGAGCGCGATCAGCACGCGGCGATCGTTGGTGAGCGACTTGAACTGGTAGATCTCGTCCGCGATGGTGAACGTGCGGCTCAGGGAGACGCCGCCGCGCGACCCGCCCGTGAGGAGGAACGGCCTGACGATCGGGTCGTCCGGCTCAAGGGCGATCATGGTCACCTGCTCGTTCCACGGGTGACCGTCGAACGTGCCGCCGATCGTGCGCACATACTCCGGCTCATCGGCGAAGGTATCCGTCGCTGAATGAACGCCGACGAGCGCCCCGCCGGCGACCACCCATTCGAGCAGTATCGCGCGCATCCGCCCCATCGGCAGCGAGCCCGTCGTATAGAACATGACCACGTCAGTTTGGGCCAGGCGCTCGGGCGTCAGGTCACGAACGTCATCGGAAACCGTCACGCTCAGCCAATCCAGTCTGCGCCCAAGGTCGTTCAGGATCTGCCGCGTCTCCGGGAGCACCTCGTGCCGATAGCCCGCGGAATGGGTGCAGTAGAAGACTCGCAGGGGTGTACTCTGCCGACCGGCAGGGTGGGAACCGGCCGAGAGGTCCCGCACCTGGAGGTCCTTCCATTCAACTCTGTTTCCCATATGGTGGCTCTGGAGCGCGACGCGGCCGATGTCAAAGTCGAGCAGGCTCGCATCGGCCATGGGTTCGCCGTTGACCCAGGTCTGGATTCGGCCGCCTGTCGCCCGTACCCGAAGATCGAACCACGCGCCGTCGCGCGAGACCGGGCTGCTCCGGGTGGCCGGCCACGCTTTGGCGTAGATGCATCCGGTAAAGTTCTTCGGATCGTGGTTGTCGATCTGCGCCTCGAACCCGAGCGGCCAGCCATCGGGCTCATCCCCCCGGGGGACGGCGCGAAAGTACAGCCCCGAGTTGCCGCCGCTGTTGATCCGCACCTGGGCACGCAGTTCCAGATCCGTGAAGACCGGGTCACCGTACAGGTGCCCGGGCCCGTTCTGCCCGACGACGACGCCGTCCTCGACGGTCCACGTCGCGTTCCCCTTGCCCTGCCAGCCCGTGAGATCCTTCCCGTTGAACATCGGCGCGAAGTCGCCGGGATCTGGATCGGGAGAGAGATCAAGGACCTTGAGATTACGGAAACGCACAACGTCGCCGTGGCACTGCAGCGAGATGAATCCCGTGGTCAGGCGATCCTGAAGCGGGCTCGGGTGATCCGGGCTGTGGACAAAGCCGCGGCCGTCCAGCCGCTGGTCCTTGTGAATCTGCTCGCCGTTCAGCCAGATGTTGAGCGTGTCACCGACAAGGTGGATCCGGTAGGTGTTCCATTCTCCCGCGGGCCTGACCGCCATAGCGGTCGGCGCGATCGCGTCATAGACAGCCCCGCAGTTCGTGATGCTCGGCGCCTCGCCCGCCGAGTCGAGAACCTGCACCTCAAGCCCGGTGAACGCAGGATCCCCCATGGAGGAACCGCGCAGGCCGATTCCCGAGTTGGCGCCCGGGGTAAGTTGGAAGTCGAGCTTGAGTTCGAAATCACGGTACTGCCGCGTTGTGCGGAGCCACCACCCGTCTCCTTCGCCGGGCCGCGTCACAATCTGGCCATCCTCAACACCCCACACGCCAGCATGCCCGGACGTGGTCCATCCTGAGAGGTCCGAGCCGTTGAACAAGGGGGCCCATCCCGCCGCACGCTCGGCCGCCGAGAGCACGCCCTCGGGCTCGTTGTCCACGGCCGTCGTACCACCGGTGGCCACCAGAACTGCCGTGGCGAGAAGCACGCCGCACACGCGAATCAGGCCGGTCGCCACGCCTCGCCTCCGGTCGCAACATCCCACGAAATCAGGAACTTACGGCAGAATACCACGAGGGCCTCCCCGCGGACAAGCCCCGCCATGGATGGATCTCGACGTGTCATCCGCCTGTCACCGGCCGCAGCGGCGTCCACCCGCCCCCGCGCTGACTGCTCTCAACAACGCGATCGATGAACTCGACGCCCCGGGCGCCCTCCACAGCTGTCGGGAACTGCCGCTCGATGCTCGCCTGTCCCGACAATCGGCCGCCCGTGGTGCGGCTCCTGATCTCCCCCGCGGCGGCACGGTAGAGGTTCGCAAACGCTTCGATGAACGCCTCCGGGTGGCCCGCCGGGAGCCGCGATGCCCACGCTGCCGCCGCACCGAGGGACTCGTTGCCACGCCGATAGACCCGTTCCGGCGCGGCGTCTGGCCGGAGGACGAGGTGATTGGGCTCTTCCTGCCGCCACATCAGCCCGGCCCTCGTGCCCCAGATGCGGATGCTCAGGTCGTTCTCCTGGCCCACGCACACCTGTGACGCCGTGAGCACCCCGCGGGCCGCGACGCCGCCCCGGGCCGCGAACCGCAGAAGCACGCTCGCATCGTCGTCCAGACGCCGGCTGGCGACGAAGGTGGAGAGGTCGGCGGACACGGCCTCGATATCGAGCCCTGTGATGAACCGGGCCAGGTGCTCGGCGTGGGAGCCGATGTCACCGATTGCGCCGCCGCGCCCGGAGCGCGCCGGATCCGTGCGCCACGAGGCCTGCTTCTGCCCGGAGCCCTCCAGATCCGCCGCGAGCCACCCCTGGTGGTACTCGACAACCACCTTGCGGATGTCGCCCAGATCGCCCGCGGCGACCATCTCTCTCGCCAACCGAACCATCGGATACCCGGAGTAGTTGTACGTGACGCAGCAGACTACGCCGGAGTGGTCGATTACCCGAACAAGGTCGATTGCATCATCAAGCGTGCTCGTCAGCGGCTTGTCGACGATGACATGGAAGCCCGCCCGAGCAAAGGCGGTGGCGGGCGCGTGGTGCGCGTTGTTGGGCGTGACAATGGAAACCGCCTCAATGCGATCAGCGGGGTCCCGCGAGAGTTCACCATCCAGCATCTCCTGCCACGAGCCGTACGCCCGATCCGGATCGAGGCCGATTCCAAGGCCGGAGGCCCTCGATCGCTCCGGCGAAGAGGACAGGGCGCCGGCCACTACGGATGCGGTGTCGTCGAGTCGCATGGCCATGCGGTGGACACCGCCGATGAAGGAGTCCTTGCCGCCGCCGACCATGCCGATGCGGAGCGGGGGGGTCACTCGCGGGCTCCGGTTGGTGTGCTCGAGTGGCTCATGCCTGCCCACCCGCTTGCGATCCGCGATCAAACGCCGCATCGAACGCCGATCCCGCAGGGGAGAAATCCAGCCTCCGCACAAACTCGCATGACTCCTTCGCGCCGTGCTCGCGGTCCATCGCGCCGTCCTCCCATTCCACGCTCAAGGGGCCCGTGTACGCGGCACGGTTGAGCGAACGGATGATCTCCTCGAAGTTCACCTGGCCCCGCCCCGGGGACCGGAAGTCCCACCCTCGACGCGGGTCTCCGAAACCGAGGTGCGAGCCGAGGATGCCCGAATCGCCGTCGAGCGTCCTAGCGCAATCTTTGATGTGGACGTGGAAGATGCGATCGCGGAACCGGTCGATGAACCTCGCCGGGCAGACCGACTGCCAATGGAGGTGGCTCGGATCAAAGTTGAACCCGAACGCCGCGTGGCCGCCCACCGCCGCGAGCGCGGCGACGGCCGTGTGCGTGTCGTACGCGATCTCCCCCGGGTGCACCTCCAGCGCAAACCGCACGCCCTCCCGTTCGAACACGTCCAGGATCGGCCCCCATCGCTCGGCAAAGTCGCGATAGCCCGCTTCGATCATGTCCGGTGGAGTGGGGGGGAAGAAGTAGAGCTTGTCCCACACGGCGCTGCCGGTGAACCCATTGACCACGGCCACTCCAAGTCGTGCCGCCGCCCTCGCCGTGTTCTTGAGTTCCTCCGCCGCGCGCCGGCGAACGCCCTCGGGGTCGCCATCGCCCCACACATGCGGCGGGAGGATGGCCTTGTGGCGCTCATCAATCCGGTCGCAGACGGCCTGCCCCGCGAGATGGTTCGAGATCGCCCAGCACTTCAGGCCATGCCCGGCGAGCAGGTCCCGCTGGCGGCGGGCGTACCCCGCGTCACGCAGGGCCGCTCCAACGTCGAAGTGGTCGCCCCAGCAGGCCAGTTCCAGGCCGTCGTAACCCCACAAGGCTGCCTTGGGCGCGAGCGTTGCGAGGGGTAAATCAGCCCATTGGCCGGTAAACAAGGTGACAGGGCGCGGCACGGTTCCGTCTCCCGGGAGGGGTCGTCGGAACGCAGTCTACCCGATCCGCCGGACGGCCTCCCGCTACTTCTGAGGCTTGAGCATGAGCGAGCGGCCGCGGAAGCCATCGGGCGTTGGGCTGAGGCTGGACACGTTGTCACCGAGGTGTTCGAGGATGAGCCTCACCGGCGGCAGGTGCTTGTGCCATTCCGGCATGTGCTCGCGGAAATCGGCCACTTCCTCGTCGATCGAGGCCGCGTCCATGCCCCACTCGGCCAGTTGGGCCTTGTAGATGGTCTCCGCGTTCTCGATGGACCAATAAGCAAATCCTATCGCCTCCGCGAAGTTCTCGTAGGAGTACACGACCGCGCCATCGGGCAGGAGCGAAGCGCCGGCCTTGAACCGATCGGAATCGGCCAGCCGCGGCAGAGCCGCATCGGACGCGAGTCGCATCGCGTTCTCGATGTCCTCGCTCCTGCCGACGAAGGCATAGCCGAGACCGAGCCCGATCGATGGCCCATCGCCGTCGCCACTTTCAAAGATCTGTCCGCCCTGGAAGTCCCGGGGCTCCATGCCGAACCCTGCCGAAAGCGCGTTGAGCTGATTCGCCAGCGCCAGCACATCCTTCGTCTTGATCGCGAGGAGCGTGCGATCGCTGTCCGGGCCGTAGGGCCTCTTCACGTGGGTCACGACGCAGACCTCGTTCGACAGGGCGCCCAGGAACGGTGCCGCCGATGCTTCAAACGCCGCCAGGTAACCCGCGCCATCCTGCTGGATCGACTTGGGGAGCGACTGGAAAACCGAACGAGCAAGGGGGATGACCCGATCGAACCTGACGCCGACGCTGCGGAGCGAGGCCACTTCGCGCCCGATAAAGGGGGGAGCGGTGAACGTGCCGACCGCGTCGAGCAGCGAAAAGAGGCCCGACTTCTCCTTAATCGCGACCCCTACGGTCTGCTCGACCGCCGCCTGGTCCGCGTCGAATCGCAGACCGAGACTGACCGAGTCGAGTGCTCCGAGCCCCAGGGAGTCGAGCACCGCCCGGATCTGGTTCTCATCGCCCAGCAGCGGCAAGCCCGACGTCGCCAGCGAGGTGAACGACGTGCGGACCTCGTCGGTCACCAGCAGCGCCGCGATCGCGTGGCTCCCGGCGGGGTGCTGGTCAATGGCCGCCGTGTACAGGGGCGATGATGCCAGCGATCGGCCCTCGCGGGTCGCCTCGCCCGCCAGCCGGCCGATCGTCGATTCCATGGCTGCCTTGCTGGTGCCAAGGCAGAGCGTCCCGCCCACACGGCAGAAACGGACCGATCGCAGCGAATCCATGCTCCACGGCCCGCTCCCGCCATCGGCATCAAACCCCTCGTCGTCGTTCATGCCGTCCGGGGCCGCGGCGTCGCTATCGACGGTGGTCCGGGTGATCACCCGGATGACCTTCCCTTCGTAGAACTCTTCAGTCTCCTTCGCGCCGTTCTTGACGGATTCCTTGATGAGCTGGTCAACCACTCGCTCCATGGACTCGGCCTTGTCGCCGAACTCGGCCACACCGAGAAAGTGAACCTCGTGAGTGAGCTTGGACTTCTTTCCGTCGTTGGGCGCGGCGCTCGGCTCCAGGAACACGGCGAACCCCGCCGGGCCCGTCGGCTCGGCAAGGTCGTCCGGGTCGATACCGACCTCCTTCAGGCTCTCGGCCAGCCAGTCCTCGCCCTGGGAGTCCGCCATCCCGGTGATCGTGTCCTTGGCGAACAGATGGACGAACGTCCTGAACTCGGGCTCGGCCCACAGGCGCCCCGGCGACGACCGGTCGAACGCGGCCCTCGCGGCGCTCCAGTCCTCGACCGACACCACCACAAACGTCGACCTCGGCGCCAACTCGGCGATGCCGGTCCACGCCGGGGGCTCGGCGACCAACCCGCGTGCGACGGCCAGCACCGTGGCAAGAGCAACGACAACGGGGGCGAAGCGGCTGAGACGGTGCATAACGGCTCCAAACGGGAGGTTCGATCAGTCTATCGGGTGACGAGTCGAGGCCGGGAAGCGGCCCGGCACGCGGACGGCGGGATGATCACCCGCCCGAGGAGTCATCAAGAATCGCCGGACGATCGAAGTTGGTCCGGACCGGCGGCTCGTTGTAGTTGTAGCCGGAGTTCGGGTTGTCCTTGTCGTAGGCAAACGCTTCCCGGTTGCGGATAAAGTCCCGCAGGTACCGGACAGGAATCGCGAAGTTCAGCCCCTCCCCGAGGGGTATCTTCATGTTCGTCACGCCGATGACCTCGCCCTGGAGGTTGAACAGCGGACCGCCGGAGTTCCCCGGGTTGATCTGCGTATCCGTCTGGATGTACGTGATCCCCTCGAAGTTCCGCTGCGTCGTCGAGATCACCCCACGGGAGAGCGTCCGCTCCAGGCCCAGCGGGGCCCCGATGGCGAAGACATCCTGCCCCGACGCCAGATCCTCACGCCCCTGCAGGTAGACCGTGGGAAATGGCTTGCCCTCGGGGTCTTTCATCTTGATCAGCGCCATGTCGAGGTGGTTGTTCACCGCGATCAACTCGACGTCCTCCACGAGCTTGCGCCGGAAGTCCTTGCCGACCTTCTGGTACACCGTGCACTTGATCTTGCGTTCGCCCTGCACGACGTGCGCGTTGGTGATCGCGTACCCATCGCGCTGGATGATGAAGCCAGACCCCAGCCCAGACGGAGTCTGGACCATGATCACCGCCTCGCCGAACTCCTGGGCCAGCTCCTGCGGCGACTTCTCAGGAAGGTCGGACGCGGTCTGGAACAGCCCGTCAGAGGCCACCTGTGCCTTGGTCTGATCGGGCTCCGCCCGGTCGATCAGCGTGATCCGTGCCCGCGGAACCATGATGACCTCGTATCCAAGATCAATCCAGAGGGCGTCCGCGGTTTCCTTGAGAATGGGAGCGACCAGGGTCGAGCCGTCGGTCAGAACGATCGTGTCGCCCTTGGGCGGGGCCGCTGTCGCCGACTCCGAACCCGGCGACGGTGCCCCCCCGCCAGACGCCGGTTCGGTCTGGCCCGCCGCGACGGGCGCGGCAACAAGGCACGCGGCGAGCACGACCAGCCGCGTGGAACATTCCCGTAACCGTCGTGTCACGATGAACTCCTGTCCGTCAAAGGTGCGTTCCCCGCGCCCTCGCCGCTACAGTCTAGCAGGAGCCGGGACGCGACTCCCGGGGCTTTGGGGTCGGCCGATTTGGAGGCGAAGATCATGCGGAACGGTCCGATGTGCGTTGTGGCGTGCTCCGTGCTTGTTGCAACCGGGGCCGGCTCGGCCGCCGCTCAGCCCGCCGAGGGCCTTGGACGCTACTTCGGGTTCGATCCGATGCGCACGATCGTCGTCGATGACGGATTCGGTCCGATGGTGGTGGGGGACTTCAATGGCGACGGCCGGCCCGATCTTGCCATCGTGAACAACCGCAAGAGCCGGATCGAGGTTTACTACCTTCGCGACAAGGAGCGCACCGAGGCCGAGCGTGAACGGGTCATGAAGGCCAACGAACTCCCGCCGAGCCCCTGGTACGACCGCGAGGACATCAGCGTCGCGCACCGCGTTCAGGCGATCCGTTCGTTCGATGTGGATGGTGACGGCAAACTCGATATCGTCTACGCCGGCGCCAGCCCCAACGAACTGGTGGTCATGCGCCAGGAGAGCCCCTCGAAGTTCACGACGGTCTCCAAGCGAGAAGTCAAGGGGCTCGCCTCCCGTCAGCAGGGCCTGGCGATTGCCGACGTGATCGGCGACGAGGCTCCCGAGATCATCGCCATCGCCGATGACCGGATCCAGGTCTTCCCGCTGAGCCGGACGGGCACGATCGGCCAGCCCTCGCGCATCGGGACCAGCGCCCCGTTCGCGGCGTTCTTTGTCGAGGACTACAACGGCGACGGCCTGCAGGACGTGCTGGGCGTCGTCCCCGAGGCCTCGACACCCCTTCGCCTGTGGCTCCAGCGCCAGGATCCCAGGCGGGTCGGCAAGAGCGGCCTGCTTGCCAGCGAACTCCGCTTCGAGATGCCGTCGCTCCGCGAGGTCGAGAACGTCCGCCTCCCCGGGCGCGCGGCCGCGTCGATCGCGGTGATCGAACGTGTTTCCAAGAGGATGGTTCTCTATGACCTGATCAACTCCGCCATCGAGCCCGCCGCGTCGCTGCAGTCCACGGGGGGTGAGCGACGGGTCCGCGCCGAGGTCTGGGCGTTCGATGAGGGCAGCAACAAGGACCGCGCGGTGCGAGTCGTCGACCTCGACGCCGACGGCAGGCTCGACCTGCTCGCAACCAACCAGAAGTCCAACACGATCGACTACTACCGGCAAGCGGAGAAGGTCGGCCTCGGCGCCGCCGAGCCCTTCAGCGCCCTCAAGAAGCCGAAGTCGATCGCCACCGGGCGCTGGGCCACCACCGGCGGCCCCCCCGAGGTGTTCGTGCTGTCGGAAGAGGAGAAGACCGTCGGCGTCTCGCAGTACGACGCAGTGACCGGCCGTCTTTCCTTCCCGGTTCCTATCTCAGTCAAGACGCCTGGCGCCGTCCCCGTGGCCATGAACTACGTCACGCTCGGCGGCGAAGGCATGCTCGCCGTCGTCGTCAAGGACAAGCGGGACCACACGCTGGAACTCCACAAGCCCGTGCTCGGCGCCGATGGTGCGGTGACCGACGAGGTGACCAGCATCGAGCTCAAGGGTGTCTCCCGGCCGCCCCAGTCGCTCCTGGCCGCCGATGCCGACCAGGACGGCCACACCGACCTCATGCTCTTCACCCCCAGCGAGCCGATGGTGCTCGTCCGCGCTACAGGAAAGTCCGGCGACGGGAGCGTTGCCTACGAGGTGCTCACCGACAAGCAGATGTCGCAGTTCGGCCTGGTGCAGGCCGCCGGCCCTGACAACACCGAACTCATCGACATGGACGGCGACGGCAAGCCCGAACTGCTGATCGCCGATGAGAACTTCATCCGCGCCTGCAAGTACAACGCCCAGAGAGGCTGGAGTGTCGTCGACCAGATCACGATGGCCGAGCCGGGCACCAAGTTCGCCGGGCTCTCCACGCTCAAGGCCAATGGAGACGACCTGGTTGTTGCCGCGGACAAGGGCAACGGCCGCCTCGTGCTCGTCGGCCGCGGCGCGGAACTCAACGGAAAGCCCGGTCCGTGGCGGGTCAGGGACCAGCTCAAACTCATGGGCTTTCCGCTCGGACCGATCTTCGCCGGCAGCTTCGCCGGCGATGGCGAGCCCAGCATCCTCTGTGTCTCCGATGACGGCTTTGCGCTGGTTCGCCTCGGTGGCCAGCGAGCCGAACTCGACGCCTTCGCCGCGAGACGGGCCGACGACGACGACCGCGTCGAGCACGAGATCGAGGTCGGCGACATTAACTCCGACGGCAAGATCGACCTTGTCGTCCTTGATGGCGCCGAGCGCATGTGCGAGATCTTCTCGATCAGCGACGCCCGGAAGATACTGCCGGGAACCGAGTTCGAGGTCTTCCAGTCGCGGCTGTTTACCCGCGGCAGGCCCCAGGAGGGCGAGCCCCGCGGCGCGACGGTCGCCGATGCGACCGGCGACGGCAAGCCCGATGTGATCATCCAGGTCCACGACCGGGTCATTATCTATCCGCAGGCGACCAAGCCTCGCTGAGCGAGGCCGTGAACAGCGCGATCGCTGAGGTCGCCGCGGCGGCGCTCGGCGGGTGCTCCCACAGGTCCAGGTGCCCGGCCCCGGGCAGCTCGACCAAGCGAGACTTCGGCGCTGCACGCGTGACCTCCCGGGCATCCTCCACCGGGCACACCTCGTCGTCGCTCCCATGCAGGACCAGCAGCGGGCATCGCAGCCGTTCCGCCAGTCGTGCGCGATCAAACCCGCCGTACGCCGGATCGAACGCCCACGTCAGCCCCCGCCCAAGCCGGACTCCGAGCAGGGCCAGCGCCGGGCGGAGCGTCGCCGCGTGCGGCAGCGCGGCGTTGCGGAGGACATTCCTTGCCGGGTCAATCGGCACCCGGTACGGCGCCTCGGCGATGACCCCGGCGACCAACTCGCTGGCCGCCGCGGCGGCGATGGAGACGCCGGCGCCGAGCGAATACCCGTACAGGAGAACCCTTGCCTCCAGGCCCCGCTCTGCAACGGTCTCGATGAGTCGGCACAGGTCTTCCACGTCGCGGGTGCCGAGCGCGCCGATTCCGGGGCTGTCACCCTGCCCGGCAAGGTCCCACATGACCACGCGGCGGGACACCGGCAGAAGCGCCGGCAGCCGGGAGAGCATGACCACCCGCGAGTCGCCCCACCCCGGTGTGACGATCAGGACCGGGCCCGACTCATCGTCGCCGGGCACATCCCACACGGGGAACTCCATACAGCGAGAGCGAAACGACCACGTTTCATAAGGCCGGGCCGTGCCCTCGGGAGTGGCAAATGCCGCGGGGTCCGCCGGTCGGGATCGCGCAAGGGCCCATGCGAGGCCCCGCCGCGGCGGGTGCGTGAGCGCGTGCACCGTGAACCACACGACCAGGGCCCACATGATCGCCAGGCCGAGCAGCAGGAGCAGTGCCAGGCCGCCGACGTCCATCAGACTCAATCCTCCAGCGTTTGTTGGCGTGGGGCGGGCGCGTGGCAGCGGCGAGTGGGGGACTAGCGACCGCTGGCGAAGAGGTTCACGACGTCATTGAACGTGACGACTACGAACAAGCCGACAATCAGCACCAACCCGGTGATCGCAGCGAAGTTCTGCACAGCGACCGACGCCGGCCTTCGGAAGATCGCCTCGTAGAGCAGGAATACAAACTGCCCGCCGTCGGCGATCGGGATGGGCAGGAAGTTCACCACCGCGAGGTTGACGCTGATCAACCCGAGGAAGAACAGCAGCCACACAAAGCCCTTTTGAGCCAGGAGCGTGCCGACGTGCGCGATGCCAACGGGACCCTTCAGGTGCTGAACCTTGATCGAGCCCTGGAACAATCGCGCGAACGTGATGTACGTGCTGAGCATGACCGTTCGAGTCCGTTCGAGCCCCTTCCGCAGCGCACCAATCGGCGACTCCGCCTTGTCCAGGATGTACTCGGGCTCGAACAGCGCGCCAGGGATAGGACTCTCCCAGCCGGCATCAGCGACCGCTCTGTACTGCTCGGGCGTGAGTCGCCACTCAATCTTTTCCGTTGCGGGCTCCGGCGACATGGCCGTCGGCGGGAGTTCGACATCGAGCATGACCGGAGCATCCTGCCCGCCGCCGGCGGCGATCATCCGCCGTACCTGGCGTTGAATGTCGCCCATGTCGGAGACGGGGTGCCCATTCACGGCGACGATGCGAGTGCCCCGGATCAGCCGCGGCGTGCCCTCGGGCTGCGACCCCTCGGGCCACGAGGCGACGCGTGCCGGAGCGCGTGAGCCGAGGCGATATCCAAAACCAATCGTCTTGTCCCGCCCAACGGGCACTGCCGGCAGGTCGATCCGTTCGTATGAACTGCCCGCGGGACGCAGCACTGAAATCGCCAGGGTCTTCCGGGCGTTGGCACGGATCTCCCGCTGCCCATCAAGCGGATTGGGCCATTCGAGCCCGCCGATGCGCTCCAGGAGGTCCCCGGCGCGCAGGCCCGCCCGCTCGCCCGCATCCGTGACGTACGACACCTGCATGACCGGCATCAGCCCCAGCACATGAGGCACGATGGTCTCCTGCTCACCACGGTCTGGAGGTGGAACACTCGCGGTCTGCGACTGGGGACTCGGGTTGAGCGTGAACGTCAGCGGCGCACCGCCGCGGGCGTCCTCAAAGGCGACGGTGATCGGTCTGCCGTTGCTGTTCCGGGCGGCCAGCGAGAGGTCCGCCAGCGAGTGCGCCGGGCTGCCATCGATCGACTTGAGCACCATGCCCGGCTCAAGGCCCGGCAGTTCCGAATCCTCGGCGATGCGACGGAACTGCTTCAGATTCTCCGCTCCCTTGGGCGTGATCACTGTGGTCGAACTCGCCGGCGCAATCCCCACCTGCAGCATGCGGGTTTCGGGATCCTCCTTCGGCTCCACCGTGACCCGCAGCGGCTCCGGCCGGCCGCGGCGCTGGACGGTGATGTCAATCGGCCGGCCCTTCCTGGCCATCGCACTCGCCACCATCACGTCCGTGAACGACGACGGCGTCGAGCCGTCGATCGAAAGGACCACGTCCCCCGGAAGCAGCCCCGCGGCCGCGGCGGGAGAGCCGGGCAGGACATCCCCGACCATCGGGGCCTCGGTGCGCAGCCCGATCATGAAGACGATCACGAACAGAACCGCCGCGACAATCATGTTCATCACGACGCCCGCCGAGATCACGATCATCCGCTTCCACACCGGGCAGCGCTGGTAGCCATCCGGGGCGTCGCTGATGGCCGTCGGAGCGGCATCGTCCTGGCCGAGCATCTTCACGTACCCACCGAAAGGGAGCACGTTGAGCCGATACTCCGTCGGGCTCATCTCCGCGGCCTGAGGGTCGCTTGACGCTCTTGCCTTGCCGATGAGACGGTTGTACTCCGCCTCGCTCGAACCTCTCCGCCATCCCAGGCCCTTGCGGAACGACACCATCGCGGGTCCGAACCCGACGGCGAAGGCCAGCACCCGGATCCCAGCCCACCGGGCCGCGGCAAAGTGCCCCAGTTCGTGGGCCACGATGATTAGGCTGAAGCCCCCGAGCACCAGAAGCAGGTCGAACGCCGTACGGAAGTATGACAGCAGGTCCATCATTGTCAGAGTCTATACGCGGGCCGGGAGCATCCGTGCGGGCAACAAGAAGGGCCCGGCCATCTGGCCGGGCCCCTTGAGGCGGATCACCATTTCTATCGGTCGGCTTACTTGGAGTACTTCACCGAGCAGCCGTAGGCCTTGGTCTCGGGGGTCGAGACCTTCTTGCCGGCGAGCATCTCGTCGATCGCCTGCTTGGCATAGTTGGTCGTGCCGGGCTCGGACGGGTTCCCGTTGTCGATCGCGCCGGCATAGGCGAGCGTGCCCGTGGCATCGACGATGAACACGTGCGGCGTCCGCTGCGCGCCGTACTGGTGACCGACGTCGCCGCTCTCATCGAGCAGGACGGGGTAGCCCAGGTTCCACTCCTTGGCGTACTTGGCGTTCAAGTCCTTGCCCGCGCCCTCCTTGCCGGCCGCGGACGAGTTGATGGCGAGGAAGACGACGTCCTTGCCCTGGTACGCGGTCTGGAGGTCGGCGAAGGTCTTGTGCTTCTTGTGGTGCATCACGATGACCGGGCACTCGGGGTTGAACCACTCGAGCACCACGATCTTGCCCTTGAAGTCCGACAGCGCGTACGTCTTGCCGTCGACGCCCGTCAAGGAGAACTCGGGCGCCGTCTCGCCCACTTTCGCCGCGGCGTGCTTGTGGGCGCCCTCGGCGTGCTTCGGGGCCTTCTCGGTGGCCTGCTGCGGAGACTTGGCGGGCTGCCCTTGGGCGAACGCGGCAGTTCCCGGAGTGACGGTGGCCGCGAACGCGAGGGCGCCGGCGGCGACAAGAAGGCTCAGAACGTTGGTTGACTTGCTCATGCTCGAAACTCCTGTTGCGTGCCCGTGTCGGCGACGACGCTGCTGGGTCCGTCCATCCGCCGTGGCGACAGCCTTAGTGGCCCGGGCCGTTGTTCTCGCCTGTATTGCCGGGACTCGCGCCCCCCGGCATAGGCAGGTCAATCTGGAAAAAGCGGTCGGCCTTGCCGCCCGATCCCCCGACGCTCAGGACACCGACGACGCGATTCCCCTCGCCCGCCGGCGTCGCCGGGTTGGGCTGGAATCGGACCGCCAGAGTGTCTCCCGATTTCTCCCACGGCACTGGAGATTCGACTGGATCCGCAGAGCCGATCGACGGGTGAAAGAGCAACGAGGCCGCGCCGGGAACCCGGAGCGTCAGTTCCTGCCCCTTCCAAGCCGACTCGACTGTCCCCTTTGGCGGGGCAACCGGGTGGCGGCGTCGTGCCGCGGCAAACAGGCCTGCGTCGGCCGAGGGCTTCGCGTCGGCCGACGGCGCACCGACTTGAACGCTGAGGGAGGCGGTTGTCTCTCCCGGGACGCACACGTCCCGGCAGGCAAAGTAGCCGACCGTGGCCTCGAACGCCACGGACTCCCCGGGGGGCGCCGAGGCCGGAACCTGCACGGGAATGATCAGGACCGTCGGTCCGTGATAGACGCTGTTGATGATGCCGCCGGTCTCTTCGTACCGCTCCGGGGCCGGCCACTGGGCCTGGCCGGTCTGGTACCCCTCGGGCCCCTTGATCGAGTAGGTCACCTGCATCCCGGCCTCGGACAGCCCCGGCCAGTAGACATGCCAGCCGTCCTCCGGCTCGATCACGACGCCAAGGTAGCCAGTGGTCCCGGGGACCAGGGCAGACTGCTCCGCAACCAAGCGTGCCTGCACGGGAGACAGGCGGTCGGCCCGACACGCTCCGCCAGCCGCGGCGATCCCGGCCAACGGGGCAATGACAACGGCGAGTGTGATGAACGGTCCGGGCGTCAGCATCGTGACTTGAGTCTCCACGGCTCGCGCGGCGGCGTCCCAAGGTGAACGTCCCGACCGGGTCTGCTATTCTCTCGATATGACAAGAACCAGGCGAATCCGATCGAACCGGCTCCAAACCGGCATTGCCGCACTCCTTTGTATGGCGGTCGGAGGGGTTGGCTGCACCCCCAGCATCAGCGACAAGGACATCAAGCCAATCAGCATCGGCGAACTCAAGGCCCTGACGGACAGCCCGGAGCGGGCAACCACCCTGCTGCTGGTGGACCCCCGTCCGCCCCAGGAGTACCAGGCCCTCCACATTGCCGGTGCGGTGAACATGCCACTCACAGACGTAAGCGGCGTTCCGAAGGACACCGACCCTGCGATCACCAAGTTCCCCCAGATCGTTGTCTACGGACATGATCCCGCCAGCCCCCCGGCCCGTGCCATGACCAAGCGAATGCTCGCCACCGGCTACGAAAACGTCCGGATGTACTTCGGCGGGCTCGTCGAGTGGAACAGGCTGGGCTACCCCACGGAAACCGGTCCGAAGCCCTGGGGCGATGCCGCCGCGGCCACCGGGCAGTAACCTGGTGGTTACGGGGGGCTTGGCGATAGTCGATTTGCTGAACTGAAGAAAAAAGGGCCGTGATCCGGTGATCACGGCCCCTGTCGCTTGATCTAAAACGAACTCAGATCGACGCGATCGGATTCGCAAGGCCGATCGGGGTCGGCTCTGCGCTCCATCCGCCCTGCAGGAACAGGTCGTAGTGGGAGAACATCGAGGCGAACGGCGTCGGGGCATCGAGCCGCAGCGAGAACGCCGTCGGGGCAACGCGGTTGAGGATCGCCGACTGCTGGTCGATCCTGACATACCCGAACGCGCCGGGCTGGACGTTCACCACGATCGACGACGACGCGGAGCCGTCGGCGAACAGGAAGGTGATCGTCACGTTGACATCGACACCCGCCGGGTTGTACAGCGAGAGTTCCTCGATGTAGTCGATGCCCGCGGTCGCCGGGTTGACGAAGGCATCCCCGATGATCCCGGTGGTCACGGCGTTGACCGGCGTCACCGCTCCGTTGCCGTCGCCGTTGCGGTACTCGATGGCGTGCACCGTAACCGTCTGGGTCGACTGGAAGTGCAGGCCGGCGATCTGGCTGTCCAGGAGCCCCAAGGCGCTCAGGGTGAACGTGGCGCGGGAATGGGCCGCGACGGTCACCGTCCGGTTCAGGTCCGGCAGGTCGACGCGGTTGTAGTCCGCCTTGATCATGATCGTCGCCGCGGTCGAGTTGTCGTTGAAGAACGACAGTGTCGACTCGGTGCCGCTGCCAGTGCGGATCGCCGGGATGACGCCCTCGGTGGCGCCGCCGCGGGAATCGCCCAGCCAGCCGTCGCCGCGTCCTCGGACAAAGTCGTAGGACGAGAGCGACGCGACGATGCCGACATCCGACTGCACCTTCACGGCGAACACGCCGTTGGCCGGGATGGCCGTGTCATCCGTGAAGTTGATGCCGTTTCGACGCAGGGCCTCGACGGTGCGGTTGAAGGACGTGGTCGTCCCGTCGTTGTACGTCAGCGTGATCGTGACGTTGGCGTCGACGCTGTTGGGGTTGTAGAACGTCAGGAAGTCGCGGAACACCGCCGGGTCCTTGTGGGCCTCGGCGAACGTCCAGACCGTCGACGTCTTGTTCGTGAACGACTCGCCCACCGTGACACCGAAGTCGTAGTGGCTGAACGTCCCGCCCAGCGGACCGCTGGCCTGGATCTCCAGGGCGTACGGCGAGCCGACGCGGACGAGGGTCGACGACGGATCTTGATAGTCGCTGACGGTGAACCCGCCGCGGGAGTTCGCGGGGATCGTCTCGGTGATGAGCACCTGGTCGCGGTCGCCCACCTCGTACCTCGCGTACGCGGTGTAGGTGACCGGGTAGGGGTTCGGGTTGACCAGCGGCACGTACTCCTTGATGGTGCTGCCGGCGAAGCCCTCGGGGAAGTACAGGTACGACACGGTCGGCTCGGCGCTCACGCGGAGCGTGTACGAACCGGTGTTGGAGCCCACCTGCTCCACGAGCAGGTAGAAGTCCTCGTCGCCCGTCGTGGTGAACGACGTGGACGCCGTCGCTCCGGGGATCCCCAGGGCGTCGAAGTGGATCTGGTTGAAGTGCTTGTCGAACACGCGGACCGAGGCGTCGAGCGTGCCGCCCGCCGGGGTCACGACCTGCACGAACACGTTCCCGTTTCGCGCTGTGGAGAACGGCGCGGCATGGAACGTGAACAGGTCGGTATCGCCCAGGAAGTTGATCACGCCGGCGCGATCTCCCTCGCCGGTCCGGGCATCCAGCAGGACGGTCGTGGCGTTGGCGAAGTCGCCGGAGTTGGCGTGATCGTCCGGACCGCCGCCACCACCGCCGCCGCCGCCACCTCCTCCTCCGCCACCACCACCGCTGACCGAGCCGGTGATCTTGATGGAGTACGAGCCGGTGAGGTTCACCAGCGGAGCGCCGGGCTCAGGCTGGACAAGCAGGAAGTACGTCCTCCCCGCCGCCGCGGCGTTGAAGGAGAACGTGGCCGTGTCCCCGTCGCCCGAGGACGAGCCGATCGCGACAAAGGTCGAACCATCGATGATGGTGATCTTCGCATCGAGCGTGCTCTGGGGCGTGGTGAGCTGCACCACCATCGGCCCGGAGGCGAGTGAGGTGAACGCGAACAGGTCGGTATCCGAGAACGGAACGATCACGCCGCTCCCGGTGCCGATGCCGGTTCCCGCGGCGAGCACGATCGTGTCGCCCGGTCCCACCAGGCCGTATTCACCTTCGTCGGGATGGTCGTCGAAGGGCAGCGTGGTCAGGTCGACCGAGTACGCGCCAGCGCTGGTCCCCGCATCGGCCGGATTCTCCGGCGCGACCACGACGTAGTACTTCTGGCCCGCGAGCAGGCCCGTTTCGCCGCTGAGGAACGCCGTCCCGAAGCCGTCGCTGTTCGCCGTGGCGATCAGCACCCCGTTGAAGTCCCGGAGTTCAACCTTGGGAGCCAGGTTGCTGACCGGCGTTCGGACCTGGATGAAGTAGCCGCCGGTCGCCGCCGCGGTGAAGACGAACAAATCGTTGTCCGTCGCCCGCTCGATCACACCGGCCCGCGAGCCCGTGCCGATGCCCGACGACGGGTCGTACGAGACGGGGATCTGCGTCGCCACCGGCCTGTCGGTCAGGTTGGGGTGGTCGTCGGTCGGGAGGATCTGCAGTGTCAGGCGGTAGGCGCCGAAGTCCACGCCCGCATTGATGCCCGAAGCAATGAAGTAGTACGGCCGCCCCGCGGTCATCGAGAAGGAAACGCGGGAATCGTTTCCGAGGTTGGCGCCGTCGTCGTTGAAAGCGATGCGCTTGAAGACCGGGTTGCCCGAGGGATCTCGACCAACCTCGTACACCTGAACAAACGGATCGAGCGTCGCCGCCTGCGAGTTGAGGGTGATCGTTGCGACCTCGTAGGTCTCCGACGTGTACACGAACACATCGCTGTCGCCTGCGTCCTCGATCAGGCCGTTCACCACCGCGGTGCCGAAGTACCGGTTTACGGTCAGCGGGCTTGCGTTCGCCCACTGGCTGCCAATGAAAGAACCGTTCGGTGACGGCGATGGATCGAACGCCGTGCGCGCGAAGTCGTCCACCGCGGGCTGGCCCTGCACGGCGAGCGTGTAGCTGCCCTCCGAGGTACCCACACCGTCGACCACGACCAGATATACATCGCCCTTCGTGGCGAACCACTGCAGCGTGACGGCGCCGCCGGCGTTGGTGCCGCCCTGTGCGATCGCCTGCCCGGTCCGGAGGTTGGTGACGTTCACGCCGACACGCAGGGTGCTCGTGGGGTCTGCCGTGAATGTCAGGGTCGTCGGCCCACGCGCGACCGAGGTGAAGTAGAAGGTGTCGATGTCGTCCGGGTTTGCCGCCGTGTTATCGATGACACCCGTGATTGAGCCGCCGCCGTTCGGCGGGTCGGTGATAAGGATCGGGTCGCGCGTCCCGATCGGGATCGGGGACGGGAAGGCGCCGTTGGAGTGGTCGTCGTCGAAGTTGAGCTGCGGCGGGCTGTCAAGCAGCAGCTCATACGCGCCGGTTGCGAACCGCCAGTCGATCAGACTCTCCATCGCGGTCCCGAACATGGCCCTCTGGCTGCTCTCGACTTGGATGTAGTACTTCTCGCCACGGCGGACGTTCACCGCCACGACCGCGTCACGGCGAGTGGCCGTGCGTACGAAGGAGCCGGTTACCTGCGCCTGGGCGTTGCCAAGCACCGAAGGATCGTTGTCGGAGATACCGATCTGGATGAAGTCGTTGCTGAACACACGCAGGACCGAGTCCAGTTTGCTGCTGTACGTCTTGGTTTGCAGGCGATCTGTTTGCTGCGGCAGGTCATTCGACGCATCGGTCTCCCGCTCAAAGAACTCGTCGACAAGGTCGGTCGTGTTTACGCGGACCAGGATCGTTCCGGTCTCCTCGGCGATAAACGAATACAGGTCCGAGTCGGTGATGTGCTCGATGGCCTGCAACTCGCTCCGCTGAATCAGGGTCCTGTACGTTGGGGTCTGACGCCAGTCCCGGATGCCGTAGGCGTTCAGGTTGCCGGCACGGAAGTTCCGCCCGTCTCCGCTCGCGAGATTCCGCTCGATTGCTGGTGCGGCTCCGAATGCCGGAGCGCCTTGCACCTCTCGGTAGTTTGCTCGCAGGTCATCCGGCAGTCCGTCGCCGTTCAGATCTGGGGGCAAGCCCTCGGTCTGGATGACGAGTTCGTATCTCCCAGTCCCGCCGAGGCCGACCACCTCGATGTACAACACCTCACCGCCCCACACCGGAACGCCAATCAGCGCCTGTTCTGTGCCAGGAGCGATGGACGGATCAAACATTCCCGCGGGATCGGTAGTCAGGGGGTTGATTGTCGTCGCGACCGGGCCGAGCCCATCCCCACGGTCAACGTGGTACGGTGCAGCGGCCGAGGTCGGATAGATCTGGTTGAAGTTGGAGTCGTAGACACGGAACCCAACGTCGAGGAAGGCATCCGCAGTGGGGGTAACGATGATGTTCAAGCGAGTTGACGGTCGGTCGTTTCGGTCCCACTCGTTCTCGCTGTTGTCGACAGCCGGATTCTGATCGTCAAACTCGGTAAGCGCAAAGACATTGCCGTCAACGCCCGATCGCAGGGACGTCCAAACAAATGCAAGGACTTGCGGATTGGGTTCGAACGCAAACTGCGCCACATGAGCCGCCGGCTGGCCGCCCGCCGTCGTAAACAGACCGCCCGCATACAACACTTCCTGCACGTCGTTCGCCGGCGGGAAGTCGCTGCCGAGCCGCGGAATGCCCGGTTCCTGGCCATCGTTCCGCACCACGGTAAGAGCGCGTACCGAGGCGTTGAATCCGCCCCGGAAGTCCATCACGCCCCAGGCATAAGCCGAGCCGGCGAGGTTGAGCCCCCACGCCGAGATTCGCTGGGCCCCGATGCCCCCGGCGGTCGTAAAGTCGCCGCCGGCGACGACCACCGGTCGGAACGAGTCTTGTCCGAACACATCCGGCGGGTCCCATACCGTGAGCGCGTGGACCACATTGTTCACGCCGGTCCCCATCGCTTCGTACAACAACCGCGGAGCGAATGCCGCCAGCGCCGGGTCGGCGTTGGCGTCGCCAAAGTCGGTCGATGCCTTGCGGCCGTACTTGATGATATTCAGCGTGTTGATCGTATATGAAGCGGCCGAGTTGACGGTGACACTCGTGAACTGACCGCCGATGATCAGTTCGGGCGCATTGTTCAGTCCTTCAACGTCCGGTGGGTCGTACACCGTCAGCGCGTTGACCGAGGCTCCAGCGCTGAAGGTGACTGTTGGATTGGTGCCGTTGGGTGCGAAGTCCGGCTTGCCCCAGAAGTGCCCGTTCCACGTTGCGAGTACACCCTGGCCTGTGCCGCCCGCGTCAGTGAAGTTGCCGCCCACCCACAGGGTGTTCGCCGGCGCCGGCACATCGCGCACCAACGGGAGCGCCGGAGGGCCAGCGCTTGCCTCGCGCCGGTCTCCAGCGTCTTGCGGCTTGTACACCGCCAGTGCCCGTACCGAACCGCCTGTAACACCGGTTGTAATCGGCGCAAACGCAGCGCCGTCGAATGTTGCGATCGCGTTTGCTGCCGTTCCACCGATATTCGCAAAGTCGCCGCCAACGACGAGAACCGAGCCGGAGGGATCCGGCCGCAACACCGCCGGCTCAGTCGGGCCATCCGGGTCCCACGCCTCAGGATCGAACACTGTCATCGCCCGCACTGGCTGGTCCGCGCCGCCAACATCGAACCAGGTGTAGTGGTTGAGCAGGGCACTGAACCCCCACACGGCGAAGTTCTGGATCGCGACCGGACCGAACGGCCCGGGGACCACCAAGTTGAAATCTCCGCCGACGAAGAGGAACGGCTGCCCAATCAGCGGCGGCGTGTACACCTGCATGGTGTAGATCTCGGCCGTCGGTGTGCCGGGCGTCGCGGGGTTGTCTACGAATCCGAACCGATCGAGCGGTGCCGGCTGCCCCGTCAGGCCCTGCCGGCCGATGGCCCAGTAGTCGCCTGCGTCCCACGCAGTGACCCCACGCGAGTTAACCGGCCTGAAGTTCGTGGCCTGCGGATCGCCCTGGCTGAACGCTCCCCCGATATACAGAGCGGTACCGACATCGTCGTTGTTGCCCGCATAGCCACCGAGCATATCCACAGGAGGAGTGAACTGGTACAGGTCGCTGTCGGCACCCTCATAGATTCGGCCATCGGCGGTTCCCTGGATGACATACGGGTGGTCTAGGATTGGGTTGCCGTCGAAGCCGTCAAATAAGGTCGTCACCCCGTTGAACGTAATCGGAGTCGCGGCCTCGGTGGTGAATCCGGCCGGAGGCAACGGCACGCCGTCGTCAACCGGGATGTTCGGATCGAACGTGTGATGGGCCTCGATGTAGAGCCCAAATGCGTCCGAGGTGACGTCGTCGAACCCGTCGACCACAACGAAGTACGTCTGGCCGCCCACGAGCTGGATTTCGACCTGCGCATCAAGTGACAGGCCGAAATCGTCGTTGAATCCGATAAAACTGCCCGAGTTATTGAAAACCCGGATCGATACATCCTGCGGGATCGGGCCTCCCTCGTCGCGAGCGGTAATGAACGAGAGGCCTGTTCCCTGGGCCACGAACCGGTACAGCACGCTGTCCGCATGATTCGCCAGCGCATTATGCGCTTCGCCCCGACGGACCACGGGGTCCATCGGGGTGTCGAGTTCATTCGCCACCATCCGCACCCGCAACTGGTAGCGGCCGACGGACGGGAACAGCGCACTGTCTCGCAGATCGTCGCTACGGACGCGGATGTAGTACGTCGAGTTGGGTGCGGACTTGAACGTTGCGAACGCGTCGTTCAGGAATCCCGCCTCGATGTCCGACGAGATTAACCTGCCAGCCGAGTCGTACACCTCGAGGTGCGTGTCGACCGGTCCCCCCGGAAGCGCTGGGGCATTCCGGCGAGACCGGGCGGTGATGGTCGCGAGGCTGTCATGCTCGATCCCTGCACCCGTGGTAACCCTATAAACCTGCTCGTCCTGCCGGAACGCGATGATCGGATCCGTTGCCGGGTTAGGCTCGCCCCCGGGAGGATTCGGCGGGTCCGGCATCAGATCAGCGGACCCACTCCCATCCAGCGCCAGCGCCGTCGTCTGCGTTGCCACCCGCACCGTGTACCCGCCGCTCGTCGAGTTCTGCCCCACCACGTTCACGTAGTACGTCTGGCCCGCCGTCGCGATGAAGCCCGCCCATCCATCCGGCGCCGGGTTCGGACGCGTGGTCGAGAGAATCCCGTTGTCGTCCCCCTGTGCCGGGTTGGCCGGCGTCACCGAGCCAGGCGCGACGAACGTGCCGTCGCGAGTCAGCACCTGCCCTGCCGCGTTGTAAATCCGGATCCGCGAGTTGAGCGAGCCGCCCGACGGGATCGTGTCCGCCAGCACGCGCACAAAGTCGGTCGTCGTCGGTGTGAATCGGAACAAGTCATCGTCCGAGATCCCTCCGATGACGCCGGTGGCGGTCCCACTCCCGCCGCCGTCCAGCGTGACCTGCGTGCCCGACGTCGGAGTCAGCGGCAGCGCGAAACTCGGGTGATCACCCGCGAGCAGCACGCGCGCTTCGAGTTGCTCGAACATCGGATGCGCTTCGGGATCCGCGGCGGCAACGCTCCGCCCCGCACGGGTCACCAGTGAACGCGCGGACCGCGAGCCCGCTCGACCAGTCAAAAGGTCAAGCAGCGAACGATTGTGAGTGCTCATGCCAGACTCCAAGCGGTTTGACACTCCCCCGTGCGTCGAAAGAGTGGGCGTTTCGACGCGGGCGTCTTCCGTAAACAGGTTGGTCGCAAGCGGTTGTGTACCGCCCGACGCCAGTGTAACGGAACCAGGGGACATTCGTCCAGCGGCTCCAACCGGTTCCCTCACGAGTCCACCTGGCCCGCCCACAAGTGGCTTTTCTGATCCCCTCGGTTCTCACCAAGGCTAGTGGTCACTATCCAGATCAGGGGAGGGTCGCTCCGGCACCGGTTTCATTCACCGTGGCACCATGGGCAACCCCAGGGCCCGTCGGACAGCCCCCTCGGCCAGCAGCGACGTCGAGTCGTACACCGGCAAGGGCGAGTTCTCCGCCGTCACCAGCAGCGGTGCCTCGGTACATCCAAGGATCACCCCTTCGCACCCGTTGTCCGCGAGGTGGCGGATGACCTCCAGCACCTTCCGCTGCGACTCTGGCTTGCTCACCCCGTAGACAAGTTCCCGGAACACGATCGAATCGACGAGGTGCGCCTCCTCCTCACGGGGGACCAGCACCTGCACCCCCCGCAGACCAAGGTGGGTCTGGTAGGTCGATCCGAGCATCACCATCCGCGTCCCGATAAGGCCAACGACCTTCCGCCCATCCGCGGTCACGGCATCCGCGACCAGATCGGTCATCGTCAGCCAGGGAATCGGCGAGCCGACCTCGGCCAGGTGCACCGCGTGCTGCATCAGGTTGTCCGGGATGATGCAGAAGTCAGCCCCCGCCTGCGCGAGCACCGTAGCCGACCGTCGCAGCAGCATCCCCACCGCGTGCCAGTCGTCCCGGACGACCGCCTCTATATAAAGCTCAAACGGCTCGTTGTGGAGCGTGACGATCGGGTGACCCGCATCGCCCACCAGCCGCGTCGCAGACCGGAAGATCTGGCGATAGCACAGCGCCGACCCTTCCGGGCTGACCGCGACGATGCCGATGTGCTTGCCCACTCTGAAGACCTCCGGCCATGGCCCCGCCCAGCATCGGCATTGAACAACCCATAGTCTCGCCCCGCGGTCCCCGAGTCAACGCAGCCGCGGGCGGTTCGCGTACAGTTTCCCTGTGCCCGACGACCCCTTCGATACTCTCGAACTTCCGGCCCGGTTCGACCTGGACCCCTCCGAGGTGCAGCGAAAGTACCTGGCGCTCTCCGCCCGCTTCCATCCCGATCGCGCCGCCGGGAACCGGGGGGATGCGACGAGCGGGTTGTCCCAGCCCGATGACCACGCCGAGATCTCCCGGCTCAACGCGGCCAAGCGGGTTCTCGACGACCCCGAGCAGCGGGCCGAGGCGCTCTTGAAGCGGCTCGGAGGTCCCGCCGCCGGTCAGGACCGCACCCTCCCCCCGCAGTTCCTGTCCGAGATGCTCGATGTGCGAGAGCAGATCGAGCAGGCCGCCGCGAACCGCGATGCCGCCGCCTTTGAGCGCTGGGAGGACTGGGCCGCCGATCGGCGCCGGTCGCACATCCGGGCGGTCGCTGATCACTTTGCCCGCCACGCCGCCGACCTTGCTTCCAAGCACCTCCACGCCATCCGCCTGGAGTTGAACGTCTGGCGCTACACCGAGCGGCTTCTCGAGCAGCTCGACGGGGGCGAGACCCGGTCCGGCCCTGGAGCCGCGCGGACGTGACCCCCGCCACCGCCCCCCGACAACCCGTGGGCGCTCGATGGACCTGACTTCACTGCCCATCGTGCTCGCGCTCCTGGCCCTCACCGCCGCCTCCGCGGCGAGTTCCGCCTCGGAGACCGCTCTCTTTGGCCTCAACCACGCCGATCGGATCCGACTCCGGCGCGCGGCGCCGCGCATCGACCGCGTCGTCGCCGGCCTTGTGGCCCAGCCGCGCGGCCTGATCATTGTCATCCTGCTGGTCAACAACATCATCAACATCTCCTACTACTCCCTCACCTCGGCCCTCGTGCTCCGCGCCCCGAACCACCTCCTTGCCGCGGCGATCAATGCGGTCGCCGTGATCTCCCTCGTCGCCTTCGGCGAGGTTCTGCCCAAGCTGTTCGCCTCGTCGGCGCGCGCCGGCGCCTGCGCCCTGCTCGCGGTCCCGGTCAGCGCAGCGTTCCGCCTGCTCCGCCCGGTTCGGGTCGCCATCGAGCGGTTCATCATCGCACCGCTGACCCGCCTGGCCCGCCCCCACGACCAGGACAACACGCTCACCGTCCAGGAACTCTCCGCCCTCGTCGAACTCGGCCGGCGCCAGGGGGCCATCGATCCCGGCGAGCAGGAGGTGCTCGCTCAGGTCCTCCAGCTCGGCACCCTCCGCGTCCGCGACGTCATGACGCCGCGCACCCGCGTCATCTGGCTCGACCTCCCGCTGAGCCCCGAACGAGTCGCCGTCGTCGTCGCTTCAACCCGCCTGACCAAGATCCCCGTCCGCCGCCGCCACAACCTGACCGGCCCCGCCGCCGTCCACGTCATCGGCCTGCTCAACACCAAGCGGTACCTCGCCGCCGCGGCCGCCGGCATCTCAGTCCCCCGTACCACTGATTTCATCGAGCCCGTCCGCTACGTCCCCCAGACCGCCCGCCTCGACCAGCTCCTGGAGCACTTCCGCACCAGCGGGACCCAGTTCGCCTTGTGTGTCAGTGAACACGGCGATGTCGTCGGCTCCGTCAAGATCGAGGACGTCGCCGAACGCCTCGTTGCCGAACTCCCGGTCGATGAGCACGGCGCCCCGGACACCGACGACATCGTGCAGATCGCCCCGGGCCGCTGGCTTGTTCCCGGCCGCCTCAGCGCCCGCGACTGGGCCGAACTCTTCGGGCAGGTCGCCGACACCAGGGTCACCACCGTCGCCGGCCTCGTCCAGGCCCGCCTCGGCCGCATCCCGGCCAAGGGCGACACGGTCGAGATCGGCAACATCTCCATCGAGGTCGATTCGGTCGTCGGCAAGGTCGCCGACCGCGTCCTCGTCTCGCTGGCCGCCCCCGCCGCGAGCACGGAGCCATCCCGATGATCACCGACACCATGCTCGGATGGATCATGGTTATCGTGGGCCTCGTCGGCTCGGCCCTGTGCAGCGGCACCGAGACCGGTCTCTACACGCTCAACCGCGTTCGTCTCAGCGTCCAGACCGCCCCCGGCGCCCCCGCCAACCGCCGCGCCCGCGCTCTCAAGAACGAACTCGACAAGCCCGAGCGGGCCCTCGCCGTCCTGCTCATCGGCAACACCCTCTTCGGCAGCCTCGCCGCGACCGGTGTCGGCATCCTCCTCACTCTCGCCGGATACAGCGAACCCGCGGCGGTCCTCCTCAACATCCTCATCCTCACACCGACGATCATCATCCTCGCCGAGATCATGCCCAAGGAGCTCTTCCGGCTCGAGGCCGACCGCTGGACCCCCGCACTCGTCCCCTTCCTCGTCGGCATGCGCCTCCTCTTCACCATCCTCGGCATCATCCCCCTCATCCTCCTCCTGATGCAGGCGTCCAAGCGAGCCCTGCGTCTCGGCGAGCAGGCCCGGATCAGCAGCGGCCGCGAGGCCGTCGCCAACCTCCTCAAGGAAGGCGCCCGCCACGGCCTTCTCTCCGAGTCCCAGACCAGCCTGCTCGATCGCGCCCTCGCGATGCGAACCACCACCGTCGGCGACGAGATGGTCCGCTGGCCGCGCGCCCGCACCATCGAGCAGCACCTCGACCGTTCGCGACTCCTCCAGTTCCTGACGCAGAGCACCTTCTCGCGCTTCCCCGTCGTGGATCCCTCCGGCCGCGTCGTCGGCGTCGTCGAGCACCTCGATATCTCGCTCTACCCCAAGCGCCCGCTGCAGGATCTCATGCGACCTGTTCTCGTCCTCCCCCCGCACATCACCGTTAGGGAGGCCCTCCGCCTCATGGGCGAGCACGGCGGCAAACTCGCCGTCGTCGGCAGCACCGCCCGCCCCCTGGGCATTGTCACCGCCAAGGATCTCGTTGAGCCCCTCATCGGCGAACTCGGCGCCTGGTAAAGGACCACCCATGAACGACACACCATCCCGCCGCCGCCCCCGCCGATTCTCCTTCCTGATCCCCATCCTCGCGATCATCGCCCTGCTCATGGGGCTGCAGTGGTGGGCCGGCCGCAGCGCCGAAACCCCGCCCGCCTTCCGCGTCACCACCACCCTCGCCGAGGCCGCCTCGCACGCCACGGAGTCCAACCGCCCCGTCCTCGTCTTCGCCACCGCCTCCTGGTGCGGTCCCTGCCAGGTCTTCAAGCGCGGCGCCCTCGCCGACGCCGGCATCAACAAGTGGATCACCGACCACACCGAGCCCGTCTACCTCGATGTCGACAAGCACCCGCAGGACGCCGCCGAACTCGGTATCCGCTCCATCCCCGCCCTCGTCGTCCTCCGAGGCGACTCAATCGTCGCCTCCCACAGCGGCGTGATGGGCGCCCCGGCCCTTCGCTCCTGGCTCGAAGAGTCCGCCGCGGCTGCTCCCGCCCCTGCCATCCCTACGCCAGCGGGTTGACAAACAGCCCCGTCGCCAGCTTCGGATAGAAAAACGTGCTCTTCTGCGGCATCAGTTCCCCCGCGCGGCTGATCTCCCGCACCGCCTCCAGCGGCGTCGGCCTCACAATCACTGCCAACTGCGCATCCCCCGCGCCTCCGCCGCCGCTCCCCTTCTCCTTCCCCTCCCCGATCTCGATCATCTCCTCGATCGAATGCGGGAACGCCCACTTCACCGCCTCGCCGCCGTTGAGCGCCGGCTGGCAGATCCCCTCCACGATCACGTACTGCACGATCGCCACATCAAGGTTCCGCCACGCCGGCACGCGATCCGGAAACCTCTTCGCCAGCGGGTCCGCCGCCGCCGGGCTGCACACGTAGCACCGCCCCGCCGCGAAGTCGTACAGCCCCAGCACCCCCGCCTCGCCCCCTCGCTTCGCCATCTCCCCCTCGATCTTCCCCACATCGCCCCCGCACTCGCGGATCTCCAGCACCCCCTTCGCCGCCGCGGCGAACCGCTCGAACGACCACTCCTTCATCCCTCCCAGCACCCGGTGCGTCGGCCCGATCACCATCCCCGGGTCGCTCATCGAGACCAGCACAAACATGCACCGCCGCGCCGGATGATCGCGCCCCACCGCCCCCTCCGCCTCGAGCCCCGTGAGATAGTTCAGCGCCGTCGTGTACCGGTGGTGCCCATCCGCAATGAACACATCCTCTCCCCGCAGCGCCGCCTGGTACGCCTCGATCATCGGCGTCTCGTCCACCGTCCACGCCTCGTGAGTCACCTCCCCGCCAAACCCAGCCTCCGTCCGCGCCGTCGCATCAGGCCCGCGCGACGACATGATCCGCTTCAGCAGCCCCGTCGCCTCCCCTCGCTCATCCTGGTGCAGCCCGAAGATCGGCGACAGCTGCGCCCGCGTCGCCCCCATCAGCGCCATCCGGTCCTCCTTCGGACCCGAGAACGTCTCCTCGTGCGGCAGCACCCCGCCCGCGCCAGGCCTCGGCCCGAACGGCACCACCTCCAGCGTGCACGCCATCCCCGTCCGTTCGTGCAGCGACCCCGCGAATGTGAACCGCTCCCGGTACACAAACATCGCCGGCGCCGACCGCTGCGTCAGCGTCCCATCCCCCAGCCATCCCCGCAGCGCCGCGGCTGCCCTCTCGTACACAGCATCCGGCCCGCGCTGCTTCGCCGGCAAGTGCGGCAGGTCGATCGCCACGATGTTCTTCGCACTCTGCCGCAGCAGCGCCCCCTTCGACCCCGCATCCAGCACGTCGTACGGCGGCGCGATCACCGCGCTCACATCCGCGGGCGCCCCGGATCGTCCCCTGGTCATCGTCGTGTACTGCACCGCGCGAAACGGAAAAACCTCGGGCATGGCGTCGTCCTTCATCCCTTCCCCCGCCGCGCGAGTATAAGAGGTTGAGCTCCCCTCACGCACCCCCGCGCTATCCCACAAGTCCGCCAGCAATCACCAGTTGCGACGATCCCGCCCCGCGCCGCCCAACCCTCTGAATTCCCGAGTTTTCACTGTATCTGCACGCTATTCCGATATGCTGGTATTGAAATGTCTGGGGCGGTGGGGGGTCACCGAGGGCAACGCATGTATTTCATCACGGAAATGTGGATGCCGATCGTGCTGTCCGCCGTCGCTGTGTTCATCGCGTCGTCGATCATCTGGATGGCCACCCCCATCCACAAGGCGGACTTCAAGGCCCCGCCCGATGAGGCCGGCCTCATGGCCTACCTCCAGCAGAACCCCCATGCACCGGGCGTCTATTACGTCCCCTGGTGCCAGGGCCAGAACATGAAGGACCCCGCCTTCCTTGAACGCTTCAACCGCGGCCCCTGGGCCCTCCTCACCGTCATGTCCGGCAAGCCCAGCATGGGCCGCTGCCTCACCCTCTGGATGCTCAATCTCCTCGTCGTCTCCATCCTCATCGGCGTCGCCGCCCGCTGGACCATCCCACACGGCCCCAACTCCCCCAGCAACCAGATCCTCTTCTACGGCCTCGCTGCGATCGCCCTCCTCCCTTACGTCGGCATGGCCGCGCAGAACACCATCTGGCTCGGCCAGTCCTGGCGCCACGCCGTCGTCAAGGTCTTCGACGGCGTCGTCTACGCGGCGATCACCGCCGGCATCTTCCTCTGGCTCTGGCCCCGCACCTTCGTCCCCCTCGCAGGCTGATATCCTCAACGACGTTCGCCGCGTGTGGGCGCGGAGCCTTGGGGCAGGGGTGCAGTGGGGGGATGGCAACACACGAGGCCCGGTGTGCGTCGCACCCGGGCCTTGGTGTTTCAGCGTCTGCGCTTCCTGCAGATGCAGCCGTGGAGATCGGTCACAAGAGCCCACTGCACGATCACACTCCAGCCGCCCACATACTGCTCACCATCAGCTCGCGGCACCCCGACACCCTCGCATTTGCCTGGTCCTGCGGCTGACCCCCGCCCTCGGCCTCCCCTCTTGGTGGCCCGGATCTCCGAGCCGGGCCGTCGCCCAGGCCCCGCCACTCCCCAAGTAAACGGCAAGACCACCAGGCGCTGCCGGACCCCAGCGCGATCGACCTCCGATTGCGCGGGCCCCGAATCTGCGGCAGGGTTAGCACCAACGCGTCACAGCTCTCCGGAACCGGCCGGACGGTGAGCCGGAGGAGAGGGGGCGGCTTGGACCAGGGCCGGCAGTTGACGCCGACATCGTGCCACCGACTCAACCGGCTCTGCGGTTGAGCCAGTGCATCCCGCCCCCCGCACCACCGCGCAGCGCCCAACGATCCCCTCGCCGGAGGGAGTTGCAGAGGGAACCAGCGGGTTCCCTCTGCATCCGCAACAGCCACGCGTACTAACCCCGCGCCAACCCCACCCACCACCACAGATCTGTGGCCCCCACCCCCGCCCTTGCATCCCTTCGAGAGTTCGTTAGTCTCGTCGCCCATGATCCGGAAACCCTTCGACCAGCACGAACCCAGGTCCACCGACATTCTCAACCACGCCGGCTGGACAGCGGAGAAAGATCTCGCCCACTTCCTCGCCCGTGAGTACCACACCGCCGTCGACATCTACGTCTTCAATGGCCTGCGTGTCCCCGACCGCGCGGGCGGCTTCACCCAGATCGACCACCTCATCCTCTACCGCCACGGCATCGCCATCATCGAGTCCAAGAGCGTCTCCGGCAAACTCACCGTCGACCGCCTCGGCCAGTGGCAGCGCACGTGGCGATCCAACCCGGGCAAGCCCGAGAACATCGCCGATCCCCTCGCACAGGCAGACCGCCAGGCCCGCTCGCTCCGAGTCCTCTTGGACACGGCAGAGCCGCCACTCATGAGCAAGACGCTCGGCCTGCTGCAGACGAGATTCGGCGCGTTCCCCATCCTCACCTTCGTCGCCATCAGCACCAACGGCCGATTCGCAGGCCACACCAAGCCCTACGAGACAAGCGTCCTCAAGGCCGACCAGATCACCAAGCGAATCAACGAGCAGATCGCAACCCACCTCCGCGGCAGCGGCTTCAAGGGCATGCTCCGCGCAGGGATTGGCGACGAGGCCACGGACTTCACCCTCTCTGATGCGGAACTCTCCCGCATCGCCGACTACCTGATGAAACAGCACACCCCGCCAGCGACCTCCACCCGCGCCCCGTCCCAGCCCACTCCCGCCGCGTCAATCCGCATCGACCGCCTCGAAGCCCTCTCCTGCGCGAAGTGCCGCAGCATCAACGTCCAGGTGGAATACAGACGCGACTACTGCCTCAAGTGCGCCGACTGCGGCAAGTACTCTCCGCTCGCCTACACCTGCCCCCTCTGCGGCAAGCACGCCAAGATCCGCAAGAGAGGTGCCGAGTTCTACCGCGACTGCGACCGCCCCGACGGCTGCCGCCAGCACACCGTCTTTGTGCGGACAAGCTAAGCGTGCAAGGCGCACCGGCAGCGGCCCGGAACCCGACCAACCCCGCACGCCTGCCTTTCCCGCCGGAGGGAGTTGCAGAGGGAACCAGCGGGTTCCCTCTGCATCCGCGACCCGTCGCCTCGCATCCACTCACCACAGAGTTGCCCGCTCGCGCGGCGACCGGCCCGCCGTCACTCGCCGCGCACCAACTCACGAGCAACTCGGATCTCTCCACCTTCCCAGGATTCCATCCGGCATCGAACAACACTGCCAGCCGTAAGCTCCCAGACGTCATCCGCTGCACCCCCTCGGCCGCAATCAGCCGATATTCATCGTTGCCCATGTGCTCTGCGATCACAGGACGCACACGGCGAACGCCTTCATGTGCAAGCTCTACGTAGATCAGGAGGCGGCGGATATCGTTGTACTAGAAGCGGTCGGAGCGGAGATTGCCCGCGGCGGCGGTGTCGGCGTATCAAAGCCTGCCAATCGGGGGGCAGCTTGTTGCCCAACTCGGCGACCTGTGTGCCGCGAGCTCCACGCCAACGTGACGGTCAACCACACCGCACGAGACCATCGAAGACCTCGCCCCTCCAACTGGGCTACTTCAGCCCGCGCAAGCCTCCGATCGCGTTGGTGATCTCCTTTGCAAGCCCCTGCGCAGTGTACAATACCTGGAGGCCACACGGTTCCACACGCGATGCGAGCTCAACCCCATGCTCGTCATAGTATCTCTGAGTCGTAAATACTAATGATCGAAAGCAATGTATATCAAATAATTCGCCATCAAAAAACCCCCTGTTGTCAATTAATTCTACCAATCTGTGATGCCAAAGTTCGCCTGAAACAATCACCGGTGGCATCAGCAAGTCGTTGACAAAAAGCCTTTGTGGCGGCAATGGTCGATTATTTTTGTATTTAAAAACATACAGTAAAGTGCCAAGCCAATCATTGGCAAGCGGACTAGCGACAGCCGATGTGTTGATTACTCTAGAGAACAACCACTCGTTGTCCCGCAGAGACATCGCCATGATATCGCCTCTGCTTGGCTTCCATCGCGACTCAGATGCGCTGCGAAGACCAATGGTCATTACTCGAGACCTCTCGCCTAGTGTCGTGAACCGAAGGAAGCCGCACGATGGGCCGCCACGCTGGTGAACACGCCGCGGCGGACCAGGGCCCGCAGTTCCTCCCGTTCCACTGCGGTCAGGTTCAACGGCTTCCGTGTGCTCATCGCTCGACTCCAGAATACCCCGGAGTCGATTCGCGCCTCCCCCGAACAGTTGCGACTTCCCAGATCAGGACACTAGCGGGGCGACTGACCCATCTCGTCTGCCGGGCCTCTTCAACTGGTAAGGCGCGGCGTTTCATTGATGAAGCAAGGCAAACATGCAGGAACGCGGCTTTGCCCCCTCCACCGAACCCAACACCCACTCCCCGCCGGAGGGAGTCGCAGAGGGAGTCAGCATGGTTCCCTTTGCACCCACAACCCTCCGCCCACCGCAAGGCCCTCGCGCAACTCCTCACCAAGTCACCACTTGCGGGCTTTTTCACATTCCTATCAAAACCCTATTGACGCACCGTTAAAAACCCGTATTCTGGTCGGTCATGCTCAGCCTCCCCTCCTTCAACCCCTCCCCCGACCTCGCGGCCAAGATCCTCGACTCCGTCACCGACCCCACCCTCACCCTCCGCGACGTCGCCGATCTCCATAACACCACCGTCGAAGCCCTCGTCCTCTGGTTCGCCGAGCCCGAGATCGCCGAGCGATTAGATCACATCGAATCCACCATCGCCCGCCGCACCCGCATCGTCGCCAGCAACTTCCTCCCCGCGGCGACCATCGCGCTCGGCCGTTCCATTGACGAGCACAACTCAGACGAATCCCACTTCCCCGTCCGTCCCGGCGACCAGCGCGGCCTCGAACTCCGCCGCCGCTCCCGCGAAACCGCCCGCCGCGCCGCCGCCCTCCTCCTGCGCCTCGCCAACTTCACCCCAGGCCCGCGCCGCGGCACGTCCTACTCCGCGTCCCCGGCGCCCCGACCACCCTCTCATGCCCCGCCGCCCCCACCCGCTCCCGTGGCGGACCCACCACCCAATCCGAACCCCGTGCCGTCCCCCATCCCGGCAACCGTCCAAGCGGCCACGCCCCTGCCGGCCTGCGACGGCGCCCGCCCGCGGACCGAGCCGTACGGACGCCCATGGGAACCAGACCGGGCCCTGTGCGTCCAACCATCGGCGCGTTACAGGCCACGGCCCCCTTGAAGCGGCCTCAGTCGGAGGCTTTGCAGCATGCGATTCGCAGCCGCCGCCCTCGCACTCACCTGCGCCGCTGTCATTTTTGCATCCCCCGCCCCGGCCTCCGCACAGGACCGCCTCGCTGAGATGGCGCCCGCTGTGGAGTGGTCCACCCTCGGTCCGACCGAAGCCGCGGAGGAAGCCGCCCGCCAAAACCGCCTCCTGGTCCTCTACCAATACGAGCCCAACAGCGCCGACGCGGCATGGATGGAGCAGTACACGTGGCGAAACCCCACCCTCGCCGCGTACATCCGCTGGCACTGCATCGCCGTCAAGGTGCCGGCGCCATGCACTGGCGTCTCCATCTTCAAGGGCAAGAAGTGCATGAAGCGTCTGTACTGCGAGGAATCGCCCTACGCGGCGAACGAGGGGATGCTCCCCTCGGCACTCACCAGCGGCCGCAAGATCCCAAAGCCGCCGAAGATCTGCCCCGGCGCCGTCAGCATCCTCTTCCAATCCGACTTCGCCATGGAGCGGATCCGTTCCACCGACCCCGTCTGGTACGAGTTCCACAACCTGAAGAACCCGCCCCCCGAGCCCCCGCCGATGCCCACCGGCTTCTACGCCATGGACGACGGCCTCGGCGAGTCCGTCCGCGACCCCGGCCCCGAAGACGGCCCCGTCGATCTCTGGCAGCGTCTCGACGACGCCCGCCGCGCCGTCCGCGTCGGCAACCTCTACGCGGCGACCGGCCTCTACACCTGGCTCTGGGAACGCGCCGCCGAACTCGACCCCGCCTTCGGCCCCGCCCGCCGCGGCGCCCTGGCTTCCGAGATCGCCGACCTCGCCTCCCGCCGCCCCGGCGCCAAGGAGCGATTCACCCAGATCCGCGATGCCCGCAGCGCCCGCATGCTCTGGGCCGACTACGACGAGATGGTCGAGTGGGGCGTCCTGGGTTCGATGGTCGCCGACGACGAACTCGTCGTCGAGTGGTTCAACATGGTCATCAACAGCGACGCCGAAGCCGCGATGATGCCGCGCGCCGACAAGATCGCGTACAACCTCATGCTCGCGCGAGAGCGCCTGGCCGACAGCTACGAACTCGGCAAGGACCCCGTCGGCCGCATCTCCCGGATCGCCGCTATCGCGGCGGGCGCCCGCCCCCGGAACGTCCAGCCGGAGGACTGGCCCGGCCTGCAGGCGTTCGTCCGGACGTACCTCGTCGACGAGGCCTGCCGCCTGCACGCCGCCTGCCTCCGCGCCGGGCGCGAGGGCGACGCATGGCAGATCGCGGACCTGCTGCTCAAGCAGGCCGGCACCCCGCTCGCACGCCGGTCGCTCGTGACCACCGCCCTCGTCGCCGGCCAGCCGCGGCAGCGGCACGCGGCGATCCTTGGCGAGGCCGACAACGACCTGCGCGCCCGGCTCGCCGCGGCCCTGAATCCACCGGTGGTAGACTCCCGCGACCCATGAACTTCTACGTCGGCACCAGCGGGTTCGCGTACAAGGAATGGAAGGGCTCGTTCTATCCCGAGGACCTGCCGGCCAAGGCGATGCTGCGCTTCTACGGCGAGCGATTCCGCGCCGTCGAGATCAACAACTCGTTCTACCGGATGCCGACAGTGTCGGTGCTCGAATCGTGGGCCGCGGAGGTGCCGCCCGGGTTTCGGTTTGTGCTGAAGGCTCCGCAGCGGATCACGCACTTCCAGCGGCTCAAGGGGTCCGAGGAAACGGTGACAGATCTGTTCAAGGTCGCCGCGGTGCTGGGCGATCGGTTGGGCCCGGTGCTGTTCCAGTTGCCGCCAAATATGAAAAAGGATGTGCCTCGTCTGCGGGACTTCCTGGCGCTGCTGCCGCGGGGTCGGCAAACGGCCGTCGAGTTCCGCCATGCCTCGTGGTTTGATGACGAGGTGCTCGGGCTGCTGCGCGAGCACAACACGGCGTTGTGCCTGGCGGAGGCCGAGGACGGCGTGGAGCCGCCCTTCGTGTCGACGTCGGGATTCGGCTACCTGCGGCTGCGGCGGCCGGATTACGGCCCGAAGGAACTCAAGGCTTGGCTCGCGAGGGTGCAGGGAACGGATTGGAGCGATGTGTTCGTGTTCTTCAAGCACGAGGATGAGGGAACGGGGCCGAAACTGGCGGCGAAGCTCCTGGACTTGGCGGGGGAGGGTGGGGCGGCGAAGAAAACGACGCGGCGAAGGGTGTAGTGACGCGGGGCGGGTCACTCGTCGAACTCGAATGATTGTTCGATGCGCGGGACGAGGTTGGGAGGCTCGTTCGGGGTGGTGCGGACGGTGAGCACGCGCAGGGTGCCATCCTTGACGTGAAAGATGAAGATGGCCTCGGAGGAGGTAACAGGTGCGCGCCCGGCCTTGGGGATCCTGGTGCGGTCAATCCGGAGGCCCTGCTGGCCGCGGGCATTAGTGAAGGGGCGGGCGTCGATCTCATACTCGTTCGTCGCCCTCCAGAAATCAGGGATTGCGATGAGTTGCTCGGGCGTGATGGACTGGTTGTCGGGAACGCCGATCGATGAAGATCCAAAGAAGAGCGACGGCCGTGGCTGGGGCCTGATGCCGGGACGTGAGGGAAGGAGTGGGGGTGAGATCAAGCGGCCGCTGGGTTTCTCGTCGTCGAGCGATGCCGAACGGAGCCATTCGCCGGGGTAATCGAAGTGGGCGTCCTCGCCGCGGAAGGTCTTCCAGACACCCGGGGTCGGTCGCTCGCGGACGACGGGGAAGGCACGGGCTGTCGCGGCGATCGCGTCGACATCGGGCAGTCGCGAGGGTGCAACGCTGTAGGCGCTGATGACGATAAGGCGGTCGGGAAAGGCCTCGAGAAGATAGATGACATGCGAGGAATCGGGCGCAAGGAATCGTTTGCCGCGGCGACCGTCGGCGAACTCAAAGTCCGTTGTGAGCAGGATGTTGTTGTTGTGCTCCGCGAGGTAGCGGCGGGCGGAGGGGGATGGCGATTCGACGACAGAGAGGTTCAGAGTGCAGCGCGGCTCCGCGCCGGGATGTGGAGCGGGAGCATCTTCGGGCGGGTAGATACTGAGTATCCAGTGATTAGTGTCGTTGGTGGCAGGGCCTGCACGGGGGTGGTACGAGGAGTCGACCGAGGTGCACGTCCCGTAGAAGCGGGGCCAAGAGCCTGGGTATTGAAGCGAGACGCCGAGGACGGATGAGGTGAATACGCGGGGCTCGGGGCCAAGGGCTGGGGACTGGGGCGTGCTGCCGAGCGGCGCGGGTTCGATCGGCGGGGCCGGTGCGATGGCGGAGGCGATCGCAAGGATTGCGACTGCAAGCCACGCGGCAGCACTGCCGGAAGGCGTGCGGGGCGATGGAATGTGGTGTCCCCCGACCATGCAGGGCAGTGTACCCGAGGCAGGGAATTCGTGTCAAGACTACGAGAATGTAACAAGCGAAGTGAGCGTGCACAGGTGTGCGTGCAGGTCAGACGCGCGCTGAGATGACATGGGTCGGTGTGTGCGGGATACTCCGACGGTTTGCTCCATCCATCGTGCTTCGCGGGCAGGTGCGGCATGGATGGGAGCGGCACCTGGTTGATTTGGATGCCACGGAGATGGAGGGGGCGATTCAGCGTTGGAGGCTGGTTCCCACTCGGGAGCCCGAGGTGTACAGGCTCTCGCGCTGGGCGGTGATCCCGGTCGGTGTCGCGGTGATTCCGCTCTTCGTTCGCTACCGAAGGCACCAGTTGCTCCGCCGTTGCCAACGGCTTCGGGCGGAGTGGGGGATCTGACGGCGGCTCGTGTGGGTGTCGGGCTGAGCCGCTGGTGGGTGCGATAACCGGTGTGTGATTGGTGGGCAGATTGCCCAGACTTCCAGAGTTGTTGCCCGTTTAGTACAAATGCTGGATTTCTCTATTCTGCTCGCTGATTTTGGGGCACATTTACTACAGCGCTCGGGGTTTTCCTCGGGTGCGGACTGGCCGTCATGATTGAGAGAGGGAGAGAGACATGCGTTCCATGTTGTTGCGTTCGTTCGGCTGCGCTGCCGTTCTTTGGGCCGCGGGGGCTGTGGTGTCGGTGGCGGAAGGGAGCGTGACGTTCACCGGGTCGGGGGTGAATCCCATCAACAACAACAACCCAATCGCGGGGAGTGTTGAGTTCGCGATCAGCGGCAACGCGCTGATCGTGACGCTGACCAACACGGCGACGAGCGACGTCACCGTGCCTTCGGACGTGCTGACGGCGGTGTTCTGGTCGATGAACATCGGCGCCTCGTCGCTTACGCGAACGAGCGGGCTGCTGGCGCCGGGGTCCACGGTGTTTTATGATCCGGATGGCCAGCCGGCGGGGGGCGTCATCGGCGGCGAGTGGGCGTACAGGTCCGGCCTGTCGTTCAACGGCGCCTCTTTCGGGATCAGTTCTACGGGCATCGACCTGTTTGGGCCGGGCGATTTGTTCCCGGGCCCGGACCTGGCGCCGCCCACGAGCCCCGACGGGCTGCAGTACGGGTTGCTTTCCGCCGGCGACAACACGGCGACGGGGAACGGCGGTATCACGGGGAGCGGGGGGCTCATCAAGAACGCCGTGGTGTTCACGCTGACGGGGCTGCCGGCCAACTTCTCGCTCGACTCGATCTCGAACGTGCTTCTGCAGTACGGGACGGATGTTTCGGAGCCGCGGATCCCCGCGGTGCCGGCACCCGGCGTGCTCGGGCTGCTCGCCGCGGGCGGGGTGATGGCGGCGCGTCGGAGGCGGTGATTATTCAGCCGAGAGCGATTGGCGTGACCGCACGCGCCGCTTCTTGCTGGCTTCCCGCTTGCGGCGTTTGCGGCTGCGCGAGGGGAGTTTGTTCATCAGGCTGTCGCCCCAACTGGCGTTGAGGCGGGTGACGTTCTCGCTCCCGTTCTTCATTGGCGCGATCCGGGTACTGGCAGGTGCGCTCAGGCGTCGGGAGGTGAGACCAGGAAGAAACGGCCGACGATGGCGTCGAATTTTTCGCCGTGGGCGTCCTCGAACTGGTACTCACCTTCCATGGTTCCCCAGGGGGTTCCCAGGGGGCAGGAACTGGTGTACTCGAAGAACTCGCCGGGGGCGAGGTCGGGCTGGTGGCCGACGACACCTTCGCCGCGGACCTCGTGGCGTTCGCCGTCGGAGTCGACGATAAGCCAATGGCGGGAAAGGAGTTTGGCGCGGATGGCGCCGTCGTTGGTGATGCGGATGTCGTAGGCGAAGACCCAGCGGCGGCCCTGCCAAGATTCGCCTTCACCGGACTGTTCGGGGAGGAATCGAGGGGTAACGGTGATGCGGATGCCGCGCGTGGTGGTGTCCGAGCCCAGACGGGTGGAGTCGGGGGATCTGGCGAGTGGGGAGGATCGTTGGGGCATTGGAGATTCCCTGCGGGCCTTGCCGCGGGGAAGAGTAGGGGGAGCGGGGTGCAAGGGGCGGATCAGAAGGAGAAGATGCGGTTCCAGTCCTCTTTCATGCGGATAACGGTCCAGCCGCGCTTCTGGGCCTCGTCGTAGAGGGATTGGGGGAACTCGCCGATGTGGGTCTCGGGAAGGCCGAGGGCGGGCCCGTAGGCGTACTCGCGGTCGGCGTCGTTGTGGAGGAGGAGCATGCCGAGGCGGGCGCCGGGGCCGGCGGTGGTGTACTCGAGCATCTGGCGGTCACCGTCGGAGTTGCCGAAGGCGGCGTGAGGGCGGCGGCCGATCATGAGGTGGATGCCCTCTGGCTTGCCGCCGTCGTTGTCGTTGAGGAGGAGGTGCGGCTCTTTGGTGAGGATGGGGGCGCCCGCCGCGTCATAGCCGAACTTGGTCGCGGCGATGGAGCCGACGACTTGTTCGGGCGGGATGCCGTAGACGCGCTCGGCGAAGACGCGGACGAAGTCCTGCCCGCCGCCGGTGACAATGAAGGTCTTGTAGCCGTTGTCGCGGAGGTAGGTGAGAACTTCCTTCATCGGCTGGTAGGCGAGGTCGGTGTAGGGGCGGTTCCAGCGCGGATGGCGGGCGGTCGTGAGCCAGTGATCGACATCCTCGCGGAACTGGTCGACGGTCATGCCGGTGAGGGTGGCGGCGAGGATCTCCATGAGGGCGTCCATGGAGAGGGCGGCAATGGCCTTGCGGTCTCCGGAGAGGACGGTCTTGAAGGGTTCGCGGTCGCGGAGCTCGGGGCGCTGCTGTGCGACGATGGGAACGCGGTCGAAGCAGTAGGCGAGTTGGGTGTAGACGGGGTGCTCGACCCAGAGGGTGCCGTCCTGATCGAAGGTGGCGATGCGCTCGGGGGCGGGGACGAAGTCCGGGTTGCCGCGGGAGGTGGTGTTCGTGACAAAGGTGATGATGGCCTGCTTGGCTGGGCCGTCGTTCCATGAGGGAAGGGGGTCGACGGCGCGCGGCGAGGCGAGGCCGAGGAGGGTGGTGGCGAGGAGAAGGCAGGCGAGCATGGCGACAGCGGTGCGGTTCATGGCGAGCTCCACGGCCCGTTGCTGAGGGCGTCATGGGTACAGTACCGTCGTCACCTGCATGGAGGGTTGGGCGGGGTGCCCGCGATGGGGTGCGGTGATCACGTATGAGATGAGGTGGAGCGGCGATGTCGGGACTCTTTGCGGGAACACCGTTGGAGCAGCCGGTGACGTGTGAGCGGTGTGGGCTGGCGCTGGGGGCGTGCGTGTGCCCGCGGGACCGGGGGACGGGACGGGTGCTGGATCCGAAAGACCAGGCCGTGCGGGTTCGGCGGGAGAAGCGATCGGGGAAGGTGGTCACGGTGGCTGCGGGGTTTGCGGTGAGATCGGCGCGGACGGATGACCTGCCGGCGCTGCTGAAGCACTTCCGCACGACGTTCGGAACCGGCGGGACGGTCTCGGGCTCGACGATTGAGTTGCAGGGGGATCACCGGGACCGGGTGATCGAGCACCTGAAGTCGCTTGGGTATCCGGCGAAGGCGGCTGGGGGGTAGGCGGGGTCGTTGCACGCAAAGAAAACGGGCGGTCGGTGATGAACCGGCCGCCCGCAAGCATCGATGGTTCGCCGCGGCTACTTGATGAAGAGCAGGTCGCGGTAGGTGGGCATGGGCCAGAGGTTGGCGGGGACGAGGCGCTCGAGTTCGTCGGCGGCGAGGCGGAGTTCGGCCATGGCGGGGCGGATCTTGGCCTTGACGTGCCTGGCGTGGGCCATGGCGTCGCCGTTGCCGTTGTGGTCGAGGGTTTGCTCGAGGTCGTGCGACGCGGTGCGGAGGCGGTCGATGTTGGCCGCGAACTCCTCGAGGGACTCGCGCAGGCTGGAGCAATCGACGCCGGCGGTCTCGGTCGCGGCGACCGTTTCGGCGAGGGATCCCAGGTGCTGGAGCGACGCGGGCAGGATCATCGTGCGGGCCATCGACACCATGGTCTCGGCCTCGATGGTGACCTCCTTGACGAACTTCTCGGCGATGATGTGGACGCGGCTCTCGAGTTCGGGCCGGGTGAGCACCTTGTACTTCTTGAAGAGGTCGATCGACTTCTTGCTCCCGAGGACGGGGAGGGCCTCGACTGTGTCGCGGAGGTTGGGCAGGCCGCGGGCGGCGGCCTCGGCGTGCCACTGTTCGGAGTAGTTATCGCCGTTGAACAGGACTCGCTTGTGCTGCTTGATGATCTTCTGGAGCACGGTGCGGACGGCGGCCTGGAGTTTCGCGGGGTTGCGGTCCTTGCCGACGGCCTTCTCGAGCATGGTCGCGATCGCGTCGAGGCTCTCGCAGACGATGGTGTTGAGCACCGTGTTGGGCCAGGCGCTGGTCGCCGAGGAGCCGACGGCGCGGAACTCGAACTTGTTACCGGTGAACGCGAAGGGGCTCGTCCGGTTGCGGTCGCCGGAATCGCGCGGGATCTGGGGGAGGGTGCGGGCGCCGAGGTCCAGAGCGCCGCCCTTAAGGGTGCGCTTGGCGTGGCCCGATTCGAGCTGGTCGATGATGTCGCTGAGCATGTCGCCGAGGAAGATGGAAATGATGGCGGGGGGCGCCTCGTTGGCCCCCAGGCGGTGGTCGTTGGCGGCGGACGCGATCGACGCGCGCAGCAGGTCGGCGTGGAGGTCCACGGCGCGGATGACCGCGCAGAGGCAGACGAGGAACTGCATGTTGGTGTGGGCGTCGTCGCGCGGATCGAGGAGGTTGACGCCGGTGTCGGTCGACATCGACCAGTTGTTGTGCTTGCCCGAGCCGTTGATACCGGCGAAGGGCTTTTCGTGCATGATCGCCTGCAGGCCGTAGCGGGGCGCGACGCGGCGGATGGTCTCCATCAGAACCATCTGGTGGTCGCAGGCGATGTTGGTCGTCTCGAAGAGCGGGGCGATCTCGTACTGGCCGGGGGCGACCTCGTTGTGGCGGGTCTTGACGGGGACCCCCATTCGGTAGAGCTCGCGCTCGACCTCGGTCATGAACGCGAGGACGCGCGGCGGGATCGACCCGAAGTAGTGGTCCTCCATCTGCTGGCCCTTGGGGGGGCGGGCGCCGAAGAGCGTGCGGTCGCACGTCGAGAGGTCGGGCCGGGCGAAGTAGAGGTTGCGGTCGACGAGGAAGTACTCCTGCTCGGGGCCGAGGGTGGTGATGATCCGGGAGACGCCGGAGTCGGTGCCGAAGATGCGGAGGATCCGCATGGCCTGTTCGGAGAGGGCCTGCATCGATCGGAGGAGTGGGGTCTTCTTGTCGAGGGCCTCGCCGTTCCAGGAGACGAAGGCGGTGGGGATGCAGAGGGTGACGTTGTTCTCGCCGCGGGTCAGGAACGCGGGGCTGGTGGCGTCCCAGGCGGTGTAGCCGCGGGCCTCGAAGGTGGCGCGCAGGCCGCCGGAGGGGAAGGACGAGGCGTCCGGCTCGCCCTGGACGAGGGCGGAGCCGGAGAACTCGAAGAGCATGCCGCCGTGGCCGTCGGGGACCATGAGCGAGTCGTGCTTCTCGGCGGTGAGACCGGTGAGGGGCTGGAACCAGTGGGTGTAGTGGGTAGCGCCCTGCTCGATGGCCCAGTCCTTCATCGCGGCGGCGACGATGTCGGCGATCTCCGGGTCGAGCGTGGTGCCCCTCTGGAGCGTCTGCATCAGGCGCTTGAAGACGTCCTTGGGGAGCCGCTGGCGCATGACGCGCTCGGAGAAGACGTCCGAGCCGAACACGGAATCCAGCCGGCGGGCGGAGCCGGGGTTGGCGGAGCCGGCGTACCCGTCATCACGCTGCCGCTGCGTCCAGTTCGTCGCAGCGGCGACGGCCTCAGAACGCGCAGCATGATGAGCAACGCCTGGACGGCTTCCGTTCATAGATCCCATGGTTCTGAACCCCTTTCGTAGGCTCTGCGCGCCTCAACACCAGGGCGCGATGTGCGAATCGGCCCGGCGTTCGAGAGGCCGGGGCCGCGAACGGGATCAACCATAGGAGGGTCGAGTGGCGTTCACAAGGATTGGTGGAATGGGAATGTTGGCGAAAGCGAGGTGATGCTCGCTTGGCGCGGCGCAGAGGTTTCGCGCTAGGGAAAAGGCTGGGAATCGTGGTGACGCTGGAGGGATGGTCCGGCTTGCATCGATACGCGAACGGACTGAGCGGAGGATCGCACCGGTGACGCGGGTCGCCTCCGCGTACCATGGCGGGACGTTATGGCGAAGTGTCCGACGGCCCAGGAAGTTGAGGCGGCGTTTGCCGCGGCCCAGTGCGTTGTCGAGACGCACCGCCGGTTGGTTGGGTTTCTGCGGGTTGGCCAGCGGCTGCCGGAGATCGACCAGTTTGTAGCGACGACGCTCGCGGACCTTGGGGCTCGGTCGTGCTTCCTGGGGTACCGGGTGCCCAAGTCGCCGGCGTTTCCGTCGCACGCCTGCCTGAGCGTGAATGAGTGCATCGTCCACGGCACGGCGGGCTACTACGAGAAGCCGATGGGGGTGGGGGACGTGCTCAAGATCGACATCGGGGTGGTCAAGGCTGGGTGGATCGGCGACGCGGCGTGGACCTATGCGTTCAAGGAGTACCCGTCGGAGCAGGCCCGGCGGCTGATGGCGTCCGGGCGGGAATCGCTCCGGGCGGGGGTTGCCGAGCTTCGTCCGGGGAACACGCTGCTGCACTGGGCGAGGGCGGTGCAGGCGGTGGTGGAGAAGCAGTACGGGTTTCACCTCGTCCGCGGGCTAGGGGGGCATGGCTACGGGCGGCGGCTCCACGAATCGCCGTTTGTGAGCAACGTGGTCTCGACGTATGCGGGGGAGTGGCCCGATTCGTCGCGGGCGTGCGAGCCGGGGATGTTGCTGGCGGTGGAGCCGATGATCGCGATCGGCACATCGCAGATCAACCAGCCTTCGCGGGAATGGCCGATCTATACCGCGGACAGGTCCTTGGCGGTTCACTACGAGCACGATGTGTTGATTACGAACACGGGCCCGCGCGTGCTGACGGAGGGGCTCGACGACCTGCCGGACCTCGTCGGGTAAGGCGGGGGCCGCTTGAAACGCGCGGGGGTCCGGGCACGATTCGGGTGCGTGCTGTTCATCCGATCCACCGATGACCGCGACCGGCCGGTGTGGGTGCGGTTCTCCGGGCTCAGGCCGGCGGCCGCGCTGTGGTGGGAGCAGGTCCGGGCGAGAACTCGACGAGAGAACTTCAGGGTGGTTGTGGGCGTGGCGAGGCGGCCGTCAACGTGGCTGGTCTTCGCGGCGGCGCTGCTGATCGGGGTGCTGGCGGCGGTCTTCGTGCACGATGGGGCGATCGGGCTGGGCGTGCTGGTTCTCGGCCCGGTTGCGGCCCCGCTGCTCATGGTCGGCATTGTCGCGGTGCGGGCGGGGGTGCTGATCGCGGGGAGGGCGTCGGACATGGCGGAGGAGGCGCTGCTGCGGCGCGGGCGATGCCCGGCGTGCGGCTATGACCTTGCCGGGCTCGAGGCGCAGGCGGACTTGAGAGTCGAGTGTCCCGAGTGCGGGGCGGCGTGGCGGGCGGGCCGCATCGGGCTGGAGGGGTCGAGCGACCCGGAGGTCATCGTCATCAGGCGTGCCTGATGATCCGGCCTCCGACGATCACCGCGTCGACGGGGTTGTCGCCGAAGTCGTGGGCGAGCAGTCGTTCATCGCGGTGGCGCAGCATGATGATGTCGGCCCGGAGGCCGGCTTCGAGCCGGCCGCGATCGGTGAAGTCGAGGATGGCGGCGGCGTTGGCGGTGGTGGCCGTGATCGCCTCGGCGGGGGTCAGGCGGTTGAATCGAACGGCGAGGGCGACGGCCATCGGCACGGCGTAGCAGGGCGCGGACCCCGGGTTGAAGTTGGTCGCCACGGCGACGGCGCCGCCGCGATCGATCAGGGATCGAGCATCGGCGTACCGGCCGTCGACGTGGAGGCCGCAGCAGGGGAGCACGACGCCCGCAGCGCCGGATGCGGCGAGCTCCGTGAGCGCCCTTGCGTCGCTCGCCTCCAGGTGGTCGATCGAGCGGAGGCCGAGACGGGCGGCGTGGCCGATGAGCCCGAGCGAGTTGAACTGGTCGGCGTGGACGCGGAGGGGGTGTCCGAGTTCGAGCGCCCGCTCGAAGAGGCGCAGGGTGTCGGCGAGTGTCCAGGCGCCGGCCTCGCAGAAGGCGTCGATGGTGATGCCCGGGAACTCCGCGGAGACGGCGGGGAGGGTCTCGCGGATCGTGCGGTCGACGAAGTCGGGCTGGTCGGGGTCGATCGCGTGGCCGAGCAGCGCGGTGGGGACGACGGTCCCCGGCCAGAGGGCTCCGGCGTCGCGGATCGCGCGGAGCATCTTGAGTTCGTCCCCGGTCGTGAGGCCGTATCCCGACTTGACCTCGGCGGTGCCCGTGCCGTGGTTGAGCATGGCGGTTAGCCGGACGAGGAGCAGTTCCGCGAGTTGCTCCTGTGACGCGGCCCGGACGGCCCGAACGGTCGACATGATCCCGCCGCCGGCGCGCAGGATGTCGAGGTAGGCCGCGCCGCGGCGCTTCATTTCCCACTCGTCGAGGCGGTCGCCGGCGAAGCACGCGTGGGTGTGGCAATCGATGAACGCGGGCATGACGACCCTGCCGGCGGCGTCGAGGTCACGCCAGTCTTCGGGCGAATCTTCGCCGGGGTCCGCATCGATCGAGTCGATAAGGCCGTCCTTGATCCATACGCGAGCGCAGGGGAGGACCCGGAGGCCGGACATTTCGCCGCCGCGGCGGGCGGCGGGGTCGGAGCCGTCGGTCGTCACGACCCTGGCGTTGCGGATGACGATCTTCATGGCGTCTCCGTTGCGGGCCGCTCGGCGAAACCGAGGAGGAACTGGAGGAGCAGGTGCGCCGCAAGGCGGGCGGTGCGGGAGTTCTCGTCGTGGGGCGGGGAGAGTTCCATGATGTCGAAGCAGGCGACGCTCGGGCATCGACCGGCCGAGCGGACGTAGTCTGCAATCTCTCGTGCCGAGAGGCCGCACGGGTTCATTGCGCTGACGCCGGGGGCCTGCGATGAGTCGATCACGTCGAGATCAAGGCTCACGAACTGGCCGGCGCTTCCGGAACGGGGCCACTGATCGGGAGCAAAGACTTCGAAGTTGCCGCCGTTGGCGGTGTACCAATCGAAGTGCTCACGGGAGTTGGCGAGCGGATTGATGCCGATGCAGGTGAGGGCGGCGGCGTGCCCCTCGCTCAGCAGCCGGTGGAACGGCATGCCCGATCCTTCGGTGGGGCGGACATCGAGGTGCGCATCGAAATAGATGCCGCGGAGCGGCCCGTGCCGGCGGGCCACGGCGCGGACAAACGGGAAGGTGAGGTCGTGGCCCCCGCCGATCGCGATGGGGAACAGGCCGAGATCGAGTACGGCGGCGACGGCCGCGGAGACGCGGTCGTGGGTCTCGGCGAGCGTCTCCGCCGGGATGATGTCGCCGACGTCGAAGAGTCGCGGGAAAGAGGGCGGGTCGATCGAGGCGCGGGCCGGATCGGGCATTGGAGTGGCCACGCCGTACCTGGCGAGCGCTGCGCGGAGGGCGTGCGGTCCGGTGCGGGCCCCGGGCCGGCCGTGATTGAGTTCGATTCCGGTGTCGTCAGGGAGGCCGATGAGCCCGATCCGGCACTTGGCCGCGGCTTCCTGGAGGGCCTCGGGCCGATCGATGAGATCGGTGGAGTTCCGGTAGATCGCCGCGGCGAGCCTGCCGGGCGGGGTCTCGGGCCAGAATGGGGGGGCGACATGGGGGATCACGCAGGTAGGTTACCGCCGGATGGTTGGGGGCGGCGGAGCCGTTGAGTTCGGGCTTGGGATGCCGGGTACCCTGCCGGCATGATTGAGAGCCACGTTGCGCCATCGGTCGGACCCGTGCCGGCACCTACGCCGGATTCCATTATGCAGTTGGGGCTCGGCTTCTGGGGATCGAAGACGCTGCTGACAGCGATCGAACTCGGCGTGTTTTCGACCCTCGCCCGCGGGGCGCTCGGCGCCGAGGAGTTGCGGACCCGGCTTGGGCTGCATCCGAGGGGCGCGGCGGACTTCTTTGATGCGCTGGTGGCCCTTGGGATGCTCGATCGGGACGATCAACCGCAGCGCGAGTACCGGAATACACCGGAAACGGACTTGTTCCTGGACCGGGCGAAGCCGTCGTATGTCGGTGGGATCCTGGAGATGGCGGGGGCGCGGCTGTATCCGTACTGGGGTTCCCTCGGCGAGGCGCTCCGGACCGGGCAGCCGCAGAACGAGGCCAAGTCCGGCCAGAACCTCTTCGAGGAGTTGTACAGCGAGCCTTCCCGGCTGCGGCAGTTCCTCTCGGGGATGACGGGGATCAGCCTGGGCGCCGCGAGAGCGATCGCGGAGAAGTTCCCGTGGCGCGACCATCGCACGTTCGTGGACATCGGGGGAGCGCAGGGAGCCGTGCCGGTTCAAGTGGCTCTGGCGCACGGGCATCTGACCGGCGGCAACTTTGATCTGCCGGTCGTCGGCCCGATCTTTGAGGAGTACGCCAGATCCTTCGGGCTTGCCGAGAGGCTTGCGTTCTATCCGGGGGACTTCTTCAAGGATCCCCTGCCCGGTGCGGACGTGCTGATCATGGGGCACATCCTGCATGACTGGGACCTTGAGCAGAAGAAGGCGATCCTTGCGAAGTGCTACGCGGCGCTGTCGAAGGGGGGGACGCTGATTGTGTATGAGGCGCTCATCGACGATGAACGCCGAAAGAGCGCGTTCGGGCTGCTGATGAGCCTGAACATGCTCATCGAGACGACGGGCGGGTTCGATTACAGCGGGGCGGACTGCCGCGGCTGGATGGAGGAAGTCGGGTTTCGGTCGATCCGCGTTGAGCACCTCTGTGGCCCTGATTCGATGGTGGTGGGGGTGAAGTAGGCTGCTTTTTCGAGAGCGGAATCGTCTATGGCAGGCGAGTGACCGCTGCTGCCTACAGTCCGTTGATCTCGCGGTGAATACCGCGGATGGATCTGTGCGCCGCCGAGACGTCTCCTTCACCCGTCGACTGACACAGCAAGGGAGGCTTTCAGGTCATGGCACGTACCAGCACCCGGATGACAACACCCAAGGCAGTCGCTCAGAGCACGCCGAGCGTGCGTCCGACGCCGCCCAATCAGCCCTCGCCGGCGCCCCGCCGACCGACCCTGGAAGAGGTTCGCAAGCGGGCCTACGAGCTGTACCTAAGCCGGCGCGGCGTGAACGGCACGCCGGAATCGGACTGGCTGCAGGCGGAGCGTGAGCTTAGTGGTCGTTAGGACCGCGTAGGACGCTCGCCGCAATCCGTGGCATAATGCGATCGACCGTTGCGGCTGAGTCCGCGGCGGAGAGGTTGGTTTGCTACGGGAGCCGGGCGATGGATGAGACAGAACGACGGATCGAGCGGCTGGAGAGATCGGTTGGCCGGTTTCGCGCCCTGTCGCTGGCCGTGGTGGTGGTCGCCGCGGGGGCAGCCGCCATGGGCTATGCCCGTGGTTCGGAGGGCGGGCCGCCGGCGCCGATCGACGAGTTGAGGGTGCTCCGCCTGCACGTCGTGGACGAGGCGGGGCGGACGCTCGTGACCATCGGTGGAACGGCTTCGGGTGGGGTGGTGGCGGTGCAGGGAGTGGATGGGGCGCTGGTGGCCACGCTGGCGGCAACACGAAGCGGGAGCGGGGCGCTGGCGCTGGCTGATGCGAAGGGGGGCAGGCTTGTTGAGATCTCGGGGAGGCCCGATGGTGGCGGGGGCGTCGTGAACGTGTTCGGCGGGACTGGTGCGTCGCCGTCGGTGACGCTTGCGGCGGAGGCTGGGAACGGGTCGGTGAGCGCGTATACGAGCGAGGCGAGGCCGTCGGCGGTGCTGGGGTGGGCCGAGGGCGCCAGCCGGGTGGTGGTCTTCGGGAACGACGGGAAGGCGGCGAAGATGCTCGTCGTGGACCCGTGAGGACTCCTCGTGTGATGAGTTCGGTGTTGAACCCGTGCCGGAGCGGCGGGCGACTGGAGCGGTCGATCATGTCGAAAGTGGTGTGGGTTTTCGTCGCCGTGGTTCTGGCCGTCCCGGGGGCGTGCGCCCAGCCGACGGCGCAGGGGCGCCAGCCTGATCAACCGGTCGAACACGCCGCGGCGGGCCTGCGGACGGTTGCCGAGTCGTCCGACTACACGAAGACATCGCGGTATGCGGACGTGGTCGGGCTGCTGGACGCCATCGCGGCCTCTTCGCCGAAGGCCACACGACTGGAGATGGGCCGGACTCACCAGGATCGAGCGATCCCGCTGCTGGTGATCTCCGACAAGCCCGTGAAGTCGGCGAGGGACGCGCGGAAACTGAAGAAGCCGGTGGTGCTCCTGCTTGGGGGGATTCACGCGGGGGAAGTCGATGGGAAAGAGGCGCTGCCGATGCTGGCACGCCAGATTCTCCACCCGACGGAGGCGGAGGAGGCGTTCTCGAAGCGGGTTCTTGAGGACCTGGTTGTCGTGATCGCCCCGGTGTACAACGCGGACGGCAACGAGGATGTGGGGGATGTGAGAGAGCGTCGCCCGGAGCAGGTGGGGCCCGAGGGCGGGGTAGGAACGAGGGAGAACGCGCAGGGCCTGGACCTGAACCGGGACTTCGTCAAGCTCGCCGCGCCCGAGACCCGGGCGCTCGTGAAGTTCATCAACGAGTGGGATCCCGCGGTTGTGGTGGACACGCACACGACCGATGGTTCGTTTCACCAGTACCTGATCACGTACGCGGGGCCGAAGGTGCCGGCCGGCGATTCGGCGATGGGCGACTATGTCAACGGGACGCTGCTGCCGGAGATCTCGCGGCGGCTCGAAGCAAGGACCGGCATCAAGTCGTTTTTCTACGGGAACTTCTCGAAAGATCGCGGTGCGTGGGAGACGTTTCCGGCCGAAGCGAGGTACGGGACGTCGTACGTGGGGCTGAGGAACCGGGTGGGGATCCTGGTCGAGTCGTACTCTCACGCACCGTACCGGGAGCGTGTCCGGGGAACACTGGAGTTCTGCCGCGAGGTGCTGGAGTACGCCGCGGAGAATCGGGAGGCGATTTGGGATCTGGAGAGGGAGGCGGATCAACGGGCCATCGATGGAGGGCGCCGGCCGGCGCCGGATGACGTGGTGGCGCTGCGCACCAAGGCCGCGTCGAGGCCGCAGAAGGTAACGGTGCTTGGGTGGGAGGAGGTCGAGGTTGACGGGGTGGTTACGCCGACTGACCGGCCGCGGGAGTACGAGGTGGAACTCCGGGACCGCTTCGAATCGACCCTGGATGTTCCGATGGCCTGGGCGTACATGATGCCCGCTTCCGAGACGGCGATTGTCGAGGTGCTGCAGCGTCACGGGATCGAGGTCGAGGAGTTGCGGGAGGATGTCGAGCTGGATGTCGGCGTGTATTCCGTCGGGGGGATCACGCGGTCGGAGCGGCCATTCCAGGGTCGGCGGCTCGTCGACCTTGAGGTCCGGAAGACACAGGAGGCGAGGTCGTTCCCGCCGGGCACGATCGTGGTGCGGACTGGTCAGAAGCGAGGGCGGCTGGCGTCGTACCTGCTGGAGCCGGCGTGCGAGGACGGGCTGGGCGCGTGGGGGTTCCTCGGCGATTCGCTCGCGGTCGGGGCCGAGACGCCGGTGGTGCGGCTGGACGCGCCGGTCGGGCTGACGACGTGTGCGGTGCGACCGCTCCCGGAGGATCGGAAGGTCAACCAGCCGTTGACGTTCGAGGCGATCTACGGCGCGGAGAAGGCGCCCGACTTTGGCGGAGATCCGGTCGGCGGCATCAAGTGGATGAAGGACGGCAAGCACTTTCTCCAGGCCAAGGACAGGTCGTTGTGGAAAGTGGCGGCCGACACGGGGCGCATGGAGCGGTTCATCGACCCTGAGGTGCTGGCGCGGGCGCTGGAGGGTGTTCCTTCGATCGATGCGAAGCAGGCCAAGAAGATCAGCGAGCGGACGTCGTTCACGATGACGGAGGACTTCACGGGTCTGCTGTTCGAACACGAGAACGATCTGTATTACGCGGTAGTTGACGGCTCGGCGGCTGAACGCCTGACCAGTTCGCCGGAGAAGGAGGAACTCGCATCGTTCAGCCCGGATGGCGCGATGGTTGCCTTTGTGCGGGACAATGACCTCTGGGTCGTCGACCGGGCGACCAGGACGAGCCGGCAGCTCACCACGGGCGGCACGGACCTGCTGCGCCACGGCAAGAACGACTGGGTCTACTTTGAGGAAGTCTTCGGCAGGAACTGGCGGGCGTACTGGTGGGCGCCGGACTCTTCCCGGATTGCGCTGCTCGAGGTGGATTCGCGGCAGGTGCCGACGTTCACGGTTGTGAACGAGACCACGGATCCGCAGCGGGTCGAGGTGACTCCCTACCCGAAGCCCGGGCAGCCGAACCCCGTCGTTCGCCTGGGCGTGGTGAGCGCTGCGGGCGGCGACGTGACGTGGGCCGAGATGCCCGACTATGACCCTGGGGCGTTCCTCATTACTGGCGTCTTCTGGTGGCCCGACAGCAGGGCGGCGATGGTCGGTGTTCAGGACAGGACGCAAACCTGGCTGGATGTGTGCGCTGTGGATGCGGAGAACGGGAGCACAAAGAAGCTGTTCCGTGAGACGACCGATGCCTGGGTTGAGCAGCTGGATGAGCCCAAGTTCATGAGAGATGGGTCGTTTCTCGTCCTGCTGGAGCGTTCCGGGTACAAGCATCCGTATCACTTTGATCGTGAAGGACACCCGACGGGGGCTTCGGCGCCTGCATCGGGCGACGAGGGGCCGAGGCCGATTCTGAACGGGGATTGGGAGGATCGGCAGATCGTGCTGATCGAGGGGCAGGGTGAGGAACGGGCCGGGGATTCCAGCGGACCCGCGGGTGCGGCAGCATCCGGCTCTCCATGGGTGTACCTTGCGGGCACGCAGCCGAGTCCGATTGCGCCGGGGCTGTATCGGGTGCGGCTCGACGGCAGCGGGTTCCAAAGCCTGACGACCGAATCCGGGTCGCATTCGATCGTGATGAATCCGACCGGTGAGCTCTTCGTCGACACGTGGTCGAACGTGACCACTCCGATGAGGGTCGTGCTGAGGTCGACGGATGGAGGGGGGGCCGTCAGGACGATCGATACGAATCCCGTGCATGTTCTGGACGAGTACGACTTCGGGGACTTTGAACTGGTGCGGGTCCCTGTTGGAAGCGGCGAGGACTCGGGTTCGATGCAGGGAGCGGTCACCTATCCGCCGCGGTTTGACCCGTCTCGGACCGAGGGATACCCGGTCTGGTTCCTGACCTATGGCGGGCCGCACGCGCCGACGATCTCGGACTCGTGGGCGAACGGGCGAGTCTGGGAGCAGGTGCTGGCGCAGGCGGGGATCGTGGTGTTCCGTGCCGATCCGCGGTCGGCGAGCGGCGTCAGCGCCAGGTCGGCGTGGCGGTGTTACAAGGAACTTGGGGTGCCGGAACTTCGGGACGTCGAGGACGGGATCCGCTGGTTCACAGGCGAACATCCGTGGGCGGACCCGGGCCGCATCGGGATGCACGGACACTCGTACGGGGGCTTCCTCACGGCGTACGCAATGACTCACTCGTCGCTCTTTGCCGCGGGGATTGCGGGGGCGCCGGTGACCGATTGGCGCGACTACGACTCGATCTACACCGAGCGGCTGATGCTGACGCCGCAGCAAAACCCGGACGGCTACCGCCGGTCCAGCGTCGTTCGGGCCGCGAAGGATCTGCGGGGCCGCCTTCTGCTGGTCCACGGCCTCATGGACGACAACGTGCACCCGCAGAACTCGATGAAGCTGGCGAAGGCGCTGCAGTCGGCCGGGAAGCAGTTCGATCAGGCGGTGTACCCGACGAATCGGCATGGGATTACGGGCAAGCAGTATCAGCGATTGATGTACGACTTCATTCTGCGGACGATGACCCCGGGCGGTGCGACATCGGAGCCGCCGGCTCCGGAACAGGGCGAGGCGGCCGCGTCCGTGGCCGAATAGACCCGCGGCGGGCGGCGGAAGGCCGAGAATGCACGACCCGGCGCGGGCCGCGGCGGCGTTACAAAGGCGTTACCGCCGCACGGGGACCCGGGCGGTAGGAATAAACGACTAAACAGTGGGCCGGCCGTCGTTGGTTGGTGACGAGCCGGTCCTGGGATGCACGTTGGCCCGGCTGGGCGCCGTGGCACGCGTGGGTCTGATCTGGGTGCAGGAGCCTGACATGGAAGCGATCAAGCATCGGACTTTGGCGATCGTGGCGGCGGCTGGATTCGCGGTGTCGCTCGGGTCGGCGGTCTCGGCGCAGACCACGACGACCGTGACCAGCACAACCACGCAGACGACCGTGACGACCACCACGGGACCTACGGTTATTGTGCCGCAGGTCCGGCGGCGGCCGCCGCGGCCGAATGTCCCGGCCCCGGTGAGTCTTTCAGCGGTTGGCGCCGAGGTCGCGATCGACGATCAGGTCGCGGTGACGTCGTTCGAGTTCACGCTGACCAATCCGTCGAATCGACCCCAGGAGGCGGAACTGGTCGTCCCGGTCCCGGACGGGGTGGCCATCCGCTCGTTCCAGTACGACGGGACCGGGTCGGAGCCGACCGCCAAGCTGCTCCCCCGCGACGAGGCGAGGCGGATCTACGAGTCCATCGTGAATCGGGAGCGCGACCCGGCGCTGCTCGAGTTCGCAGGGTACAACCTGATCAAGTCCAGTGTCTTCCCGGTTCCCGCCGGGGCCACCCAGAAGGTGCGGTTGGTGTACGAGCAGGTGTTGCCGCGGGATGGTGACCGGGTCGACTTTGTCCTTCCGCGCAGCGAGGGCGCCGGGTCGATCAGTGGGGGGGATGCGGTGTGGACGGTGGGGATGACGATCAAGAGCAGCCGGCCGATCTCAACCGTCTACTCCCCCAGCCACGAGTTCGCGACGGAACGGGTGTCGCCGACGCAGTACAAGGTCAACCTGCCCGAGGCGGCGTCCCGCGCGGCCGGCGCCTACCGGCTCTCGTACCTGCTGGAGAAGTCGGCGGGTGACGGCCTCTCGACAACGATCATCGCGTACCCGGATCCGAGTGTCGGCGACGGGCACGGCGGGTACTTCCTGCTGCTGGCCGGGCTCCCCTCCGACCGCCCCGCCGATCGGACCGCCACTCGGCGTGAAGTCGTGATGGTTCTTGATCGATCCGGTTCGATGCGGGGCGAGAAGCTCGAGCAGGCCAGGAACGCCGCGCTGCAGGTGGTCGCGGGGCTCGAGAACGGTGAGTCGTTCAACATCATCGACTACTCCGATTCGATCCGGTCGTTCGCGGACAAGCCGGTTGTGAAGGACGCTCGGACAGTTGAGCAGGCGAGGGAATACCTGCTGGCGATCGAGGCGGGGGGAGGAACCAACCTTCACGATGCGGCCATCGAATCGCTGCGGGTAACGCCGACGCCCGAGGCGCTTCCGATGGTGCTCTTCATGACCGATGGGCTTCCGACGGTGGGGGTGCGCAGCGAGGTGCAGATCCGCGAGGACGTGGCCCGCGCGAACACGTTTGATCGGCGGATCTTTACGTTCGGGGTGGGGTTCGACGTCAACGCGCCGCTGCTGTCGGCGCTGGCGCGGGGCAGCCGCGCGGCGAGCACGTTCGTGCTTCCCCAGGAGGACGTCGAGGTGAAGGTGTCGCAGGTGTTCAGGCGCCTGAGCGGGCCGGCGTTTGCGGCGCCGCGGCTCGTGGCCCTTGACGGCGACGGGAAGCCGTCAACACGGCTTGTTCGGGATCTTCAGGCGGGTATCGGCGGCGCCGGCGGCGAGTTGCCGGACCTGTTCGAGGGGGACCAGCTTGTCGTGCTCGGCGAGTACACGGGCGATGCTCCGACCAGGATGCGGCTTGACGGCCGTTTCTTCGGGAAGGATCGGTCGTTCGAGTTCACGCTCGACCCCGGCGCGGCGAGCACCCGGAACGGGCACGTGCCGCGGCTGTGGGCGAGCCGCAAGATCGCGGCCCTTCTGGATGAGATCCGCCAGTCCGGAGCGAATGGCAGCACCGCCACGGATCCGCGGACCAAGGAGTTGGTTGATGAGGTCGTGCGCCTGAGCACGCGGTTTGGCATCCTCACCGAATACACTTCATTCCTGGCCACCGACCCAGCGGAAGTGGCCGACCGCAGGGAACGCGGACTGGCGATGCCTGAGTTCGTGCCTGCTCGCGCGGCGAGCGACAGGCTGTCCTCGGAAGTCAAGAAGATCTCGTCCGACCGTGCTGGAGCGAGCGGCGTTGCCCAGGCCAAGAACAACGACGAGCAGTTCCGCCAGACCAGCGCGCAGGCGATGAACTGCTACCTGGATGCGGATATGAACATGGTTCGGATCGCCGGTGTCCAGCAGGTCGGCGGCGAGGCATGCCTGAATCGCGGCGGGCGGTGGGTGGACACCCGCCTGCTGGCAAGCGAGCAGGAGAAGCCCGATCGGGTTGTCGAGTTCGGCACGCCGGAGTACACCCAGTGCGTGGCCCAGTTGGTGCAGGAGAATCGGCAGGGGATGCTGGCGTTCGGCGGCGATGTGTATCTGATGCTCAACAACCAGCGGGTGCTGTTCAAGAACCCCGAATAGCGCTGTCATCGGCGTTGTACCATGGACGCGCGGCGAGCAAGGAGTGACTATGGCGTTTGCAGCATGGGTGATGGCGGCGGTGGCGGGGCTGGCACTCCAGCCGGAACGTGTCGGCCAGCCCGCCGCGGCGGGCATAGCCGGGGCCGCGGGCTCGACGGCGGTGACGATCTATTCGTCGGCAACCCCGGGGGCGATACCCGCCGAGTTGTACCGCCCGGTTCCCATGGAAGGCGGCTACTCGCGGGGGTATCCCTGGGAGGAGATTCCGGGGTACGCGCTGGTGCGGGAGGACCGAACGTTTGACCTGGCCCGCGGTCGCAGCACCGTTCGGTACACGGATGTCGCGTCGCTGATCGAGCCGACCACGGTCTCCTTCACGGCACGCAACGGCAGCGCCACGATCCTGGAGCAGAGTTACCAGTTCGACCTCGTGAGCAACGAGGTCCTGCTCCGCAAGTTCATCGATCGGCCGATCAGCGTTGATCAGGTGCAGGGTGACAAGGTGGTCACGCTTGCGGGGACCCTGCTCTCGGCCTATGGGAACCTCGTGCTCAGGTCCGACGACGGCACGATCCAGGTGGTGAATGGGTACAGCAACATCCGGTTCCCCGCGTTGCCGGATGGGCTCATCACGCGGCCGACACTTGTCTGGGACGTGGCCAGCGACGCCGGGGGCCCGACACCGGTGCGGGTGACCTACCAGACCTCGGGGATCACGTGGTGGGCGGACTACAACCTCGTGTTCGCGGAGGGGAAGGACGCCAACTCGGGGACGCTGGATGTTTCAGCGTGGGTCAGCATCCTGAACAAGTCCGGCGCTTCGTACACGGATGCAACGCTCAAGCTGGTTGCCGGCGACGTGCAGCGGGCGCCGCAGCGAAGGGGCCGAATGGCCGCCATGGTGGCCGCACCGTCTGCGGCCGAATCGGCCGGCTTTGCGGAGAAGTCGTTCTTCGAGTACCACCTGTACACGCTCGGCAGGGCGGCGACGATTCCCGACAACGCGACCAAGCAGATCGAACTGTTCGATCCGGTTCACGGGGTCCCGTGCGAGAAGGTGCTGGTGTACTACGGGCTCGGTGACGGGTATTACGGGGTCCATCCCGATCCGGTGGTCGACCGGAACTTCGGCACACAATCCAACAGCAAGGTCGACATCTACCTGCGCTTCAAGAACTCCAAGGAGAGCCGGATGGGCATGCCGCTGCCGAGCGGGCGCATCCGCGTCAACAAGGTCGATCCTGCTGACGGATCGATGGAGTTCATCGGGGAGAATGTCATCGACCACACCGCCAAGGACGAGAGCGTTCTGATCAAGCTGGGTTCGGCGTTCGACGTCGTCGGGGAGCGGCGTCAGGTGGACTTCAAGGTCGATTCCAAGCGGCGCTGGATCGAAGAGACTGTTGAGGTCAAGGTCCGCAACCACAAGGCCGAGCCTGTGCGCGTGATCATCAAGGAGAACATGTACCGGTGGGCGAACTGGGCGATCATCAAGCACTCGAGCGAGTACGAGAAGGCGGATTCGCGGACGGTGTACTTCCCGGTGACGCTGGACCCTGACGGCGAGGCGACCGTGACGTATACGGTGAAGTACAGTTGGTAGGGAAGGGAGGAGCCGCGGATGTCACTGGGAACCGTGCTGGTGATCGAGGATGACCCGGCGATCCGCCGAGGTGTGTGCGATGCGCTCGCGTGTTCCGGATACTCCGTCCGGGAGGCGGCGGACGGACGCGCCGGGCTCGAGGCGGCACTTGCCGGCGAGCTGGACCTGGTCCTCCTCGACATCCTGATGCCGAAGATGAACGGGACCGAGGTGCTGCGGGAGCTCCGCAGGTCGCGGGCCTCGCTGCCGGTGATCTTTCTCACGGCGGTCGGGGAGGAGGAAGACCGGGTGCAGGGCCTTCGGCTCGGCGCGGACGACTACGTGATCAAGCCCTTCGGCGTCAACGAACTGCTCGCGAGAATCGAGGCGGTGATGCGGCGTTCGCCCGGACGGCCCGCAGCGCAGCCGCGGATCGTCATCGCCGGAAGGACGATCGACTTTGACCGCCGCGAGGCAGTCCTGGAGGATGGCACAAGGGCATCGCTTACACCCCGTGAGGCGGAGCTTCTGGCCTATCTCGCGGCGAATCGTGGACGGGCGGTTTCGCGGGAAGAGTTGCTGCAGCGGGTGTGGGGCCTCGATCCGCGCGGGATGCAGACGCGGACGATTGACATGGCGGTGGCGAGAATCCGGGAGGTGCTGAAGGACGATCCCTCGGAGCCCCGGGTCATCACGACGGTCAGGGCCAAGGGGTACATGCTTGCCGGTGACGCTTCGGACCCGGTCCCCACGGCCGACGCGCACCGGGAGGGGGGCTGATGACGGGAAGGGTCAGCCGGGCGGTCGTGGTGTTCGTCGCCGCCGCCGGAGCGGTGGTGGCCGCGCTCGGGTGGATCACGTCGCACGCGCTGCGCCTGGAGCGTGAGGAGCGCTGGGCCAGGGAGCACGCCAAGCAGCAGGAGGCGGTGCGGCTGACGCTCTGGCGCATGGACGCCGCGGTTACGCCGATTATTGCGCGCGAAGCGGCGAGGCCGTACTTCGAGTACCAGGCGTTCTACCCCGCCGATCGCGCGTACACGCGGATGTGGAACGAGGTGAGCCCCGGCGAGGTCATGGTGCCCTCGCCGCTGCTGACAACCGGCAGCCGGTTCGTGCGGCTGAACTTCCAGGTCAACGCGGACGGCAGCGTGACGTCCCCGCAGGCTCCGGCGGGCAACATGAGGGACCTTGCGGAGGCCGCGTACGTCTCGAGCGAACAGGTGGTGGAGCAGACGAGGCAGCTTGACGCCCTCACGCGCATGCTGGCGGTCGGCCGGACGACCAGGCTTGCAAAGGAAGTCGGGCGTGCGGCCGCTGGCATTGGATTCGACATGGTCGAACGGGAGGCACGCGATCCGGGTCGGGAGGACGATCGATCGAACCTCCCCGAGCGGGCCGGGCGTTCCCTCGCTGCGGCGTCGGTTCCGCAGCAGACGCTGAGCGATGAGAGTCTCCAACGGGGCGCCGGGCAGCGGTCGGAGGTCGAGTATGCCGCGAGAAAGCAGGCGGCGGATCGGGCCACCAACATTGTTCCGCAGCAGTGGGTTAAGGCTCCCGCCACGGAGCCGCCGCCCGCGTCGATGCCGCCGGCGTCAGCAACTGGGCCTGTCAGTCCGGCCGAACAGGGTGATGCAATGGGCAGGCTCGCGGACAAGGATGTCGCCGCCCGCGACGCCGCAGCAGCAGGCGCCGGCGTCAAGCGGGAGAAGGGTGAGGCGGATGCCGATCGGGGCGCTCGGTCGCGGGCCGATTCTTCATCCATGGGGCCCGCCCGTGAGCGGGCCTACGAAGAGGCAGGGCCCATCCGCCCAGCGGATCAGGCGATCGTTGTGTCCGAGGCTCAGGTTGGGGCCCTGGACCCGGCGATGTTCGCGGCGGACGCGTTGGCGGGCGCCGAGCCCAATACACCCGCGCCGGTCCAGACCGGGGAGTTTCGGCCGAACTGGCTGCGCGGGGTTGGCGGCGAGGACGAACTCATCCTGACGCGTCCGGTTCGCGTGGGCTCGAACGAGGTTGTGCAGGGCATCTGGCTCGACTGGCCGGCGATGCAGCGGTGGCTCGTTGCCGAGGCGTCTGACCTTGTTCCGGGGGCTGTTCTTGTGCCGGTTCGGGATCGCCCGGCACTTGAAGTGGCGGGTGGGAGTCCTGAGTCCGAACGGTTGGCGTCGCGGCTGGCCTCAATCCCCGCAGAACTCATACCGGTGGCCCCGGTGGTCGGTCCGAATGGCGCGGCCGCGTGGACCCCACTTCGGACCGCCCTGCTGCTCTCCTGGATCGCCGCGATCGGAGCGATCGGCGTGGTCACAATGGTGCTTCGGGCGTCGATGGGCCTGGCGGAACGGCGGGGTCGGTTCGTCTCCGCGGTGACGCACGAACTTCGTACTCCCCTCACGACGTTCTGTCTGTACTCGCAGATGCTGTCGGATGGCATGGTCAAGGAGGAAGCCAGCCGGCGGGAGTACCTTGCCACCCTCAAGCGGGAGGCCCAGCGGCTTGCGCGGATCGTCGAGAACGTGCTCGAATACGCGAGGATTACACGCCGGGCTGTCCCGGTCAGCCGCGAGTGGATTACGGCGAGCGAATTGATCGACCGCATCAGGCCCGGCGCGGCGGAGCGGGCGGCACAGTGCGGCATGGATCTCACGGTCGACTTTGATGCCGGTTCGAGCGCCGGGCTTCGCGTCGACCCGGCGACCGTCGAGCGCATCGTGTTCAACCTGATCGACAACGCGTGCAAGTACGGCCAGCACGAGGGCGACTCCAAGCGGGTGGCTGTTGATGTCCGGGAATCCGGAGGAGACCTTGAAATCGCGGTTCGTGACTTCGGGAAGGGGGTTCGCGCTGATGATCGCGCCCATGTCTTCGAGCCGTTCTTCCGCGGCAAGGGCGCGGGCGACGCCGGAGCCTCCGGCCTGGGACTCGGGCTTGCGTTGTCCAGGGGTCTGGCGCGGCAGTTGGGAGGTGACTTGCGCCTGGATGCGAGAGTGTCACCGGGAGCGAGATTCGTGCTGACGCTGCCCCTCGACCGTCAGCCCGGGGCCTGAAGGGGTTACACTCGGCACGTGGCCCTGCTGCTGGGAGTTGACATCGGAACATCCGCGGCGAAGGCGATCCTGTGCGATGAGCATGGGGGCGTTCTCGCTACATCGTCGGTCGAGTATGCGGTCACCCGGCCACGAGAGGGGTGGAGCGAGCAGGATCCCGAACTGTGGTGGAAGGGGGTGGCATCGCTCGTTCCAACTGTCGCGAGGCTATCGGGACGGTCGTCGCGAGAAATCACGGCAGTCGGACTCAGCGGGCAGATGCACGGGTCGGTCCTGCTCGGTCGTGAGACCCTTGCGGGCGGGGGGACGGGGGCCGCCCTGCGCACGGCGTTGCTCTGGAACGATCAGCGGACGGCGAAACAGTGCGCCCAGATCGAATCCCGCGTGGGCGGGCGGGCCAGCCTGGTCCGCGAGACAGGAAACGCGGCCCTGCCTGGATTCACGTTGCCGAAACTGATGTGGGTCCGGGAGCACGAGCCCGAACTGTGGGGCCGCGTCGGCTGTGTCCTCATGCCCAAGGACTTCGTCCGCTGGCGGCTCACGGGCCAGCCGGCGACCGATGTCGGGGACGCATCCGGAACGCTGCTCTATGACCCCTCCAGGCGGGCGTGGAGCCCGACGGTGTGCGACGCGGCGGAGATCGATCCCGCGATCCTTCCGAGGGTGCATGAGTCGGGCGAAGTCGCGGGCACGGTGACGCGGTGGGCTTCGGCGCAGACCGGGCTGGCAGAGGGAACCGCCGTCGTGGCGGGATCCGGTGACAACATGATGGGCGCTCTCGGCGCCGGGGTCGTGCGCGAGGGGGTCCTGCTCGCAACCCTCGGGACGAGCGGAGTGGTGTACGCCCATACGAAATCGTGTCGCCCCGATCTGGTCGATGCCGCCGCGTGCGGTCGGACGCATGCCATGTGTTCCGCCACGGGAACCGACGCTCGACCCGGCGGATGGTGCACTACGGGCTGCATGCTCTCCGGCGCGGGGGCCCTCTCTTGGGCGCAGAGCGTCCTGGCCCCAGGGGTTCCATTCGATGACCTCATGAGGGAGGCCGGGGCGGCGCCCGCTGGATGTGGGGGCCTTGTGTTCCTGCCGCACCTCACCGGCGAGCGGTGCCCGCACGCCGATCCCGCGGCGAGGGGAGCGTGGGTCGGGCTCACCGCCCGCCACACACGCGGCTCCATGATCCGTGCTTTGATCGAGGGGGTAACCCTCACGATGGCGCAGATCATCGGTATCTTCCGGCGCCTCGGGATTGAATCCGAGCGGGTCCTGCTCGGCGGGGGCGGCGCGAAGTCGACGTTCTGGCGGCAGATGCAGGCGGACATCTATGGCTGCGAAGTGGCGATGCCCACCACGGCCGAGGGGCCCGCTCTCGGTGCGGCGCTGCTTGCCGGGGTTGCGGTGGGTGCGTGGCCCAGCATTGAGGCGGCCTGTGCCCAGGTCATCCGGGACACTGAGGTGCGCGAGCCGGATGAGGAGGCACGCCGGTTCTACGCGGATCATCTGCGGATGTACGGGCGGGTGTACCCTGCACTGCGGGAGACGTTCGCCGCGATGCCACGGTAGAGCGGGGTGTCAGGAGATAAGCAATGGGGCTGGTGGACCTTCGATCGCAGGGCACTCGCCGCACTGCGGAGCAGTTGCTGGCGCATCTCGGGGCGTTCCGGCTTGAGCCGAAGTTCTCCGCCGGGGTCTGGTTCTTCTCGCCGATGGCCAGCCGGTTTCACGCGAGGTATCAGAAGGAACTCTCGCTGGAGGAGCGGCTCGAAGTCGCGGCGGGGCTCAAGGCCGACGGGCTTTCGGCGCTGGAGGCGCACTACCCCAATGAGATCAACGAGCAGAACATCGATGTGTGGCGGACGTGGAGTCGTCAGGCCGGGATACGGATCCTGACGGTGATCCCGAACCTGTTCTACGACGAGCAGTTTGAGTTCGGCAGCCTCTCGAATCCGCTCGGGGCCCCAAGGCGGGCCGCGATCGACCGAACGAAGGCGGCCCTGCGGATGAACCGTGAACTGGAGTGTGACTTCGCCGTTCTCTGGCCGGGAATCGACGGGTACGAGAACCCGTTTGGCCTGGACTTCGTGGCCGCGAGAGATCGGTTTATCGACGGCCTCGCCGAGGCGATGGACGAGGTGCCGGGCGTGCGGGTGGCCTTCGAGCCCAAGCCGTACGAACCGCGTGGCCGCATCCTCTTCGGCACGACCGCCGAGGGCGTTCTGCTCGGACGGCTTGTCGAGTCCAGGCTCAGGGCGGAACCCAATACTCGGCTGCTGGGGGATGGTCACGCCCTGGTGTGCATGAACCCCGAGGTCGGTCACGTGCTGATGGGATTTGAGGACTTGGCCTACGCGTTCTCTTGGCCTCTCTCCGAGGGCCGGCTTGCGCACAGCCACTGGAACAGCCAGCCGCTGGGAAACTATGACCAGGACCTCCCCGTCGGGAGCGTGTCGCCCGAGCAGCTTGATGCGGCTCTGTACACGCTCGCGATGCACGGCTACACCGGGCACTTCGGGATCGATATCAATCCCGAGCGGATGCCCGTGCAGACGGCCCTCCGGATTTCCATGGACGCGATCCGCTCGGCGATCGACTGGATCGGCGTTCTGGACCACGAGCAGATTCTCGCCGCGAGGAGCCGCCCCGATCGCGCCCGCGGCTGGCTGGAGGCGTATCTCGTCCGTGCCCGCAGCAGGCACCCCGAGCGGCTCCGCCCGCTTCCTCCGCCGGGGTAGCGAGAAAAACGGCGGCGCCGGTCGAGACCGGCGCCGCCGTTCAGAGCAGGGACGAGCCGCGTGAGTGGAGGCGGTTATCAGTGACCGTTGGCGTCGGCGGTCTGCGCCGGCGAGTTCAGCCGGACCTTGGCCAGGAGCTTGGCGTCGCTGAACTTTTCGGCAGCCTGGGCGAGGCGGCCCTCGGGCAGCCGGCTCATCTCGAGGCGCATCAGCATGACCTTCTCGCCGCTGCTCTCGATCGAGAACGACTCGAAGACGTAGTTGTTGCTATCGACAACGCGGAGCACCTGCTCGATGCTCACCGTCTTGCCGGTGGAGGGATCAACGCCCTCGCCGGCGAACGCGATCGAGTTCTCGCTGCTCGAGGCCTTCATTGGCATCGTCATGGTCGCGTTCGTCAGGTTGGTGTACCACGACCGCTCGGCCTGGGCGCCGGGGTTCATGCGGATCACCGAGGCGCCGTGGACCGGGCGACCGAAGGCGAAGCCCTCGAAGCAGGACACAAGTGACTTGTCGTTGTTCTCGAGGCGGTTCGAAACGCTGGCCATCGAGGTCGACACGCGCCCGTCGCTGTTGCGAGTCTGGATCTGGCCTTCCCATTCGCCGACGAGGCGGCTGAACATCGAGTTGCACGGCTGCAGACGCTCCGTCGTCTGGTCCTGGCTCTTGCAGCCCGGGGGTTCGGCGGCCGATGCAGTCGCGGCGAGCCCGGCGGCCAGAACGATGGCAAGCGTGGCGCGGTTCAGAATCATGAAGTGTGCTCCGTTGGGGTCTCGATTCCCGGCGGCGCTGCGAAGCCTGGTTCAAGGGCGGCCGCAATGCGGGAACGACACCAGGTCCGTTATCACCATCGGCCACGGGAGGAGCCGAGTCCTGCCGGATGACGGGATTGGCCCGGAGATAGATTGCGCAACTCGCCCCATCCGACTCTGCGGAATGGCTTCACGTATCGCCCCACCAAGGCGATGTCTCGATGAGATGCCTGTCAACGTTCTCGGACCCGCTGCCTCAGGCGTACTCGCTCATCGGCGGGCACACGCAGACCAGGTTGCGGTCGCCGAACGGGTTGTCGATGCGCCCGACGATCGGCCAGAACTTGTGCTCCCGCACCCACGGAGCGGGGAACGCGCCCTGTTCGCGCGAATACCCGTGCGGCCACGTGTCCGACGCTACCGCCGCGGCGGTGTGCGGTGCGTGCTTCAGCGGGTTATCGGCCCGGTCCATGCGGCCCTGTTCGATGGCACGGATCTCCTCGCGGATCGCGACCATCGCCTCGACGAACCGGTCGAGTTCGGCCTTCGGCTCCGACTCGGTCGGTTCGATCATGAGCGTCCCAGGAACCGGGAACGACATGGTCGGGGCGTGGAATCCGAAGTCCATCAAACGCTTGGCGATATCGTCGACCTTGATGCCCGCCGACTTCTCGAACGGGCGGCAATCCAGGATGAACTCGTGCGCGCACGTGCCGGCCTTGCCGCGGTAGAGCACCTGGTAGTGCGACTCCAGCCGCTTGGCCATGTAGTTCGCGTTCAGGATCGCGACCTGGGTGGCCCTCCTGAGGCCCTCCCCGCCCATGAGCGCGATATACACCCAGGAGATGGTCAGGATCGAGGCCGAGCCGAACGGAGCCGCGGAGACGGGTCCGATGGACTTGGAGCCAACCCCGTCGATGCCGCGCCGGTGCCGCATCGGTGCGAGGGTGTCGGCCGGCGGACGCACCGGGTGGCCCGGCAGGAACGGCGCCAGGTGCGCGGCAACGCCGATGGGCCCCATGCCGGGCCCGCCGCCGCCGTGGGGGATGCAGAACGTCTTGTGCAGGTTCAGGTGGCAGACATCGGCGCCGATCACCCCGGGGCTGGTGAGCCCCACCTGGGCGTTCATGTTTGCCCCGTCCATGTACACCTGTCCGCCGTGGTCGTGCACCACCTTGCAGATGTCGCGGATCCCCTCCTCAAAGACGCCGTGGGTCGACGGGTAGGTGATCATCAGGCAGGACAGATCCGCGGCGTGCTCCTTCGCCTTGGCCCGCAGGTCCGCGATGTCGACGTTCCCATGATCGTCGCACGCAACGGCCACCACCTTCATTCCCGCGATGACCGCCGATGCCGGGTTGGTCCCGTGCGCCGAATCGGGAATCAGGCAGACATCTCGCTTCCCCTGGCCGCGAGACTGGTGGTACGCCCGGATCACCATGAGCCCCGCGTATTCCCCCTGCGAGCCGGCGTTGGGCTGGAGGGAGACCGCGGCGAACCCGGTAATCTCCGCGAGCCACGATTCGAGTGAGGCGAAGAGTTCCGCGTAGCCGAGGGTCTGGTCCGCGGGCGCGAAGGGGTGCAGCCGGCCGAACTCGGGCCACGTGACCGGCAGCATCTCGCTCGTCGCGTTGAGTTTCATCGTGCAGGATCCGAGCGGGATCATGCTGTGCGCCAGCGAGAGGTCGCGGTTCTGCAGCTTGAAGATGTAGCGGAGCATCTCCGATTCGGAATGGTGCGTGTTGAACACAGGATGGGCGAGGTAGGACGATGTCCTGGAGAGCCCCCGGGGGTATTCGGCGCGGGTCCCCGGTGCCGCCGCCGCTCCATCGCCGCCGAAGCACGCGAGCGTCGCGGCGACATCCGCCGCGGAGGTGGTCTCATCGAGCGAGACGCCGACGGTCCCGTCCTCGTACGGTCGGAGGTTGATCCCTCGGGCCACAGCGCGAGCATGGACGTCGGCCGCGGCGACGCCCGCGCCCAGCCGAACCCTCAGCGTGTCGAAGAAGGGGGCCGAACCTGTGTCGTGCCCGAGCCCGCGGAGCCCTGAGGCAAGCGCCGACGTGTTCGAGTGGACCCGCATCGCGATGCGCTTCAGGCCGTCCGGACCGTGATACACGGCGTACATGCTCGCCATGATGGCCAGCAGGGCCTGGGCCGTGCAGATGTTGCTTGTCGCCCGCTCCCTCTTGATGTGCTGCTCGCGGGTCTGGATCGCCATCCGGAGCGCGGGGTTGCCGTGGGCATCCCTCGAGACCCCGATGATCCGGCCCGGCATCTTGCGGGCGTGTTCGGAGCGTGTCGCGATGTAGGCCGCGTGCGGTCCACCGAACCCCATCGGAATCCCGAACCGCTGCGCCGAGCCGACGGCGATGTCCGCCCCGCCCCCGCCCCACTCCCCGGGAGGCGTGATGAGCGTGAGCGCCAGCAGGTCGGCCGAAGCAACGACCTGGGCTCCGGCCCTGTGCGCCGCTTCGCACACCCCCGAGTAGTCGATCACTCGTCCGTCGGTTGTCGGGTACTGCACAAGGACGCCGCAGACATCGCTGCGAGAGAAATCGATCGCTGAAACGCCGCTGACGACGAGCGTGATCCCCAATGACTCCGCCCGCGTCCGGCAGACCGCGATGTTCTGCGGGTGACAGTCCTCCGCCACGACAAACACGCGCTTCGATCCTTCGTTCCCGCCCGCAATGGCGTAGCACATGGCCATCGCTTCCGCCGCGGCGGTCGCCTCATCCAGCAGCGAGGCGCCGGCGAGCGGAAGCCCCGTCAGATCGGCCACCATGGTCTGGAAGTTCAGGAGCGCTTCGAGCCGGCCCTGGGCGATCTCGGCCTGGTAGGGGGTGTACTGCGTGTACCACCCCGGGTTCTCCAGGATGTTGCGCTGGATGACCGGCGGCGTGATTGTGTCGGAGTAGCCCATGCCGATCATCGAGCGCATCACCCTGTTCTTCGACGCGGTACGCTTCAATTCGGCGATCAGTTCAAACTCCCCCGCGGCCGGGCCGACGTTCAGCGGCCGGTCCAGGCGGATAGACCCCGGCACCGTCGCGCTGGTGAGCTCATCCAGCGAGCCGTACCCGAGCACCCCCAGCATCTGCACGATCTCGTCGTCGCTCGGTCCGATGTGGCGATCGGCAAAGCACTCCGACTGCGGCGGCGCGGCGGCACTCGTCGCCGTCGGCACGTGCGATCCATTGGAAACGGCCGAACGTCCGACGGAGGTTGTGGTCTCGGGCATCGATGGGTGCTCGCGTGGGGTCGTTCTTGGCGACCTATATCGGGGGTGGAGCGGTGCATGCGAGGCCGGGAACAGGGTTGTTCCGGCGACACCCCCATCGTAGCGCCGGGGCCCTTCGATTGCTAGAAATGGAAGGGGTCTGGACGGTGATCCGTGCCGCCCCCGCCGCCGGGGCAGCTCCCTGGAGGACCTACCGTGTCTCGGATGACTCCCCGCGCCACGAGGACCCCCAATGAACCCGTATCGCATTTCGCTCGTTTTGGTCCTGTGGGCCGTTCCCGCGTCGGCCGCATTCAGCGCCCCTCCGAGCCCGATGGCCTCGCACGACGACGCGGTGGCCCGATATCGAGAGCATGTCACGACCCTTGCCAACCCCTTCATGGAGGGCCGGGGCTCCGGTACCAGGGGCAACGAACTCGCCGCGGACTACATCGAGTTCTGGTTCAGGCAGTTCGGGCTGGCCCCGGCCTTTCCCGTAACCGAGACCGCGCACGACGGCACCGAGGTCGTCACCCCGAGGGGATCCTTCCGGCAGTCGTTTGAGTTCGGACGAGACACGGTGGTCGCGGAGCAGTCGCTCGCAATTACGCGCGCGACCGACGACTCCCCGGTGCTCTTTGCCGATGCCGCGGGCGACACCGGCGCGTTCCAGGCTCTTGCCGTATCGGGCTCGGCGTCGCTCGAGGCCCCGGTGGTGTTCGTCGGCTACGGCATCGAATCGGGGCCGCCGGGCCATGAGTCGTTCTCATCGTTCGGAGAGGGTGACGATGTCGCCGGCAAGGTCGTGCTCGTCCTGCGATTCGAGCCTCTCAATGCCGTGGGCAAGAGCGCCTTTACTGACGGGGGAGAGTGGAGCCCGTCCGCGGCGCTCTACCCCCGGCTGGCGGCGCTTGCGAAGCGGGGCGCGGCGGCGATCCTCGTGGCGGCGCCCCCGGGTGTCGACGATCCCAGGTCAAAGACGATCGAGACCGCGGCGTCAACACGCCGGCTCGGGCGGCCCCTCGACATTCCGGTCATGATGCTGTCGACGCAGACCGCGGAGGCCCTCGTCCGCGCGGGCGATGAGCAGGGCCGCTCGCTGGCCGCGCTGCGTGCCCTCGCCGATGCGGGGAACGGGGTCATCCCTCTCAACGGCGTCACCGCCAAGGTGTTGACTCGGATTGATCGGCCGGCACGGTCGTCGGCCAACGTAGCCGGAGTCCTCGCCGGGAAGGGCTCGTTGGCGAAGGAATACGTTGTGATCGGCGCCCACTTTGATCACCTTGGAGACGGCTCGCTCGGCGGTTCAAGGCTCAACGAGGAGGGGCCCACCCACCCGGGCGCCGACGACAACGCCTCGGGCACCGCCGGCATGCTGCTGCTCGCCGAGCGGATCGCGAGCGAGTACGCCGCGCTGCCGGAGACCGCCAATGCCAGATCGATCCTCTTCATGGGATTCAGCGGCGAAGAGATCGGGCTGGTCGGTTCCAGGTACTTCGTCAGGAACTCTCCTCTCGAGGCCGCGTCCATCTACGCGATGCTCAACATGGACATGATCGGGCGGCTCAGGGATTCCAAGCTGGAGGTCAACGGCACCGGCACGGCCGACGGCTTCGACGCCATCCTCAAGCCACTGTTCGACTCCTCGGGGCTGGATATCAAGATCCTCCCGGGCGGGCGCGGGCCATCGGATCACGCCTCCTTCTACGCGGGGGGCATCCCGGTGCTCTTCTTCTTCACGGGGTTCCACCCCGAGTACCACACGCCGCGAGATGTCAGCCGTCTCATCAACTTCGAGGGCGGCGTTCAAGTCGCGGATCTCGTGCAGAAGATCGCGACGACGCTCGCGATGCGCCATGATGGCCTCCCGTTCAGGGAGACCGAGGCACGCGCGCCCGTTGACCACGGGGCACTCCCCGGCGCCGATCCGGCCGCGGGCTCCTCGGTCTCCGGCACACGCATCCGCTTCGGCATCATGCCCGATTCCTACGGAGACACCGACCCCGGTGTGCCGGTTGGGGACGTCTTTCCGGGCACGTCGGCGGCCGATGCGGGCATCAAGAAGGGTGATCGCCTTATGAAGTGGAACGGCGAGTTGATCGACTCGGTCGAGGCCTGGACCGAGATGCTCAAGCAGCACAAGCCCGGCGACGTCGTAACGGTCACCGTTGATCGGGACGGCAAGGAAATGGTGCTCCCGGTGACGCTCAGGGCCCGTTCATCCGGCCGTCAGTAACGCCAATCGCTCGCTACGAGATCCACACCAGCCGGTACCGCCCGCGGTCCATCGCGACCCAGATCCTGGTGAAATACAGGCCGTTGGCCGCCGCGCCCGTCAGACGCACCACAAACTGGTTCTTGTCGGTCGCCTCGAAGATCACGGTCGGGGAGTGCTCGCCCAGCGGCATGCGGGCAAAGAGCCTCGCGATCTCGCGGCGCTGGGCGTGGAGATACTGGACGTAGGCCTTCGGGTCCCGCCCTTGGGAGATGAGGTGCTGCTTGGTGGTCTCGGAGATCACCTGGTCAAACATCAACTCGTCATCGGGCTCGGCCAGCAGCTGCTCGATCACCAGGATCAACTGTCGGACGGTCCTCGCGTTGACCGTCTTTCGCCCGTCCGGGAGCGTCTTGATCAGGTCGCTCTCATCGGTCGGCGCGGCGGCCGACGATCCGTTCCCGAGCACCGCCGGCTCACCGGTCTTGGCCCCTTCCAGGCCCGCAAAGAACGGCTTGTACTGGACGACCCGCTCCTCCTGGCCGCACCCGGCAAGCACCGCCGAGGCGACCACCAGGACCACCCGGCATGTGCTACCGATCCTCACGGCTACTCCCTTCGAGCACTGCGGGCGCCGACCCGGCCGGCCGCAACTCAGGGTTGCTGGCGCCACGCTGCCAGGCGTCGTGCACTCGGAAGCCCTCGCGGGGCTCCGGGAAGTCTGTACGCGTGTGACAGCCGCGGGATTCCTCCCGCCACGCGGCGGACTTGGCGATCAGCGTGCCGACCAGGAGCATGTTCTGCGCCTGCCATCCCGTGGGATCATCGAAGATCTTGTCCAGCGTGTACCGGGCCCAGAAGTTGATCATGTCGCCGACGTCTGACAGTCTCGACCCGCTCCGTTCGACCCCCACGTTCCGCCACATCGCCGAGCGGAGCGACGAGACCACATCGCCAAGGTCCAACTCGCCGTGATCCGACGGCCGGATATCGGACACCAGCGGCACAGGGGCGCTGGGCGTGCGTCCGGATCGGGCCACGCCGGCCGCGGCACGGCCCGCTGCTTCTCCAAGAACCAGTCCCTCGAGCAGCGAGTTGCTCGCCAGGCGATTGGCGCCGTGAAGCCCCGAGCAGGCGGTTTCGCCGACGGAATAGAGGCCGGGCACGTCGGTTCGGCCGTCCAAATCCGTCAGCACGCCTCCCACCATGTAGTGGGCGGCCGGGTTGACGGGGATCAGGTCGGTCGCGGGATCGAGGTCAAAGCGTCGAAGCATTGCGCTGATCGATGGGAACCGCGCCGAAAACTCGCGGATATGGCGGACATCAAGGAAGACATGAGATCCCCCGTGCTTCGACAACCGCCGGACAATGGCGCGAGAGACAACATCCCGCGGGGCGAGCTCGGCCAGCGGGTGCGACTCGAGCATGAAGCGGTGGCCGGACTCGTCGACCAGGTGGGCGCCCTCCCCCCGGATTGCCTCGGTAATCAGCGATCGCGGCGCGCCCGCCAGGTACAGTGTGGTCGGGTGAAACTGAACGAACGCCATGTCGGCCACGCTGGCCCCGGCCCTGTACGCCATCGCGATCCCGTCTGCGGTCGCAACACGCGGATTGGTCGTCTCGCGGTACAACTGCCCCGATCCGCCCGAGGCCACGATCGTTGCCTTGGCCCAGATCACCTGCAGGCCGTACCTCGGGTGATGGGTGATCGCCCCCAGCACAGGAGAGCCGACTTCCGGTGATGGCGTCAGCAGGTCGAGCGAGAAGCACTTGGTGAAGAGCCGGATTGTGCTCAGCGACCGGGCCCGCTGAAGCAGGCACCGTTCCAACTCGAGCCCCGTCGCATCGCCGCCCGCGTGGAGCACGCGATGAGCCGAGTGCCCGCCCTCTCGCCCGAGCCGGGGGCTGCCGGTCTCATCAACATCGAATCGCATGCCCCATCGCGTGAGGTCCCGAAAACCGCTCGGCGCCCCCTCGACGACGCGCCGCACCACGGCCTCGTCGCACAACCCGGCGCCCGCATCAAGCGTGTCGCGCACGTGGGCGTCGAAGGAGTCCTGCGAATCGAGAACCGTGCTGATGCCCCCCTGAGCCCAGGCGGTGTTCGACAGCGACGGCTCTTCCTTGGAAAGAACAATGACGTCCGCGCCAGCCGTTGCACCGTTCAAGCCCGACTCGGGCGACTCGGCCGCGGCAATGGCCGCCCGCAGCCCGGCGACCCCCGCTCCGATCACGAGAACGTCAGTGAAGATCTGGGGCAGCAGCGACGATCGGAAGGGAATCAAGTACCGGCGCTGATCGAAGATCGGGTCCATTCGGGCAAGTCTAGGGAGGCGGTGCGACCGCCCCGGGTCCCAGCAGCCGCTCCACCTTGCGATTCAGGTACCACGCGTGGTGCTCGAGGTGCCACACGTCATATTCCAGGACCGTTCGGAATGTCATCTCCCCACGGACCGTGTGCATTCCGGTCCTCGCCCAAGCCTCCGGGGGAAGCCCCGCCAGCCACTCGTGCGTCCACTTGCGCAGGGTGTGGACCGTTGCGACAAATGCCCCGATGGGGAACCGCGACCCCGTCTGGGGGGTTCCGTACATCACGGCGCGGTCGATGAACGCGTTCTCGTCCCATGCCTCCAGCACCGGCCCGTCCTCCGCCACGATCCGCCGAAGCCGCTGCACAAACGACAACTCGGCATCCGCAAGGTGCCCGAGAAGCACGCGGCAGGGCCACCGCCCCACCCCCGCAGAGGGAAGGAACGCCGTGTCCAGACCGGCGTCATCCAGTTCAAACACCCGTCGATCAAAGGCCTCAACGCCCGCACCGAATCTGGCGACAAGCTCCGGCTGGCTCAGCGCCATGACCTGGTCAAGTTTGACCGCCTCGATCGAACCGGATGCCGTGGGGGTGCCTGCCATCCCGGATCGTACCGGCCGCGCCGCCGCGGGTTCAATCGCCATGTCCCCGTCGCCACCTTCCGCCCGCCCATGCCCGTTCGTGTACCCTTGCATCATGTCCGGTAGTCCGCCAAACGCCGATCCCCGCAACCTGGCCCTGCGCACGGTAATGCTGCCGCGCGATACCAACCACTACGGAACGATCTTCGGTGGCGTCATCCTTTCCGCAATTGACCAGGCCGGCTTCGTCGAGGCGCAGCGCCACAGGCGCCACCGCTGGGTGACGGTCGCGCTGGATCGCGTGATCTTCAAGCAGCCGGTCTTCGTCGGCGACTGTGTCACCCTCTACACGCGCACTATCCGGGTCGGCCGCACCAGCGTCACGGTGCATGTCGAGGTCGAGTCCGAGCGGGTCGATTCCGGCACGGTGGTACCGGTGACGGAGGCCACGCTCACCATGGTCTCCGTGGACGACCACGGGAGGCCCGTTCCCTTTGCCCAGCCCCCGGCCGGGTTGGAAGGCGCCGGCGGACCGATTGCATAAGAGCATTCCTTCATGAGCGAACACACGTTTACTACGGTCGAAACCGTCCACACCGCTAAAGGGCCAATCGCCGCGGCGGTCGTGAACTGCCCGAAGATCAGCACCCGCGAGGCCGAGATCATCCAGGAGGAACTCTCGGCCGCGGGCGCCAAGAACGGCTGGCGCCTCTGCGTCGACTTCTCAGCCGTGACATTCCTGACTTCGGTCGGCCTCGGAATGCTCGTCACCGTCATGAAGAGCGCGAAGGCGAACGGGGGCAAGATGGTCGTCTACGCCCTCCGCCCCGAACTCAAGGACCTGCTCAAACTCACGCACCTCGACAAGGTCATCCCGATCGCCCCGGACCGCGCCAAGGCGATGGGTTCCCTGAGTTAGCACCGGGTGTGCCCGCATGACCGGACCATCTCACACACTCGGTCCAAGCACGCCGCCGCGGCTCGGGATCCTGCTCTCGGGCTCCGGACGGACCCTGATCAACATCCTTGATCGGATCGAATCCGGCCGACTGAACGCCCACGTCTCGATCGTGATCGCTTCGCGGGAGTGCCTCGGCGCGCAGAGGGCCCGCGACCGCGGCCTCGACACCCGGATCGTTCCGGGCGTGATTCCCGGCGCTGATCTCGCCTCCTTGCTTCAGTCGGCACAAGCCCAGTGGGCCGTCCTGGCCGGGTACCTCAAGTACATCAACGTCCCGATTGAATACCGCGGCCGCGTCGTCAACATCCACCCCGCCCTGCTCCCCGCCTTCGGCGGTCAGGGAATGTACGGCCACCGGGTTCACGAGGCGGTCCTCGCGGCGGGTTGCCGGGTCTCCGGATGCACGGTGCACATCGTCGACGAGGAGTTCGACCACGGCCCGATCCTGGTGCAGCGGGCCTGCGAAGTGCGCGAGGACGACTCCCCCGAGTCGCTTGCCGAACGCGTCTTCCGGCTCGAATGCGAGGCGTACCCGGAAGCCTTGGAACTGCTCCTTTCCGGCCGCGTCCAACTGGAGGGAGCCCGAGCAAGGATCCGACCCTGATGGACCCGCAGGCATGCGCACGCCGATGGAGCAGATGGCTCGTCCTGGCGTTCGCGGCAATCGCCTTGAATGCTGCGGTTCTCCCGGCAGCAGCCGGCCCCGACAGCTCGACCAAGGCGGAAATCCGCCGGCTCGAGCGGGAGTTTGACGCCCAGTACGACGCCGGCGACTGGGCGGGCGCCGAGGTCACCCTCCGCCGCCTGACCACGATCGACAAGGACAACTTCGTCCCGCCCTACAACCTGGCGTGCGCCCTTTCGATGCAGAGCAAGCTCGATGAGGCCGGCGAGTTCCTCAAGGAGTCCGTCGCCCGTGGGTTCAGCGACATCCGGCAACTCAAGTCCGACCCGAACCTCAGGGCCCTCCACGGCACCGATCTCTACGAGACAATTGTCCGCTCATGGGACGAGATCATCGACGCCCGCGCCGAGGCACGCCTCGAACAGGCCCGCACCCAGTTTGGCCCGGCGTACACCTTCGAGACCGATCCGTCACTCCGGCTGCAGTACGCCTCGGCGTTCAACGCGAAGACCTTCGCCCAGGCCAAGCTGGAAGTGAACCGGCTTGCGAAGTGGTGGATCGATGATGTTCGCGGCCCCGACGACCCGCTGGCCGCCAACCGTCCGGCCCCGTGGGTGCTCGTCGTCCTCCCGACACGGGCCGATTTTCAGCAGTGGGCGGTGAACCGGTACGGTGCCATCTGGCAGAACGTCGGCGGCGCCTACAGCGACGACGAGAAGCAGCTTGTCGCCCAGGACCTCGGTCCCACAATCCGCCACGAGTTCTGGCATGTCCTCCACTGGCGGGACATGCGGGCCCGCGGCCAGCTGCACCCGACCTGGATCATGGAAGGCCTCTGCAGCCTCGTCGAGGATGTCGATGTTGGCCCCGACGGCGAGATGGTCGTGCTCCCGTCCTGGCGGACAAACAAGGCGAAGAAGCGTGCCCGAGCCGGGTCTCTCATGCCCTGGAGTCGCCTGTTTGAGATGAGCCAGAAGCGCTTCGTGATGGGCGAACCACTCTCGCGGTACGCCGAGTCGCGGGCCATCTTCCTCTACCTGGCCCACAAGAAGAAACTCGCGGAGTGGTACGCGCAGTACACCAGTGGGTACGACGAGGATCCATCAGGCCGCCTTGCTTTCGAGCGGGTCTTCGGCAAGCCGGTCGACCAGGTCGAGCGGGACTACCGCGCGTGGCTGCGCGTGCTGCCCGAAGTCCCGGAGGAGATCCAGCCGGGGATGGCGACCTTCCCGTTCCAGATGGATGCGGGCGACGGCGACGGCATCGTGATCACTTCGTTGGTGAGCGCCGGGCCCACCGGTGGGGGGTTCTCGCAGCGCCGAGGCCAGCGTCCGCAGGCACGGCCCGATACCGGCGGGCTCCGTATGCGGGACGTCATCATGTCGGTCGACGACAAGCCCGTCCGGGAGATGTCGGAACTCGTCCGCGTCCTCTCCCAGTACCACGCCGGCGATGAGGTCGAAGTCGCCTACCGCCGCGGCACGCTCACCGGAACCGCAAGGCTCAAGCTCGTGACCGCTCGCTGACTGCCCGCGTGCACCGCAGACCGTGTCGGTTGCTGTCGGTTGGCCGTTGTGGTACACACCCACCGGCGGGCGGCCTACAAGGACGGACCATGAGCCACAGTCTGGTTGAAGGGAAGCAACCGGTGCCACATCCTCAACTCCCCGGGACGCCCGCCGACGGCGTTGAGATCCGGGATATCCCCGCCGAAGGACCCCCGTTCATCGACGTCATGAACGGCGCCGCCCGCCGCGAGGTGAGAATCCACGAGCACGGGTTCGTCGCGCTGATCGACGCCATGCCCCGATTGGTCCCGCAGGGCCAGACCGCCGACGCGGCCATCGTCCAGGCCGCCCGCGTTTCCTACGGACAGGGCACTAAGAAGGTCTCCGAGGACCGCGGGCTGATCCGCTACCTCCTCCGCCACCGCCACACGACCCCCTTCGAGATGGTGGAGTTCAAGTTCCACATCGCGATGCCGATCTTCATCGCCCGCCAGTGGATCCGCCACCGAACAGCGAACGTTAACGAGTACTCGGCCAGGTATTCCATTCTCCCGGATCGCTTCTACCGGCCCTCCCTGGAGAACGTCCGCAAGCAGAGCCGCAGCAACCGCCAGGGCGGCGAGGAGAAGTTCGTCGTTTCCCCCGAGGCTCCCGCCGACGAGGTGCGCACCGCGGAGGAGTTCCTGACCTTCCTTGACGAATCCGAGGCGCTGTACCAGAAGTACCTCGGCCTCACCGAGAAGGGCGTGTCCCGCGAGATGGCCCGCATCGCCCTCCCCGTCAGCGTCTACACCGAGTGGTACTGGAAGTGCGACCTGCACAACATCCTCCGGTTCCTCTCGCTCCGGATGGATGCCCACGCGCAGTCCGAAATCCGCGAGTACGCCGGCGCCATGGCGGCGCTCATCAGCCCCATTGTCCCCATCACCATGGAGGCCTGGCGGGACTACGAGCTCGACAGCGTCCACCTCACCCGCCTCGAGATCGAAGCAATCCGCGGCCAGATGGCCGGTCGCGGCGGCGGCATCGCGACGGACAACAAGCGAGAAGCCGCCGAGTGGGACCAGAAGCGGGCCCGACTCGGCCTCTAGGCGCTAGGTTCAGAGAGTTTGGCCTTGGTCTACCGCTCCACCCGAGCGCAACAACAAGCGGAAGCTCTGTCATCCAAGGACTTCCGTTCGGATCGGGGTGGCAGTACACCAATAAAACCGCTCTTGGCGAGCGTTCGGGTGTGGATGATTGAACTCCGGCGTCTTTGCCATCTACTTCTCCAGCGTCCCATCTGTGGGTGAAATCAGCACACGTCGTCTTCATTGAAGAGATTCTCTTTTGTCACTCACCGTTTCACACCCGTTCCGCGATTCCGGCGGCGCGGCGCCATTGTCTAAGTTGGCCCAGGTGATGCGGAGGGTGCACCACAAGCAGCGTAATGGCGATGTGTCCGATGGTCGGCGAGTAGGGATGGAACTTCTCCGGCGAGGGTCTCGGGAAGTAGTCTGAGTGCCTCTCGGCGACGACCGCCGCAAGCCGCGAGTTCCGATCTCTGAACCGTTCAAGGAGTTCGAGCTTCGTCGCATAGGCAGCGCGGTCGGATACAGGCGTCGTGCCATACCCAAACCGCTCCATCTCGGTGTCGGCCGTCGGTACGCTCGGGTCATCGAGCATCGAGAGCAACACGCCCGCGTACGCGTTGAGATGCGAGAGCGTCCAGGCCGGGTGGTTGACGATCGAGCCTGGCTGCTTGGTCATGCGGGAGTCCGGAACGTCCTCGACGGCCTCGACGAGGAATCGCTGGACCATCGCGTGAATGTCCAGGATTGTGCCGATCGTGTCGCGCGTGCTCATGTGATGAATGCTACCGATAGAGGCGCCGGTTTCGTCATCGCCGAGCGGTACTGTGGTCACACCGAGAGCAACGCGCAAGGGCAAGAGTCAAAACTCTCAAGAAAACATGGCCTCGCAAGTCCTTGATTCGATGGGCTTTAGGGATGAGTCTGGGCGATAGGGCCCACTCGCATTCTCATGGACGCGTTGGGGTATGGGAGTCGCGGACCCGGCGTTTGGTGATCTCCGCAAGGGTTCAATCGGCACGGTGATCCCTCGGACCCGTACACTCGCCACCCATGCGCCCGGCAGCTATCGGCCCATTCAAGATCGAACGCGAACTCGGCCGTGGCGGCATGGGTGAGGTGCACCTCGCCCGCGACACGAGGCTGGATCGGCAGGTGGCGATCAAGGCTCTGCCGGCGCACCTCGCGCAAGACCCGGACCGCTTGGCCCGTTTCCAGCGTGAGGCCAAGGTTCTCGCCTCGCTGAACCATCCCGGCATTGGCGCGATCTATGGGCTGGAAGAGGCGAATGGGCACCAGTATCTGGTTCTGGAATACGTCGAGGGCGAAACGCTCGCTGACCGACTGGCGAAGGGACCGATTCCGGTCGATGAGTCGCTGCCGCTCGCCAAGCAGATCGCTGAGGCCTTGGAAGTCGCGCACGAGAAGGGCATCATCCACCGCGACCTCAAGCCCGGCAACGTGATGATCACGCCCGACGGCGTGGTGAAGGTGCTGGACTTCGGGCTTGCGCGGACGGAGGAGGGCACACCCTCGTCCTCTGCCACGCTCGCCAAGCCCGACTCGCCGACGGTGACCTCGCCCGCGCGAGTCCAGCATTCGCCGACGATCCCCGGCGCGATTATGGGCACTGCGGGCTACATGAGCCCCGAACAAGCACGCGGCAAGCCAGTCGACAAACGCTCCGACATCTTCTCCTTTGGCTGTGTGCTCTACGAAATGCTGACGGGCGCACAACCCTTCGCCGGCGAGACCGTAGCCGACGCGATCGGGGCGACGCTGCACAAGGAGTCGGACCCTCAGTTGCTTCCGACCAGCACGCCGCGCCGTGTCCGCGAACTGCTCACGAACTGCCTCGCCAAGGACAAGAGGAATCGCCTGCACGACATCGGTGATGCGCGGCTCGAACTCGATCGTGCCATCGGCGGGCGGGAGTGGTCTGCGGCCGCGGGATCGACGGCCTCGCCCCAAAGGTCGCGAACCGGGGCGGTCGGCGCGGCGTGCGTTCTCGTGGTGCTCGCCGGAGGAATCGGGTGGCTCGCGGCCAGCCGACTGACGCGAGCCGTGCCCGCTGCACCTCCACAGGTTTTTCACGTCTCGACGACGGTTCAAAGCAAGCCACCATTCCGCTCGCTGGTGGGCATCTCCCCGGACGCGAGCTTCGTGGTCTATGCCGCGTGGCCCGAACTCGACCCCGACAGCACCAAGCCCGAAGGGGTGCTGGTGGTGCGTCGCCTAGACCGCGACGAAACGAGCATTATCCAAGGCACAGAGGGAGCCAGGACCGCCGCGCTGTCACCGGACGGGCGATGGCTGGCGTTTTGCAGCGCCAAGGACCGTGCGGGCACCAAGTTCAGCCTGAAGAAGGTTGCAATCGACAATGGTCGATCTTCGGGCAAGCCCGAGACGATTTGTGATCTCACCCAGGGAAGACAGTTCCAACTGGGTTGGACATCGGACCGTGAAGTGGTCTTTGCGCCGGAGATGGGGACGACAATCTACGCCGTCGCCGCCTCCGGCGGCGAGCCACGGGTCATCCTCAGCGAAGAACGCTCCGAGGGCATTGAGGGCTGGGAGAGGTTTTCCCCGCTGGTTCCAGGTCGGTCCTTGCTGGTCACGCATGTCTCGATTGCGGGCGAGAAGATCAAGGTCAATACCGAAGTCATCGACCTCGCCACGGGAGCACGGAGGATGGTGCTCCCCGACGCCGGCACCGCACAACTCGTGACTGACACCCTGCAAGGGGGAAACCTGCTGGTGGCGCTCAGAGCCGACATGGCTGGCTTGGTCGCAGTGCGGTTTGATCTGGGCGAACTGCGCACACTCGGCGACCCCGTGAGAGCGTGGAGCGGCAACCCGGCCAGCGCGTTCAGCCTCTCGATTAGCGGTACGCTTGCCTTGTCGACGCAGCCCAGCGACTTGTCGGACCGGCGCCTGGCATGGCTCGACGACAAGGGCCAGCCCCAACCAATCCCCGGGCCGACGCGAGCCTTCTCGGAGATCTCGGTCTCTCCGGATGGCGGGCGCGTGCTGGCAAACCTGGAGGTGAGCAGCCCGGATGACCTGAGCTCCGAACTGTGGGTGCAGGACCTGACACGCCGAACGTCGACGCGAATCCCGATCCAGGGCTTTGCCATGGGCCTGATGTGGAGCCCAGACGGACAGCGGATCGTGCACGGCTCGTTCGCGAAAGACCAGTTCTCGATCCTGGAACGGCCGGCAAGCGGAGCGGGCGAGGCGGTCAAGATGTTCACAATGCCGCTCGCTGAACAGACGTTCCTGCAGCCCTCGGCGTGGTCACCCGATGGAAAACTCCTCGCGATTGTCCCGACGGATATGAAGATTAACCGGAGCGACGTGCTCATGCTGGAGCAAGAAGCGGGAAGCCAACAGTGGAAGGCCACACCCTACCTGAACTCCCCGGCTGACAAGCACGCCCTGCGGTTCTCCCCCGATGGCGAGTGGGTGTTGTTCTGTTCAGTGGAGTCCGGGCGTCACGAGCTGTACGTGCAACGCTTCACCGGTGCGGGATCGGGAGTGCGGGACGCCGCGGGCGGGCGCGTTCAGCTTTCAACGAGCGGGCATGATGGCGCTGCCTGGTGGAGCCCAGACGGCAAGGAGATCCGATTCATCGATGGCGACAAGCAGGTGATGAGCATGCAGATGCGGACCGAGCCCACGCTTTCCGCGTCGCTGCCAAAGACGCTGTACAGCATCAAGGAGTTGAAGACCAGGAACTTTTCGTGGTCGCACGACGGACGATTGATGGTGATCTTGGAAGGAGAGAACGAGCGGACGAACCGGATCGACTTGGTCGTGAACTTCATGGAAGAGATTCGAGCGAAACTGAGCACGGCAAAGTAGCCATCGAGTTTTCTGCAACCCGGCTCCAGCTGGGCATCAGTCAAACAAAAGACTCCGTAAGCCGAAGCTCACAGGCGCTCGTGTGCTAATCGGGGTGGCAGTACGCCAACAGGACTTTTCTTGGAGGGCGACAGTTTCGGGCCGAATACACCCGGAACCCAGCCGATCTGAGCCGTCCGTGGACTCGCAAAAAACGGGATACCCGGACTCCCGCTGACCTTTGGGCTTGGAGTGCGTTCGATTGGCCCGTTGATGCGCGGCGATTGCTTCGACAACTGGGTCATCTCGCCCACCGACGATACGCTTTGCAGCATCTTGGTATGAGTTGTATCTTATTGAGCCTCTGCGAGAGCCATGTCGCGAGGAGTACGGAGCGTCGGTGACGAAGCGACAACCGTTGGAGTCGATCAGTTCAGATCAGGACTGCAAGCATGACGCAGACGAACTCGGTCTCGTGGATCACTCCGATGACGCTCGATTGCCCTGGCTTGGTTCGCACAATTCGCTTGGTTCCACTGGAGGCCCATCACGCAGTCGATCTCTTCACGGTGGCTGACAAGGAGCTTTTCCGGCACAGCATGCAGGCGCCGCCGGAGTGGTCCGTTCGAGGCTTTGAGCTGGAATTGACGAAAGTCATCTCTCTTCCAGGCACCGTGGCGTTCGCGATCGTCTTGGCCTGCGATGACCGGGACAAGCGAGCGGGACAGGCGATCGGACGAACGACGTTCATGGACATCAAGCCAGAGCATCGGGGACTGGAGATCGGCCGGACGTGGATCGGACGCGCCTATCACGGCACGCGCGCTAATCCCGAGGCCAAGTATCTGATGCTGCGACATGCCTTTGAGTCACTTTCACCCACCGCAATCCGTGTGCAACTGACCACCAATGGCACGAATATGCACAGCCAGGCGGCCATTGCCAAGCTTGGAGCCGTGCGGGAAGGTGTTCTCAGAAAGGCCAGGATCATGCCGGCGGCCTTGGATCGAACGGAACCGGCGGTACGCGATTGGGTCCACTACAGCATCGTGGACGACGAATGGCTGGGGGTGAAGGCGCAACTCGAGAGACGGCTGAGCAGGATGGGCTAGCGCGGGCCCCAAAGACCGCGGCAATACACCCATCGCTCCACAAGCGATCCGTCCGGGCCGTGGGGATACGGAGGAAGCAGCGCATCCCGTTCCGGAGCGCGACGGAAGCCGGTCCGCTCGTAGAGCCGCTGCGCGGCGGTCATTCGCGGCTGCGTCCAAAGCACGAGCGATCGAGCGGCCAGCGGCGGCGCCGCGGATCGCCGAATGCACTCGGCGACCAACGCCTCACCAACGCCCCTCCCGCGGGCCGACCGATGCACGGCAAGCAGCCTGAACTCCGCCTCTTCATCCAGCGAGACCTGCTTGAGCGGGCTGTCGCGGTGGAGCAGGATCACGACGCCAACCGTACTCGTTCCTATCTTCGCACAAAGGACTGCCCCCGCGGGCTCAAGCTGCTCTTGACAAAAAAACGTGTTGGCGCGTTCCGCCGAGGTGAAACCCTCGCCGACATAGACTTCGGAAAGCAGTCGTGTCACAGCTGGCCAATCGTCGTGGGAACATGGTGTGATGGTGACGGATTCACTGATCGGGGTTCGTGCCTTCGCGTCAGGCATGGCTTCAGTATTCTCCACAACGTACTGGCCCCATCGACAGAGATTTGAATCAGTCCGGTAAACGGATTGCAGGTCGCGAGATCTGTTCTGTCTCTGTTCCTCGCCATCTGCTTGGCAGCGGGGCTAAGCGACGAACAAACTGATAGGCTTACGCGCTCGACGTAAATAGCCTTTCAAACCCAGAGTAGGGAGTGAGCGGGACGACCTCGAAGTGGATGAGATTGTGACGAACCAGCGGCAAAGACGCGAAGGCTTCTCTCGCACGCTCCGCGTCGGGGCATTCCAGAACAAGCACCGCGGTGTGAAGGTCCGGGCGGAAGTACGCTCGCGCACGATGCCGGAGAGGTAGAGTTCCCAGAGGGCCTTAGCTTCTTCCCTGAGGTGAGGGCGAAACGCCTCTGGCGAGGTGCCGGGTTCTTCGACCTCCAATGCGAGCAGCTTCACGGCGAGTGCTCCTCGAGCGGGTGAGATAGTGCGGTGGCCTGGTCGTGATTCTACTGAGTTGAATCGGGGTGACAGTACACCAATAGAGCTTTTCCTGGAGGGCGTTAGGCTCTGGGAGCCGAGGATATGCCGTTTGCTGATCGCCAAGGTGGTTTCGAAGAGTTGTGCGATAGTCGTAAGGCCGACAGGCACCGATGCACTCCTCACGGTGTCAGACCGTTTATCGACATTGCCGGTCTTCGCCGCCATTCTTCAACGGCCTGCTAGAAACGCGGGTTTTGCTCGCCGTGAAACCGTGAAAGCGGCAAGGGGCCTCACAGCCGCGGATCAACAGGTTCGCTCTCCATCGCGAGCACCGCGAATACACACTCGTGAACCCGTCGTAGAGGCTCCCGCCGCACAAACCGTTCGAGGGACTCTACTCCGAGCGAAAACTCCTTCATAGCGAGCGACCGCTTTGCCCCAAGCCCGCGCGATCGAAGGCGGTCGAGGTTGGTCGGCAGCGTGTACTCCGGCCCATAGATGATCCGCAGGTACTCCGGTCCCCGGACCTTGATCGCTGGCTGGAGCAGGCCACGGGGTCCTTTGGCGATGAACTCCAGCGGTTTGACCACCATGCCCTCACCCCCGCGAGACGTGAGGGCTGTCCACCAACTCGTGGCTTCATCCTCGCTCTCCTGGCTCGACAAGTCCACGATCCTGGAGGGTGTGGCGAGAAACACCGGATCTCCGGCGGCGGCGATGCGGGCGAGCGACTCCATGTGCCAGACATGGTCGCGGTCCATGTGAACCTTCCCCTCGCTCGCGAGAAGGTGGAATGGGGCGAGCCGAAGGTCGTCAACAGTGGTGACGTTCCAGCAATACTGCCGGTACGCGGCCGTGTACTTTCGGACTAGCTCCAGTCGCTCGCGATGGCGGTCAAGCAGCGACCTCACCTCCGGAAGCCGGGCCTGTGCCTGTTCGAGCGCGGCGACACTGCCTTGGAGGCCGGTCATGGCGGCAACGCCCACGGCGGCGTACTGCTCCCTAATCAGCGACTGAGCCTTGGCAGACCAAGGCATGAGCTCACAATCAAGGCACATCCAGTCTGTCTGGAGTTCATCCCACAGTCCTGACTGTGTGATCGAATTACGAAGGCGCCGCATGAGGGTTTGCTCGGTCAGGCGGTCGTTGAAGAATGGCCTGCCAGTGCGAGTGTAAATCAGGCCAAGCGTGTCTGCTGCCGCGTCAGCCCCCAACAGTTTCGACGTGGTCACAGGCGGGGCGACACCGAACCGCTTCCAGGCAACCTCGGGCTCGCGACAGACGATCGTCACCGCTCGCGATCCCATGTGTTTTTCTTCGCAGATCACGCGACCAACGCCGTTGGTTCGGAAATACTCGAATGCTTCCCGCGGATGCTCAAGCATCCCCGGTTCCCGACTGGTTTCGCACGGCGACATCGTGGGAGGCAAGTAGATGACCCATCGTGGATCGGCCGCAAAACGGCTCATGATCTCCAGGGCTGCTGCGGCGTTCTCCTGACGCACCGTGATGGTTCGCATCAACCGGGACTCGATATGCCGCTTGCCCGAGATGTCGTCAAGGTCGAGCACATCGTCGTGCTGCTGTTGCAGCGACAGCGGGGCAAGCTGCTCTTCGGGAAGGAAGGGTTTCTTCGACTCAGCGTACTTCGCGTGAGCCTGGACCCTGATGAACTTTCTCTCCGGCCAGCGAAGCGCCGTCAGTGATCCGCCGAACACGCATCCGGTGTCGATACACACGGTGTTGTTGAGCCACTCGGGCTCGGGCACGGGGGTGTGTCCGTACACCACGGCAGCCTTGCCCCGATACTCGCCGGCCCAGTTGTACCGAACGGGTAGGCCGAACTCGTCGGTTTCTCCGGTGGTCTCGCCGAAGAGGGCGAACTCTCGAACTGCCCCCGAGCCCCGTCCTTGCATGGACTCCTTCATTCCCGCGTGTGCCACCACAAGGCGACCGCCGTCGAGGACATAGTGGCTCACCAGATCGTCAATGAAAGTTGCAGCCTGCCTCCGAAACTCCTCGGACTCGGCCCCAAGTTGTGCCAGTGATTCCGCCAGCCCATGCGTGATCTGCACGTTCTTGCCACGCAGAGCTCGGAGCAACTTGATGTCGTGATTACCGGGTACGCACAGGGCCTTGCCCTCTTGAACCAGCTTCATCACCAGCCGAAGGACAGACGGTGTCTTGGGGCCGCGGTCGACCAGGTCCCCGACAAACACTAGCTTCCGCGACATGCCTGGCGGGCCGAGCAGATCACAAAGTCCCTCTGGATCGCCGGGGATCTGCGTCAGGCCGTACCCAAGTTTCATGAGCAGTTCGACCAGCTCGTCGTAACAGCCATGAACGTCACCGATGATATCGAACGGTCCGGATTCGTGCTTGAGGTTGTTCCAGAGTGGTTCGCGAACGAGCGTCGCGGCGTCGCAATCCTCTGGCGTGCTCACGAAGAATACATGACGGAACCCCTCACGTTCCAGCGTACGCATCCCCTGACGAAGGGCCATCTTCTGGTTGCGGATAACGTGAGGCCCGAAGCTGCGATCTGGTCGGATCGCGTTGCGATCGTGGCAGGTACGCTCGGGAGTATCGACCACGATGGCGACGGGGAGGCAATGAAACTCCCGCGCACACTGGACCAGCGGCTTGCGATCCTCGGCTCGGACATTCGTGGCATCGACCACTGTCAGCAGGCCCCGTGCGAGCCGCTTGCGAGCTACATAGTGGAGCACATCAAAGGCGTCGCCGGTGGCCTCTTGATTGTTGTCGTCGTCAGACACCCAGCCCCGGCAAGTGTCGGAGGAGAGGATCTCTGTCGGCCTGAATAGTCGGCGAGCGAGCGTGCTCTTTCCGGAGCCGGAGACGCCGATCATCACCACAAGGGAGAGTTCAGGAACCTTGATCTCAACGGCCACGGGTGAACACCCCCATCTGCGTAGGGGATCCAACATTCGGCTCTTCCGGACCGACTGGCCGTAGCTCCACCCCGTATCCGAAGCGAGCGCAGACCGCGCTTGCCCAAGTGCGGAATTGCTCACGCGTCCACTCGAAACGATGATCCCGATGGCGCATAGCCCCTGCGTCGAGGCTCTCCCACATCACGTTGTATTCGCTGTTGGGCGTGGTCACGATCACGACCCCGGGTTTGGCAAACTCGAACACGACACGTTCCATCGCCAACAACCGCGGCTCGTCCATGTGCTCGATCACTTCGCACAGCACAGCGGCATCGAATCCCTCCAGCCGCTTGTCTCGATACATCAGCGAGCCGTGGAAGAGTTCCACACGCTGGCGCACCAGCGGCGGAAGCTGCTCCAGCCTGAGACGGTCCGCGGCGATCTCCAGGGTTCGGTGGGAAACATCCATCCCGACGATCCTCTCGAAGGCCCGGTGCTTGAGCAGTTCGCGAACCAGCTTGCCTTCGCCGCACCCCAGGTCGATGACGCGTTTGGCTTCCTTGGCCTGGAGCACCGAGAGCACAGTGCCGTGCCGCTGTTGATGCAGGCTGAGCCGGCGCTCCGCCGCCTCCTCGCGGGGGTCATCTGGCGAATCGGCTTCGATTTCCTCGGGTCCTTCGCCGTCCTGTTCACGCAACTGCTTGATCGCGTCGTCCGCAAGATTGCGTCGGTACTTCAGGTACCTGGTGGCGATGAGATCTCGCTCCGGATGCCCCGCCAGCCACCCCTCACCGTGACGGAGGAGTTTGGCAACCTCGTCGTCGCCTACCCAATAGTGCTTCTCGTTGTCGAGAACAGGGACCAGTACGTACAGATGGCTTAGTAGGTCCGACAGCGTCTTCGTTGCATCGATTGTGACCGCGAATAGCGACGACGCTCCCCACTCTGGAACCTGCTCATCGAGGAGATGCGAGGTGACGGCCAAGCGATAACCCAGCGGCTCGAAGAGCCGCTTGAGCAAATCTTCGCCTCCGTGGCACGGAATCGATGCGATCCGAGCGGACAAGGGGATCGGCGTGGTCACCAGCTCCGGGCGGTCTTTGCAGTTCCCGGCCAAAGCGGTTCCGAATACTTGGGCGATGGCCACTGCGAGCATTGACGAAGCCACATAGGGACGATCGTTGACGTACTGGTCAAGCGTTCGCTCGCGACCTTTGCCTCGAACAAGCGCCACCGGGTCGACATCGATGAGAAGGGCTGCGACGCAGCGCTCGGCGGTCACTTCTGGGTAGAAGACGTGCGCATCGCCAAACGCCAGCTTGAAGGTCTGGACCCGGCCCGGATGCTTGTGAAGCAGGTAACCCAGGTCGCCGGCAGGGGTATGCGTCGTGGAGATCTCAAGCAGCATTGCACTGGAGGATACGAGACCGGAGCGGGCGTATCCCGCGCTGCAACCGCCGGGAGCACCCCCGATGGTGGCCGCAGCCGTCCAGCACCGAAACTGCTCTGTGCGCTGGGGTGGAGAGTTCAAATCCTCTCATGAGTCAGCCGATTTCAGGTGATTCTTCGCCCGTGCGGCGCAGGTATTTGAACCATCAGAACTGCGCTGCAACTCATGTCCCCACAACGAAAAAGCCCTCCGACACGCTCGTCGAAGGGCTTGATCTCTCGAAAAGTCGGGGTGACAGGACACCAATAGAACTTTTCTTGGAGAGCGTTAGCGAGTGGAGCCTGGCGATCTCCGCTGTGATGATCAAGAGTGCATGACAAAGACGGCCGCCTATTGGATCGGTTCGCACCTGACCTCGGTTTGCACAGAGTTGGCAATGAAGCACTGCTCGTGCGCCTCGTGGTGCAGGGTGATGAGGTCGTCCGCCGCGGGGAGTCTCTCGCCGCCGAACTCGACCGCGGGACGGAGCGTGACGAGCGTCATGGCCATTCTGCCGGCCGAGTTCCGGGCCATAACTCCGAGCGCCTCGTCACGGTAACTGTCGACCACAAATCCGCGCTTGGCAGCAATGGACAGAAACCAGAGCATGTGGCAACTGGACAGGCTGGCAATAAACGCCTCCTCCGGATCTACCGCCGCAACAGCCGACATGGGAACCGGAACAACTTGCGGTGAGGATGAGGCGGGCACTTCAATCCCGCCATCGAATCGCCAGAGGTGCTCACGGCTGTAGCGGTTATCTGTGAAGGCCGCACCGGCTCGTTTCCATTGAATGACGGCCGTGTACTCACCCATACCACCGGTGTATCACGCCATTGAATGCTGTGCAAGAACGTGCTGCCGAACAAGCGATCAGTCAAGCCCCAAAACGAGAACGCCCGCAGGGTGTTCGCCTGCGGGCGTTTAGATCGTCAATCGGGGTGACAGTACGCCAGTTGAACTTTTTGTGGCGGGGATAGGGGACTGGGAACCCGGAATCCGGGCTTTGCTCACCCGTGAAACCGTGAAAGGCAGATAGGGTGCAAAGCCCACAGGCACTGACGCCGCGCGTCACGGTGATTGACCCGTCTATCGACATTGCCGGATCGATCTGAACCTGCTCGTTGGGGGTAGAGGGTGAGGTTTGGAGCGGGAGAGGGGGCACGTCTCCCGCTTCATCAACGTAGTGGTCGGGCGCTGGCTGAACGCAAATGGCGGGTTGCCAAGCGTTGACCTAAGCTAGTGGGCAGTGCGAGCCATTTCCCCGTACATCTCCATGATGATGCTGGTGCTCCAGCTCATGACCGTGGGCCTATTGGGGCCGCGGATGGTTTGCACGGACGCGGACGGGACACAGAACTTGGAGTGGGCGGCGTTGTCCTGCTGCACGCTGGACACGGGGGGGTCTCAGAAACCCGCGGAGCACTGTCCGGGCTGCCACGGGTCTGAAGGATGCGACCAAGACCGGGCCGTGCCGACCGACCATGCGCAGCTTACTGATGGTGGCTGTGGCTGTGTGGACGTTCCGGCCGCGGACGATTCTGTGGTTCGGCTAGACGACTCGAAGCGGGTGAATGACCAGCTGGCAACGCACGTGTTCGTCGCGGTCTTAACGGTCGTTGCAGTCCTCCCGGACTTCGCCACCGACTTCCGGCCTTTGGCTTTTCTGCCGACATACCACGCTCCTCCGCGTGATCATATCGCGACGGTAATCCTGCGCATCTAGAACGGTGATGGTCCGCCGATCTGTCCCGCTGGACGGATTTGACGGTCACGCGTGCTGTCTGCCTTTGCAGCGGCGTCTACGTCACTCAGCATCTAGAACGAGAACTCCTTTGCGAAGCCCGATCATCCTCGGCCTGAGCCTCGCGGCCGTTGGCCTCCTCTCCGGTTGCGTCAGCTATAGCCCGCGGCCCCTGGACCCGCGCGCCGAACTTGCCGCGTTGAATAGTCACACGATCCCCGCGGCGACCAAAGTCGAAATGGGCGCGTCGGAAGCCGCAGACGGCTCGGATGTCTTTGACCCCACAGACGGCTTGAGCGACCGCGAACTCATGGCCGTCGCTGTTGTTCTCAGCCCGGATCTCCGGGCAGCGAGAGCCGGTATCGGCGAGTCAGAAGCATTACTCATCAAGGCCAAGACGCTGCCGAATCCAGAGATTGGTGTCGGATTCGGCCTCGGTATCGTCGGAACCAATGGGTTCAAGCTCGACACCGACCTGCTATTTGAGTTGCTCAAACCTGGTGAACGGTCGGCGCGGCAAGCTGTGGCGGCATCGCGGATCGAGCTCTCGCGCGCGGAGGTTCTCGCGAAGGAATACTCGCTCGCGGCCGATGTGCGACGCCTCGCTTTCGATGTCCTGGTCGCTGAGCAGGCCGTCGCTATCTTGGACTCGGAAGTCGCGTTGCGGCAGCAAGCATCGGACCTGCTTCGGCAAAGACGCGTCGTCGGCGAGGCCAACGACCTTGATGTGTCGGCTGTCGATCTGGAGTTGGTTGAAGTCCAGCGTGACCGGCGACTTGGCCTAGCAGAACTGGAACAGGCGAGGATTGCACTCAATAGAGCAATGGGACTTCCCCCTCCCACCACCGTGAGGCTTGAAGCGTCTGGAAAGCCGCTTGAGATTCCGCTGGTCGAGCTCCCCGATGACGACACCCTTGGTGAACGGCTCTTGACGAGCCGGCTCGACTTGAAGGCCCGGGAAGCACAATACCAGGTCGCGGAGGATGAGTTAATGCTCGCGGTGTCCCGGCAGTATGCGAAACTGAAAGCCGGCCCCCTCTACAGCCATGAGGGCGCGAGCGACAACTATGCCGGGGTGAGCGCATCGATCGAAGTCCCGATCTTCGACCGCAATCAGGGAGAGATCGCCGAAAGAACGGCGGCTCGCGATCACGTGCGGGCAGAGTACGTTGCGGAGCTTCACCGCTTGCGGTCAGAGGCCGCCTCCACCCTCGCGCGCGTTCGTGCATCGAAGGCAGAGATTGATATTCAGGACCGCGAAGTCATTCCGCTTCTGGAGCGGAATCAGACGCTCTTTCGCTCGGCGTTCCAGGCCCGCGAGCTAAACGTTCTCGACTGGGTAACGGCTCAGCAACGGTCGTTGCGAACACGTCGCGCGTATCTCGACACGCTCACGGCGTACCGGCGTGCGCTCCTTGACCTTGAAGCACTCAGCGGCTTTCCGGTCTGGCGGCTCATCGCGAAAGAACCAGAATCAGAGTCTCCAACACCTCTGCACAATGGGAGCAACCCATGAAACGAATCGCAACTCAGACCGCTCGGTCACTCCTGCATGGCCTTCCAACCGTTCTCACGCTCGGCCTCCTCGGGGTTGTGGCTGTGGTGGGCCACAGACTGCACTGGAAGATGCCGCCAGCGGCATCGCTGGTCTCCAGTGAGAAGCCCGCTCGTGCGGACTGGTGCATGGAGCACGGCGTGCCCGAATCGCAGTGCTTGATCTGCCGCGGGAAGGCGGCGGTCCCAGATAGCGAAGGGAGCTCTCCGACCCTCCAAGCGGGTTCTGCGGACGGGACGCCAGAGAAACCCCGGCCGGTGCAGTTCGCTACGCCCGAGTCCGTGAGCAAGGCCGGCATCGTTACGGCGAAAGCAGAGAGCCGCCCCATCGCTTCTGTCGTCACAGCAAACGCGGAGGTGGGCTACGACATGACCCGTTACGCGCAGGTCGGCTCACGTGCGGCCGGCAGCGTCACGATGGTGCGTGTCCAGGCGGGTGACAGGGTGAAAGCCGGCGACCTGCTGGCCTTGATCGACTCCGCAGCGGTCGGGACGGCCAAGACCGAGTACCTCCAAGCGGCGGCACAGGTTTCAGCTCGCGGGGTAGCAGTGGAGCGGCTTCGCACGTCCACGACGGCGGGTTTCCGCAACCAAGCGGACCTGGTAACCGCGGAGGCGGAATTGAAGGAAGCCGAGATTCGCCTCTTCAACACTCAGCAGACCCTCATCAACCTTGGATTCACGCCGCCGGCGCTCGCCGCCGGCGCCGTCTCGTCGGCGAAGGACCTTCGGCTGCTCGGCCTTCCGTCCGCGATCGTCGCGGACCTAGACGCTGACCGCACTACAGCAAACCTGCTTCCGATCGTGTCGCCGCTTGACGGCGTGGTGATCTCACGAGGCGTAGTCCCTGGTGAACTGGTCGAATCCGGCAAGGCACTCTTCGTCGTCGCCGACACGTCGCGGATGTGGGTGACGGCGTCGCTCGCGCCCCCGGACGCACGGCGCGTGGTCGTCGGACAGGAACTGACGTTCACGCCGGACGGCGTTGTTGATGAGACGGTGAGCGGTCGCGTGGTGTGGACAAGCACGGAGGTAGATGAGAAGACCCGAACCGTCCAGGTGCGTGCCGAGATTCCGAACGCGGATGGCCGCGTCCTGGCCCACACGTTCGGGCGTGCTCGTATTGCGGTCGCCCGAGCGGAAGCCGCGGTCGTAGTACCGAGCGAGGCGGTCCAATGGGATGGCACGTCCAACGTGGTCTTCGTGCGAGTGAACAGCACCGTCTTCGCCGCGAGAACTGTGTCGATCGGTGCTCAAGAGGATGGCCGTGTTGAGATTCGGTCGGGCCTTCGGTCCGGCGAGCAGATCGCCACGGCGGGCAGCTATGTCCTGGTCGCGCAACTCAACCATGAAAAGCTCGGGGCCGGCTGCACCGACGACTAAGCGAGATACACCATGCTGAACTGGATCATCACCTGGTCGCTCAAGAACCGCTTCCTCGTCATCGTGGGATCGCTGTTGTTCGCGGGCCTCGGAGTGCTGGCACTCCGGCAACTCGATATCGACGCCTTCCCCGACACGACGCCGGCGCAGGTGCAAATCAACACCATCGCTCCCTCGCTCTCGCCTGAAGAGGTCGAACGGCAGATCACGTTCCCGGTTGAGCAATCGCTCTCAGGCATCCCACGGCTGGAGAACCTCCGCTCCGTCTCCAAGTTCGGGTTCTCACAGGTGGTCGTCACGTTTGCCGACGGCACCGACATCTACTTCGCTCGTCAGCTTGTGGCGGAGCGGCTCTCGACGGTTGAACTGCCGGAAGGCCTGTCGCGACCGCAGATGGGTCCTATCGCTACCGGCTTGGGGGAAGTGTTTCACTACGTCGTACGGAGCGATCGCCATGACCTGACCGAACTTCGGACACTCCACGATTGGTCGATCAAGCCCGCACTGAGGGCCGTGCCCGGAGTGGCGGAGGTTAACAGTTGGGGCGGCTATGAAAAGGTCTATGAAGTCCAAGTCGATCCCGACCGTCTCGTCAAACACGCGTTTTCGTTTGGCGAAGTGACGGACGCGCTCCGAGCGAACAACGCGAACGTCGGCGGCGGCAACATGGCTCGCGGCGGGGGAACGCTGCTGGTGCATGGTCTTGGCCGCGTGTCGGGCATCGAGCAGATAGCCAACGTCCCGATCGCAGCGCGAGACGGCGTGCCTATCCGGGTCAAGGACGTTGCTGAGGTGACACTCGGGTACGAGATTCGCCGCGGTGCCGTCACAGCGGACGGCAAGGGCGAGGCGGTCCTGGGCCTCGGCTTCATGCTCATGGGCCAGAACAGTCACGAAGTGACCTCGCGGCTCAAGGCCAAGCTCGAGGAACTGCGGCCGTCGCTTCCGGCCGGCGTCACGGTCGAAACGGTCTATGACCGGACCGAGCTTGTCGATGAGGTCATTGGAACGGTGAAAGCCAATCTCTTTGAGGGCGGCCTCTTCGTGATCGCCGTCCTGTTCGTGTTCCTCGGGAACCTTCGAGCCGGGCTCATCGTCGCCGCCGCGATCCCGCTCTCGATGCTCTTCGCGTTCGACTCGATGCTGCGGTTCGGCATCGCCGGCAGTCTGCTGAGCCTCGGCGCCATTGACTTCGGCCTGGTTGTAGACAGTTCCGTCATCATGGTCGAGAACTGCGTACGCCAGCTTTCCCACAACACGACGGGCCGGAGTCGGATTGACGTGATCCGGGATGCGGCAATCGAGGTGCGGAAGCCGACGATGTTCGGCGAACTCATCATCATCATCGTCTTCCTACCGATCCTGACGCTGGAGGGTATCGAAGGGAAAATGTTCCGCCCGATGGCGTTGACGTTCATCTTCGCCCTGGTCGGGTCGCTCGTCCTCTCGCTCACCCTCATGCCAGTGCTTGCGAGCCTCCTTCTCCCTAAGCGGGTCAAAGAGACAGAGCCGCTTGTTGTCCGGCTTGCCCAGCGTCTTTACGCACCGGCGCTCCGGCTGGCGATGCGGGCGCGAGCCGCAGTCGTCATCGGAGCCGTCGCGCTGCTGCTGCTCACGTTGATCGTCGCCCACGGACTCGGCTCCGAGTTTGTGCCGAAGCTTACTGAGGGCTCGATCATCGCGAACGTGGTGCGATTGGCCGGCACCGACCTAGACGAATCTGTGCGGTACAACACGCTCATGGAGCGGGCCATTCTCAAAGCCTTCCCGGACGAAGTGAAGCACGTCTGGAGCCGCATCGGCTCGGCCGAAGTCGCCACAGACCCGATGGGCACCGAACTGACCGACGTATTCATCATGCTGCATCCCAGAGACCGGTGGACCAAGGCATCGACGCAAGGCGAGCTCATTGAGGCCATGAACAAGGAACTCCGGGACCTTCCGGGTCAGCGAATCGCGTTCACTCAGCCCATTGAGATGCGGATGAACGAGATGGGCTCGGGCGTGAGGGCGGATGTGGCGATCAAACTGTTCGGTGACGACTTGGCGGTGCTCACGGAGAAGGGTACCGAGATTGCTGACCTCGTTACGGGCCTTGACGGAGCGGAAGACGTGAGCACCGAGCAATTGACCGGGCAACCGATTCTCCAGGTGCAGATTGATCAGGAAGCCATTGCCCGGTACGGCATCCCGGCGCGGTCGGTGTTGGATCTTGTTGAATCGATCGGCGGCATGGAGCTTGGGGAAGTGACCGAAGGGCAACTCCGCTTTCCGCTCACGGTTCGTCTCCCGGAGCGGCTCCGTCGTGACCCTGCCGCGGTCGGTGCGATCCTCTTGCCGACGCCGCACGGCGAGCGCATCCCGCTTGCCCGGCTCGCCACAATCCGAGAGGTTGAAGGCCCCTCCACGATTACCCGTGAATGGGGACAAAGACGAACCACCGTTCAGGCCAACATCCGCGGGCGCGACGTGGCTTCGTTCGTCGATGAAGCCAAGCGGGTGATTGCCCAGGACATTCGCCTGCCAGAGGGCCGGTACCGGCTGGAATGGGGCGGGCAGTTTGAGAATCTGGAACGTGCCCGCACGCGCCTGCTGGTGGTCGTGCCGGTCGCCCTCTTGCTCATCTTCCTTCTCCTGTACCTGTCCTTCGGGTCCGTGCGGCTGGCGATCCTGGTCTTTACGGCGGTTCCGCTCGCGATGACTGGCGGCGTAGCCGCACTGTGGCTGCGGGGCATGCCGTTCTCGATCTCCGCGGCGGTCGGATTCATCGCACTTTCCGGCGTCGCGGTGCTGAACGGTCTCGTGATGGTGACTTTTATTCGGCAGCTTCGGCAGCAAGGCACGGCGGTCGATGAGGCGGTCATCTCCGGGAGCCTGGTTCGACTTCGCCCGGTGTTGATGACTGCCTTGGTGGCCGCCTTCGGCTTCATTCCGATGGCGATTGCCACGGGCATGGGTGCCGAAGTGCAGCGGCCACTAGCCACGGTGGTCATCGGGGGTGTGGTCAGCAGCACATTCCTGACGCTGTTTGTTCTCCCCGTGCTCTACCGGTGGTTCGAGCCCCGCGTCGTGCCCGACGCATCCGTTGAGGAGGCGGACTCACACCGGCCGCTCGTCCATAACCCAGTCCCTCCGCAGAACGGTTCGACCACAGCGGGTGGTCCTGCGGTTCCTGTTCCCTCAACCCTGTAAAGGAGCATCGTGTCATGAAGTACACCCGATTTGCCTCTCTTCTCGTCCTCCCCTGCCTTCTGGCTCTCTCGTCGTGCGACAAGAAACAGCCGGCCGAGCAGAGCAAGGCCGGTACCACCCAACAGACGGCCGCGGCAGAGCCCGACTGGTGCGGGGAGCACGGCGTGCCAGAGTCGATCTGCACCCGATGCAACAAGAAACTGATTGCGGAGTTCAAGAAAAAGGGCGATTGGTGCAAGGAGCACGATCTGCCCGAATCACAGTGCATCCTGTGCAACCCGGAACTGAAGGAGAAGTTTGAGGCTATGAAACCCAAGGACGGCAAGTGAACACCGCGACGGAGCAAGCATGAGCATCGGCTGCAAGGACTGCTGCGAAACGGGCGACCTGACGCACGCCACGAAGAGCTATCGCCGCGCTTTAGCGTGGGTGGTGGCGCTCAACCTTGGCATGGGCGTCATTGAACTTGCGGGCGGAGTCTTCGGGATGTCCCAAGCCCTCAAGGCGGATGCCCTCGACTTTCTCGGCGATGGTGCGATCACGCTCCTGGGCCTGCTGTCCGTCTCGCACACGCCGCGATGGCGGGCCCGCACAGCCATGCTTCAAGGGGTGTTCCTCGTCCTGCTGTCGCTCGGCGTCCTCGGCGCCGCCGCGTACCGAGCGTTCGAGCAGCGACTCCCCGAAGCCGGCGTCATGACCACACTCGGTCTCATCGGCTTTGTGGTGAACGTCGGGGCGGCACTGCTACTGGTTCCTCATCGCAAGGGTGATGCGAATGTGCGAGCCGTCTGGTTATTCAGCCGCAATGACGCGATCGGGAACCTCGCGGTCGTTCTCGCTTCCGGGCTCGTGTACTGGACGCGGAGTCCGTGGCCGGACATCGTCACCGCCGCGTTGATTGCTGGATTGTTCCTAGCATCGGCTCTCGAAATCCTCAAAGGCGCCAGTCGTGAGCTACGGGAACTGAAGGCATAAGCGTGTTCAGTCTTGGGTACAAAGTTCACGGTACTCGACAGCCCATCACTCCTCCACTTCGACGGTGGCTTCTGTCTCGACTTCCTCGACCTCGGCCCGCAGCTCTTCGATCGCGACGCGGAGCGGGTCATAGATCACGATCTCCTGTCCTTGAATCTCCAACGTCACGGCAAGACAGTAATGCGCCGTGGCATCGGGGTCGTGGTTCCAACCCTCATGTCCGACTACCGCAATACAGAAATGCTCGGGAAGCGTGTTGGATTTGACGACCGCCCAGTCCTTCTGAACCGTGCCGCTGTTGCGGCGCGCACTGCGAACGAGCCCGTCGCTCTCCTTTTCATGAAGCGTCCAGGGCAAAACGCTGCCATCATTCGCCGCGCCATCCAACTCATCGTCCCTCATCACGCGGACGCGGAAGCTGTCGATGGACTCACCGAGCTTGCTGCTCTTCCAGTCCACCCATGTGGACAGGTAACGACGAAGGTTGCGACGCGTGCGGCGCGGTTGGGCCACGTACGACAAGGTCACATCTATCCGCACGTCGAACTCATCGGCTGGGCGGCGAAGCTGCGCGGGAATGGGTATCTGGTAGATGTGGCATTCCCGGGCCCGAATAGCGGTTGTTCCGGCTGTGATAAGTGTGGTTCGATGGTCTGAATTCGTTGACGCCCTGACCTCATCGGGGATGCCGAAGCCAATCCAACGGACGATTTCTCCGGCTTGATCCAAGAGTGCTTGTCGTCGCGCGGCGTTGCGGCGCGTTTCTGGGTTGCGCAGCTCGGAAAGGATGCTCTCGGCCCACTCCGGCCACTGAGCAGACTGGACCACGAGTGCCCGGTAGAGCAGCGCAGGCTCGTCAGGAAGGACCCGCTGTGCTGCAGCCGCCGTGCGGCACACCTTGGGGGCTGCGTAAGACGTGCCAGCATCATCGCGTGCGTACGCCGGGGATGGCGGATGCATCGTTGATCTGACAAGCTCGGGACAAACACCAGGTACGCGGCTTCCGACAATCACGTCGGGCGGATGCGCGTCGGTGCGAACGGCGTCGCCGCCATACTCCACCACCTCGGGCTTGATCACGCCCCAGATCCCAAACCCGCTGCGCGAAAACGCAGAGGGGTGTCCTCTGTGCTCGGCGAACGACTTCCAACCGGCCGCGTCGAATGCGCCGTAGGCAACAGACCCCACGGTAAGTGCTTGAAGGCTCTGCGCAGGATTGGCAACGCGGCAGGAGTCCTCACTCAAATAGCGTGGATACTGACGGTCAGCAGCGAGGTGCTCCTTCGGTCCGATGAACGGGGGGTTGCCAGAGGTCGGAAGGTTGCCGGCGCTCTGAACGATGAGGACATCGTGCTCACTGCTCAGGAGGTCGATCTCCGCAGCCCAGGAAGACATGTACCGTGTGCGGGATGTGCCCGCCGAGTTGATCGACTGGTTAAAAATGCGGGTCCGTCTGCCATCAAGGTGGAAGTGCTCGACCGCCGCACGCGTCGCGGCAGCAGGGAACAGTTCCTCGGGCATGCGGCAGTGCTCGTCAAGCACCCGACCATTTTGCACCCAGACCGGCAACTGCGGTGATCCATCCGGGGGAACCGACTCTCCGTATGCGACAGCACCGGCCACGCGTGTGCCATGACCGCCAGGGGCGACAAAGTCACCGATATCGGTCGGGGCCTTGCCGGGCAAGAAGCACTGCGAACTGGTGGTGTCGATCGCCGGCGCGAGCCAAGCGTGCCCTTCCTGAATACCACTGTCAATCACGCAAACAGTGGGAGCATCCGCAGGCGGCGCGACCGGAGTAACCGCGCGTAAAGGTGCCGCACCGCCAGCGTCTGCGTATTGCGGTAAGGCAATGTCTTCCGGTTCAACGGCTTCGAACACATACGGGTAGTTGAGGATGAGGTCCTTGAAACCAACGCCCCTAATCTTAAGCCGGACCGTGAAACTGTCTGGCATCACAGCGCCGGACAGATCATCCTGCACCATGTTCAAAATGTCGGCGCCGTAGGCTCGAACAAACGTGATGACTTCTGACTGACGCTCCGAGCACAGCGTTTCCCAGGTGTTGTACGCATCAGTCCGTCGCTGAGCCCACTCGCTCTCTTTCCTCGCCCAAGCCGCATCCGAGTCCCGCTTGCCGCGCACCGGCATGTCCGGGATCTCCTTCGTTCCCGTGCACGCGATGCCCACATCCACCACGAACATCTGATTGTCTTGGATCATCGGCCACTGCTGAAGCAACCGTTCGGAGAGCACTCGCTGCAAGCGGTCGGCCTGATTGGGATCGTCGTACAACTTGTGAACGGAAGCAATCGTCGCCGATCCGTGTACCTTCACCGCGAACGCCCTGACCATGTTGGCAAACTCGGTAAGGTCGATGTCCTCGGAGGCGACAAGGACGAACCCTTCCTCCTGTTCCGCGACGATCTCGAAATCAAACTTGTCGCGGAGCACGTCGAGGTCAAGGCCCGGATCAACCTTGACGAGAATCGGCTTCCCTGCTGGCAGGACAGGAAGGTTCTGCTGCTCCCGTAACGTCTGCTGAGCCTTCCAGCTCGCGGAAAGGGTGGTTGCGGATGAGCCGAGCGTGGCACTGTGCGTCGCTCTCGCGGCCCGGTTGGCGACGGTTTGCGGGGATGTACTGCCACCGCCGCGCAGCTTGGCACGCCCCCGATAGCGAAGCAAAAGCGGAAGATGCTCGAATTGGTGGGCTCCTGGCATGGATTACACCTTGGTTTCGCTCGATCTGTGGCGACGTGCTTCTGCGATTGCCTCACGAAGGTGGGACTCTGTGACGGTCTTGCGGCCCTTGAGCACTGCTGCCTTTGCCGCATCACGCGCGGATTTGACCACCATCGCGGCCGATGCACCCGCAAGCGCATCCGTCATAGCCTGCCAAGGCAAGTGTTCGTCCACCGCGACGGCCGCCAGCGTCATTCGGAGCAGGCGAGATATTTCGTCCGGTCCCGGAGGCGGCACCAAGAACACGTCATCGAAGCGGCGGAAAAGCGCTTCGTCCAGTGAGGATTCCACGTTCGTCGTCGCCACGAGCAATCCTGGGGCGTCGTACTCCTCCATCAGTTGGAGAAGGGAATTGACGATTCGGCTTGCCTCGCCAATGTCCTTGCTGCCTGCTCGCGAACGAGCGATGAAGTCACACTCGTCTAAGAGCAACACGCAAGGTCGCTCCTTAGCAGCGACGAAAATGCTGCGGAGATTCCATGCCGACTCCCCGAAGTACGACGAAAGCAGTGCGTCGAACCTGACCTTCATGAGTGGTAGGCCGGTGTTCCAGGCTAGACGCTTGGCACCAAGCGACTTTCCACAACCGGGTAAACCGTGCAAGAGAATCGTTTTCCGCGGTCGAAGCCCGTAGGCACCGAGCCTCTCCCTAGCGGCGTATTCACATTCGATGCGTGCAAAGCGAGCCTCAATCTCGGGTGGAAGCACCATGTCGTGCTCTAGTTCGTCGCGAGGGATCAGCGTGGCGAGTTGCTCGCCGTTACGCTTGCTCTGTGGTAGTTCACGGAGCGATCCAGCCTTGTCCGCTGCGTGGTGCCCATTTCCCGTCGAACGCCGCTTGGATTCACCGAGAATCGATTCGAGTTGATCAGCCAAGCGTGTGTGGCCAGTCTTGCGTTCCGTCTCCACAACCTTCTGTGCAAGGCGATCCAGATCAGGCTGAGAACCTTCTGCGATGGCACGAACGAGTCTCTTGAGGATTTCTGCGTTCATGCTGTCACCGCCTTTCGACCTCTGGAGTGGGTGGTTCCGCGTCGATTGCCAGCACCTCGCTCGTCCAACACGAATCGCCAGCCATCACCCCGCCGTTCGGCACGAATGTCGTGGCCTCGCTCTCGGAGAGCAGTCACGTCGCGTGACACTGTGGGTACCGACACCCCGAGCTTTTCAGCGATGACGGGTGTGGAGTAGCGACCGGACCGGATGAGGTCCAACACAGATTGCAGTCGTTGCTCGATTCCGAGAGATCTCGCGTACAGCACGGCAAGGCTCCTTGGGGGCATCCTCCGTCTCTATCGGCACATGATAGACTTGTCAAGGAGGATTTGCAGTCCTGCTCGTTGGGGTAGATGGTGAGGATTGCAGCGGGAAAGGGGGCGCGTCTCTCGCTCCATCAACGCGGTGGGTTTCACGCCTGAATGGAAAGAAACCCCGGCGGTTTCCCGCCGGGGTGCCGATGAGTCAGGCTGCAATCGCCTGCTCGTTGGGGCACTGGATGGCGGTGATGATGTCCGCGGCGACGTGCTGGATTCGATCCAGAGATGCGGCGAGCGTCTCGCTCTTGCCGTCATAGAGCTGAATGTAGTCGCTCGCGGCGGTACCGGTCTCAAGTCCGATCGCCTGGCATACGACGAACGCGACGGCCTCGGCCTCGGTTTCGCGGACGGTCTTGCTGCCGGGACGCTGATCGCCACGGTGCAGAAGCTCGTGGGCGAGTTCATGGACGATGACTGAGAACTCGTTGGCCGGCTCCAAGCCGGGGCGGATGCTGATCCGTCCGCCGCGCGAAACGCCGTCGGCTCCTCGCGGAAGGTCGTCACTATCAAGCTTGATGCCTCGCTCCGCGATCTGTGCTTTGAGCGCGGCGAGGTAATACTGCGGATCGCCGCTGACTCGTGCCGGCTCCGGGAGCGGCTGGCCGTCGGTCTGGCTCACGTCAAAGACGTATACGCCGCGGAATCGGAGGATGGGCTTTGCTCGGTCGGACTGCTCCTGATCTTCAGGCTTGTCCTCTTTCGGACGTATGCTCATCGGGGCGATGATGACGATGCCCTTCTCGCCCTTCTTGACGAAGCGGCCCATCTGCTTCCATGTGCTGAACCCGGCGACGTGGGTCGCCGCGGGCATCTGCGAGAGGATGAGGAGGACGTTGCCGAAGCTGTAGCGGTGAAACTTGGCGAGCATCGCGAGGTACTGTGTGAGTCGCTCGCTCTTGCCGCTCTTGAGGGCATCGGTGAGGTTCTGCAAGGCTTGGTCGGCGATCTTCTTGGCTTCTTCGGCTTTCATGTCTTTGCTCCTTTGCGGGTCCCGCGACGTGCGGCCCCTTCGCACAGACAGGGGCCACTCGCGGGTGCAATGGAGCGAGCGGAGCGGAGACGGCAGCAGGTTGGAGGGCCAGCGAAGCTGCACAAACGAATGACAGACCTTCCCGCCAGCCCTCAAGGTGGCGGCGCCGTCTTCGGCGGGTCTGGCGTGAGGTGTGCAAGGCCCGGAGACCGGAAGCGCAGCGGTGACGGCGGGAGCGAAGCGATTGAAAGCCGATAGGCCTAGGAGCCGGCTGCCGCAGTGAACCCGAGCCATGCAGCGGCACTCTCGGGGCGAGGACTCGTGATGGCGGCTTGTGCCGCTTCGCAACATCCCTCATCACACACGAGGTGCGCCCAGTTCACTGGAAGCTACGGGCCAGTCAAGGGCGAGAGCTTCGCCTCACTCGATGCGGACGAAGTGAGACGGCCGATGGCGCTCATGCAGGGAGCAGTGTCGGCACCGGACTTGCAGGCCGCGGATCAAGTCGTCTTCGGAGCCAACGACGGCACGGAACTTCGATCACGCGGTAGCTCACCCACGCGATGGCTGTGGTGGCAAGCACATAGACAATGACGCGTGACGCCGACGCGACGAGCAGCGCGACCGTTGGCTCATCAGCGATCGGTGGAGAGGCGAGCGACTGGTAAAGGCGGAACACCCAGAACTGGAGGATGTAGACGGAGTAGCTGATCTCGCCCGCGCTCTGCATCCAGCGCGTGCTGCACCATGCCGCGAGTCTGCCCGGATATCGCCCAGACGCGTACAGCAGGTACGCCAGGAAGGGTGCATAGCCGAAGTTCTTGGCAAGGAAGGCTACAAAAGGCGCGGCCGACCACCAGCCCGCGGCGTTGCCGATCGTCAGCAGACCCACAACAAGGCAGCAGAACAGGCTCAGGGCGCGGGCACGTCCCCATTGCTCGCTTGTGACAGGCTCATACCTCTTTGCCATGAAGACCTTGGCGGCACAAGCACCGGCGATGAACTCACCGATCCGGACATAGGGTGAGAAGTACTGAAACCAGCCCCAGACGTTGGGGCTTGATGATCGCCCGGCCACTGGCTGCATCAGTTGTGTCAGCCACGCCTCATTCAGAAATGCGAGAGTCAGCAGCGCGAAGATGCCAGCGCACGTGATGACCGCGTGGACCGACGGACTACCGCGCGAGGTTGTGCGACCAGACAGCATCCAGAGCGCGAAACAGGCATAGAAGAAGCACTCCGTGCTGATCGACCAACCGGGAGGGAACGTCAGCATCTGCATGTTCCACCAACTCTGGGTGAGTGTCAGGAAGCTGACCTGCTCCAGGAAGCTGCCGCTCAGGAGGGCGCTTCGATTGTGCACCTCGCCCATCACGAAGAGGAAGTACAGCGGATACAGCCGGGCAAAGCGTGCGACGAAGAACGACCAAGATGCCCGATGCCATGGGTTCGTGCTGAATAGGTCCTGGTACGTGTAGGTGATTACGAAGCCGCTCAGTACAAAGAACAGAGACATGCCCAGGTAGGCAAGGCACTCGACATAGGGATGGGCGATTGACACCCCGCCGTAGACGAACGCCGTGTCAGCGCTGTGGGAGAGCAGCACCAAGTACGCTGCGATAGCCCGAGCCCCTGTCAGGTAGGGCAGGTGTTCACGGGATTGGTTCACAGGCCAAACGGCGGGATGTGAGCATGGTCAATCATGCAGCTTGGTATGGCACGCGGTAGAGAGAAGTGCAAGAGCAAACCATCGAGCCTCGGAAAGACCCAGCTGCACGTCCGCACGATTGGCTCGACGAAGCTCGCCGCATAACACGGCTGTCGGCATTACGGTGCCACAGCATCCGACCCTATCCCGATGTCACCCCACGCTGAGTTTGACGGAATACGACCGCACTACCGGATTGACGGCGTGGGCATCGAGCGCGTGAGATTCCCTGACGACGGCAGTGCCGGCCGACTACTGCTCCGCCTCGACACGGGCGATCAGAACAGACGGGCGAACTTTGAGGACCTTGCAGAGTTTGAAGAGCATGTGGACGGTCGGCGATTTGGCGTTTTGTTCCAGCAGGCTGACGTAGTTGCGCGAAATCCCCGCCTTGGCCGCAAGGGTCTCCTGCGTCAATTTCGCCCGGACTCGCTCTGTACGCAGTTCATCGCCTAGCACCGCCTGAAGGCTAAAGGTCGCCCTCGGGGCAGTCTGCCAACTATAGTTGGAATATGGCCCAGGTTCAATCCCGCTTGGAGCGGGCGCTACTGGAGCCAAAGGAGGCAGACGGCATGTCAACCAAGCCCGCTCAACCAGATGGCCTCGGAAGGAAGATCCTCATCGGCATCGGGGTCAGTGTCCTCATCATCGCCGCGAGTCGGTTCCTGTCCAAGTGCGCTCGCGAGTATGCGATTCAACGCGAATCCAAGGTCAATCCCCAAAGGTGAAAGGAGCAGTGATGCTTGCAAAGGTCAAGACGTGGAGCAAGGACGCGATGTACGTCGTCGGCATCGCCGCGGTTGTCCTCATCGTCGGGTCTCTCGTTCTTCCTGGTGCCTTGCGAGCCATTGATCGGCATCGCTTTGCTGGTCTCTGGCATGTGGACGGCACGATGGAGAACTGGCGATTCGGAAGTGACGGCACGTTTCTCAACGAGTCGCTGATGTCCATTGAAGGCACCTACTCGCTCTTACCCGGCGGTCGCATCGATATTTCCACCAGGGGCCTTGGGTCCATCCGGTACGTCTACAGCTTCGATGGGGTCGGTCTGATACTGACTCGGGAAGGAGAACAATCCGGCTATCGCCTTGTCCGCAAGGATTGAAGCTATGCCGAATGATCCTTGAATGCCTGAGGGCATAACCGAAAACTCGAAGCCACAGCGACTCATTCGTCGCGCTCGACGTGCGTGCTACGCCTCGCCTTCTCCTCTCGGTTGAAGTGCTGGGCGGTGTCTTGAGGAGCCCTGCTCCCGCCGTCGTCGCTAGCGTGCCGTGTGGCGCGCTCCGACGGCGGTCACTCGATTCGATCCTTTTAGTATAAGAAAGAGGATGGGCGCAACCCATTGAACTCGCTGAATCCGGACCGTCACGATGTGTCGGACAACCGTCAGAGTGCGTCGGGCGACCGACAGAAACCGCTTGCGCCTTTGTCGGTTGCCTGTCAAAGTGCTGTCTGTCGAGTGACAAAATCGGAGGCACAAAATGACGGAAGCGCGACAGATTGCGGCTTTGCCCGCGAACCAGGTCAGTACCAAACGTGGATTCCCTGTGTACCGGACAAACCCGAGCGTGCCAGCGGCGACCGGTATCACAACGCGAACAAAGCGGTTCCAAGTTCCTGGCGGCAAGGCATCGGTGATCGTGGACAACAGCAGCGGCGAGATCAAGGGGATCGGCGGCATGGGCTTCTGGTGGGAAGAGGAGGTGGACAGCAGCCGGTTCGTGAAGCTCTTTCTCGACGGGATCAAGCAGGCCGCCGACCTCTCCAAAACGGGCATGCAGGTGTTCGAACTCGTGTATCACGAGATGCGGGCGAATCCCGGCTCTGACGAGATCAAGCTCAACCAGTATCTGGCCAAGGATCACGGGATCAGCGACCGGACTTACCAGCGCGGGGTCCGCGAGCTTCTCGAAAAACAGTTCCTATTCCGAAGCCCGAGCGACGGCGTGTTTTTCGTCAACATCCGCTTCATGTTTAACGGCGATCGTCTGGCGTTCGTAAGGACCTACCACCTCAAAGGTGCGAGCCGGCAGCAGGAGCTTCAACTTGGGGATACGCCATCGCTCCTCTCGCCTCCTCTCGCGGAAGCCGATCGAGGCAGCGACGATAGCGATCAGGGAAGATAACCGTTCGAGCGGAGCCACGGCTCGATGGCCTGCTCCAGGATGTCCTGGAGCGTGTTGGGTTCGATGCCTTTCAACTGGCGTTCCAACGAAGCCCGTTTCAAAGCTGCCGCGTAGTCGGTGCGGATGCGCGTGCTGATGGATACGCGGCTCACCGCTGGCGGGGAAGCATCGGAAACTGGTGGCTGTGTGCGCCCGACCTCGGCGGGAGGCTTCCCGTTGTGTATGAACTCCCGGGCGATGGCCGGATCTACAGCCGGCGTTGCCTTGAGTCCTTCGGTAAGTGAACGTCGATCGGCCATGCCCCTTCCCTACGTTGCGGTGTTCTGTCGGCGTAGACCTGACGGTTTCGCCGCTTTTGCGATAGCTTCCGGGACGAGCTCGTGGAAGAGCCTGTCAACCTCATCGGCGGCCTCGCGGGCTCGGGAGCCCATGTTCCACACGACCGCCGCCTGGCCCGGCGCGTCGGCGTAAATCTGCCGGAGTGTCATGAAGGTCGGTGAAATTGGAAGCGCGAGCAGCGCCGCGGCCTCCCGCATGTCCTGTGTCAGCCGGTAGTGCCGCCCCACCATGCTCAGCACGATCTTGGCCTTGGGCATTCCCATTCGGATTTTCTGCGCCTGGCGGAGCACCTTGGTTGCCGCGTCAAGAGCGCGTATCTCCAGCATCGACGCCTTGCACGGCACGATGGCCGAATCAGCGACCAGGAGCAGGGCTCGGCTCGTCTCGGCGAGGCTACCTGGGCCATCGGCCACGACGTAGTCAGTGTCTTGGGCGAGCATGGGGAGTTCGTTGATGATCTCGTCCGGGTCGCGGAGGCACAGGGCCTTGACCTGCGGCGCCGCCTCGCGAGCCCATTGCGAGGATGACTGCTGGGTATCGCAGTCGGCGAGCGTGACGCGGTGGCCCTGCTTGTGGAGCCACGCGGCGAGGTGAACGGCGAGGGTCGATTTCCCGACTCCTCCTTTCGAGTTCGCGACGGCGATGATCATGCTTGACTGCTAGCACGATTTCATGCTGGCTGGCAAGCAGTATTTCTTGTGGGCACGCCAGCAAGCCTTCAAGCTGGCATGCTGTCTTTCCAGCTTGCTGGCCTGCAAGCTGTCATGCACGCATTCAGGCTGTCCGTCATGCCAGCAATCATGACGGACAGCAAGCTGGATGGCTGGCAAGCTGTCATGCAGGCTTTCACGGTGAAACTTGGCCTAAGCAGAGCTTAGGGGAGACGTCTGCTGGCACTTTCTGTCTCGGCGTAGTTGTGCGCACACAAACTGCTGTGGAGTCAAAGCAGGGTTACAGGCTCGGAAGAATCTGCCGTATAAGGCCGTCGCCGTCGGGTTCTCGCATGAGCCGGAACCCGATGCGAAAGGCCGGGCATCCGGTCAGCGATACATCTGCCGGCAAGGTTCTTGGCCGGTGGGAAGCTCTTTGGTGCATCAGCACGGGACGTGACAGGCGATGCCACGACTGGCGCGGAGCGTGCGCCGGTGAACATCAGGCGACTTCCGGAATGCGTGCCCGGATGTTCTGAACCTGGAGCAAGTAAAGAGGGCACACCTCAGCGTGCCGTTTCAGGCACACATCGGTTAGAAGAGTGTCGGCTGAGCCAAACGTGCTTCAATCTGGCGGCGCATTTCGTTCAGTTCGCGCTGCACGCTTTCTGGGTCGGAAGGAAACGGTTTGTGCCATGCTCTGAGCAGGTGCTCCAGCGCGGCCGTGCGGGCGGCCTCAAGGGTCGCATAGCCAAGACTCTGTGCAAAGATCGGAAAGCCGCACCCGCCGTACGAGTAGTGCATGTCGAGGCCATAGCGAAACAGCTTGTCGTCGCAGAGCGCGACGGTGATGGCGGCATAAGCACGGGCTCCCGATGTGGCGACGATCTCTCGGTGTCCGGCCTCAACATCGTGGTGGTTGTCTTGGTCAGTGTTCCGCATGGCTCCGCTCCTTCCATGCTGCCTCGATGCGCTTGCAGGCATACTCGAAATACACCGGATCGCGCTCGATTCCGACGAAGCGCTTTCCCGCAAGGATCGTCGCGACGCCGGTGGTCCCGCTGCCCATGAACGGGTCGAGAATGGCGTCGGACCGGACCTGGTCGCAGAAGTAGCGAATCTGCGGCAGTGCCTTTGGGCATGGCACGGGATTGCCCCGCACGTTCAGGTCCAGATATGCCGGGCCGAGTTCCTGCATGTGCCAGTTCCGCGGCAGGTGCTCGCGGATGACGTTGCTTTCCGACCAGAAGATCACCGGGTCCCAGCTCAGGCAGGCGGGCGACCCGTAGCGGGAGTAGGCCTTGCACGCGGCGATGACACGGAATCCTTTGGGAAAGTACCGGGGCCAGAGAGGGAGGGTGAGAAGGCTCTGCCACACGAGACACGGCCCGCCACGGGCAAGGCGCGTGAGTTCCGGCACGAGTCGGGTCATGAGGCCGTCATAGTCGCGCGGGCTGTCGTCGCAGGTTCGGTAGCGAAATCCGATCCCGTACGGCGGGTCTGTAATGACGGCGCCGACGGGTTCCAGCATGGGAAGCACGTCAAAGCAGTCGGCGCGGTAGAGCGTGGCATCACCGATGACGCGCTTCGTAATACCCGTGGGAAGCGATGGTGTCCGAGACGCTCGAACCGTCGATCGGGCAGCATAGAACGGATTGACGGAGTGGATCATGATGCCCTCCGTTCGTCCCAGAGTTCCGCGACGTAATGGTCGTAGGCCATACGGTCGAGGTCGCCATAGCACTTGTTGTGACGATCGCACCAATGGCGCGCGTCGGCGAGCAGGTCGATGAGGCGGTAGTGATTCGAATCGTCGGTGTCGTACAGTTGAAGCAGACGGCCGAAACGCTTGGCGCGGTCGTTGTTGGTTGGTTCGTGGGTCATGTCGATCTCCTTTCGATGAATGGACGGGCGAGCCTTGCGGCCCGCCCGCCCGCGGTTGTAAATCAGTCCTTCTTCTCGGTGGCAACGCGGAGCGTGATGCGGCCGTCGAGTGGCACAACTTCGAGCTGGACGTTGAAGCCCTTGCCGTCGGCGTGCTGCCATGCGGCCCCGATACGGGTCCAGAAGCCCTTGCGTCCTTCCCGGTCGCGCACCTGGTAGGCGATGTGCGTGGGAGCCTTGGAGGCGGTGTTGTTCGTGTCAGTCATGTGAGTCTCCTTTTCTTGTTTCCGGCCGCGCCCATCGCGGCCTGATGGCACGCGGAGAACAGCCGGGCAAGACGGGGCGAAGCGCACCGGTCACAGCGGAAAATGGGAGGGACCCGGTCTGCAACGCAGTGAAGATTGGGAGGAACCGCTTTTCTGCTTGACTGGCCCGGCGACGGCTGTAGCAGTGCCGTGAATCAGGCCGTGAGTGGGTGCAGGAAACACGAAGGAAAGGGGCGAGCCGGGACACGTACCGCCCAACGCCCAATGCCGTTACATCGACTGCGGAGAGCACTCCGTGGCGCAGGGCGTTGACCCTGGAGCACGCGAAACGGCAATGGACCCGTCGCACTGTTCTGCCGCGACAGGTTGCCGCGGGCGTTGCGGCGATTCGATGGCTCGACTGACTTACTACGGGCGAGCCGCAGATTCCGGGAATCGTCGCGAGGGCATCGTGAAACGGTGAAAGAAGCGCGCGGCACGTGCAGGCAGTAACGCTTTTTCAACCTTTGCGACGTAGATTCAGTGGATGCTGCGCATCATCCAGAACACGTCGTCCGCCGGCGCGCAGTCGTACTTCAGTACGGCTGACTACTACAGCGAAGGTCAGGAGCTTGTCGGCCTTTGGCGGGGCGAGGGTGCAAGGCGACTGGGATTGGGCGGTGTGATTCGACAGGAGCAATGGGACGCGCTGTGCGACAATCGCGACCCATGGAGCGGGGAGCCGCTTACGCAGCGCATCAAGAGAGACAGGCGAGTGGGCTACGACTTCACGTTCAACGTGCCCAAGAGCGTCTCGCTCCTTTACGCGGTGTCTAAAGATCAGCGGATTGCCGACGCGATCCGTGATTCTGTAGACGCGACGATGGAAGACATCGAAGCGGAGATGCAGACACGCGTGCGGTCCGGGGGTCGGAACGAGGATCGGACAACCGGCAACATGGTCTACGGCCAGTACCTGCACACGACCGGCAGGCCGGTCGATGGATTGCCTGATCCGCAGCTGCACGTCCATTGCTTCGTCTTCAACTCCACATGGGACCCGGTCGAACAGCGCTGGAAGGCCGGACAGTTCGCCGGCATCAAGCGCGATGCTCCGTTCTTTGAGGCGGTCTTTCACTCGCGGCTGGCTCGCCGGCTCGAGGAACTCGGGCTGGCGGTTGAACGCACGAAACAAGGGTGGGATCTGTGCGGAGTGCCATCCTCGGCGATCACAAAGTTCTCGCGGCGCACGAGGCAGATTGAGGAACTCGCGAAAGAGCTCGGCATTACCGACCCGGACGCTAAGGGCGAGCTGGGCGCGAAGACGAGGGAGAAGAAGCAGAAGAACCTTCGGTTCGATGAGTTGCAAGAGCAGTGGACGGCGCGGATGTCGGCGGAAGAACTCACGGCCATGCAGTCCGTCCGAGCGCGGATCGGGCGCGAGGAGATGGCCGAAGACGATCGTCTGGCGAGTGAGGCGGTGCGGAACGCTCTCGACCACACCTTCGAACGGGCTTCCGTTGTGCCGGAGCGCCGACTGCTGACAGAGGCTCTGCGGCGGGCGGTCGGCGCGGCATCTCCGGAAACAGTCGTAGCCAAGGTCGCGGTCGCGGACGTGCTGACTGCGCAGCGAGATGGGCGTCGTCTTGTCACGACGCGGCGCGTGCTCTCCGAGGAGCGAGACATGATCGTGTTTGCCCGCAATGGTCGCGGCGCGTGCCGTCAGTTGGTGCGAGGCATCCACGCCTTCAAGCGTCAACACCTCAGCCATGACCAGCGCCGCGCTGTCGAGCATGTGCTCCATTCGCGAGACCGTGTCATTCTGGTTCGTGGCGGTGCTGGAACCGGCAAGACGACCATGATGAAAGAGACCATCGAGGCCATTGAGGCGACGGGCAAGGAGGTCTTCACGTTCGCTCCGTCGGCCGGCGCAAGCCGCGGCGTGCTCCGAGAAGAGGAGGGATTCAGCAAGGCAGAGACCGTTGCCCGGCTGCTGACCGACGATCGCATGCAGGCAGAGCTTCGCGACCAGGTGATATGGATCGACGAAGCGGGGTTGCTCGGGACTCGCACGATGGGTCGGGTGTTCGACCTGGCTGATCGTCTGCACACCCGCGTCATCCTCTCGGGCGACCGTCGGCAGCACGGATCGGTGGAACGCGGGGCCGCTTTGCGTCTCCTGGAGGACCAAGCTGGCTTGGTTCCTGCGGAACTTCGCGAGATTCAGAGGCAGAGCGGTGAATACCGGGACGCCGTCCAGGCCTTGAGCAGCGGAAACACGCCCGCCGGGTTCCGGCAACTGGATGACCTGGGATGGATCAAGGAAGTGTCCGATGTGGATCGGTATAGGGTGCTCGCGGAAGACTACGTGAAGGCAGTGTCGGAGGACCCGTCTGACAAGGCCGCTCTCGTCGTCTCGCCGACACACTTGGAGGGCGAGTGGATCACCGATGAGATTCGATCACGGCTCAAGACTATGGGCAAGCTCGGAAGCGGCGAGCATCGCGTGGAATCCCTGGAGGCCGTCAATTTCACAGAGGCCGAGCGAATGGACCCGCTCAACTATGCCCCCGGTGACGTGCTGGTGTTTCACCAGAATGCAAAGGGCGTACGGAAGGGTCAGCGGCTCACGGTCGGAGTTGACGCGATTCCATTTGCCGACGCGAGCAAGTTCCAGGTCTTCAGGCGAAGCGTTCTGCCGCTTGCTCCCGGCGACCGGATACGCATCACGCGGAACGGCAAGACGGCTGACGGGTTGCATGACCTGAACAATGGCACGCTCTATACCGTCGCGGGATTCACGAGCAGCGGCGACATCCGGCTCACGAACAAGTGGACCATCTGCAGGGCATTCGGGCATCTCTCGCACGGCTATGTCGTGACCTCGCACGCTTCCCAGGGAAAGACAGTGAAGCGAGTGTTCATCGCTCAGTCGTCCCATTCACTTCCAGCATCATCGCGAGAGCAGTTCTACGTGTCTGTGTCGCGCGGTCGCGTTGGCGCGACCATCTACACGGACGACAAGGAGGCGCTCCTCGAAGCGGTCAGCCACTCAGACGACAAGCTGGCGGCCAGCGACCTGATGGGGGCCGACCTTCGTGAGCGGGGCCGGCACCAATGGCGGCTTGAGCGATTGCTGCCGATTCTGACGGATCAGCCGCACGAAAGAGAAGGGATGACGTATGACCGATAGATCGATTCTTCAGCGGTACTCCGGCAAGAATGAAGACACGCCACACGGTTCGGAGTCAGACACAACGGAGGACTGCGGGTGCTTCGGCTGGCTCCGCGGAATCCGCGATCGTGCCGTGATGCTCGAACTTCGCAAGAAGGATGGGAACATCCTTGCCGTCGGATATGGCTACCTCGACCATGTCGAGTTCAATCCATCTGATGGAATCACGCTCTCCGTTGCCGGCCGGAAGATCCAAGTCAAAGGGCGTAACCTCAACTCGGAAGTACGATCGACGGTCCGACTGTTCGAGGGGATCGCGCGGCACAGGGTGTCGTGGGTGCAAGAGGCCGACCAACCAGAGAGCTTGGAGTCACCGGAAGAGGCCACAGTTGTCGAGCAGATAAAGTGGTGACTACCGGCCTCGGCCGTGATCATCGCGATACATCTGCTTGGTGTGTTTCGCGTTGAGCTCCTTCAACAGCGGCTGCAAGAGTTGCAGCACGGAGGCGGCGGCCATGACACCCATCGAGATCATCGCGACCTTGTTGAACACAGCGGCGTCCGCGGATGGTGCGTTGCGGGCCATCTGTTGAGCGGCGTTGGCTAGGTGCAGCGGGTTCGGTGCGGTCATGACTGTGTGTACTCCTTCCCGACCGTACCACGATTCGAGGCGCGACGGTATGACAGTTGTGTGACAGTGCAATCTGGACTGTCAGGTTGGGGTGTACCCCAGCCTGATGTCAGACAGTTCCGCCGCAGTCCGTCAGGTTGAGGTCGCTTCAACAATTCCTTGACAGTTGCGATGCGAAGTTTTAGACCTGACCTGACAGTTCATGGAGGGCGGGTGACGGGGAAAGGACAGCGGATCGGATACGTGCGGATCAGCACCCACGACCAAAGCACAGAGAGGCAACTCGAAGGCGTCGCTCTCGACCGCGTGTTCACGGAGGCGGCATCCGGCAAAGACACGGATCGGCCGCAGCTCAGGGCGATGGTTGCGTATGCGCGCGAGGGCGACACGATCGTCATTCACAGCATGGACCGGCTGGCCCGCAACGTGGACGACCTTCGTCGGCTCGTCCAGGAGCAGACACGACGCGGCATACGGGTCCAGTTCATCAAGGAGAACCTGCTCTTCACCGGCGAGGAGTCGCCGATGGCGAACTTGATGCTCACGGTGCTGGGAGCCGTGGCGCAGTTCGAGCGGGACCTTATCAAGGAACGCCAGCGGGATGGCATTGCCCTTGCGAAACAGCGCGGCGTTTATCGGGGACGGAGCCGTAAGCTCTCGCCGGATCGGGTCACGGAGCTTCGGTTACGGGCGGTTGCGGGCGAGAAAAAGGCACGGCTCGCCCGCGAGTTCGGTATCAGTCGCGAGACTCTGTACCAATACCTTCGCGAAGTCAGCAGACGGGGGGAGAAATGATCGAGGTATTTGTGCTCAGGCTGGAAGCTCATAGCGAAGAGCGGAATCACCACAGGCGGTATGAGGTGTCGGTGGATCGCGACCTCTTGGAGCACTGGGTGGTGACCATCCGATATGGTCGCGTCGGCGCGCCACTTCGAGAGGTACGTGTGGGCGATGCGAACGTGGCAAAGGCCAAGGCCGTTGTAGAACACCGCCTGCGACGGCGCTTATCCGCCCCGAAGCGCATCGGGTGCAGGTACGCCGTTCGCGAGCTCAGCGTGGCTGGTGATGTCGTGTTGGCCGACTGGGTGTCACCGCTGCTATTGGCGACTTTGGCATAACGCCTTGGGGATGGTGAAACCCGGCGGAATACGTGTTTGTAGGGACCAAACGTGTGCCGCAGGGTGCGTCTGCGCTATCGGATCGACGGCGTGCGTGTCGAGCGTGACAGGCGCTTAACGGACACGCCGGGGAGCCTTTTCGATGGCCCACTGGATGGTGTCGTAAACCTGCTGTTCGGTGCCCGTGATGTGCAGCGTTTCGCGATCAGTGATTCCGAGCCCTTGCATCATGCGCTCGAATCTCTCCAAGGGAACCGCTTCCTGCGGCAGCGTGTAGAAGACCAGCTTGGACTTCTCGTCTTGGCCGTGAAATTCGGCAGCAATGTCGAGTGGCGAAAGCCCATGACGTTCCGCTAGTTCGTTCAGTTTGGTCAGGATGGCAACTTCAACATTCCCCAGGACTCGTCCGGACACAGGCTCACTCATGAGTGGTTCAAGAATAATCTAATGACTAGCACGGCTTGCCCATGTCTGGCAACCCGTTTGCTGGCGTACACCTTGGAGCCGAGGAAGCGGTATGCTGTTTGGAGCAGTTCCCAAGGAGGCCGGATGCGACACATGCATAGTGCCCGAAGTGGCTGGATCGAAGTGCCTTCGCGTTCGGCATTTTCTCCTTGGGGAGAAGCGGCTTGCTTCTCGAATGAGAAACACTTGATTGAGATCTTCGGTCGCCTTCCAGTGACGGGCGTGGTCCTCTTTCGCCGTCAGTTTGTGGATCGGCCAGTTTGGCGAAGGCACTCGCTAGAGGTGTCGGATGACGCCTCCAACCGTCCCGCACCCACGTCCTCCTGCCGATCAGACGAAGGGTCGTGGCCACCCATGACAACCTGAACTGCGGTCGCACCCTGTGTGCGATCAGCACCGCACGTGGTTCCCAGAAGACCGGCAAGAGGTTTGCCGTGACTGGGATCAGAAAGGCACGGCTCTATGCCAGGCCCCACTCACGGTGCGCACTTGCTTCAGACATCGCAGAACCGCGCACGTTCTCTGAGCGTCAATCCGCGAACTGAGTTCCTCCCTCCATTCGCTGAAGTACTCGCGGGTCTTCTTGTGCCGTGCGCGAGTAGTACAGCGGGCGACAACCGCAGCGTTTCTGTTCACGATGTCGCTGCTGCTTTGCGATGCCTCGCGAACCTGCTTGAGAACACAGCAGATGGCACGGCGCCAGACGGTGCAAGAAGTTGTCACTCGCTTTCCCCGGATGCATCACCCGTGCATCTGTCCTTCGAAGCCGAAGAGTTGCTTGAGGCCATTGCTTCGCATTACGCAAAGTGTCGGTCCGGTCCCCGCGAACGGGCGTGGATCGGCAAGTGCGAATGGCTCGAACTTGCTGGATTGCGCCGTGAGCGAAAGGATGCAGAGACACTCTTTGCTGAGTTGATCGCGGCCGAGTTTGTACACGTGCGTGATCATGGCCCTCGAAAAGGCTGGAGGCAATATCGCGCCGCTCCGCTAGGGCTCCAACACGTCCAATCGCATACGCGCGCGTGACTGCATGTACATACTCTCGCACACTACCGCACACTGCATCAAAGTACCTCAGGCGCACGCAGACTATGCGCAAGGTTGAGTGCATCATCGCAGCGCTACGTGTCGCATACTTCGGTGAGAGCACAACGAGTCGGGCTATGTGACCTGACCGTGCTCATGACATTCACCGGAGTGCATCATGGAAGCGTTCTTCTCGTTCCTGAAAGTCTTCGTCCTGTGTGGGTCACTGATGTTCATCGTCATGCTTGGCCTGCTCGCACTCCCAGCCAGCAGATTGAGATGCGTCGGTCTAGAGATATCCAAGTGGGCGATGTGCATCGGTCTGGCCCTCCTGACGATCAGCCCGTTGGACCTTGCGCCTGACGCAATCCCGTTGGTCGGATGGCTCGATGACTGTGGCTACGTTATCGCAGCCATAGCCGCAGCCCGGTCAGCCATAGCTGACGGTAAGAAGCGGAAGCTCTACGAAGAGATCGAACTCAACAACCTCCAGGGTCAGGCGCGAAAGGGGGAGCGCCAGTGAACACGACACTGTCCCATGCGCCGGTTGACGCTCTCGTCTGCCGCCCGCAGGTACGGCAGTCCTCCGGCTACTCGGACCAAGAGATCACGGGGCTTGCTCGCAGCATCGCGGAGTCCGGCGGCATTCATCAACCGCTCCTGGTACGTCGTGACGGAGACCTGCTCGTAGTTCTAGACGGCGAACGGCGGTTGCGGGCTGCGAAGCTTGCCGGTCTAACCACCGTCCCGATCATCGTCGAGGAGCAATCTTTGACCGAAGCGGATGTCACTCACCGTCAACTCGTGATCGACGCTCAGAGAGTCGGCCTCAGCCCGATCGAACGGGCGACCTCGATCAATCGGCTGATGACTGAAACCGGATGGACGGCGGCCCAAGTCGCGGTGAAGCTCGGCCTGTCGCCGGCAAGTATCTCCAAACTCCTCGCTCTCCTCGTCCTTCCGCCCGACGTAAAGGAACATCTCACTGCCGGCAGGCTCGCGATGAGTACCGCGTACGAAGTCGCAAAGGTCGCCGATTCGACTGAACGTGAGCGGCTTACCGCTGAGGCCGTGAACGGTCATCTGTCGCGAGAAGCGGTGGTCGCCAAAGTTCGATCAGCAAGCCAGGCCAAGGGCGGCCACATGCCCCGTCGGCGAACGGCTTCACCGCGTGAGCGAGTTGTGATTCCTCTCGGTGAAGGACGCTCTGTCATCGTGTCCGCGCCGACGCTCTCGATCGATGCGGTGGTGAACTGGCTCACCGATCTCGTCGAGCGCCTGCGGGCTGTCAGTGCCGACGGAACAGCGATGAGCGATGCAGTAGCACTGGTCTCTTCAAAGCGCAAGTAGGAGACAGGCATGGAACTCGTTCGCGTGTTCATTCTCTTCCTCATCGCGCTCGCCTGGAAGGCGGGACAGGACGCGAAGCGCAAACAGGGTCACTGATCTTTGGAGGCACCGATGTTTGGCCTATTCCGCAAATCCTCCGCGCCTGCACCTTCATGGGATCTCGGGTCACCTCTGCTCCACTGGAACGACCACGATCTCTGGACACTGCGAGACGCGGTGGAAGGAACGCTCATACTCGGAGCTACGGGATCAGGCAAGTCATCCGGCAGCGGACGTACGCTGGCCCTGGCGATGCTCCGCGCTGGTTTCGGTGGGCTTGTACTCACCGCCAAGCCCGATGAACGGGCACTCTGGGAGACATATTGCCGCGAAGCCGGACGCCATGATGACCTGATCGTCTTCGGGCCGTCGTCTCCCTGGCGGTTTTCCTTCCTGGATCACGAACTCAAGCGTGACGGTGGCGGCGCTGGTTTGACTGAGAACATCGTCAATCTGCTCTCGACCGTGCTTGAAGTGGCTGAGCGAAGCACGGCCGCTGGTGGGGATGGCCGTGAAGACTCTGGCTACTGGAAGCGAGCGAACCGTCAACTCTGCCGCAATCTCGTCGATCTGCTGGTGTTCGCGAAAGGCAGAGTCACCATTCCCGATCTGTACCGGCTGGTGGTGTCGGCTCCCACATCACGCGAGCAGCTTGCCTCAGAAGAATGGAAAAAGTCCTCGTTCTGCTTCCAGTGCTTGGCGGATGCAGATAGGCGTGGCAAGGGATCTCGCCAGCAAACAGACTTCGAGATCGTCGCCGACTATTTCATGCAGGAGTTCCCCGCCTTGAGCGACAAGACGCGCAGCGTCATCGTGTCCACGTTCACATCGATGGTCGATGTTCTGAATCGGGGCCTGCTGCGTGAACTCTTCTGCACGGAGACAAACATCACGCCTGCTGCGATCCCGCACGGGAAGGTGATCGTGATCGACCTGCCCGTGAAGGAGTACGCCGAGGTCGGCCAGTTCGCGCAGGTCCTCTGGAAATACGCTGTGCAGCGCGACATCGAGCGGCGCGACGTGAGGCAGAGCCCGCGTCCGGCGTTTCTGTGGACCGACGAGGCACAGCACTTCGTCACCTCATACGACATGCAGTTCCAGACCACTTGCCGTGCTGCCCGCGTGGCAACGGTCCTGCTCTCACAGAACTACAGCAACTTCATCGCGGCTCTGGGCGGTGGAGAAAAGGCACGGGCCGAAACCGATTCGCTTCTGGCCAATCTCAACACCAAGATTCTGCACGCCAACGGCGATCCCGTAACCAACGAATGGGCCTCCGGCCTCATCGGGCGGTCGCGGCAGTGCCTGGCCAACGGCAGCAGCAGCTATTCATCGGAAGAGCAGGCAAATGCCGTGCTGGGCCTCTCGTGGCTCGGTGCATCGGGCAGTACCAGCGGCGGCTTCTCGGAAACATGGGAGTACGAAGTTCAACCAAGGGAGTTCACACGGCTTCGCACTGGCGGCACGGCCAATCGCGGTGTCGTCGATGCGATCGTCTTTCAGAACGGAAGAGTGTTTGAAGGCTCGGGGCGCACTTGGCTCCCCGTGACGTTCAGGCAGAAAGCCTGAAGACAAGTGGATGGCGGATTGACGGCACGAACAAACCGGGCGCGATCACTGCGCGCCCAAGGAGACGTACATGCACCAGCAACCTCTTCCCGGCAGCCGCAAGATGGAGTTTCAGAACGGCGTCAGCATCTTCGTGTTCCTGTGCCGGGCATTGGCACTGTCGGTGGAGGTATTCCTTCACCGACTGGAATCGTTCGGCGAGCGGTACATCGGACTTCAAGCCGGCGCCGCGGTGCTGCTGATGCTCTTTTTCCCGATCTGCTGCGAAGGCCAGAGCGCCGAGCCGCTGCTGTTCTTCTTGGCGTGCTTCCTCTTCATGTGCATCTGTGTTCGCGCTCGCGTGCATCTACGCCGCAAGCGGGGCGGATCGCAGCCGCACACGCTGTACACCGGCACGCCAAGGTTGATGCGGGTGTTTCGGCGAATGCCCGAAGAGAAGGTCAAAGGGATCGTGGAGCCGCTGCTCACGTTCCTGGTCGGCGCTCTTGCGCTGGGTCTGAGCCAGACGCTCGGCTGCTACCTGATCCTCGCAAGCCTCGGCCTTCTTGTCTCAACCAACCTGACGCTCGGATACGAGCGGAAGCGGGCATTAGACATGCACGATGCCTTCATCGAACAGCGTGGTGCGTCGGACCGATTCCGCGACCTGCGCGGTGAGTAATCAAACCTGAAAGGAGACAGTCATGAAGCAAGAGAAATCCACTCCCAAGATCGGTGCTGGTCATGCGGCGGCTATGGCAAGGCAAGGCCTCGCGGAACTGCGGGCCGCCATGTACCCCTCATCCAACGTCGCGCAGCCTCCGCAGTATGGCATCTATGGCACCCGGACGCCGGGCGAAGTCATGGAAGACAAGGAAAAGGCGGCGCGCGATCCGGACGAACGGCCGTCGATCCTCGGTGAGCGATTGCAGCAGGCGGAGCGCGATGTCGAGTCGCGCGAGCCGCAGCCTCCACAACAGGAACTCGAAAGGGATTGAGCGTCACTTGAGTACCAGGAGATCACCATGTACCTGCTTGCCCTTGTCGGCTTCATTGCTGCCGCGATCTATTTTCACCGCTGGCTGAAAAAGACCGAGACCATGAAAGTCCGACTGCGATTGACCCGGATTCTGAGCGTCCCCGTGCCCGGCCCGACGACCCGTCGCCTTTTCCGCCAGAACATGGCGGAGCGCGGGTTCGTGCTGAAAGCATCGGACGAAATCATGGACGTATTCCTTCGAGGCGACACGAGTGTTCTGCAAGTCCCTGCACAGCGCCCGCTGTCGTGGCGAGAGATTCCGGCACTGGCCGTCGCGGGCTTCGGCGATGACGGCCGCAGCACGTTCATCCAGTTCCGGATCGAGCCCGTCTCGTGCGTGACCTATTCACCGTCTGCCATGAATACGTTCTGCGAGTGCGCGGCGGACGAATGCGACAGCATCGCAGCGTGGATGCGAGCAGTGGCGGCGGAGCAACAGCCAGAACCAATTCCTTCGACGACCGATGGTGGAGACGCATCGTTTGACGATCTGAAATTGCTCGGCTTATCGCCTGGCGCTTCGATGGAGGATGTACAGGCCGCGTACCGCGCGGCGTGCCTGCGATTCCATCCCGATCGGCTCGCCGGTGCTTCACCGCCGGATGTTGAAGCCGCATCCCGAAAGTTCCAACAGGTGACAGAGGCATACAGGCGTGAGAAGGCGAAATTCGCCGCGACTGCTGCATGAAGTGAGTTGGCGCTGACTAACCGGCAAGCACATGGCGAGACGGACGCTCCATCTTGACGAACTGGTTGCGCGGCGTGATGCCCCGGCGTCGCTTCCTGTCGGTACGCCCGAGTGGATCACGCCGGAGCTCGTGCTCCTCACGCGAAAAGTGTGGGAACCCCGCTACGGAAAGCCCCTTTCCGTCGAAGAAGCGATTACAATTGTCCAGACGGCAGGACGGTTGTTCGAGCTTCTCAAGCGGGAGTGACGCCATGAAACGCTTCGTCGCCTTGGCACGTGTCAGCAGCCGGGAACAGGAACGCGAAGGCTTCTCGCTTGCCGTGCAGGAGGATGCTCTCCGTCGATATGCCGCATCCGCTGGCGGCGAAATCGTTCGCTTGTTTCGGGTCGCGGAAACTGCGTCAAAGGCAGACGAGCGAACAACATTCCGCGAGCTAATTGCCTATGCGAAGAAGCATGCAGAAGAGCTGGACGGGCTGCTCTTCTATAAGGTGGACCGTGCGGTCCGCAACCTCTACGACATGGTTGAACTGGAACGTCTGGAATCGGAGTACGACGTCAGGTTCATCTCCGTCTCGCAGCCGACAGAGAACAACCCCGCCGGCCGCATGATGCGGCGGACACTCGCCAACATGGCGAGCTTCTACACCGAGCAACAGTCAGTCGATGTCCGCGAAGGCCTCGCTCGTCGGGTTCAGGAGGGTTGGTTCGTCGGCAAGGCTCCCTATGGCTACCGCAACGTCCGCAGGGATGGTCGGTGCGTCACCGAAGTTGATCCGGCGGCAGCCGAGAACGTCAAACGGATCTTCCACCTTTACGCCTATGAGCCACTGACCCTTGACGCCCTTCGTGACCGGCTCCATGCGGAGGGCTTGACGTACCGGCCGGAGGCTCCGAAGTTCACCCGCAGCAAGCTGCACGCGATTCTCACCGATCGGGCGTACATCGGAGAAATCCCGTTCAAGGGACAGTGGTATCCGGGCAAGCAGACGCCACTGGCCGAACGCTCAACCTGGGATCGAGTGCAAGCCCTCCTCGGCGGGCATGTCTACCACGCCCACCAGATGACCTTCGCCAGCGAGTTCATGACCTGCGGGCACTGCGGCCACGCCATCACGGGTGAGCAAATCATCAAGCGGGCCAAGTCCGGCGATCGTCGGTACGTGTACTACCGGTGCAGCCGGTACACCACCGACGGGCATCCGCGGGTGCGGGTGCCGGAATCCGAGATTGAGCGCCAGGTGCTGGAACTCTTCGCTCGTATGAAGGTGGACGATCCCGACGTTCGGGACTGGTTCCGGGCTGTCCTCGCGTCACAGACGCGGGACGCCCAATCCGACGCCCGGGCTCAGCGGGAGGAACTCCTGCGGCAGTCCTCGCTCCTGGTGGCCCAGCAGGACCGACTCCTGAACCTCCGGCTCGGCGATGACGTGGATCAGGACACCTTCGCCCGCAAGCACACCGAGCTTCGGGACCGGCTCGCGTCCATCAAGCTGCAACTGGACGTTCTGGACCGTTCCCACGACGAAACGGCCGAGCTCGCGGCCAAGGTGTTTGAACTCTCGCAAACACTGCAAAACACGTGGGTTTCTGCGGATTACGCCACGAAGCGGCGAATCCTCGAAATCGTCTGTTTGAACTGCACCCTGGATGGCGCAAGTGCTGTGTTTTCAACGAGAAAGCCCTTCGATGTGCTCATCGAAGGGCTTTACTCTGAAACAAGTCGGGGTGAAAGGATTTGAACCTTCGACCTTCTCGTCCCGAACGAGACGCGCTACCAAGCTGCGCTACACCCCGGAATCTGTGCGGTCATGGTAGCCCCCGTGCGGGCAGGGCTCCACGACACCGGACCACGGACTATCGGCAATTCTCCGACCGGTCTTCCGGGCGGCTTGGACGTTGCTTGCTGACTCACGGGCCCTAGTGCCGTCCGGAGGTATTGGGCTCGCGGGCGTTCTCTTCCGGGAACGTCGGCGTCGTCACGTAGATGTTGTCGTCGCGGGTGCCCGGATCACCATCGGGGCCCACCGAATAGAAGTACGGGCGCTTCCCCGGGCAGACGCCCTCATCGGCGTCGCCCACCGAGCCCTTGACGGGCGTGCCGGGCGGACGGAGCGCGAAGGGAAGGTACGAGCGCCGAACCTGCACGCCATCGATCGTCCGAGGGTTCCGGTTTGGGTGGATCGGGTTGTCCGCGTTCGTCCAGAGCGGGTTGCCCGAGGGGTCGGCCGCGGTCGGCTCGCCGGTCGGGACGCCGTCCTGGAGCCAGTAATACTCGCCGTAGCCGCCGTCGTACTTGGGGTGGACAAACCGGATCGGGTGGCCAAAGGCGTCCTTCACGATCACCGTCGCCAGCGCCGTTCCGCCCGAGTCCCGCGGCTGGCCCCACGCCGTCGTTATCGACGGCACCCGCTCGATAAACTTCGAATCGATGCTCTTGAAGATGTCGCCGGCGCGATTCTGGTCGCTCACAGCCAGGGCGAACAGGGCCAGCGACGGCTCCGCCGCGTCGGTCGGTGCCGCCACGACCGCGCGGCCGTCGATGATGGGAAAGCGCTTTCCCTGGCCGTCCACGAACTCCGACGGCGGGTTGGCCTCCTTCTCCGCCTGGTAGGAGGTGAGCATCTGGTCCAGGGCCCGGAGTACCTGCTCCGTCGCTCGCTGCTTGCCGGTTCCCATCACATGAGCCGAGACGGCCACCGTGATGGCCGCGAGGATGCCGATGATCACCAGCACCACGAGCATCTCGATCAACGTGAACGCGGCGAGCTTCCGTCTTGCCTGAGCAGCCTGAGTCTTCATGGGTCGTTCTCCGGACGCGCAGGGAAGGGTTGCACCGTCGTGGGCCTCGGCAGGGCAGGATACACCGAGGCGCGTGGCCTGTCCCAATCCGATACGCCCGCGGGTCTCCTCCGGATTCGCCTTTCGTCAGCACCCCGGAGCCTGCCGGGGGAACCACGGCTAGTTGTCATCCCCCTCCGAATCGCCCTGGGGTGGGGGGGTGTTCAGCCCGTCACCGGTGCAGACGCCGTCGGGGCGGTTGCAGCACTTCTTGTACTTCCGCCCCGAGCCCTGGGGGCAGGGGTCGTTCCGTCCGAGCCGCTTCTCGCTCTTGACCACCTGGGCGGGTTTGGCCGCGGGGTCGGTCCCCGCGAGCTGAGCGGCCTCAAGGTCCCGCTGCTCGCGGGCCGGAACCGGCATAGGAGCCAAGCCGGGCCCCATGATCATCGAACCGACTGGGTTCGCGGAGGGCATGGGGGCTCCCTGGGGACGGCCGTTGGCGGGGGCCTGCCGGATCGCCGGCGGCTGCTGAACCGGCGCCGGGGCCCGGGCGCCCCCAAGGCCAGGCGACGGCATCGCGAGCCGCACCTTGAGCACATCGTCGGTTACGCGGTTGCGGACCGATTGGAGCATGTCCTTGAACATCCGCGCCCCCTCGCGCTTGTACTCGATGCGAGGGTCCTGCTGACTGAAGGCCCTGAATGAAATGGCGCCCCGGAGCTGGTCCATCGCGTACAGGTGGTCCTTCCAGAGCGGGTCGAGCGTGTTGAGCAGCAGCGTGCGCTCGAAGAACAGCAGTTCCATGCGGAGCGAGGTCTCGATACGGGCTCGGATCGCCTGCTCGCGATCCGGCCCGGAAGCGCGGCGGATCTCATCCGTGATCCCAAAGCCCAATTGCTCACGGAAGTGGGCGTCAAGAGCCTCGTTATCCGTGATGGCGACGGCGTCGTGGATCTCCTTGGAGAGCTGGTCGGATTCGACCCACTTTCTGGAAGCCTCCAGCAGCAGTTCCCTCGCCTTCTGCGGCGGGGTTGCCTTCACTGTCTCCGCCGTCCAACCGAGCCTGAACCGGGAGTTGGCCCACTGCACCAGCCGGTCGAGCCCGGCCTGCGGGTCCTGCCGCATGACCATCATGGCCGTTTGCAGGGCAAAATCGACGGGCAGCTCCACCTCGCGGTCGCGGTAGAGCGCATCGGTCTTCTCGACGATCATCTGGACGACACCGTCGGCGCCCTTGTCCTGCATGACCCGGCCGATCTGGGCGGTGTCGAGGGTGATTCCGAACTTTCGCTCGGCCCAGCGTGCGAGCTGCTCGGCCCCGTATCCCTCGGCGACGAAGGTCTCGACCTTCGAGAGGTCCGCCTCGTCGATGCGGTGAATCGCGGCCTCTACGAGCTTCTCTTCGATCTGGCGTCGCGATGCAACGCCGGCCGTGCGGAGCTGCTCGATGTCCAGGTCGACGCCGAAGTGAGACTTCGCCCAGGCCACGAGGCCCGCCGCGTCGAAGTCGATGTCCCGCGAGGCCGAATCCGCATCGTCGTCGGGCATGTACTCGCCGATGGTGATCGCGATGTTGGCGCGGGCATCACTCTTGGCGTCCTCGCGGATGCGGGCGATCAGGTCGGGCCCATCGCGCCCACGGAGACGCTCGATCGGCACGGCGCAGTCGAGGGCCTCGGCGGCGTACTCGACCGCACAGGTCGCCGGGTAATCGCGCCCGAGGTAGGTGTCGACGGCGTCGTCAACGGCATCGGCGACGTAGTCGAAGATCAGGCCGCGGACGTTGTCCCCCTCGATCACCCGCTGGCGTAGACCGTAGAACGTCTGCCTCTGGTGCTCCATGATCTCGTCGTATTCGAGCACCTGCTTGCGGTATTGGAAGTTCCGCTCCTCCACCTTGCGCTGCGCGCCCTCCACGCTCTTGGAGAGCATGGGGTGCTCGATGGCATCCCCCTCCTTCATGCCCAGCGCCGAGAGGATCTTGAGGGTTCGGTCTCCCGCAAAGAGCTTCATGAGGTCGTCGTCGAAGGAGACGAAGAACCGCGAAGACCCCTTGTCGCCCTGGCGGCCGCCGCGACCACGCAGCTGGTTGTCGATACGGCGTGACTCGTGGCGTTCCGTGCCGATGACGTGCAGTCCGCCCAGGTCCTCGATGGTCTTGAACCAGCGGATACGGTGGAGCAGGAATCGGCCGTGCTCGTCGAGAGCCTTGCGGAGTCCTTCGGCGTCCAGGGTGTTGACCTTCTTTTCCGACAGCCATGTGTGCTTTGTCGCCCAATGCCGGAGCAGGTCCAGCTCGAGCTTGGCGAACTCCATCGCCTCGACCTCGCGCTTGGGAACATCAAGCTCACCGGGCGCGATCTTCCGGTAGACCGCCTCCTTGAGCTGGTCGTCGGTCGATTCAACGGTCACGGTCCGAGGAGCCAGCCCCCGCCTGAGCCAGTGGTCAAGCAGGGCCTCGCGGCTGAGCGGACCGAGCTTGATATCGGTGCCGCGTCCGGCCATGTTCGTGGCGATCATCACGGCGCCGAGTTGGCCGGCGTTCTCAACGATGTTCGCCTCTCGCTCGTGCTGCTTGGCGTTGAGCACCTCGTGCTTGACCTGGTGCGCCTTGGCGAGCATCTGACTCAGCGTCTCGCTCTTCTCGACGCTTGTCGTGCCGACCAGCACGGGGCGGCCGACATCGTGGAACGCCTTGATCTCGTCGACGATAAAGCCCCATTTGTCCTTGCCGGAGATGAACATGAGGTCGTCGTGGTCGCGCCGGACGACGGCGCGGTTGGTCGGGATCGACACCACATCCAGCTGGTAGATGTCGTGGAACTCCTGTGCTTCGGTATCCGCGGTGCCGGTCATGCCCGCGAGACGCTTGTACATCTTGAAGAAGTTCTGGATCGTGACCGTCGCAACGGTCTGCGTCTCCTGCTTGATCGGCACCTTCTCCTTGGTCTCGCATGCCTGATGCAGCCCATCGGACCACTGGCGTCCCACCATGGGCCGGCCGGTGAACGTGTCGACGATGACGACGGAATCCTCCATCCTGCCGGTCATCGGGTCTTCCTGCGGGATGACGATGTAGTCGCGATCACGCTGGTAGACCACGTGCGCCCGCAGGGACTGCTCCAGGAGGTGGGGGAGGTCCATGTTCTCGCCGACGTAGAACGAGCCGATACCCGCGGCTCGCTGAGCCTCCGCCGTGCCCTGGTGGGTCACATGGACGGACTTGCGCTCCATCTCCACCTCGTAGTACTGCACGTGGGCGGCCCGGGCTTTCTCCAGCGCGGGGAGTTCGGCCCGGGTCTGCTTGAGCTGCTCCTGGAGCGCCGGGACCCTTGCCTTGTCGCGGACATTGCGGATGTCGCCCTCGAGCCCCTTGATGCGGCGCAAACAGGCCTGCACCGCATCGTCGCCCTGCTGCCAGGGCCGCTGCTTCTCGACCAGGTGCCGCGCGAGGCGATCGGCCAGTTCGTAACGGGGGGCGTCCTCGTGCGCCGGACCCGAGATGATGAGCGGCGTCCGCGCCTCGTCAATCAGGATCGAGTCGACCTCGTCGACGATGGCGAACTCTCTGCGGCGCTGGACCTGTTGCTCGGCCGTCCGCTTCATGTTGTCGCGCAGGTAGTCAAAGCCGAACTCGGCGGTGGTGCCGTAGACGACGTCGCACTGGTACATGCGGCGCTTGACGTCTTCGTTCTGCATGTGCATCGGGTGGATGGCGCCGACCGTGAGGCCCAGAGCATGGAAGAACGGGAAGGTCCAGTCGCGGTCCCGCTGAACGAGGTAGTCGTTCACCGTGACGACGTGCACCTTCAGGTTCTCGATGCACGCGAGGTACGTCGCTAGCGGGGCCACGATGGTCTTGCCCTCGCCCGTCTTCATCTCGGCGATCTTGCCCTGGTAGAGCACCATGGCGCCGATCAGCTGGACATCGAATGGGCGGGCTCGGAACGGCGGCCGGCTCTCCGGAAACGCCTCACGGACCGCGTCATAAAGTTCGTTGGGAATGTCCACCTGCCGCCAGCCGGGCGACGGCTCGGTCATTCCCAGGAACGACCCCTCGGGCATTGCCGGGGGAAGCGCCTCGGCCTGCGCTCGGACCGTCGCGTAGACCTCCCGGGCCGACGCCGGCAGCAGCGAGACATCGAACCCGCGGGCGGGGTCGAGGACGTTTCGGATTCCCACCGAGCGGTCCATCGCCTCCCTTGCCACGGCGAACGCCTCGATCATGAGATCGATCGCGGAGGTCCCCTTGGCCCGCCGGTCGCGGAACTCCTGGAGTTTGGCTCGAATCTGACCGTCGGTCAGCGCCCTGGTCTCGGGCTCGAGCGAGTTGATCGCCTGCACCCGTTGCGTGTACTTCTTGACAAACCTCTCGTTGCGCGTCCCGATGATCTTGTTCAGGATCGGCCCGATAAGGGGGATTCCCTGGTGAGTTGCGGCTTTGGCCATGGTGATTCAGTTCGCTTTCTGCACGCCGTGGCCGCGAAGACGGGCCGCCGGCTTCAACCGACTGGAACGAAGGATGCGCCACCTCAACGAGACGGCGCCTGGAGCACTGGATGGTTTGATGCAGCCGCTAAAGCGGCCGCGGTGAGGGCTGGCGCGACGGGCGGCCCGCAATCGTGGGGCCGACGCAGGATTACGCCAGCGGGGGGGGGAGGTCCAGGTGCTCAACACGCACGCTGCAACGAGCTGGATCGAGTGGCGCCTTGGTTCGAAGGATGCTCGACGCCCACCGGCTTGCGGCGGCCCTTTCGGCAGCGGGCAGGCGCGGCGCTTCGAGCGGCGCGGCGGACCGCCGCGCGGCGCGGGCCAGGAGCGGAAGCACCCGCGTCGGGACGCGGTCCGTCAGCGACATGGTGCCCGGGGCGAGGCATCCGGGGTCAACACCCGCGGCCGCGTGCGCCACGACGAGCGTGGCAAGCAGCAGCATCGTCAGGCCGCCAAGCGCAGGGGCGGCGCGGCGAGTTCCAAACGGGTTTGAACAAGGGTGCGTCATGCGTGGCTGAACGAAGTGTATCGACGATTTGGCACGCAAACGGCAAGCCAGCTGCCGTGATTGATGCGACAGGCCTGTGGGGTGTCGTAGGCTGCCAAACGGTGGATAACTGGTCGCTTTGATCAATTCTTGACAGCCGGCTTGCCAGCGATACCGGTCCGAGATATTGTGGCGACCTCGGTCCAGCAGGGCCGATACCCACTACCGCCTGTGTGCAGGGCGCCACGGTCATTCTACAGATCGTGGGCATGGGCTGTTCGCTTGATGACGGATCGTTGAAGATCACGCCAGCACGGAAGCGTCGCGTGGAGCGACAAGGGTGTCAGTCGCATGATTGCCAATCGCGAAGTTCTGCCGGATACCCGTTCGTCCATCACCCACAAGTTCTCGTTGGCGGGTCATGAGGGGTATCTGACAATCGGGCTCCACACCGACGGCCGCCCGGGCGAGCTCTTCATCAAGATGTCCAAGGAAGGCTCGACGATGTCGGGCATGTGCCAGGCGTTCTGCCGGGCTTTCAGCCTTTCGCTGCAGTACGGCCTGACGCTGGACGACGCCGTCAAGCGGTTCAAGGGCATGCGATTCGAGCCGATGGGCCCCACGAGCAACGCAGACATTCCCGAAGCGCAGAGCATCGTCGACTATGTCGCGCGATACCTGGAGCTGCACTTCGGGTCGGCGCGCCGGCGGTCCTAAAAGGCGGAAATCGAGGCGGCTTGGCTGGGTGCTACTGCAGGCCGTCCTTGTCGGCCAGCATGCGGATCATGTCGACGCAGCGGGCGGCATAGCCCGCCTCGTTGTCGTACCACGACACGATCTTGAAGAAGTTCTTGTTGAGTTCGATCCCCGCGAGCGAGTCATAGATCGACGAGTGGCGGTCGCCGACAAAGTCGCTCGACACCACTTCTTCATCGGTGTAGGCCAGGACGCCCTTCATGGGGCCGTCGGCCCACTTCTTCATCGCCGCGTTGATCGCGTCAAGACTGGTCGCCTTGGCGGTCCTGAAGGTCAGGTCGACCGCGGAGACGTCCGCGGTCGGGACGCGGAACGACATGCCCGTCAGTTTTCCCTTCAGGGCCGGGATGCAGAGCGTCACCGCCTTTGCGGCGCCGGTGCTGGAGGGGATGATGTTCTGGTACGCGTTGCGCCCGCCGCGCCAGTCCTTCTTGGAGGGACCGTCCTGAGTGGGCTGCGTCGCCGTCGCGGCGTGGACGGTCGTCATCAGCCCCTCCTCAAGCCCAAACTCGTCGTGGATGACCTTGGCGACCGGCGCCAGGCAGTTCGTCGTGCACGAGGCATTGGAGATAATCGTGTGCTTGGCAGGGTCGTACGACTCGTGGTTGACCTTGTAGCACATCGTGGGAACCTGCTCGGTGCTCTTGGTTGGAGCCGAGATCACGACGCGCCGCGCGCCCGCCTGGAGGTGGAGGCCCGCCTTTTCATGATCTGTGAACAGGCCGGTGGACTCCAGCACATAGTCAACCTTCATGTCCTTCCATGGCAGCTTGCCGGGGTCCCGTTCGGCCATCGTCCTCGTCGTGCGGCCATTGACCGAAAAGGAGTTCTCCGTCGCGGACACCTCGGCGGGCTTCCCGTTGATCATGAACCGGCGATGCATCGTGTCGAACTTGAGCAGGTACGCGAGATTGTCCGCGGGGACCAGGTCGTTTACAGCCACGATCTCGATTCCCGGGTTCTCCGCGGCGATGCGGTAGAACAGACGACCAATCCGACCGAACCCATTGACGCCGACGCGAATAGCCATGTTGAACCTCGATTGGGGACAGCGGTGCGAACCCAACGGTAGAGGGGAACCCATCCCGCTGTCCATCGCCCCCGGCGAGCCGCCTGCCTCACTATCCTGAACCTGTGCGGCGTGCACTCCACACCATTCTGGGAATCGAGAGCTCGTGCGATGAGACCGCGGCGGCGGTTGTGGCCGGGCGTCGGGTCCTTTCCAACGTCATCGCATCCCAGAACGACCTGCACGAGGAGTATGGGGGCGTGGTGCCGGAGATCGCCAGCAGGGCCCACGCGGAGCGGGTACTGCCCGTAGTCAGGGCTGCACTTGCCGAGGCGGGCTTGAGGCTTGATGAGGTCGACGCGGTGGCCGTCGGCAATCGGCCGGGGCTCATCGGTTCGCTCCTGGTCGGGGTCGCCGCGGCCAAGGGGCTGGCGTGGGCACTTGGGGTGCCCATCATCGGCGTTGACCACGTTCGGGCGCACCTCTACGCCCCCGTGTTGTGCTGCGAGGATTCGTTGGATGGGCTGCTGCCGGCCCTTGGCTTGGTTGTCAGCGGCGGGCACACGTCCCTGTACCGAGTCGAGAACTTCGCTGATCCCCAGCGGATCGGCGCCACCGTGGATGATGCCGTAGGCGAGGCGTACGACAAGGCAGCCGCCATCCTGGGGATTCCCTTTCCCGGCGGACCGAATCTGGACCGACTCGCCGCCGCGGGTGATCCTGGGGCCGTCGACCTGCCGGTAAGCCGGCTCTCACGCGAGTCACTGGATTTCTCGTTCTCAGGGCTCAAAACGGCGATCCTCTACGCGGCGCGCGGGGTTCCAGATCGAGAGGGGCTGGCCAAGCCCGCGGTTGCGCTTGATGACGCCAGGAGACGGGACTTGGCGGCGTCCTTTCAGTCCGCGGCGATTGCCGCCGTCATGCTGAAGCTTGAGCGAGCGATTGACGCGGTTCCTGAAGCGAGGTCAGTGCTCGTTGGTGGGGGGGTGAGTGCAAACTCGTTGCTGCGGCGGAAGTTGGGTGAGCTGGCGGCCCGGCGCGGTGTCTGTGTTCGCCTTTGTGATCCGGGGCTCTGCGTCGACAATGCCGCGATGATTGCTGGCCTAGGTGGACACTTGCTCAGTCGGTACCAGCCCGCGGGCGATCCGCTCTCGCTCGCGGCCACCCCAACGGTTCGTGGCTAGGGCGGCCCCCATGATCGACTCTTGGCCACACCCTGCCTGCCTCCCGGAAGAGGATCTGCTCAGGCAGTGCACGCTCGACCGTGGGCGGTCCTCGGGCCCCGGGGGGCAACACCGCAACAAGGTCGAGACGCTGGTGACGATCAGCCACGTGCCCTCGGGCATCCAGGCCCATGCCGGAGAACGCAGATCGCAGGCCGAGAACAAGCGTGTGGCGGTGTTCCGGTTGCGACTCACGCTTGCTGTGGAGGTGAGGTCGACTGTTCCGGTGGGCGAGATTGGATCGAGGCTTTGGCGATCGCGGACCGGCGGGGGCAGGATCGCGTGCAACCCGGAGCACGAGGACTTTCCCGCCATGCTGGCCGAGGCGATGGATGTGCTTGGGGCTAGTGGGTGGGAGCCGAGGAAGGCCGCGTTGCGGCTTGACGTGACCGCCAGTCAACTGGTCAAACTGGTGAAGGACCATCCACCCGCATTTGTCAGGGTTAACCGCGAGCGGGCGGCCAAGGGGGGGCATCCGCTGAAGTAGTCGCCGAGAAAAAAACCCCCGGCCGCGTGGGACGCGCCGGGGGCAAGAGGCGAGAGACTGACTGGCTATCGGATACAGACTAGCGGCGGCGACGGGCTGCGAGCAGGCCGCCGAGGCCGAGCAGGGCGACAGAGCCCGGGGCGGGGACGTAGGTGATGTCGAAGATCATCTGGGTCTCGTCGACGCCAGAGTTGACAACACCGTTCCATACCACCAAGGAACCCATCTCGGGCAGCACCCGACCGTTGGTCAGAGGGGCGCTCGTGGCAACCAGGCTGCCATCGATGAACAGTGCATTGGTAATTGACACGCTGGTAATAGCGCCCGGGAGGTTGTCCCACAGCAGGCCGTCGGTGAACGCGCCGGCGCCTACGTCCAGACGTCCCTGGTTCATCGCCTGACCACCGATGTTGAGACCGGAAATCCAGAGGTTGCTGCTGTCGGTGGTGAAGGCGCCGACAATCACTCGCACCGAGTTCGGGCCGGTTGGAATGGTGAGCTCGGCCATGTTGACCGTTGCGGCGCTGCCAACGAGCGTGCCGTGGAAGGACGCCGCGTTGTCGTAGACGAAGCTGGTGATGCGACCGGCTGCGTTGGTCACGAAGGCGGCGCCAGCCGGGCTCTGCCCGAGCAGCGCAGCGCCGTAGGTATCACCGGCCGTGATATCGCGCAGGCCGCCGCTGCTCCGCATGGACTGCACGTTGCCAATGTTGCTCGAGATTCCGTCGGACAGGTTGCCCACCGCCGAGACGAACGAGAGCTCAGCGCTCGCCGACGCCGCGGCCCCCGCGAGAACCGCGAGGCAGAAAACAAAACGACGCATGTTCATAGTCTTCTCTCTCTCTCTCTTCCCGCAGTGTTCCGCGCGGGTTACGCGCCGCGAAGACCGGGACCGTCTTCGGCCAACAACCCGCCGGCGTCACGTGACGACGGGGAGCTGTTACGAACTCGCTAGCGGGGGTCTCTCTCTCCGCTCGCTTGATGAAGAATGTACACGATGTTTGGAGGACTGCAAGCCAATGGTTGCGATCTGATGGCCAAACACTATCCGAATCGAATTGGCGTGACCGCGTGAAGTGCTGTGAACTGGTGAAAACCCTAGTTTCGGTACCGTTTAGCCCTTCCATTTTTCGATGACTATGCCGCCTCGGAGGTGGGCAAAGACGCTGCGAACGGCCAGCTTGGGCTCCTTCTCGGTAGAGCCGAATACCTCGACGATAGAGGCTTGCTGCTCGGTGGGGCCGTACGTCCATCGCCAGATCTGCGATCCGTCCTTCATTTCGGTTCTCGACGTCGGCTCTCCGAAGACGGCAAGGAGCCACTCGTCCGTCGTCTCGCCGATCCGAACGCGATCCAGGAGCTCGTCGCTGATGTAGATCCCCTCGTAGCGGATCACCGGTCCCTGCATCTGGATCTGGATCGGTCCCTCAAGTCGAACAGTTCCGTTCAGGTCGGCCTTCACCGCGGTCTTGAGATCGCCATCCATCGTCATGTGTGACTCACCGCACCCAGCCCAGAGTGTGGCAGCGCACGCGAGCAGCACGGCGGGGAGGGGGCGAGCCGGGTGAACCATTTTGAGAGTCTCCTCAAAGCCTTCGAGGCGCGGCTTCGTGCCCGCCCGGATTGGAAACGCCCATCCAGGTAGAATTCTTCACGCCAGATTGTGTGCGTTGAATACCTGCCCAATTCATGGTGGGCGATCAGGCTCCGCCCCCCAGGGAGCGGTCAAGGTTGAATGCGGCGCTGATCAGGGCAAGGTGGGTGAATGCTTGTGGGAAGTTCCCGAGAGCTTCTCCCGACGGGCCGGTCTCTTCGGCGTAGAGCCCCAGGTGGTTGGCGTACCCGAGCATGCGCTCGAAGATCAGACGCGCCTCGTCCAAATACCGGTGATCGAACTTCCCGGCCCGTGTCAGCGCCTCGACCAGCCAGAATGTGCAGATGTTGAACGTTCCCTCGTCCCCTGGCAGGCCGTCGGCCCCGCGGGAGGTGTTGTAGCGGAACACCAAGCTGTTCGAGACCAGCCCGCCAGCCGAGGGCGGCCGCATGATTGCGTCGAGGGTCGAGAGCATCATGGGATCGCTGGGCGCCAGGAAGAACACGAGCGGCATCATCAGGTTGGCGGCGTCCAGTTCGTCGGTCCCGTACGACTGCGTAAATGCGCCGACCTGCGGGTTCCAGCCCTTGGCCAGGATCTCGGCGTAGATCTCGTCGCGGGTGCTGAGCCAGCGGGCACGGTCGCCCGGGAACGATCGCTTGTCCGCGAGCCGAAGCGCCCGATCGATCGCGACCCAGCACATCAGCTTGGAATAGACAAAGTGCCGGCGATCGGCGCGGATCTCCCAGATCCCCTCGTCGGCGAGCCTCCAGTTGTCGCAGACCCAATCGGCAATGTGGCGGAGAGTCTGCCACATCGCCGCCGACACCGGCTCGCCCCACTTGTTGAACAGATACGCAGCGTCGAGTAACTCGCCGTAGATGTCCATCTGGAGCTGGCTGACGGCGCCGTTGCCGATCCGGACCGGTTTCGAGCCGCGGTAGCCATCGAGGTGGTCCAGCGTCTGCTCATCGACCGTCGTCCTCCCGTCAATGCCGTACAAGACCTGCAGGGGACGGTCGCTACGCTGCTGGGCGCCGGCTCGGGCGAGGAAGTCCATGTATGCCTTGGCCTCGGAGCGGAAGCCCAGGCGGAGGAAGGCGTAGACCGTGAACGCGGCATCGCGGACCCAGGTGTACCTGTAGTCCCAGTTGCGGGTGCCGCCCAGTTCCTCCGGCAGTGAGCAGGTCGGCGCGGCGATGATCGCTCCGGTGGGCTCGTAGGTCATGAGTTTGAGGGCCAGTGCCGACCGGATGATGATCTCCCGCCAGCGTCCGGTGTAGTGGCACTGGCTCACCCAGCGTCGCCAGTAGTCGACGGTTTGTCGAAACAGCCGTTCGCCCTCGTGGGCGGTCAGCAGGCGGGGGCCCTCCGACTCGCGACCCTGTTCGCCGGCGCTCTCGATGGCAAAGATCAGTGTCTCACCCTCGTTCACGACGAGATCGCATGTCGCGGCGTCTCCATCGACAGTCAGGGGAACCGGGCTGATCAGCCGCAGCGAGGCGGTCGCCGCAACGAACTCCGCGCCGTGCGAGGTGAGTCGGCATTCATGATTCGCCCTCGCGTAATCGAACGCTGGCCTGCACGCAAGGCGCAGCCGGACGCTGCCACGGACGCCCGAGACCTTGCGGATCAGTTGGCGGTACGGACGGGCGGCCGATCCCACCGGCATGAAGTCGGTCAGCTCCACGGCACCAGCCTCGGATAAGAACCGGGTGACGAGTGCGTTGGTGTCCGGCCAATAGAACTGACGGGCGGCGGCTTGGTCGTCAACGGGCGAGATGGAGAAGTGCCCGCCCTTCTCAGCGTCCAGGATCCGCGCAAACACGCTCGGTGAGTCGAATCGGGGCAGACACAGCCAGTCGATAGAGCCGTCCAAACCGACGAGCGCGGCCGTGTGCATGTCGCCGATGACGCCGTAGTTGGCGATGGGGCGGTATTCCATGTGTCTTTGTAGTGCTGTCGGGGAGTCATTTCGACACCGCATGAGCACGCGGCCGTGCTGTCACAAAGGCTCCAGGAGATGGACATAGGATGTGGCCGTTCGTTCAAGGAGTTGGCCCATGGGTGTCAAAACGGCCGGGTTTTACGACTCGACCTACCAGCACTTCGACGATGCGATCTACCAAGATATCCGGCGTGCGACCTGGGGTGAGGACATGGGACAGAACGGCTGGATCACCGTTCCGGAGCAGGATCAGTTCATCCAGTGGCTATCCATCATTCCGGGGTGCGAGGTGCTCGACGTCGCTTGCGGCTCGGGTGGGCCGGCCCTGCGGGTCGCCGAGCGAACCGGTGCCAGGATGACGGGAGTCGACATCGATGCTGACGGTATCGCGGCCGCGCGCCGTGAGACGGGTAGGCGGCGGCTCACGCATCAGGCAGTCTTCGAGGTGGTCGATGCGGGGCAACCGCTTCGCTTTGCGGAGAAGACATTCGATGCCGTGATGTGCATCGACGCCGTGAATCACTTGCCCGACCGGGCCGGCATCTTCGCCGAATGGGCCCGCGTGCTCAAGCCCGGCGGCCGACTCCTGTTCACGGATCCGATTGTCATCACAGGTCCGCTCACCAATGCCGAGATCGCGGCACGGAGCTCGATTGGCTTCTTCTTGTTTGTCGCAAGGGAGACAAACGACCAGATGCTCGCGCGCGCAGGTCTGCGGCTGATCGTCAAGGAGGACGTGACCGAGGCCGTGGCTCTCGCGGCTTCAGCATGGCAAGCGGCTCGGCAGGTCCGGGAAGTCGAACTGCGGCGACTCGAGGGCGAGGCTCTGTATCGCGCCAACCAGGAGTTTCTCGCGGTCGCCGCCCGCATCGCGAGGGAGCGCCGGCTCTCCCGGTTCGTGTACGTGGCGGAAAAGCCCGATTGACCGTGCGTGAACTCCAGTACTGCAGTCGGCGAGTCTTGCCCGTCACGCACGACGACAAGGGCGCACAGACTTCGGGCCCGGGTGGGGATCAAGATCAGCTTGGCGAAGGTCGATACGCAAGTGTGGTGGGCGGTGCGCTAACATCGGGGCCCGTCGGCACGCGGCCGCGCGGGCGGTGGCGGAGGTATCACGCATGAAGAACGTGCTCGTGCTGGGGGCCGGCAAGGTCGGCAAGTCCGTTGCGGAGCTGCTCCTGGTGCTCGGTCGCGGGGAGTACCGCGTGACGATCGCAGACCGGGATGAGGCCGTTCTGAGAGGCGTCGAAGCCAACCTCAAGTCGCTCACCGGTGTCCTGGCCTCGGGCGGGCAGCACGCGATTCGCCGGGTGGACGTGGCGAGCACCGAATCGGTACGCGCAGCCTTGGCGGGCCAGGACTATGTCATCTGCATGCTGCCGTTCAACTTCGTGGCCGGGATCGCCGAGGCGGCCAACGAGGCAGGCGTGCACTACTTCGACGTGACCGAAGACGTCGAAACGACAGATCGTGTCCGCGCCATCGCCGATGGGGGGCACGGCCGGGTGGCGCTGGCGCCCCAGTGTGGACTGGCGCCGGGGTACGTCGCGATTGCAGCGCACGATGTTGCCCGCCGGTTCGACGTGGTCCACGGGCTCACGCTGCGCGTGGGCGCCCTGCCACAGTTCCCCACCAATGCGCTCAAGTACAACATCACCTGGTCAGCCGATGGGGTGGTGAACGAGTACTGCGAACCGTGCAACGCCATGCTCGGCGGCCGGCATGTCAAGGTGCCTGCGCTGGAAGGGCTGGAGAGGTTCTCCTTCGAGGGCGTGGAGTACGAAGCGTTCTACACGTCCGGCGGGGTCGGTACGCTGATCGAGACGCTTGAAGCAGAGGGCAAGGTCACTCCCGAGACAGCGGTGGCGTACAAGACGATCCGCTATCCGGGCCACCGGGATTTGATGAAGTTCTTGTTGCAAGACCTCCGCCTCGGCGCCGAACACGCGGATGCTTCCAGCCGGGGGAAGTCGGGGACTCCGTTCACCCGTGCCCTTGCGGTGGAGTTGCTGGAGCATGCCGTGCCCTACACGCTGCAGGATCTGGTCGTGGTGTTCATCAACGGCATCGGGATGCGGTCCGGGAGGCGTGAGCAGGTCAACTTCAAACGGATCGTGCGGGCGACACGGATCGCCGGGCGGGTGTGGCCGGCGATCGAGTTGACGACCGCTGCCGGGGTGTGCGGGATGGTCGAGCTTCACCGGCTTGGGAAACTCCCGAAGACGGGGCTGATCCGCCAGGAGCAGTGCTCACTGGAGATGTTCGACAGCACTCCCTTTGCGTTGGGGTACAACGATCCGGAGCGGATCGAGAGCATTGTGATCGCCGGGGCGTAGGCGTCTCGCTGATGGAGAGAGTTCCGCGCTATGTCTCGCTGATCATCAGGTCGTTGTAGACGATTTCGTACGCCTCGGACGTGATGCTCATGTCTCCCAGATAGGGGTGATCCATCGCGGCCATCATGTAGATGAGCAGGCCGATGAGCGCGGACATGATGGCGACGAGAGCGATGTGAAGGCCAAGTCGTGGGACAACGAATAGCCACGTAGTGACAACATTCAGCACCGCCCCGATCAGCACGACCATCCAGAGCATCAGCGGCATACCGGCGAACTCGGCCTCGACCCGCCGGCGTCGAAGTTCGATGAGGTTGTTGAGCTGTCGGAAAGCCTCGGCCTGCACGGTCTGCTCCCGGATCGAGCCCGGCTCGAAGTTGGTGAGGCTGTTCGAGAACGCCGAGATGTGGACGGTGCCGCCGTGGGGTATCTCGCCGCGGCGCTGCATCGGCCACGCGTCGTCGATGACGTGACGTGTGTAGGAACGGAGCGACTCGCGCAGCTCGGTGCTGTGCGGCTCGGAGAGCGCCGACACATCACGGTACAGAGCGGCGATCGAGGCCGCCTCGCGGGACGCGGCGTCACCCACGCTCGAATAGGTTTCCCAGACACCAACAGCGATCAAGCCGAGCGTGATGCCGTAGAAGACACCGATCGCCGAGAGGAAATAGCTGACCATCTCGTTCGAGGCGTGGGATTCACCGAGCCATCGGTGGACCAAGGGGCGGGACGCGATCAAGCCCCCGACGCTGAATGCGACCGACACGCCCATGGTCCCGATGCAGAACAGCCATGTCGGAAGGTTGAACAGCCACATGAGACTCATCGTTCAGGACTCCCGAAGGGTGCCAGAGAGAATAGCCGCGCCGCCGCATGGCACTCAGACGGGTCTATCGTTGCCTCACGATGGGTCACTCCACAGTCGAGGGTCATTCCGTGGGCCGACCAGGCCGCCCTCGCGGCGGCCTGAGCCTGACATGGCAGTTGATCGCGCTGGCGGTGCTGACGGCGATCGCAGCGACCTCGCTGGTTGCCTGGCTTGGGTTTCGGGCGGAGATGGAGTCGGTGCACCGCGAGGTGGATGCCAGGCTGCGTGCGATCGCATCGGCGGTGCCGGATGTGCTGCCGGCGGACTATTCCGGGCGAGTCCTGCGTGGGGAGGTGACCGAGGCGCAGTACGACGCGCTTGTGACGAAGCTCACCCGCCTGGCCCGTGAAGCCGAGGTGTGGTACCTGTACGCCTGCGAGCATCGCGACGGACAAATTCTGATGCTGGCTTCGAGCGCCACGGAGAAGGAACTGCTGGCGCACGACTGGGCGAGGCTTCTTGAGCCCTACGAGCAGCCTCCCGCCGCGATCACCCACGCGCTGGAGACGGGGCAGCCGCGGTTCGCGTCCTACACCGACAAGTACGGTTCGTTTCGATCGGTCTTTGTGCCCGCCGGCGATGCCGTCGGACGCTACGTGGTTGGCGCTGACGTCCGGTTGGACGATCTCCACGAAGTCGCCAGCGCCAATCTGCGGTGGTATGCGATGGCCGGGCTCGGGGTCGCCGCCGTGGTTGGGCTGGTCGGGGTGGTCGCCGGACGCCGGATTGCACGCCCGATCGCGACCCTCTCTCGGGACGTCAAGACCTTCACCGACGGCGACTTCAGCAATGATGACGAGAGCCTGGCGAGTCTGGGTCGCCTCGCCTCTCGCGGCGGGCGAGAGACGCGAGACCTTGCCGGGACATTCCTGGAGATGCGGAACCAGCTCGTCCGGCACATCGATGACCTGACGCGCGTGACCGCGGAGAAGGAGCGGATCACCAGCCAACTCGAGATCGCCCGGGATATCCAGCGTGGTCTGCTGCCCTCAGCTCCACCACCCGCGGACGGGTTCGATATTGCCGGCTGGAGCGAGGCGGCCGAGCAGGCCGGTGGGGACTTCTACGACTGGTCGATGACCTCTGAGGGCAGGGTGATTGTAACCGTGGCGGATGTGACCGGGCACGGGATCGGGCCCGCGATCATGGCGGCGGTGTGCCGCGCGTACGCCAGGGCGTCGTTGCACGGCCGGCGGCCGCTTGTCGAGATCATCGATCGGATGAATCGGTTGGTGTGCGCAGACACCCATGGCCGACAGTTTGTCACGTTCTTCGCCGGGATCCTGGACCCCGGCTTGTCAACCATGACAATCCTGTCCGCGGGGCATGGGCCGCTGCTGCTTTACCGCGCGGCAACCCGGGAGATCGAGCAGCCGGCGACGCACGGCCTGCCGCTCGGGATCGTTGAAGATGCCGAACATGACCCGGGGACGGACCTTCGGTTCGATCCCGGTGACATTCTGCTGGTTGTTTCCGATGGATTCTTCGAGTGGATGAGCACCCAAGGCGAGCAGTTCGGGGTCGAGCGGTTGACGGCGTCGTTCCTCGCAGCAGCGGCGCTGCCTTCGGAGCAGATCATCGAGCGAATCCGGGCCGACGTCGAGGCGTTTACTGCCGGAACGCAGCAACCGGACGACATGACCGCGGTCGCGATCCGGTGTACCGGCGCCGCTTCGAGGTGAGTTGGCTAGCGAGACGCCTCGGCCAGCTGCCTTTCGAGTGAGCCGTCCCTGATCCCCTGAACGATTTGATCGCTGAGAGCCTGGGCCGCACGCTTGACATCGACATCGGGCGCAGCCTTGGAGATCACGAACTTTGCAGCGGCGGCATAGGGGTTCATCAGGAACACGGCGCCGGGGAGCAGCCCGGCCTTCTTCTCAAGGTCGTAGTGCTGCCCTGCGTTCCTGGAGTCGTGCGCAGAATCGGCAACCGTGGCAATGACACGGACTTCGGCGGCGCCGGCGCCGAGCCCGATGGCGGTCCGCGCAAGCCGATTGCCCTCGTCGAGACGGACGAACTCTCCGCGGACAACCCACCCGTCTTCGGGAGGGATCGGACCTGCCCCGACCACCACCGCCCGCATGCCGGCGTTCGAGAGGTCCTCGGCGAGTGTCTTCGAGAAGAGCTCGACAAGCTTGCGGCTTCTGGTTTCCTGGTCTTCATGGGGGACGATGCCCAGCCGCTCCGCTACAGGCTCACGGCCGAGTACGTTGGTGTTTGCCGGGGCCGCACCAGGGGCGACCATGAAATCGGTGATGTAAACGGGCTTGCGAACCTCGCTCGGCTCACGTCCCGCGTACGCGGACGGTGATGAAGAGCCGCCGGAACAGGCGGCCATCCAGATCGGGAGCCACGAGAAGAGGATCGAAACCAGCACCCGAACGACGATCGATGCACTCATGGAAGACCTCCTGCCGCCGTGCGGCCCGGGGATCATACTTCATGATTGCTCGATGTGCTTAGAACAGTCAAAAGGGTCGAGGGTGCGTCTGATGGGCCGGCCTACCGCTTGTCGATCGGCACGTACGGCACGCCGTGCGGGCCGACGTACTCGGCTGTGGGGCGGTAGAGCCGGTTATCAGAGAGCTGCTCAATGACGTGCCCGGCCCACCCGCCGATGCGGGAGAGCGCGAACATGGGGGTGAACAGGTCGAGCTGCAGCCCGATGCTGTGGTAGGTTGTGGCCGAGTAGAAGTCGACGTTGGGGTAGATGCCCTTGGCGGCCTTCTCGCGGAGCATGACCTCTTCGATGCGTTGAGACTTGTTGTAGAGGTCGATGTTCCCGGTATCCGCGGCAAGCTGCTTGGCAAGGGTCTTGAGGTAGGTGGCTCGCGGGTCGTAGGCCTTGTAGACGCGGTGGCCAAAGCCGGAGATCTTGTCCTTCTTGGCGAGCCGCTCAAGAACAAATGCCTCGGCCGCATCGACCGTGGGGATCTTGCCGAGCATCACCATGACTTCTTCGTTGGCGCCGCCGTGGAGCGGGCCGCGCAGAGAGCCGATGGCGCCCGTGATGGCCGAGTACATGTCGGAGAGCGTGGAGATAATGACCCGGGCAGTGAATGTCGAGTTGTTCAGGCCGTGGTCGGCATGGAGGATCATGCACACGTCGAAGGCGCGGGCCATCGTCGGTGTCGGGGCCTCGCCGTTGAGCATGTAGAGGAAGTTCTGGGCAAACGACAGGTCCTGGCGCGGGGCGACAAACGGCTTCCCCTTGCGGTGCCGGTCGAACGCGGCCACGATCGTGGGGGCGCAGGCCAGGATGTTCAGTGCCTTCTCGCGGGCCGAGGCGACGTCGTTGGCATCGGGATTGGGGTCGTGCAGGGCGAGGGATGAGACCATCGTCCGCAGCATGTGCATGGTCTTCGCATCCTTGGGGAGGCTCTGGATGCGCTCGAGCATGCCCTTGGGCAGGCTGTACCGGGAGCGAAGGTCGGAGCTGAACCGCTCCAGTTCCGCCTTGGTCGGGAGGCGGGTGTTCCAAAGAAGGAAAACGGTCTCTTCAAACGTGGAGTTTCGTGCCAGATCGTCGATCGCGATCCCGACATACTCGAGAACGCCCTTCTCGCCGTTGATGTACGACATCTTCGACTCGGCGGCAACGATTCCTTCAAGGCCCTTCGCGGTGACTGGCATTGGTCTGATCCTTCGAAAACACGAACAGCGAGTCCCGGCAGGGTCACCCTGGCCGTTTGAAGACTTCCGGTCGACGAGGCGGACTATAGGAATCGATCGCAGCGCCAGCAAACTCACCGCCGATCAATGAGCACGACGCCCGCGCCTGACTGTGCCGGATTAGGATCGTGGCATGCTGTTCCCAGTCAGTACCGATCGGCCGCTTCGCCGGGGCACCGTCGTGACGTTTGCGCTCATCGGCGCGTGCGTCATGATCTTTGCTGTGCAAGCGGCCTGGTTGCGGTCGGACCCGACCCGCTGGCGCGAGGTGCTGGAACAGATCTGGCTCATCCGGAGTGGTTTCCGGTGGTGGATGCCGCTGACCAGCGCCTTCCTGCACGGTGGCTGGTTTCACCTGCTCATGAACATGCTGTTCCTGTGGGCCTTCGGGCCAAACGTCGAGGACCGGTTCGGCCGGGTCGGGTTCCTCGCGTTCTACCTGGTTGGGGCCTACGCGGCAGGTGCGCTGCACGTGGCGATGTCGGCATCCCCGGCCATCGGCGCCTCCGGCGCGATCGCCGCGGTGACCGGGGCGTACCTCGTCCTCTTTCCGCGAACGTCGATCCGGTGCTTCTACATCCTGACTGCGGGGATGGTGTGGGTGCCGGCGTGGTACATCATCGCGTTCGGCGTGCTGTGGGACTTCTTCGCCCCCATGACCGGGCAAGGCGGGAACATCGCCCACTTTGCTCACCTCGGCGGATACGCATGGGGAATCTCACTCTCCCTCTTCCTGCTCTGGGCGCGGTTTATCCCTCGCGAGCAGTACGACCTGTTCACCATGGGCCGCCAGGCCTACCGCCGCAAGCAGATCCGCTCCGCGGCTGCGGAAGCCCAGCGGGCCGTGAAACGCCGTGCGGAGTCGGTGGCGGTACCGGAGACGGCCGCCCGGCTCGACAGCCTTGCCGCCGCCCGGGCCGAAGTGGGATCGTTGATCGCCGCCGGCCAGCACGAGCAGGCGGCGCGGGCGTACCTGCCCCTTGTGGATCGCTTCGGGGACATCCCGGGCGCCGCCACGCTGAGCCGCCAGTACATGTACGACATCGCAAACCAACTCTTCCGCGATCGTCAGTACACACCGGCCCTCGCCGCGTATGAAAGGTTTATCGAGGCGTACCGGACCGATCCGCACGTGCCGAGCATCCGGCTGATGGCAGCGCTGATTTGCGTGAGATACGTGCGAGACCCGCAGAGAGCCCGGCGGATGCTCGATGGCCTCGAGACGCGACTGCACGATACCGCCGAGAAGCAGATGGCCCAGGAGTTGTCAAGCGAACTCGCCGGGATGCCCGAGGGCGCAGATCGCCCCGCGGCAGCAGGACGGGACGCCGCTCAGCAGTAGCTCCGAGTCAGTCATACTCCGCCTCGGCGTTGTACAGTGACGCAATCTTGGCGATCGTGACGCCCATGTACAGTACCCCGGTGATCGCCTCGAGCGAAGCCAGAGTCTGCGCGGTGGTGCTGACAGGCGTGATGTCCCCGTAGCCGACGGTGGTGAGCGTCATGCAACTGAAGTAGAGCATGGCCTCGTCGATGTCCTTGGTCGCCGTCTGGTACGCGAACGAGTTGGGGATCAGGCTCTCCGTCAACTCGAAGAGCCCGGCCCAGAGCAGGGCCAGCATGACGTACACCGCGATTGCCGCGTAGAACACCTCGGCGTTGACCCGGTGCGACCGTATAACCACCCGGGCGTAAGTGTGCCACACGACATACATCTGGAGGGCGGTCAGCCCGGCGATCGCGAGCACCCGAGCGGGCTGAGTCCCGACAACCCCGGCGATCCCCAGGCACAGCAGGGCCGCGCCGCCGAGGAGAAACGCGATGTTCCTCGAGTGGCGCGAGTGAGGGAGCATCAGCAGGCTGCCCACGAGCACCGCGACAAGGTACACGCCGAGTATCACCTTCTGAACATCGGTGACAAGCAGCGGGTGCAGCGCGACGATGCCCAGCAGGGCGACCGGGAAGAACCACGCTCGAAGCACTCTTCGATTCGTCATGCGCTCCTCGCTTCGGTCGCGGCTGCCTTCGCCGGCTCGATCCCGGCGCGAGCCTCCACAAACCGGTGGAACTCTCGCGGCGTGAGCGCCTTGGCGAACAGCCAGCCCTGGCAGTAGTGCACGCCGCGCTCGGCGAGGTAGGCACGCTGGGCTTCGGTTTCGACCCCCTCGGCGATCAGTTTGACCTCCAGGCGGTGCCCGAGCTCGATAATGGAATCGATCACGCCGGCGTTGACGCTTCCCGTTCCGATGCGCTTGACGAACGAGGCGTCGATCTTCAGGTAGTCGAAGCGGAACTTGTGCAGGTACGCCAGGCTCGAGTACCCCGTTCCAAAGTCGTCCAATGCCAGTGCGCCACCGAGGGCCCGGAGCCCGTCCATCACCTGGTGCGGCAGCCCCGCCTCGTCCTCGATCATGCTGCGTTCGGTGGCCTCGAAGATCACGCGCGAGGGCGGGACGCCGTCGGGCCGGAAGATCTCCTTCACGGCTTCCAGGATCCGCGTGGTGGTGAACTGGTCCGGGGCGAGGTTGATCCCGACGTGCATGTCCGGCTTGGCCACCAGCAGCACGCCGATGTCGATCACCACCTTGCGCATCAGGGCCTCGGTCATCGGTTCGATCAGGCCTGATTCCTCGGCGACAGCGATGAAGATGTCCGGCCGGATGTACCCCTGCTCGGGATGGTGCCAGCGGATCAGTGCTTCGGCCCCCACGCAGCGCCCGGTGGTCGTCTCGACCGTCGGCTGGTAGTGAACCTCGAACTCATCATTCGCCAGGGCGATCCGCAGCTCGGCGTCCATGGTCTGCTTCCGCCGCGACAGCCGGAACACCGCCGTCACCATCGCCGCCGAGCAGAGCAGGCCGACGCTGACCGGGAGCGCCAGGTCGCCGAGCCAGTACCGCAGGGCCCACGGCCGCGAGATCCGCCCGGTCACGGTCAGGTGGAACCGGTCCGACCGCCGCTCGACGCGCACATCGCGCGACCGGGCGGGGTCCTCGGCTTCATCGCCGGCCATCGTGGTGTTCGCCGCGAGCACCTGCCCGCCGCCGCTTGTGAACACCACCGATCCATTGGGCCCGAGATCGGTGTCCACGAACGGGTCGATCAGCACCGCGGGGTCGATCAGCAGGTTGACTTCTCCCTTGCCGATCGTCGGTAGCGACACGATGATCGAACGCTCCTTCATCACCTCGGTCTTGAGCACCCCGACCACCTGCATCGCCCGCCGATCGGGGTCGGACTTTGAAGCCGAGTCGACCCTCACCGGGGGCTCCACCGGCCCGAGGCTCGTGCAGACGAGCATCGAATCCTCATCGATCAGGCCCGCCTCGCGAAAAAACGGCTGGTTGTACACCGCCTGCCGGAGCAGGCCTTGCGTCTCCGCCGTCATCTTCCCCTGGGTCTGCGTCGCCAGACGGGTCAGGAGCACCTCCGCGGTCTGCAGGATCCGCTCGGCCCTGTGGAAGGCCGAATCGACGACGGTCTGCAGCGATTCCCTCGATCGCTCCAGCGCCCTCGAGTACGACAGCCACAGCACCACCACCATCGGGCCCAGCCCGGCGAGCAGGGCCAGCACGACGAACGGCAGGGCGTTCCGGCGGCGGCTCGGGATCACAGGCTGGCGCCCGCGCGGTTCTGCATCACGTCCGTTCTCCGCGGCGGCAGGGCCGCCCGATCACCCGCTCCGCCCCGGCCTGGTGGGCATTCTACTGGCCGCCGCCCCCGCCGACGCGCGGCGCCGGGACGGGCGCCCCCGCCTTGATCCACTCTTCGATCGCGCGGATCTGCTCCGCCGTCGGCTGCGGACGCTCCGACGGCGGCATGTGGTCGTCATCATCGAGCGGAAGGTGCAGACGCCGGACCATCTCGCTCCCATCGGGCTTGCCCGGCACCACGACGGGGCCTGACTTTCCTCCCGCCAACACCGCCTCGGGCGTGTGCAGCGCCAGCCCGCCGCGCTGCCTCGCATCCGAGTGGCACCTGTAGCAGAGCGAGGCGAAGACCGGCTGGATATCCGCCTCGAACCGCGGCCCTTCACGCGCCGCTGGCGGGGCGACCTCCCGCGGCGGCGACGGCTCTGGCGCGGGGCCCGCGATGGGGGGGGCGGGGGGGGCGGCCGAGAGCGGCGCGAAGAGAAACCCCTCCCCGTGGGTGAGCGTCGCGCCAAAGTGCCCCGCCGCGATGACCACCCCGAGCGTGGCCAGCAGCGCCAACCGGTACCCCCTCCTCCCCCCTCCATCCCCCGCTCCGCCCCGCCGCATCGAGACCTCCAGCAGCACCGCCGTCGTGACCGCCAGCACTGCCGCCGCGATCCCCAGCCACATGTGCACGGTGACGCCTGGCCCGTAGCCGTCCTCGTAACTGAGGATGAACCCGGTGGCGGCCGTCGCGGCGGCGCTCGCGGCCACGAGCCACACCAGCACGCGGATCACCGGCCTGGCCGACGCCAGCAGCCCGAGCATCGCCAGCACCTCGACCGCCGCGAGACCAGCGATCAGCCCGATCGGCAAGTGAAGCAGAACCAGGTGGAATCGACCGAGGATCGCGAGGTAGGCCATGGTCTGGACAGCGTACAAGACGCCGGGCCAGGCGGCCTCCCGTCCCCATCCCGCTCCGGGTGGACGCTACACTCTCACCACGCCTGCGGGCGTAACTCAATGGTAGAGTGTCAGCCTTCCAAGCTGAATGTTGCCGGTTCGAGTCCGGTCGCCCGCTTTGTAGAACGTATAGCGGAATCGTGCAAAAACCCCGGCGATTGCGGGGTCTTTCGGCTTTCCGACCGGTCACGTCCGAACGTCGCTTCGCCGCGCGATGCCGCGCGATTCCGCCCCGTTCCGCGCTCCAACTGCTGGCAGAATAGCTGGGGGTCGATCGGGGCCGCGTCCGTGGTCCCCGTCGCCGCCTCGGATTGCCGTTCGGGGGCGATGGCGGGGAGGCGGTCCATCGCGGCCGCCGTGTCCGTCAGTCCCAACACGGTGTAATGCTTCAGGGTGGTTCGGTCGTCTCCGTGCCGCATGATGCGCTGCGCCACCTGGGGCGTCACGCCGGCTCGCGCCAGTTGGGTCCCCAGCGTCGTCCTCAGGGCGTGCAGGTCGATCACCCGCCCTTCGAGATCCTCCACCACGATCCGCGTCTTGACCCGTTCCCGCTTGCTCGTGCCAACCTTGACCCGCGCCGATCAGCAGGACCGCAGCGGGCTTCATGCCAACGTCAGCGGCAACCACACACACCGCACTATCTACAAACTGTGACCGCTGGCGGATAGAACAGGCAGAGCGACTGATTGGCGGCAGCGAGATTACGGAAGGTCATTAGGTCTTGGCCTTGGAGGAGACAACCGGCTTGGGTAGGGTCAGTCCGCATTCCGGACAGTGGTGCAACTCGGAGAGCTCCAATCCGCCGAGGTCGTACTTGCACCGAGCGCAACAGAAGCCGATGGGCCTGGAACTCATGCCTCGTCTCCACCAGCCGCGGAGTATGTGGAAGAAGAGGTACAGGAAGACGGCCGACCACGCCGCTATCCCGACCGCTTGGAGCGATATTGAGGCGATGCCGCGAGGGAGCAGGAAGTCTCGCGTCCTGGAGTCGTCCGCCAGGCTGCGCATGCGACTTGCAGTTGTCGCATCGAGCTGTGGGTTGTGCTCGATGACGTGATCCAGGAATGCCGCACGAACTTTGAGATTCTCCGCATCGGTTGCCCGTTGCCACCTCGATCGAGGCTCACTGCTAGCCGTGGTGGCCTGCCAATCCAACATGATGGATTGGTGGTGGCGTTCGAAGTACGCGGACATCCACGGCGTGCGTCCGCTGATATTGCTCAGCCGCGCAATCGAGCCGACGTAGGTGACCACGCCCTCGCGGGTGGGCGGATCAGTCTCCGAGAACACGTACTTGCCGTTGGCATCCCGGAACCAGAAAATGTTGAATGCTCGGTCGCTGAAGATCGTTGACTGGGGAACTTGGAGAATCCAAGCAAGCACTAACGCGGCGAGTCCCGAAGCGAAGAGGATGCCGACAAGTCGTTTGCGACGAGCGATCATGTCGGGTCTTTGGGGACACTGATCAGCGTGCGAACTCCACTGCCCTGGTCTCGCGCAGCACGGTCACGCGGATCTCGCCGGGGAAGGTCATTTCCTCGGAGACCTTCTTGGCGATGTCGTAGGCGATCTTGTGGGCCTCGTCGTCGCTGATGCGCTTGGCATCGACCATGACGCGCACCTCGCGGCCGGCCTGGATGGCGTAGGCCTCGGTGACTCCGGGCTGCTTGAGGGCGATGTCCTGGAGTTCGTTGAGGCGCTGGACGTACTTCTCCATCGACTCGCGGCGGGCGCCGGGGCGGGCGGAGGAGATGGCGTCGGCGGCCATGACGATGGGGGTGTAGAAGGACGTCGACGGGATGTCGGCGTGGTGGCCGCCGATGGCGTTGAGGACCGGCTCCTTCTCGCCGTACTGGCGGGCGAAGTCCATGCCGATCTTCGGGTGTCCGCCCTCCATCTCGTGGTCCATGGCCTTGCCGATGTCGTGGAGGAACCCGCAGCGGCGCGCGACGGCGCCGTCGAGCCCGAGTTGCTCGGCGATGATCTGGCAGAGGAAGGCGACCTCCACGCTGTGCCGCAGGACGTTCTGGCCGTAGGAGGTGCGGAAGGAGAGCTTGCCCATGGCCTCGGCGACCTTGGGGTGCACGCCACGGAGGTTGACCTCCATGACAGCCTCCTTGCCCGATTTGATGACCCGCTCGTTGAGTTCGCTCTTGACCTTCTCGACGACCTCTTCGATGCGGGAGGGGTGCATGCGGCCGTCGGCGATGAGGCGGTTGAGGGACTCGACGGCGACGGCCTGGCGGATCTTGTCGAAACACGAGACGACGATAACGCCCGGGGTGTCGTCGACGATGATGTCGACGCCGGTGGCCTTCTCGATGGCGCGGATGTTCCGGCCCTCGCGGCCGATGATGCGGCCCTTCATGTCGTCGGAGGGGATGGGGACGGCGCGGACCGTGGACTCGGCGGTGTGCTCGGCTGCGTAGCGCTGGATGGCCATCAGGGTGATTTCCTGGGCCCGCTTGGTCGCATCGGCCTCGGCCTCCTCGGTGATCTTGTGGACCACCTTCGACATGTCGAGGCGGACGTCCTCCTCGACCCGCAGCAGGAGGTCGCGCTTGGCCTCCTCCTCGGTCATCTTGGCGATGTGGAGGAGCTTGTCGCGCTGCTCGCGGATGACCCCCTCGAGTTCCTCCTCGCGCTGGGCCGCCTTCTGCTCACGGGCGCGGACGGAGTCGGTGGCCTTGGTAAGGGACTCCTCCTTGGCGGAGAGGCTCTCGAGTTTCTGATCGAGCAGGTCCTCCCGCTTGCCGAGGCGCTTCTCCGTTTCCCGGAGTTCTCGCCGGACTGCCTCGGTCTCGGTGTCGAACTTCTCCTTGCGCTCCAGGACCAGCTTGTCGGCATCGACCGCGGCCTTCTCGGTGATGACCCGGGCCTCGTCCTTGGCGCGGGAGAGGAGACTCTGCGACTCCCGGGTCGCATTCGCCAGCGTACGGCCGGAGATCGAACGGATGGCGACCACTCCGGCGATGGCGCCGACGGCCAGCCCGGCGAGGCCGATCCCGATGGCGGCCGCATCCGAGATTGCCAACACGAGAACGGCGGGACCAAGCATGGCGACATCCCTTCGCATCCACCCGGGGCGCGGCATCGCGCCGGCGAGTTGGCCTCGCCTGCGTGCGTGGGTGTGCGGGGGGCGAATGGCCCCGTCGCGTGGCCGTTTCCAATCAGGTCCGCGTGTGCTGCAGCAAGAAGGGGCCACCCCGGGACCGCGGTGCGGCGCGCCAAGGCGGCAGCGTCACCGGATAAGGCAGGGCCCCGGTGTCGAGCGGCTGGTCTTGAAACTGCTGAAGCACGGTCAGGACTCGATTGGATCTATACATCCGGCATTGATCCACAAGCCGGACGGGCGTTGTTCTCCGGTCGGCTGTTGCGGGACTGTAAAGGTCGCCGCGGGAGCCGCCCGAGACTCCGCCATTAACGGCCGAACTCCGAGCATGCAGGAGGGCCGATGTACCACCCCGGTACGACACCGGAGTTGCTGCATTTAACCAAACGCTGGAGTTTGGGTCAAGTGGGGATCGGGGTGGTGAGCGCTCCCCCGCGGGGTGGGAACCTGGGGTAAGGCTTGGGTGGGGCAGCGGTTCAACGGCAGTCGGGACCGGTGTCCGATACACTACCCAGCCTGCCGATGGACCCTGAGAGGGTGCAGCTGGCGGGAATTCTGAGGATGACTGATGATCCAGGTGTCTCGGCGATGGTGGATGGCGGCGGGGGTTGCGGTTTGTGTGGGGGTGATGGCGGTCGGGTGTTCGCTGCGCCGCGGGATCGAGCCCCAGGTCGCCACGCCGGCCGAGGGGTGGTCACCGAACACGGCGATCGACGTGCGGAACTTCCATGGGTCGGTCACCGTGATCGTGGATCCGTTGGTGACCAACCTTGTGCCCAACGTGGTCGCGGGCGCGAAGCCGCCGCCGGACTCGATGATGGACTCCCGCGGCACGGAGACGGTCAACGTCGTGTTCGAGTGGCTGGAGCAGGAGGGGGGCCGGGTGCTCAAGGTACGGTCGGGCACCACGTGGCACGATCCGGCGGAGGTCTGGGCGGACATCACGCTGCGGGTGCCGTCGTGCTCGGGTGCGATGATCTGGAACCGCGGCGGGCCGGTCGAACTGATCGGCGTTACGGGGGCGATCCAGGTGGACAACGGGCGGTTCGCGGATTCGTCGGGCCCGATCAGGGTGAGGACGGACAAGCCGGTCACCTCGCCCGTGGCGCTGACGACGGAGGAGGGGACGGTGCTGCTGCAGATCCCGACGGCGTCGATGGGGATGTTCGAGTTGGCGTCGGGCGAGGGCTCGGTTGAACTGGCGAGCACCACGATTCGGCCGAACTTCGTGACCAGCGACGGTCAGACGACGCGGGCGCAGATCAACGGCGGGACGAACGCGATCCTGCTGAGGTCGTACAAGGGCACGGTGTGCGCAATGGTGATCGAGAACCCCGAGTCGTACACCAACAAGTGGAAGTAGACGCCGGTCGCGGGCGGGATCAGGCGCTGGCCGTGTGTGGACGCTGCAGCGACTGCAGTCGTGCGACGTAGCCGGTGAAGAGGTCGAGTACGAACTTGCGGTGCGCGGGGTTGAAGGCGAAGTCAAACGCCATGCCGGCGTAGACATTCTGCTCGGAATCGATGTGCGTGTGGGCGAGACGGGCCGTGACGGCGACGGGGGCGGGGATGTGCGGCCGCAGGTCGACCCGGACCCAGAAGAAGTGGCGGCGCTCCAGGGCGGCGGCGTCCTTACGGAGGATGCGCAGGCCCAGGCCGCCGCCGCTGACGTTGACCAGGTGAGCGGTAAAGGGGGGCGCGGCCTCGGGGAGCTGGATCGATTCGGGTGCGGCCTCGTCGGCCTGGTCCGCTGCCGCGAGCGAGTTGTCGGCCAGAAGCCGCTCGATGAGGAGACGGTTGGCAGTCTCCGCGGTGAGGACGGTGGAGGGGTTGAGCAGCGGCCAGCACTGGACCGGGGTGAGGTTGAGTGTGGTTGTGCCGAGGCGGTAGAACTGGCGGCGGGCGCATCGCTCGACGCCCTGCGGTGAGGCGAGGACGAGCTGGCGGAGACGCTGGCCATCGGGACCCGTGCCGACGCGGTGGCCCCGGACAAGCGTGGTGAACATCCAGCGGTTTTGCCCGACGGTCATAGCGCCGATGAGGGCGACGCCCTGGCTCAGTTCGATGTTGGCGCCGCAGACCGACGGGGGCTCGACGACCACCTCTGAGGCGGTGAGCGAGACGATCTTGACGCGCCAGACGATGTCGGAGCCCCCCGGCGCCGGGTTGGCGGAGTCGTGCTCCGGGCGGCGGACGGAGATCTCGATGGCGCCGCCGCGCTCGTGGATCTTGCGCAGACAGTCCAACCAGTGCTCGGTTCGTGATCGTGAGGCTGGCACTCGTGCCCTCTCAACAAATGACGGGATGGCTCGGAAGAGTGGGACGCGGACTCGGGCGCGCGTCCCGGCGGATGAGAGCATCGGGCCGGCGCATCGATCCCTTCAGCAAGTGGGGCGACAGGCTGGATTTGCAGGCGTGCGGTCCGGCGTGATCGGCGCGATCGAACCGGGATGGGCGTGCTTATCGGCCGGGTGGTGGCGAGGCCGGTGTTCTCGGTCGGCGGGCGGCCGTTGAGGCACGATCCGCGAGGGCCAGTGCGACCGACCGCTGCTCGGGGGTGAGCGGCCGGCGAGCGAAGCGGACTTGGTGGTACAGGATGGCGGCGTCGCGGAGCGTGGATGCAAGGTCCGGGAGGTCGTGGCTGATTGCCGCAGCGTGGGCCAGGGCGGTCCGGCCCGGGGGCTTGGCGGCGCCGGCTCGGGAGAGCGCGCGGAGGATGCGGCGGTAGAACGTCGTCTGGGCTGCGATCTCTGCCTCATCGGTGTCGCGGGCGCGGGTGCCGAGCCGGGACACTCGGGCGAGCAGGCGAGGCCCGAACTGGCGGGCGCCCAGGACGATAACGCCAATCACCCCCGCGGCGATGGCGATCCAGCCCGAGACTTCGACCCAGGCGCGGACGTCGCCGGAGAGGATCTTCGCGATCGCGCCGCGAGCGAAGGTGGCCAGGCGGTCGCCGAGCCTGCCGGGAGAGAGCCGGGACCAGCGAACCCTGGTTAGCAGGTCGGAGCGGCTCTGCTCGTCGAAGAGCACGACCGACTTGTTCCAACTGAACTCGATCGCCTCGTAGTAGGCGCGGAGCCGCGCGAACAAGCCCGACGCGGGGCGGTGCAGCCGTTCGATGTCGCCCGGGGGGGATGGGTCGAACGTTCGCCAGCGACCGTTGCCGACGTAGACCTCGGCCCACGCATGGGCGTTGGACTCGCGGACGATGTAGCGGCCGGTGCCGGCATTGAACTCCGCGGCGAGGTAGCCGCTGACGATGCGGGCGGGGAGGCCAAGCGACTGGCACATCGCGACCATCGCCGACGCGAAGTACTCGCAGTGGCCGGCCTTGCGGGTGAAGAGGAAGAACTCGATCGGGTCCTCGCCGGCGGGGGGAGCCTGCATCTCGAGTGTGTACGCGTAGTCGGAGCGGAGGTGCTGCTCGATTCGGGACGCGATAGAGGCGGCCTGTTCGAAAGGAACGGGGGACGTGTCGTCGCCAAGGCCCGCGGTGCCGCGGGCGAGCGCGGCGATGGGGCCATCGGCGAACGCGGTCGGGCGTGCTGGGGACGCGCCGGCGGAGTGGGAGAGCGGTTGCGTGACGACGCGGTACTCCAGGCGACCCGGACGGCCAACCCGCTGGAGCACGAGCGAGGGACCCGGTGGGAAGAGGCGTTCGGGCGATTCGAACTCGATCGTGACGGGGGGCCACTGGGTGAACAGGTAGGTGGCGCGGTCGCCGGGGGCGTTCCGCATCGCCACATCGAGCGTGGTGGCGGGGCCGGAGCCGACGATGCCGGGGAGTTGGACGGGGATTGGCCCGGGCGGCTCGCGGGTGGACGGACCAGAACTCTCCCACGTGCGCTGGCCGGAGTTCCAGCGGTCGCGGACGCTGCCGCGGAGGTGCAGCGGCCGGGCCAGACTGCCGACGTTGCGAGAGCCGTCGGAGGCGAGGACGTCCATGACGGGCGTGGTGTTGGTGGGATCGAGGAGCCCCGGCGAGCCGAGGCGGATCTGGTCGGTAAAGCCGACGGTGGCGCCGGAACTAACCTGGCCGAAGCGGCCGAGGGCACCCTGGCCGAATCCGCGGGGTGCGATGAGAAAACCGGCGACGCTGAGGGTGAGCGACATCACGACCGCGGTTGCGACGATGCCGACGAATCGGCGCCGCCCGGAGGGACCAAGAAGCGGGCGGGAGTGAGCGGTCGGCGGGAGAGGGGCTCCGATGAGCGCGGCGGCATCGGCCGCGCGGACGGCGCCGGACTGGATCTGCAGGAGCATCGCTGTGGCGGTCGCCAGCGGGGCATAGGCGAGGGCGAGCAGGCCGACGGGGAGAGCGTTCGAGGTGAGCAGCGCGCCGATAACGATGAAGAGGGTGAGGATGAGGAGCTGGCCGTCGTCGCGCGGGGTCCGGCGGTCAAACAGCTTGATAAGCATCACCAGCACGAGGAACTGGGCGAGGTATGAGACGAGGTTCTCCTGATGACTGTCCGCAAGGACCTGGAGGGTGACGCGAGCGATCGCGCCGAGGACCACCAGGCCGGTGACCATGCGGGGCACCGACGTGATCCGCGAGCGGGCCGCGACGTACGCACCGATGATGCAAGCGACGGAGAACAGTCCCAGCCGCGGCGCGGGCTCGGCGACGCAGTACGCGATCGCCGCCGCGGCTGCGGTCGCAAAGAGCATCGAGTTGAGGCGGTGAGAGTGGTTCATGCGGGCGTCGCCGGGGCTGGCGCGGCGGCGGAGATCACGAGCCGGTGGACGCCAGAGGGGAGCGACGGTTGCGGCCGGATGCGGAAGGGCGTGGGATAGGGGAGGGCCGGGTTCGCCAGGTCGATCTGTGCCAGGTCGTCCAGGAGGCGGGCGGCGTGAGCCTCGGTCAGGCGGCACGGACGTGCTATCCCGTACGAACGGACGACCAGGCCGACCTCCATCCCGCGGCGGGCGCTCTCGATGATGAGCCCGGCAGCGCGGGAGATCGCGTGCTCGGCGTCGGCAGGGAGGCCGGCGGAAGGGAGGTCGAGGTCGACGAGGACGCCGGCGCGTGCCACGGTTCCCGGCTGACGAACGAGCAACTCGCCGCGGCGGGCAGAGGCCCGCCAGGCGAGGAGGCGGGGGGAGTCGCCGCTGACGTACTCGCGGAGGGCGAAGAACTCGCCGTCGGAGCCGGGACGGTCGCGGGTGCGCTCGCCCAGGCGCCGAAGATCGTCAAGGTGGGCGAGGATGGCGGGATCCGGGGCAATGGGCGCCGGACGGACCAGGATCTCGCTGGTGAGGGGAAACTCGATCGATTTGCGGAAGATGCCGAAAGGGAATCCGCTCTCGAGCCGCACCGAGACGAGGCGCCATCGGCCGCGGATCATCGGGCGAAGCAAGGCGCGGGCCGTCGCGTCGGCGCGGGCTCCGATTGATGGGGCGAAGGCGATGATCGAGCGGGTGTCGGCCGGGGCGGGTGGCAGAGCGGTATCGACGATCTCGATGGCGAACGCCGGGAGTAGGCGGTTGCGGTTGGAGAGCGCGTAGGCGATGGAGATGGGGTGCCCGGCGACTGCGCGGCTGGGGGCCTCACGGGTGATTGCAATCCCCATAAGCATGCCGCCGCTGAGCAAACCGGAGACGATGAGCAGGGCGAGGGTGAATGAGAACGCCCAGAAGAGCAGGTTGTTCTGGCTGTTGAAGGCGCCCAGCGCGATCAGGAGGGAGAGGCCGATGTACGCGAGGCCGGGGCCGCGGAGGTGGTAGCGGCGGCGGGAACGGGTTTGGCGGGGACGGCTCACGGGGTATTGTCACCACCGATCGGGGATGGGGCGCAGCGGGCTGTTCGCGGAGCGCTACGGATGAGGGGTGGGGGTGGTTCCGGCAGCGAGGTGGTGTGCCCAGGCATCATCGCATCGTCACGCGGCGGCTCAACGGGGGAGTCTCCACCGCTTGCCCAGCGACATTCTTTAGCGGTCTGGCGGTCTTGCTGGAACCCAGTGTGGCGATCACTCATCGCTGTCGTCTGATTCCGTCGCACGCGCCGAGGCCGGAAGGACGACGCGGCACGTCAGTCCGTCCGCGGCAAAGCCGACGCTGATCGTGCCGCGCAACTCGTACTCGGCCATTCCGCGGATCAGTGACAACCCGAATCCCTCGCGCGCCGGGGGGGCCACCGGTGGCCCCCCTGATTCGCGCCACTCCAGCGCGATGCCGTCCGGCTCGCCCGCGGTCTCGCGTGACGACCACTCAAGTACGACCTCACCGTCAGGAACCGACAGCGCGCCGTACTTGAGCGCGTTGGTGGCCAGTTCGTGCAGCATCATCGTCAGCGGCCCCGCCGCCTCGGCGCGAAGCAAGACCGATGGGCCACGGGTCTGCACTCCGGTACCATCGGGTCTCGCATGCGGCCGGAGTGTCAGTTCCGCCAGTTCCGCCACATCGGCCCCCATCCAGTGAGACTGTGTCAGCGACTCGTGGACCCGTGCGAGGGCATGGATCCGGCCCAGGTACGCCGCGCGAAAGTCTTCGATCGAGGCTGCGCCGGCCAGAGTGCTCTCCGCGACCGCGATCACTCCGGCAAGGGTGTTCTTGACCCTGTGGTCCAGCTCCTGCATCAGGCGCGACTGCCGCCGCTTCGCCTTCTCCAGTTCGGCGACCTTCGCGGCGAGGTCCTTGTTGGCTCGCTCCAACTCCTCGGTTCGCTCCCGCACCCGCCACTCCAGCATGCGGTTGGCCTCGCGCAGCGACTGCTCCATGTGCTTGCGTTCAAAGAACCTCGGCACGCGCGGCGCAGCCCGTGTCGCCGTGGGGCCCAGGCCCAGGTTCTTGTCCCGGTGAGCGGCGAGGTGCGCCTCGATCCGATCGGGCGGCGCCATGACAAACCGGCAACACGGGTCACCGCACGCCTGGCATTCCACCTCGACCGCGACCAGCGGCATCCCGAACGACTCTTCGCACCACCCCGCCGAGTACCCGCTGTTCATGATGCACACCGGACCCGGCGCGCGACGACCCTGCTTGATCCATGAATCGGACTCGAACGAGAAGGGGTGCTCGTACACCAGGCAGAACGTGTCGTCGGGCGCCGCGATCGACTCCGGAAGAATCCGCACGAACGCCCACCCTGAGAACGAGAAGTGCACCGGCCCCGCCGACAGCCGGGCGATCGGATCCGTCACGCCCATCCGCGCATGAAAGCTCTTCGCATCGGCCCGGCCGATCGCGTGCGCGATGTCAAAGAGCAGGTTCCCTGCGACCGCGCTCGCCTCCTCCGCCCCGTGGTCCTGGTACAGCGACTTCACAAGATCGAAGAACTCGACCGACATCGACGCCGCCCGCACCAGGATGTACCGCTCTCCTGAGATCGTGATCGTGCTGCGGGTCGGATCCTCGATCCGGTGCGAGAAGTACCGCTGCACGTACTCCTGGGCACGCTGGAACATCGGCCTCAGCGGCTCGGGGACACTGACGGTGGACAACTCCGCCCCCCTCGATGTCGGCAGCCCCTCGGGCGGCGCATGGCTCGCCGAGGCCCGCCTCGCGGCCAACTCCGATGCGAGTCTTCGATTGGCGTCATCGTTCATGGGCATGCACTCACAGCCGCGCCCCGAATTCTACGGGCAGCCCACCGCGAGTACACCCGGGTTTTTCCGCTAGAACACTACGCCGCCGTGACTGCTCCGTCGGCTTTGACGCCGGCCTTGGGCTCGACGCTGATTCCCAGTTGTACGAGCGGTCCGTGCGGACGCTTGGACTCCTCCGCGAGCATCGCCGCGGCGGGTTCGTCGGCGTAGCGGCCCGTGACCAGCGCCTTCACCGTCGCGAGCATGCCCCGGACCGACCCGAAGGTGTAGTCGTTCGCGCTCGTCTCGTACCCGCAGTGCACCATGCACTGCTGGCACGCCTTGTTGCCGCTCGCCCGGCCGTAGCGATCCCACGATGTTGTCTCGATCAGTTCCTTGAACGAGTCCACGTACCCGTCCTGCAGCAGGTAGCACGGCTTTTGCCACCCGAAAATGTTGTACGTGGGCATGCCCCAGGGGGTGCACTCGAACTCTCGCTTGCCCATCAGGAACTCGAGGAACATCGGGCTCTGGTTGAACTTCCACGTCTCCTTCCGGTTGGAGAGCAGCATGCGGAAGAAGTCGCGTGTCTTCTGCCGTTCCCGCATGAAGCTCTTCTGATCCGGCGCCTTGGGGTACGCGTACCCCGGCGAGACCATCATCCCCTCGACCCCGAGCCCCATCATCTCATCGAAGAACCGGCGCACCGAGTTCGGGTCCGCACCGTCGAACAGCGTCGTGTTCGTCGTGACGCGGAACCCCATCTTCACCGCCAGCGCGATCCCCTCGACCGCCGTCTTGTACGTCCCCTCGCGGCAGACCGCGAAGTCGTGGTGTTCCTCCTGCCCGTCCATGTGCACGCTGAACGTCAGGTACTTGCTGGGCTTGAACCACCCCGCCTCCAGCTTCTCCTTGAGCAGCAGGGCGTTGGTGCACAGGTAGATGTACTTCCGGCGAGCCGTCAGGCCGGCCACGATCTCGCGGATCTGCGGGTGCAGCAGTGGCTCGCCGCCGGGGATCGACACCATCGGCGCCCCGCACTCGTCCGCGGCCTTCACGCATTCCTCAGGCGTGAGCTGGCGCTTCAGGATGTGGGGGGGGTACTGGATCTTGCCGCACCCCGCGCAGGCCAGGTTGCACCGGAACAGGGGCTCAAGCATGAGCACCAGCGGGTACCGCCGGTTGCCACGGAGCTTCTGCTTCAGAACGTACGTGGCAACCGTCCACATCTGACTGATCGGAACGCCCATGAACTTCCCCAAGGCCGGCCACCCGCTCCATCCCGGCCCGTGTATAGATTTGTGATCCCTAACTTCTCGCTGGCATGGTACGATTGCCGTCCGCGTCGTTCTACCGGCGGTCGAGACTGCTGTCGGGACGTCGCCAGAGCCCCTTTCCAGCACGTTGACACCAATCGCCCGATAAAACCCCTCACCCGCGCTTCCGGGATTCCCCCCGGGTTTTTCACCCCTTATGCCCGCACCAAACGAACGAACCGACGAGGAACTGGTCTCAGCCTATCGGGATGGCGATTCGTCCGCATTCCCCATCCTTGTCCGGCGACACCACGACGACCTTGTCCGGTTTCTTGTCCGCCTGACCGGTAACCGAGCCGCGGCGGAGGACGCATTCCAGGACACCTTTCTCCAGGTTCACCTGTCGGCCGAGTCCTTCGACGCCAGCCGCCGGTTCAAACCATGGCTTTTCACAATCGCCGCGAACAAGGCGCGTGATGCGCTACGTAAGACAACCCGGCGCCGGACCCTGGACTTGTCCGCGCCGATCGCGGGCGGCCACGGTGCGGACGGCGATCGCCGGACGTACGTGGACCTCATGGAGGTCGATGTCGACCCTCCGGGAGCCGCTCTCGACATCCGGGAACGCGACAGGAATGTGCAGGAGGTCTTGGACCGCTTGCCCTACGCCCTCAGGGAAATTCTGGTGCTCGCCTATTTTCAGCGGCTCAGCTACAACCAGATCGCAGAGTCCCTCGAGATCCCTCTCGGAACGGTCAAGTCCCGCCTGCATTCAGCTGTCGCCGCGTTCGCTAGGAAATGGCAGACGGTAACGAAGGAATCGACCGGTTCATGAATCCCTCTCCTGACAGCCCCGACTTCATTGACGGCATGGAGTCACCCCTCGACCTTCCGGGCTTGGCCGAGCACGACGCCGCGGCCATCGACGCTCTCATCAATGCTGGCTGGAACTGCGACTCAGTCTCAGAATCCTGCCGGCCCGCTGCTCAGCGAGCGGTCGCCCTGCTTTCTCTCCTCGATACGCCCTGCGATACCAGCGGCGACGGCCTGTTGGCCGACATGACCCTCCTCCGCATCGCCCGGCTTGAGGCGATCGGCGAGGATGCCACAGTCCTCTGCGAGCCGGACATCGCCGCCGTCGACGCCCTTCTGGAGTCCCGATTCGACGTCGATTCCGTGCCTACGCCGTTGCGCGATCGGGCTGCTCGTTCTCAGCAGATCTTCGAACTGGTCTCTCCGGAAACGGTCAGCCTCGACGCCATGTCGCCCGATGCGCTCATCGCACGAACGCTCTCAGCGGTCGCCTCCGAGGCCCGGCGTTCTGAAAGCGGCCTCCGGTTTCGCCCGCCCGCCGATACCCCCAACATTCGCCGGTTTCATTTCTCGGATCTGCTCTCGGTGGCCGCGCTCCTCCTGATCGGCGCCGCCGTCGTGGTTCCGGTCATGTCGGGCGTTGTTGAAACGAACCGTCGGCTGGCCTGCTCGACCAATCTCATGGCGGCGGGATTGGCGTTCGGGCAGTACTCGAAGGACAGCCGCGACTCGCTTCCGCTCGCCTCCGCCTCTCGCGCGGGCGAGCCTTGGTGGTTTGTCGGCCGCAAGCCCGAGCATTCCAACTCCGCCAACGCCTACACCGTCATCCGCACCGGCTACGCCAAACTGGACGACCTTGCGTGCTCGGGCAATCCGGATGCCAAGCGTGGCAAAGCGCCACCGAACGCGTTCGATTGGCAGTCCTTCGATCACGTCTCCTACAGCCCGATCGTGCTCTTCGGCCGCATTGACCGCAGCGCCACCGGGAATGCTCAGTCCGTCATTCTCGCCGACCGCTCCCCGGTCGTCGTTCGCTCGTTCCACACCCTGACCTTCAACCCCTTCGGCAGTTCGTTCAACCACAACGAGCGTGGCCAGAATGTGCTCATGGGGGATGGCGCCGTCGTGTGGATGCGGTCGCCGGTCGACGCCCAGGGCGACAACATCTGGCTCCCACGGTGTGTCGAGGATCTGGTCGCACGCCTTGCCGATCCTGGCCAGGCCGATCCGATCACGGGCAAGGAGGTTCCCGGTTCAGCCGAGGACTCCCACGTCGGCCCCTAATTCCTCCGTTTCCGCCCCCGAAACACGCCAACTTGCTGGCCCCCGGGGTGGTGTCTATGCTTCCCGTCCCATTCACGGTGGGGGGTTGTTCAGCACCAAGCCCCCGCGTCCTTGACGCGGTGTCCAAGAGGTTCGCCATGCCCAAGAACAAGAGCCACAAGGGCATCCTGAAGCGGATGAAGATCACCAAGTCCGGTCTCGTCCGTCACAACAAGGCCTACGGCAAGCACCTTCGCTCCAGCAAGAGCGCCAAGCGCCTCCGCCACCTCCGCCAGGACAAGTTCCTCTCCAACCCGGAGGCCAAGCGGCTCGAGCGGCTCCTGTACCGCCGTCTGCGCGGACGGGACCAGCCCCTGACGGCCCGCCGCCGCAGCCCCTCCCCGGCCGCCCGCAAGGCCGCCGCGGCGAAGGCCGAAGCCACCAAGTAGTTCACGCCCAATCGCTGTCCGCCGGGCCCCAAGACGCCGCCTCCTGACGCGACGCCCCGTTCGGACGCCAATGACGGAGTCCTCCAATGCCCAGAGTTCGCAAAGGCGCCGCCCGAACCCAAGCCCGCAAGCGCATCCTCCGAGAGGCCCGCGGCTACTTCGGCGTCCGCAGCAAGCACCGATACCAGGCCGAGCACGCCATCAAGCGGGCCGGCTGCTACGCCTACCGCGACCGCCGCAACCGCAAGCGCGACATGCGCGGCCTGTGGATCACCCGCATTACCGCAGCCTGCCGGATGCGGGGCGAACGCTACAGCCGCTTCATCAACGGCCTGAAGCTCGCCGGCATCCTCCTCAACCGCAAGATGCTCTCCCAGATCGCCATCGAAGACCCCAAGGTCTTCGACGAGATCATGGCCAAGGCCCAGAAGGCCGCCCGCGCCACCGCAGCAAAGGCCGCCTGACGCCACCTCACCCCCAAGTTCGTTCGCGGGCCCGGAGCGATTCCGGGCCCGTTCTCTTTCCGTGACACCGCGATCCGCCCCGAATATTCTGCCCATGCACTCCCGACCGCGAAGCACGGAGCCCTGAGTTGAACTGGTGGGTTACAACAGTCCTTGAGCACGCCGGGCCGATGACCCTCATCTCCTGGGTCTTCTGGGTGATCTTCTCGATCTGCCTCCACGAACTCGGCCACGGCTGGGCCGCGATCCGTCTCGGCGACCGCACCCCCATTGAAACGGGCCACATGACCTGGAATCCCCTGGTCCACATGGGTCCGTTCAGCCTTGCGATGTTCGCCCTGATCGGCATCGCCTGGGGATTGATGCCGGTCGACTTCTCCCGCACGCGCGGCCGCTACTCGGGCGCCCTCGTTGCCGCGGCAGGCCCGATGGTCAACCTCCTCCTCGCGGCGCTGCTCCTCACCAGCGGCGCGGCATGGATCGTCGCCACCGACGTGAACGGGTGGAACCTCTACCTCCCCACTTCGACGTTCCGCGGCAACATGTCGACGTTCCTCTTCACCGGCGGGATGCTCAACGCCATCCTCTTCGTCATCAACCTGGCCCCGCTCCCGCCCCTCGACGGCTCCCGGATCCTCGCCGACTTCATTCCACCGTTGCGGCGCCTCTACTCGAATCCCTCCGCCGCCCACGCCCTGTCGCTGCTGTTTATTCTCTACTTCATCCTCGGCATGCGGCCGCTGCAAGCGCTGAGCACCAGCGTGAGCAGCGCCTTCTACTTCGCGATGATCAGCCTGTTTTCCGGCGGCAACGTCGCGGGCCTCACGCCCCCGTAGCCCGCCCGCTCACACGCAGGCCCCGCACAGCTTGTAGAGCACCCTCGCCCCGACGTTCGCGTCCCACTCCGGCTCGCTCGTCCCCGCCTTGGGCCCGGGAGTGACCTCGACCAGGTCGAACCCGACGACGCGCCGCCCGGACGCCTTGAGTGCGCCCAGCAACAGGCACGCCTGCGCGAACGAGAGCCCTCCCGGCACCGGCGTCCCGGTATGCGGGCACAGCGAAGGGTCCAGCCCATCGATGTCGAACGATACGTAGACAAATCCCGGCAGCGGCTCGATTGCGCGTGCGCACAGGTCGCCGAACGGTCTCCCATCGAGCATCTCGCGGGTCCAGTCAAGGTCGAAGTGCGGGAACACCTGCCCCGATCGGGCCTGTGCAAACTCGATCTCCCGCTTCCCGACATCCCGCAGCCCGACCTGCACCATCGACCCGATCTCGGGAATCCGCGTGAGCACGTTGTGCATGATCGATGCGTGCGACCACGCGAAGCCCTCGAAGGCCTCCCGAAAGTCCATATGGGCGTCGATGTGGAGGATCCCCAGCCGCTCCCCTGTCGCCGCCGTGAACTCGGCGCACGCCTGGATCGCGCCGAAAGGCGTGGCATGGTCGCCGCCGACCAGCCCCGGGATCTTCCCCTCCTTCAGGACGCGGTTCACACGCTCCCTGGTGAACGCGTTGACGGCCTCACCCGCGCGATCCACCTCGCGAAGCGCCCGGCCCATCCGGCCCTTCGCGCCGGGCCCGGCGCCCCCGGCCTCGATCACCGGCTTGGCCGCCTTCCGAGCCTCGCGGCTGGCGCGCCGGATCTTGGCGTGCTCCTTCTCCATGAAGATGCCGTGCCGGTAGATCTCGCCGAACTGCGGGTCGTGAAGATCGACCTGCGCCGATGCGGCGCGGATCGCGGCCGGTCCCTTCGAGGCCCCCCCTCCGTACGACGTCGTGGCGTCGAACGGCACCGGAATCAGCACAATCCTCGACTCGTCGCGGGAGTGAGGAAGACCAAAGACACCGGTGCCCGGCTGCGCCGCCGCGTCGGGATCAAAATCGATCATCGTGCTCATGGGCCCAGTCTAGGTGGGACGGTCCGCACCTCGACCAGCCGCGGTGAACTGCGGCGCCGACTTCCCCATAGACTACTCCAGTGAGCACCACTCCCGACCCCAGCACGCCAGATCCCGCCGCCCCGACCCGCCCCCCCGAGGCGCCCAAGATCGATGCGGCCCCGATCCTGGAACTGGAGGACAACACCTGCCTCCGGTGCGGCGCCCCGATGGGTCCCGACGATGTCGTCTGCCTCAAGTGTGGCTACGACATGCGGGCCAACGTCGCCCGGTCGACGAAGCAGGCGGAGGAATACCAGCCCGATGAACCGCAGCCGTTCGTCGTGCCCACGTGGGGCTCCCCGAAGGCCCTGCTGATCCTCGGATCCGTCTTCTTCCTGGCCGCGATGATCACCGCGGGCGTCAACGTTCCTGCGGGCAAGTCGTTCTGGCTCATCGTCGGCTCGGTGCTCCTGGTGATCTACGAGGTGCTGGTCCACACCGGCACCGGCGTCGTGGCGGTCGCTGTTTCGGCCCGGATCTGCGAGCAGAAGTTCGGCAACTTCGAGCTGGCCGTTTCCCGCGTCTTCGCCGCGTTCTCTGCGTTCGAACTCGCGTTCCAGCTCTCCCTCCGCATCCCGGCCGTCGGCGTCTGGGCGGCGTTTGTCATCGGCCCGGCCGCCTATTGGGTGCTCATCTGGGCCCTGTTTCGCAAGAGCCGGACCATCACCACCCTCATTGTGCTCTGCCACGTCGTGCTCTGGCTCATCATCCAACTCGGCATGCAGCTCTCGGCCATGGTCCAGTCGGCCCGTGGCGTAGCGGCCGTGGTCGGCATGATCGCCCCATGATGAGCGGGCCGTCGATCGCGACGCTCGCGGCCCGCGCCGCCGATGCGTTCTCGACGGCCTTTAGATCTCGACCCGCCTTCGCCGCACCCGGTCGCGTGAACCTGATCGGAGAGCACGTCGACTACAACGACGGCCTCGTGCTCCCGATCGCCATCGATCGCTGGGTCGTCGCGTCCGTGGCGCCCGCGGCCAATCTCGCTCTCTCTCGCGTGCGTTCCACGGACCTGCCGGGCGAGGCAACCTTTGACATTCGCGCGCCGATCCCCACTCCACTCCTCCCGCCGCCTCCGGCGCGTTCACCCCCGCACTGGACGGCCTACGCCATCGGCGCCGCCGAGGCGATCCGCGCCGAAGCCGCCACCAATGGCCGACCGCTGCCAAATCTCGACGTGGTCCTTACCTCCAGCATCCCCATCGGCGCCGGGCTCTCCAGTTCCGCCGCGATCGAGGCCGCTGTCGCCGGCGCGTTCTCGGCCGCCGGCCGCGCCGACGTCGACAAACGCCGCTTCGCCATGGCCTGCCGCCGAGCGGAGCACGAGTTCGCCGGTGTTCCCTGCGGAATCATGGACCAGTGCGCGGTCGTGCTCGCCCGCGCGCGGCACGCGATGCTGCTGGACTGCCGCGATCACGCCACCCGGTTTGTGCCCCTCCCGCAGGGCCTGGCGATTGTCGTCATGAACTCCAACACCCACCGCTCCCTCGCGGGCGTCGACTACGCCGAGCGCCGGCGCGCCTGCGAGGCCGCCGCGGCCGCCCTCAGCCTCCCGTCCCTCCGCGATGCGGACGAGTCCATGCTCGCCGCGGCAGGTGAACGCATCCCGCCTGACAAACGGCGGCTTGCCAGGCATGTCGTCACGGAAATCGACCGAGTGCGTCAAACAGCGGACCTGCTAGATCGGATTGCGGCGGGTTCTCTCGACGCCCCCGCCGGCCTGTCCGCCATCGGCGAACTCTTCCAGCGGTCCCACGAGTCGCTCCGCGATGACTTCCGGGTCTCCTGCCCTGAACTCGATACGCTGGTCGCGATCGCCTGCTCCACGCCTGGTGTGTATGGGGCGAGGATGACCGGCGCCGGGTTCGGCGGCTGCGCCATCGCGATCGCGGAGCCCGCAGCCGTCTCTCGCATCCAATCCGCCGTCGCGGGGCAGTACCCGACGATCCATGGACGGGACGCCGAAGTCTTCACTGTGCAGCCGGTCCGGGGTGCCAGCGAGATCGGCGGCTGATACCCTGAGCCCCACCCTCCCGGGGGAGGGGGTATTCGGACCTCGTACCGATACCATCCCGTTCACATCGCCGCCAACCGCTCCCTTCGCACCAAATACCTCATGCTGCCATCCTTCGCCCCAGCGTCCGCCATCGTGCCCCAGGATCTTGATGCCGCCCGCTGGGAGGCGTTGGAGCCCCTGTACCGGGAACTGATCGACCGCGACCTCCACTCCGCGGCCGACCTGGAGCGGCTGATCCTCGACCGGAGCGAGCTCGATTCTGCCGTCAGCGAGGCAGCGTCGGTCCTCTACATCACCATGACCTGCCACACCGACGACGAGGCTGTCTCCAAGGCCTACCTCGGGTTCGTGGAGGACGTCCAGCCCAAGGTGAAGGAGGTCTCGTTCGAACTGGACAAGAAGATCGTGCAGAGTCCCTTCGCGGAAGAACTCGACCAAGCGAGGTACACCGTCTATCTCCGCGATCTCCGCGTCGGTGTCGAGCTCTTCCGCCCGGAGAACATCCCGATCGAGACCGGGCTGACCAAGCTCGACCAGGAGTACTCCCGGATCTGCGGCGCCATGACCGTCTCGTACCAGGGCGAGGAGCGCACGCTCCCCCAGATGGCCCGCTTCAACGAAGAGACCGATCGGGCCGTCCGTGAGGACGCGTGGCGTGCTGTCGCGCAGCGAAGGTTCCTGGACGCCGATCGAATCGAAACGATCTACGAGCGGATGATCGCGGATCGCACCCGCCTCGCCCGCAACGCCGGGTTCCCCGACTTCCGCGACTACGCGTTCAAGGCCAAGCGACGCTTCGACTACACCCCCGCGACCTGCAACGCCTTCGCCGAGGGGGTTAAGCGAGTCTGTGTCCCCGCCGCGCGGCGGCTCAACGCCCAGCGTGCCGCCGCCCTCAACCTCTCATCCCTTCGCCCCTGGGACATGCAGGTCGACATCAAGGGACGTGCCCCCCTCCGTCCCTTCACGACCCCGTCCGAACTGGTCGAACGCACCAGCCGCCTCTTCCGCCGGCTCGATCCCTCCCTTGCAACGCTCTTCGAGGCCCTCCGCAGCGACAAGTCGGCGCCGACCGGCGCCGCGGTGTGCCTTGATCTCGAGTCCCGTCGCGGCAAGGCACCCGGCGGCTACCAGTCCAACCGCGACCGGATCCGCCTCCCCTTCATCTTCATGAACGCCGCGGGCCTGCAGCGGGATGTGGAGACAATCGTCCACGAGGCTGGCCACGCCTTCCATTCCCTGCTGGCGAGGACCGACCCGCTGCTCTCCTACCGGTCCGACATCCCGCTGGAGTTCGCCGAAGTCGCCTCGATGTCCATGGAACTCACCGCCCATCCATTCCTCGACGAGTTCTATTCGCCCGCGGACGCCGACCGCGCCCGCCGCAACCACCTGGAGGCAATCGTCTCGCTTCTCGCGTGGGTGGCGCACATCGATCAGTTCCAGCACTGGGTCTACACCAACCCGGACCATTCCAGAGACGATCGCCACGCCAAGTGGACCGAGCTCTCCGCACGCTTTGGGCCGGCCGTGGATTACTCCGGACTGGAGAAGTACCACCAGACCGGCTGGCACCGCGTCCTGCACCTCTTCGGCGTGCCGTTTTACTACATCGAATACGGCATCGCCCAGCTCGGCGCCCTGCAACTCTGGAGCAACTACCGCCGGGATCCCGCCGCGGCCATCAACGCCTACAAACGCGCCCTCTCGCTCGGCGGTTCCCGCCCGCTGCCCGAGCTCTTCGCCGCCGCGAACCTCGTCTTCGATTTCGGGCCGGCCACGATCGCCCGGCTCTGGACCGATGTGGAGTCCGAACTCGCCAAACTCCCCGCGTAGCCCGCGAAACCCGCCGAGCCATCCTCCCAACCACGCTGGTGCCCGGCACGGCCGGCCCCCAAGGAGAACAACTCGTGATCGCAACTCTCGCCCGCAGCGCCCGTCCGGCCGTCCCGATTGCCGCCGCGACCCTCACGATCTGGTCCCTCCTCAGCGGGTGCGTTATCGCGCAGCCCGCCCTGAAGGAGGAGACCCGGACTGTGACCGCCGACCACGTCCCCCAGAGCCCCCTCGCGGTGACCACGCAGAACGGCGGGATCTCCGTCACCGCGGTCCCCAACGGCCCGGTCTCGATCACCGCCGTCATCCGCGCCGAAGACGACGACCGGCTGAAGGCAACGGACATCGTCGCCGAGCGCAAGTCCGATGGCGCGCTCGAGATCTACGCCAAGTGGCCCGACGGCAAGCGTCGAAACCGCGAGAGCTGCTCCTTTGAGATCCAGCTACCCGACGCCGGCGGGGTCACCCTCACGACCAGCAACGGAGCCGTCTCCCTCACCGGGCTTGCCGGCGACGCCTCGATCACCACGTCCAACGGGCGGATCACCTGTACCGACCACGACGGCAACGTGACCGCCCGAACGACCAACGGCGCAGTCGAGGTCTCGCGCAGCCGCGGCAAGATCGACGCCACCACCTCCAACGGCTCCATCAAGGTCGACCAGGCCCCATCGAGCGTCCAGTGCACTTCGAGCAACGGCGCGATCACCGTCGCGATGACCGATTCCGCCGAGGGCCCTGTCCGTATCAAGACCAGCAATGGCGCCGTCCGCCTCTCCGTCGGCCAGGCCTTCGCAGGTTTTCTCGACCTCTCCACATCCCAGGGCGGGATCAACCTCGCCAACGCCCCCGCGGCCAAGGTCGTGTCCAAGACCAAGAACGCCGCTCGCCTGCAGTTCGGCGACGCGATCGCCCCGTCGACGATCCAGACGTCCAACGGGTCGATCGAGATCACGACGACCGTCGGCCCCACCGAGTAGCATCGAACGCTGTATGGCGAACGGTCGGCTTCTCGGCCGGCCGTTTCCCGGCTTGCGACCACCGCACGCATCGCGTACCTTCCGCTCACGCCGATCGGCAGCGAATGCCGATCGGTCTTTCGTTTGAACGGGCCCAATGGGGGGCCCAGAGCGAGCGGAGTACCACAGCACATGTCCAGGCAACCCGTCGAAACCAGCGACATGATCGACGAGCAGGACATGCTCCGCGGCGGTAAGCCTCCGCCGCTCCCCGACAACGCGACCCCCGAGGAAAAGGACGCCCACTGGTACAAGTACGTGTACCAGGGCGACCGCATGCCCCAGCTTACCTGGCGGGCCGTCATCATGGGCGGCTTCCTCGGCATGATCATGTCCGCCGCCAACCTCTACACCACGCTCAGCATCGGCTGGGCCTTCGGCATCGCCATCACCGCTTGCGTCCTCTCGTTCGTCATCTGGAACTTTGTCCGCTTCACCTCGGGCGGCAACATCAGCCAGATGTCGATCCTCGAGAACGCGTGCATGGCCTCCACCGCCTCCGCGGCGGGGTACTCCACCGGCTCGACCATCGCCACCATGTTCGGCGCCCTCGTCCTGCTCAAGGACCCGCCCGCAGGGCTTCAGGGCGAGGCCCTTCGCAAGTGGCAGGAGAACCTACACACCTGGGACGTCACGCCCGTCTGGGTCGTCGTCGTCTTCACGCTCTGCACCGGGCTCATGGGCGTCTTCCTCGCCATCCCGATGAAGCGCCAGCAGATCAACCACGAGCAACTCCCCTTCCCCACCGGCACCGCCGCGGCCGAAACGCTCAAGAGCCTCTATTCGGAGAGCAAGGACGCCGTGGGCAAGGCTTACGTCCTGATCGCCGGCCTTGCCGCCGGGCTGCTCATCGGATTCCTCCGTGTTGGTGACGATGTCCTCGGCGCTGTCGGCTTCCTCCGCCGCCTCTTCGAGAAGATCTGGTTCCTCCGCATTCCCACCGATGTTCAATTCAACTTCCTCGACAGGGCCTATCCGGGAGCTCGCCACGCCAACGGCTTCGCCTTCGAACCCTCCGCACTCCTCATCGCCGCGGGCATGATCGTCGGCATGCGCATCAGCCTCTCGCTGGTCCTCAGTTCGCTGTTCCTCTACGCCGTCGTGGGCCCTGAGTTGGCCAGGATGGACGCCCGGCACATGGAGCGAGGCGCGATCGTCGTACAGGAAGCGGCGCTCGTAGCCGCCAAGGGCCAGGCCACCCCCGAGGCCGCCGCGACTGCCGCCGTCGAGGCCGTCGCCGCCGCCGCCGCCGAACTCAAGATCGACCCGGCCCCGATCCGCACCGCCGCCGAGCAATCCGTCGAGGACGCGATCGCCGCCGCCGGTGCGACGACCAAGCCCGCGGCCGAACGCGCCGAGAATGTCGGCAAGGCCATCGGCGCCGCCGCTGCACCCCTCGCCGCCACCGCCTACTCCAACCGCGACGCCATAGCCGCAGCCGACGCCGAGAAGTCCAAGGTTCTCGCCGCGGGCGCTTCCGAGGCCGAGGCGAAGACGGCGTGGGAGACCGAGTTCGACCGGAAGAGGTACAAGCCGAACCTGATCTGGAACTGGGGCGGCGGCACCATTACGATCACCCGGTGGTCGCTCTGGGGCGGAACCGCCGTCATGGTTTTCGCGAGCCTCATGAGCGTGGCCCTGCAGTGGCGCACGATCGCCCGCGCGTTCATGGGTGTGAAGCGTGCCGCCGGCGGCAGCACTGCATCACACGCGGAGATCGAAGTGCCGGGATCCTGGATGATCTACGGCATGGTGCCCATCACCATCGCCATGGTCTGGCTCCAGATCCAGGCCTTCAACGTCTCGTGGTACGCCGGCCTCATCGCCGTCGCAATGTCGTTCGTGCTCTCGCTTGTCGCCAGCCGCGCGACCGGCGAGACCGACACCACGCCCGTCGGCGCCATGGGCAAAGTCATGCAACTGCTCTTCGCCGCCCTCGCCCCTCAGAACATCTCCGCCAACCTCGCCTCCGCCGGGATCGCGGCCAACAGCGCCTCATCATCGGCCGACCTGCTGACCGACCTCAAGACCGGCTACCTCCTCGGCGCCAACCCCCGCAAGCAGTTCCTCGCCCAGTTCTACGGCGTCTTCTTCGGCACCATCGCCATCGTCCCGATCTGGTACCTCATGGTCCCCACCCGCGCCAAACTCGAGAGTTTCGCGCTCCCGGCAACGCGGGTCTGGGAAACAGTGGCCCGCGGGCTGGTCAAGGGCGTGGGCGAACTCCCCGCCTCGGCCGTCTGGTCGCTGTTTATCGGTGCCGGAGTCGGGATCGTCCTTCCGCTCATCGAGAAGTTCCTCCCGCCCAAGGCACGCCGGTTCATGCCCTCCGCCACCGGCATCGGACTCGCCTGGGTGCTCCCTTTCCAGAACGCCCTCGCGTTCTTCATCGGCGCGGTCATCATCATGGTCTGGAACCTGCTCCACCGCCGCTCTGCCGACAAGTACAACGTCGGTCTCGCCTCCGGCCTCATCGCCGGCGAGTCGCTCATGGCCGCCGCCCTCGCCATTACCGCCACTCTCGTCGGGATCTTCGGGCTCTAATCCCGCCCGTCCGTCGCCCGCTCACCGTCCCGCGGCAGGAATCCCAAGGTCCCGGTTCGTCAGGCTCATCGCCAACTGAAACCCGGCGAGCCCGCCGATCAGGAGCGCCGCGATCACCAGCAGCGCCGCCACCAGCACAACGGTCGGCTGCCGCCGCGCGTACAGCCTCGCCGTCCGCAGCACCCCCGGCCGCGTCCACTCGATCGGGCGATGCGCCAGCCACGACTCCAGGTCCCCGGCGAATGCCTCCGCAGAGGCGTACCGCGCCTGCGGCCGCACCGCCATCGCCCGGTGCACGATCGCCTCCAGGTCTCGATCGATCCCCCGGCGACGCTCGAGCCGAGGCGGAACCTGGCGCCCGCCGATGCTCGCGTGTGTCTGCGCGATCTGCTCCGCTGTCCTGCCGTTCGGCAGTGTCTCGGTCAGCAGGTAGTACAGCATCCCCCCGAGGGCGTAGATATCCGCGGCCGGCGTGATCGCTCCCGGCTCCGCCCGGTACTGCTCCGGTGCGATGAACGCCAGGTTTCCCACGCGTCGCCCCTCCATCCCCTCTGCGCCCTTGCCTTCTTCGTGCGGCGCCGCAACGCCAAAGTCGGCCACCTTCGGTGATCCATCCGCGCCGAGCAGAATGTTCCCGGGCTTGAGGTCGCAATGCACCAGCCCCGCCGAGTGCGCCGCCTGCACCCCTCGCGCGATTTTGGAAGCAAGCCCAGCCGTCTCCCGGGCAGGCAGCGCACCGACATGGTTCCTGAACCACGTATCGAGATCCCCGCCAGGCACATACTCGAACACCACGTAGTCCTCGCCCCGGGGCGAGCGGCCGCGGTCCAGAATCCGCACCACGTTGGGGTGCTCGATCCGCCTCGCCTTCGCCGCCTCCTCGATCAAGCGTTTGCGGGCTCCGGCGTCGTTCTCCTGCGTCATCACCTTGATCGCGACCAGTGCCGGCCGCGCCTGCTGCGACAACTGCCGGTCGACTGCCAGGTACACCGCCCCGTGGCTCCCCTGCCCCAGCCGCTCCCGGAGCACGTACCGCGGCCGCCCCGTCGGCAGCCTCGGCCCGAAGCCCCGCGGAAACTCCGGCACCTCGCCGGTCCCATCCAGTTCCGCAAGGTCGCTTGCGAGCACCACGCTCTCGCCGAGCACCGCCGCGTCCCGGATCGCCGATGCCAGCGCTGGATGCTTCGCCGTCAGCGCCTCGACCGCTCGGGCCATGCTCCCCGTTCGCGCGGTCAGTGCCCGCAGCGAGTACTCGATCGCCGCATCGAGGGGCACATCTCGATCGGCCAGCCGCGGCACCGCCTCAAGGTACCGCTCCAGGTCGACCGCCAGCCCCGCGTCGAACCGCAACTGCCCGTCCAGTTCGATCACTTCCGCGAGCGGGTCCGAGTCGGCAACCTCCATCTCACTGATGAACGCGGCCAGATTGATCTCGCCTTCCCCGGCACCCTCGCGCCGGAGCCGGTATCGGCTGCGCAACTCCTCGAGCACGCCGGCCACGCTCACGGCTCGACCTCCAGGTCAAGGTGCCCCCGCAGCCATTCCCTGATCGTCTGCCACCGCTTCCGAACAGTCGCCGCCGTCAACCCGACGCACTCCGCCGTGACCGTGTGCGGCGTCCCTGCCAACCACAGCAGCAGGATCTGCCGATCGACAGGGTCCTCGATCAGCGTCAGCGCCCGCTCGATCACCACCTCGCCGCCCTCCCGCTCCGTGCTCTCGGCATCCTCGATCCGGCGCAGGAACTCGCGAGCAAACCGCGAGTCCTCTGCCTCGGCCGATCGCAGCCGCTTAAGCAACCGCCCCTTGTCGATGGTCGCGTTGTCCGCCATCTTCTGGACGAACGCCCACAACTGCGCTTCGTTCTCCACGTTCAGTCGGCGGTCCCGCACGAACGTGTCCAGCCGGCGACTCAGCGTCGACAGGATGTCGTGCGAGTCGAACAGCCGCCTCATGCTCGGGCCGAGCTTCGACCGGATCCGGCGCCGCAGGCGCGGGCCGTAGCGGACGATGAACTCCGCGGCGGCGTGCCGGTCCCCGGCACGGATGCGGTGCACCAGCGTCGCCCCATCCTCGGTCGGCGGCACACCCGGTTCGGCATCCCCATCCATCGTGTTCACGGCCGCCTCATCCCGGTTTCCCCCAGCAGTATCTACTCCCCGTGCTGCCGTCCAGTTCCCTCACATCATTGCGGCCGGGCGCTGGAAAAGAAAGACGCCCGCGTGGGTCGCACGCGGGCGTCTAAATCAGTCAGGAGACCGGATTGCCGGGCTTATGGGCAGCCCAGGTTGCCGGGGGTCGTGCCGCCGACCCAGTTCTGGATGAACACGGCGATGTCCGACGGCTCGACCAAGCCGTTGCAATCGATATCCGCGTACAACGCGATGCCGGGCGTTCCCGGATTCGCCACCGCGAAGGACCACGACTGGATGTACTGGGCGATATCCGACGGCTCGACGGTGCCGTTGCGGTCCCAGTCACCCACACACTGGGTGCTGTCCGCCGTGCCGTCCGCGCCGCCCGCCACGAAGAACCCGCCCTGCGTCGGAGCGGTCTTGTTGAAGCAGTCGGGGCCGATCACCGGCGGAGCGGTGCCGCCGATGAAGATCAGGGCGTTGTAGTTCTGGTCAGGGCTGTTCGGATCGCCCTGAGCGCCGGTCAACGCGGTGAAGGTGCCGTCGTTGTTTACGTCGTAGATGAGGCTGGCGTACAGCACCATGCCGCCCATCGTCCGCGGATCGCGGGTCTGCAGCGAGGCCCGGTTGGCGCCGGCCCACGTGCTCTGGTTGATGTTGTTCGAGAACAGCGACGACGAGGAGTTGCCGCCCGGGGCCGAGCCCGAGTCCACCATGCTCAGGAAGATGATCTTGTAATCGCGGTTCGAGTTCACACCGTGGGCCACGATCCCCGTCGGCATGACCAGTTCAAGCCGATAATTGTGCGCCGCCGGGTTGTACACGCCGCGGAACACGCCCGTGTTCGGGTTGCCCCGCAGATTGCCGACCTCGTCGTACCGGTCGTAGCACGCGATGAACCACACGTTGCCCACCGAGTCGATCGCCGGGCAGGAGATCGATGGGCCGAAGGCGCCCGCGACTCCCATTTCGATGAACGGACGCAGCTCGCCCAGGGCGACCCCGTTGCCGTCCTCGAAGGCCTTGCCCTTGGTTCCCGACGGGGCGCTCTGGTCCGGAAGAACCCAGGCGACCGCCTGCCACTGGGGCTGGGCTCCCGCGGAGGCGATCCGGGCCGCCGTCAGAACCTGGTAGGGCCAGTTCTTCGACGTGTTGGATCCCGCGTTGTACGTTCCGACCGAGCGGTCCTTGAAGACCAGCCCGCTCACAATGAGGTTGCCGTTCTGGTCCTGGCCGACTGCCGCCTGCGGGCCGCCGCGGAACGCGTTGGTGCCGCGGTGCCCCTCGAAGCCGTCGACGATGTCCGAGGGATCGGACGCGACGTAGGTGTTGTCAAAGTTGATGGTGTAGCTGGGCGAGACGCCGGTGTCGGTCACCGAGGCCGGCAGCGTCAGCTGCTGGGTGCCGCTGATGTTGCCGTTCGTGTCGACGCCCCAGATGCCGATGCCCTGGGCCACGTCCGGATTCGTCGTGGTGTTCTTCAGGACCGAGGCACACGTGCCGACCGTTCCCGGGAAGAGCGTGTACTGCGAGTACGCCGTGTTCCCCCGCTGGTCCACCCACGGAGCCGGGTGGTGCGCCACGCTCGAACTGAGCGTCAGCGGAGACGACTCGTTGACGAAGTTGGTCCCGAAGTTGGTATCGAGCAGCACCGAGCGGGTCACGCCCAGGCCCCGCTCGAAGGGGATCGCGTTCGGGCAGTTGTGCGTCGTCGCGTTGCGCTTGAGGATCCAGTCCAGCGCGGGGTTGTCGGCCTGGGTCAGGCCGGTATCGATGTTGTTGTTGAGCACGTTCAGGATGCTCGTGTTCCGACCCAGCAGGCCGGCGCCGAGCGTCCGCATGCGGACCCGTATCAGGTTCTGAAGCTGGATCTCGTTCGCGGTGCCAGCGCCGTTGTCGTCCACGCGGAACAGAGCGTTGCCCGAGGCGTCAACCGCGCCGGTGCCGATCTGGGCTGTCGATTCGGTGTTGTTCGCGCCGTTGATCGCGATCCCCATGCGGGACACATACAGCCGCATCGGGTTGCTCGCCTGGTAGTTGATGAAGCCGCCGATGACCGCGTTGTGGCCGGGGCCGACGGTCGTGCCGAACTCGGAGAAGATCGTGGCCATCTGGAACGTGCTGCCCGAGACCACGACCGGCTTGCCCGGTGCGTTGATCGACGCGTTCGGGAACACGCCGAAGCCCGGGTTCGACCAGCGGGAGTACGACGCGTACGGCGCTGGCGCCGTGATCGTCATGTTGCTCAGGGACTGGCAGCTGAACAACGAGTTGGTGAAGTTGGCCTCGCTGCGGCTGGACTTGATGATCGGCGCCAAGCCGAAGTTCGTTCCCCACGAGCTGGTGATGGTCTGCATGTCGACCACGTACGTCTTGAGCTGGTCGCTCGCCGACCACGCATCGAGCGCGTCCGTGTTCGCAAGGCCGGTCAGCGCCGACACGCTGTCCTGCGCCATCGCGGGCGCGGCAAAGCCGACCGCCGCCAGCAGCACTGCCACCTTCATCCGATTGCTCATCTTCCTGCCTCCTGTTGGTGTTCCAAACACGATGAATGCTTGTGCCTGATACCCGCGCGCCGGACGGGCCCGCCGCGCTCGCCTTCCATTCCGTTCCCAATCGTGGTACTTCACCGCTCGCCGCCCCGCTCCGGTGGCCTCAGGCCCACCGAGCGGGCTTCCATGCTACCAGAGGGCCGGCCGAAGGCAACGTGGGAATCCCCCATTCCAGTGTCAAGTTTGTGTTGGGATGCCCACAACGTGCCCTCACTGGGGATTGGACCTAGGGATTCCTTGTGGACGACCGCACCCGCCACGACCAGTCAATGCCCGCATCGAACACCGTCGGGTTGCTGGCGCCCAGCAGCCTCCGGGCGATCTGATCCATGACGACCCGCTCCCTCACCAACCGAACCTCGGCTTCCAGGTCGGCCTTCGCCGCGTCGTATCCGGGTCCTGATCCAGGCAGTTGTTCCTCAAGCTTGATGATGGCGAAAGCCCCACCGACGGCAATCGGCTGGCTGACTTCTCCCGCGGCAAGCCCAGCCAGAGCCTGCCTGACCGCCAGCGGAGTCTCCGGATCCGCGGGGCTGATCGGCTCTTGCAAGCCGCCCCGGTATCGGGACTGGTCGATCGAAACCTGCATGGCCACCTCGCCAAAGGGCTCGGGTGCCCGGCCTCCATCACCGATCACCCGGCTCCGTGCCGCGGCGGCCTCGACCTCGGATTTGGCAATGATTGCCCGGGTTCGAAACTGCGGCCCGTACCGCAGTTCATAGGCCTGCCGCAGATCCTGCTCCTCGATCTTGACCGAGTCCCGGGCCAGCCGGCGAAGCATGGCGTTACGTCGCAGCAACGCGCCGAACCGAGCCGGCCCCAGCCCCCGCGCCTCGCGGATCTGCTCGATCAGCCGCACCCGCTCATCGGATCCGACCTTGGCGGTCCGGTCGACTGACTCGGCAAGTAACCGCCGTTCCTCCTCGATGTCCTGCTTGTCGATGGACATCCCAAGGGAGGTCAGTTCTCTGGCCAACGCCCGCTCCAGGATGACCTCTTCAAGCACAACGCCCCCCGCCGCCTCGGCAAGCCTGGGCGTCAACTCCGACCACTCGATCGACTCGTTCGCGACGATGGCCGCGGGCTTGTCTCGTGGTTGTTCAATCCCTGTGACGAGGAGCGCTATGCCGAGGAACATCCCGGCTCCAACGATGCGTGCTAAAACCGGGCCTCGGCGGGTCCACCATCCACACCTGTTCATCATGCACGATAGACGCTCCGGCGCTCCAGAGCCAAGACGTATACCTAACGATTTCCGGAGTGGAAGTCACCAGCAGGAAGGGATCTTCCAGGGGCCCGGCCGCGAACAGTACGGTGGTTGCTGAAGCCCTGAATTCAGTCTTCCTGCTCGATTGGCGGCGGGTGCCGTGCCGATGTTGTCGGGTAGGGATTCGTTGTCGGGTTTGTGCCATTGGACACCGTGCCTACGGTGTGGTAGGTTATAGGGGCGGGAGTTCTCTCGCCGGGATGGGGTGGGGGGTGCCATGGAGCTGAAAATGGTCAAGGAAACCAAGCGAGACCGCGCTTTCACACTGATTGAGTTGCTGGTAGTGATCGCGATCATCGCTCTGCTGGTCGGCATTCTTTTGCCGGCATTGGCCGAGGCGCGTAAGGCCGGCAGAAAGACCCAGTGTTTGTCAAACTTTCACCAGTACGCAATCGCGTACAATCTGTATGGGGCGGACTTTAAGGACGTGATCTGTTCGTTCTCGTGGAGGGTCGGGGCCGGTAATCAGCCGGGTAATCCGTTTGGCACTGCAAACACGGCCGCGCAGGCCGCCGCTGATCAGGCGGCCTACATCTTGAGGGAACGGGTGGAGCCAACCACACCTCGGTTCACGAACTTCTTTCCTCATGTGCGGTACGGGCACTTGGTACTGAATGACTACCTGCAGCAGCGTCTCCCGGAGAAGATGGTCGTCTGCCCCGAGGACAGGACTCTCGTGGATTGGCAGGCACATTCCTCTCGCGCCGAGTTTGAGTCATACCGGCTTGCGTTTGGACTGGATGACGCACAAGCGCACCGCTTCCCATTCATGTCATCCTATTTCCAGTCTCCTGCTTCGTGGTCAATTGACCAGGGAAACTCGACCGTGTCAGCGCCTGAGCAGGTACGTACTAATCACGGCGCCATGCTGATCCCTGGCAATACCCCCCTGGGCGGGCGCAAGCTGACTGAAGTGGATTTTCCTGGGTCAAAGGTGCTTCTCTTTGATGATTTTCAGAGGCATCACACAAAGTTTACTCGCTATCATGCTTTGCCTGGGTCAGTAAACGAGATGTTGTTCTTTGATTCGTCAGTACGGACCGTTAAGACTGCTAATACGAATCGAGGGTTCCAGCCAAACAGCCCAACAGCGTATCCATCGGGTCCTGCTGATACTTCGGGAATTACGTTGTACGATTATGTGCCCGCTGCTTGGGATCCGCCTGCTCGTAATGGCGATGCCGACCGAGATTTGGCTGGATACTACAAGTGGACCCGTGCCGGCCTTCGTGGGGTTGACTTCGGCGGCCGTGAGGTTTCCAGCGGTGGCACCCCACCCGTCGGCGGTTCGTCATAACGGTGATGCCCGCGTCCTGACGGACGGCACTCCCACGCATCAACGGGCCCCGGTCCTCAGGATCGGGGCCCTGTTTGTTTATGCCCGGCTTGTGCCCGGCGGGATCGCCATCTTCAATCCGGCGTCGGCTAGAATCGCTCGTGAAGGTCCTCATCGCCGATCAGTTCGAGGAGTCTGGACGCGACGGGCTCGCCGCCCTTGGGTGCGAGGTCGTCTTCTCGCCGGAGCTGACGCCCGAGTCTCTGGCGGATGCGATCGCCAAGGTGGACCCCAAGGTCCTGATCGTCCGGTCCAAGAAGGTGCGGCCGCAGGCGATCGCCTCCGGGGCGTCTCTGGGCGTGATCATCCGTGCGGGGGCTGGGTACGACACGATCGACACGAACGCCGCGGCCAAGCAGGGGGTCGCGGTCTGCAACTGCCCGGGGACGAACTCGGTGGCGGTGGCCGAACTGGTGTTCGCGCTGCTGCTGTCGTGCGATCGGCGGGTGCCGGATCAGACGGCCGATGCTCGCGAGGGGAAGTGGAACAAGAAGGAGTACTCCAAGGCGAGGGGGCTCAAGGGGCTCACGCTCGGGGTGATCGGCGTTGGGGCGATCGGCCGGCAGGTGATCAAGCGGGCGAGGGCGTTCGACATGGAGGTGCAGGCGCACTCGCTCAACATGACGCCCGAGCGGGCGCTGGACCTGGGCGTCGGGTACGGGGGGCGGACGCGGGAGGAGCTGCTGCGGATGGTGTCGCAGTGCGACGCGGTGACGATCCACGTCGCGGCGAACCCCGAGTCGGAGCGGATGTGCGACGGGGCGTTCTTCGGGGCGATGCGGGAGGGCGCGTACTTCATCAACACGTCGCGTGGGTCGGTGGTGGACGATGGGGCGCTGCGTGAGGCGGTGGCGGGGCGGAAGATCCGGGCGGGGCTGGACGTGTTCATGAACGAACCGGGCGAGGGGGTGGCGTCGTGGCGTCCGGAGGTGGCGTCGCTGGGCGGCGTGTACTGCTCGCACCACGTGGGGGCGTCGACGGAGCAGGCGCAGCGGGCGGTGGCGGAGGAGGTCGTCCGGATCGTGCGGGTGTACAAGGAAACGGGGCGGGCCGAGAATCGAGTGAACTGAACTCTTACCCGGAGCGCAGGCATGGCGACGATGACCACGAGCAGCAAGAACCAGACCGGCATCAGCGCCGGCCGTACGTACAACCTGTCCGCGGGCCCGGGGTGCCTGGCCGAGGAGGTTCTGAGGCAGGTCCAGCAGGAGGTGTGGGACATCGATCACACGGGGATCGGGATCCTCGAGCACTCGCACCGCGGCAAGGTTGTGGACCGGATCTGGAACGAGGTGGAGCAGGACTTCCGGGAGATCGGGGGCGTGCCCAAGAACTACCGGGTGCTGTTCCTGACCGGCGGGGCGACGAGCCAGAACTACATGATTCCGATGAACCTGGCGCCGCGCGGGGCGGGCGGGGCGGCGCCGACGGCGGACTACTTCGTCACCGGGTACTGGGCGGAGAAGTCGGCGGAGGAGTTCAAGAAGTTCGGGAACCTCCACGTCGCGGCGACGAGCGCGGACAAGAACCATTCGTACGTCCCCTCGCCGGCGCAGACCAAGTACTCGGCGTCGCCGGCGTACGTGCACTACTGCTCGAACAACACGATTTACGGTACGGAGTTCTGGAAGGACCCAACGCCGCCGGCCGGCGTGCCGCTGGTGTGCGATGCATCGAGCGACATCTACTCCAAGCCGATCGACTTCACGAAGTTCGGGCTGGTGTACGCGGGAGCGCAGAAGAACCTGGGCGCCGCCGGGACGACGATCGTGGTGATCCGCGAGGACCTGCTGGAGCGGTGCCCGAAGGAGGTGCCGACGATGCTGCAGTACCGCGTGCACGCGAAGGACGGGTCGCGGCACAACACGCCGCCGGTGTCGGCGGTGTACATCGTCGGGCTGGTGATGAAGTGGATCAAGGCGCAGGGGGGGCTGGAGGTGATGGCGAAGCACAACCAGGCAAAGGCGAAGCAGATCTACGACGTGCTGGACTCCTCGTCGTTCTACACGGGGCACGCGGAGAAGGCGTCGCGGTCGCTGATGAACATCACGTTCCGGTGCCCGAGCGAGGCGCTGGACGAGAAGTTCGTCAAGGCGGCGGGCGCGGCGGGCTTCGACGGGTGCAAGGGGCACCGGGCGACGGGGGGCATGCGGGCGAGCACGTACAACGCGTTCCCCGCCGCGGGCGCGAAGGCGTTCGCGGAGTTCATGAGGGAGTTCGAGCGGACGAACGGGTGACCCTGGCGGTCCAGGAGATGGCGTCGGCACCGCGGGCGGCCGGGCTCAGGATTCGGCCGGGTCGTCCTCGGTGGCTTCGTAGGCCGCCACGACATCGCCGATGACGACGGTGTAGGTCAGGGTGCCGCGTTCGAGATCGACATTGGGAAGGAAATCCTCGTCCAGTGAGGCGAGGAGATCGGGGACCTGTTCCTCGCTCCAGCCGGCTTCCCGCAGCAGGATGACGGTTCCGCTGACGGTGCCGTCGTCGAGGTAGTGCAGGTCGACGGCGGCGACTTCGAGGCCGTCCCGTGTTGCGATGAATCGCTCCGAAGACCGGGTTCGCAGTGTTCGCTTCCAGGCGAGCATGTGGTGGTCTCACAGGGCCAGGGGGAAGTCCGGGGCCGATCTGGGCAGGATACTGGCAAACTGGGGGAGAGGCACGGGGTGAGTCGCCGAGTTGCTCGGGAATTGGGGGCGTCGGACCCGCCGGATCCGGTGGGGGCCGACGAAGGAACGGCCGGTCGCCTGGGTCTGAGCCGTCGGGGCGGATGCGCAGGATGGCGCACGCGGCGAGTCGCGATTCGCGGATCGCCGCGCGATCGGCGGGGCTGTCGGGGTGGTCGGAGACTCGGAGAATGGTGCGGAGCAGGTAGAGGGACTCGGCGCGGGCGGCGCGGAGGTCGGAATCGAAGGTGTCGGTGGAGGGTGGGGGGACGGGGTCGAGTTCGTGTCGAGGCACGGCGCGGGCGAGTTGGCGGCGGTCGGCCTCGTCCATCGCAGCGAGGTACTCGGTGATGAAGTTGTAGGGTTGCGGTTGCGGGCTGTGCTGCGAGTCGTCCATGGTCCCGGTCCTCCCCGAAGGTGCATGTGAGGAACATAGTGGGTGACGGCGAGGATGCAAGGGGGAAGGGGGGTAGTGGCGCGATTTGGCGCACGGATGACGATATGCAAGGGGAAGAGTTGTGTTCCGCACGACAGCAGGCCTTGGAGGGTTCGGCAGGGCGGGTATGCTGATGCCGTGTTCCCCCCCCGGGACCGGATCTGTACACGGAGTGGAACTCGCGTGGATGGCTGACCCGCTATGCGCAGTGTTCTTCGCCGCGACTGCTCCAGCGGCAACAGGCGGGGACCTTCAGGAAGCGGGCACAGCTCGGGTACTCATTTGCACGAATCATCCACCAGACCCTCTGCCTGGCGTTGCCCGAAGTGTCGGTACCAGTTGGTCGACTCGACTGACCGCTGTCCCGAATGCGGATCGACGGTTGCAATTCGAGTCGTTGATACGGATGTGCTTCTCCTCGGTGGAGCGTGGTTGTCGCTTTGTTGTCTGGTTGTGCTGCTTTCGCTCGTTACGCTGGTCTCGGTGGTATTCGTCTCGGAAGCTCGTTACACAATCGCCATGTGGCAAGTGGGGGATCGCGAGACGGCCGTGGAGACTGCGATATACAAGGCGGTTAGTTGGAGGAGTGCCGGAAGCCGACAGGACGAAGCGAAGTCCATTTTGTTCGCGCCCGGCGCGGCAGTGGCGAGGCCGCTATCCGAGGGAATGGAGCGTGTGCTGCTGCGCAAGAGCATGACACAAATCGCCATTACTGGTTTGTCGTTCGTGCTTCTGGCGTATGTGTCTCTGCGAGCGTTTGCGCATCGCAACGAGAAGGTGTCATCAAGCTGGCGCAGGAGGTTTTACTTGGAGATGGCTGTGGCCATGGCGCTATCCTTCGTGACCGTTGCGTGGTGGACTAACCCCTTGTTTGGTGCGTGGTAGCGGGAGTAGCATCAGGTGGCTTGGTCGCGGATTCTGCAGAGAACAGCGACCTGAGTCCGGCGTGTGGTGAGTAGTCGTGACACTGTCACTGATGCCGGGGAACCTGCGGTTCCCCCGGCACCCCCTCCCTCGTACTGCCAGCGCACGGCGCACTCACTCTGTCGCTGCGGTGGTCCTGTTTATGCGAGAACAGGGATTCGCAGGGGGCGACTGACTCTCGTAGCAGTGTGCAACACATCCGCACGGTGTGTGTATTGCCGAGGAGAGGGGCGGCCCTGTTTACATCAGTTCTTCGTCGGGCTCGTTCCAGTCGACGGCGTCGTCGGGCTTGGTGAAGTCCTCGGCGGCGCCGCCGAACTCGATCCAGGCTTCCTTGGCGGCCTCGACGGCGTTCTGCTTGGCGCCGCGGCTTTCCATGTAGGTGATCAGGTCCTGGCCGCTGCTGACGCCACGGGGGAAGGCGGCGTCCTGCCAGGCGTCCTTGGCGAAGGCGCCGACGGGGTCGTGGCGGTCGCGTTGCTCGGAGAGCCAGGTGAAGAAGTGCTTTTCGCCGAGTGGGGGGTTGGTCGGGGGCATGATTGGACTCCCGTGTCGGTGGCGATGCCTTGGATTCTACGTTCGAGAAGGGAGGGTGGTTTGAGAGGTGGGGTGCGCGTGGCATGCCTGACCGACCGCTGAGGCCGGGAGGCGGGAGCGGTGGGTCGCTCAACGAGTGCCGAGGGATATCAGTTCTTGAGGGAGGCCATGTCGATCACGAAGCGGTACTTGACGTCGCTTCTGAGCATCCGCTCGTAGGCCTCGTTGATCTTCTGGATCGGGATGATCTCGACGTCGCAGGCTATCTTCTTTGAGCCGCAGAAGTCGAGCATCTCCTGGGTCTCGGCGATGCCGCCGATGAGGGAGCCCGCGAGGTGGCGGCGCGGCATGAGGAGGTTGAAGACGTTCACGGGGAGTGGGCTGGGGGGCGCGCCGACCATGGCGAGGGTGCCGTCGAGTTTGAGCAGGGAGAGGTAGGCGTTGAGGTCGTGCTCGGCGGAGACGGTGTCGAGGATGAAATCGAAACTGCCGGTGTGGCGGGTCATCTCGGCGGGGTTCTTCGAGATGACGATCTCGTCGGCGCCGAATCGCCTGGCGTCCTCGGCCTTGCCGGCAGAGGTGGTGAACAGGACGGCGTGGGCGCCCATCGCGTGGGCGAACTTGAGGCCCATGTGGCCGAGGCCGCCGAGGCCGACGATGCCGACCTTCTGGCCCTTGCCGACCTTCCAGTGCCGCAGCGGGGAGTAGGTCGTGATCCCGGCGCAGAGCAGGGGGGCCGCCGCGGCTGGATCGAGGGAGGTGGGGACCTTGAGGGTGAAGGCCTCATCGACGACGACCTGCTGCGAGTAGCCGCCGAAGGTCATGCCGCCGAGGTGGGTGTCGGGGCCGTTGTAGGTGAAGACGGGCCCGTTCTGGCAGAACTGCTCGAGGCCGCGGGAGCAGCTGGGGCAGGTGCGGCAGGAATCGACGAGGCAGCCGACGGCGGCGGTGTCGCCGACCTTGAACTTGCGGACCTTGTCGCCGACGCGGGTGACGCGCCCGAGGATCTCGTGGCCCGGGACGACGGGGTAGGCGGTCATGCCCCACTCGTTGCGGGCGAAGTGGAGGTCGCTGTGGCAGACGCCGCAGAAGAGGATGTCGATCTGGACGTCGGTGGGCCCGGGATCACGGCGGGTGATTCCGAAGGGCGCGAGCGGGGTGGTGGCGGACTGCGCTGCGTACGCCGCGACGGAGGATGGCATGGCGGGGCTCCGGTTCGTGGTGTTAATGAGGTGGCGGGCCCGTCACGATAGGTCGGAGCGGTCGAGTTCGGACCAGCGGCGCTCGAAGTCTTTGCGCCACATGGTGACCCCGAGGTGATCGAAGATCGCGGCGGAGCGGGTCCAGAGGTCGCGGGCCTTGTCGGGGAGCGAGCGTGCCTGGGCGATGTCGCCGAGGTTGGCGAGGGCGCCGGCGATGATCTTCTGGGGCGCGGGGCCGTCGAGACGCTCGGCGATGGCGATGGACTCGAGGTAGAGGGATTCGGCGCGGTCGAGGTCGCCGCGGGATTCGGGGACGAGGGCGAGGTTGGCCAGGGCGCGGGCGGTGCCCTCCTGGTTGCCGAGCCGGCGGTCGATGTCGAGGGCGCGGGTGAGGTGGGACTCGGCCTCGTCGAGGCGGGCGAGGTGGTGGGCGAGCACGCCGAGGTTGGCGAGGGCGCGGGCGGCGTGCGCGGAGTCCGGAGGGGCGAGATCGAGTCGGCGATGGGCGAGGCGCTCGGCGGTGTCGGTGTCACCGGAGCGGAAGTAGAACTGGAAGGCGAGGAAGAGGATGTGGAGGTCGGTGGGCGCGGCGGCGAGTGCCTGGGCGATGTCGCGGCGGGCCTGGTCGAGGTCGCCCTTGGGGTCGCTGGAGGCGGCGGCGACGGCGGAGTCGGCGAGGGTGGTGGGGGTGGGGGGCATGGGCGTAGAAGAATGTTCTCCTTGAGCACACTGTAGATCGCGACGTCGGATGCGCGGTGGGCTGTGGTAGGCTGGGCGTTGATGAAGATGATCCGCATTGCGAGCGTCTGCCTCGCGCTTGGCGCGGTGGTCAATGTGCTGGTGGCGTGGGCGTGCGCATCGATGGCAGCGCCAGGGGTCGGTTGCAGCACGGGGGTCGAGGGCTGGCCCGTTGCGGTTCAGGGTAAGTGGGCGGAGGCCACGGGCATTCGTGTGGAGCAGGGGGTTGGGCGGGCGGTGTACCGCGGCACTACACGGATTCGGCACGTGCCGGGTGACATTCCACTGCCACTCCCGCCAGAGCCGATCGTTGACTGCGCCGGGCTTCCGATGTTGTCGATGGTGTACTTTGATCGAAGATCGGTGTTGTGGCTTGTGCCGGAGTCGTGGTTCGAGTCCGACGGCTGGCTGGGCCCATATGACCGGGGTGTTGCGGTTCGAAGTGTGAGGTTGCCGCTCAGGCCGCTGTGGGGCGGGTTTGTGGTCAACACGCTTGTGTATGGCCTGTCGCTGTTCGCGGTCGTCGCCGTGTGCGGGGCGATCTGTCGGCGGAGCCGCCGACGGCGCGGGCTGTGCGAGAGGTGTGCGTACCCGCGGAGCGGGGGTGTTTGCAGCGAGTGCGGCTGCTCAACCACTGGCGAAACGCTGCGGTGAGAGCCGAGCGGTCGAGGTGGAAGCAATCCCCGATCGGAATCAGTCCTGCGTGCCGGCGTCGCTGTCGTTGCCGCCCTTTTTCTTCTTGTTGCCCTTCTTGCCCTTGCCTGCGTTGCCGTCATCGTCCGCGCTGACGGGTTTGCAGGTGAGATTGAGCGGGAACACCTTGTTCTTGACCTTGGCACCCGGGGCGTCGAAGTGGCCGTTGCCCGAGATGTAGAGGACGCCCTTCTTATCGATGCGGACCGAGTACTCCGGCGCCGGGTCGCCGTCTGTGAAGCGGCCGTTGACCTTTCGCTCGGCTCGGATCACCTTAATCTCCGATCCCTTCACCGCAAGGAAGAGTGTGTACACCTCTCGCGAGTTCTTGATGGCCAGTGTGGCGGTGTTGTCCTTCACCGAACGCTCGGTCACGACGACGTTGCGGGTGATGCTCTTGGAATCGACGCCGCGCCAACGCCGGCCCTTGGGCAGGATGTCCTCCGGCTCGGCCTTTGGCTGTTCGGGTTGGGCCAGCGGCGTGGGGCTTACGGCGTGCAGGTCGGAGGGCCTCGCCTGGGCCTCGATCGTTGAGACGCCGGGCAGGAACGCGAGCGTGGCGGAGAGGAGCAGGGCCGTTGCGACTGGCTTCATGTGGTGGAACCCCTGTGAGTGCGGCTGATCGGTGCTGCGATGGGCGGCATCAGGGGCGCCGGGGAGTACGATATCAGATGCAGCGGGCACGCGCCAAGTCGGAGCGTGCCGCGCTGCACAACAGCATGATCGTTCAGTCCTCTGTTACAGGTTCCCGCGCCGTTCCTGCTCCAGTTCCAGCGCCTCGAAGAGGGCCTTGAAGTTGCCCTTGCCGAAGGCCTGGCTGCCGCGGCGGCAAATGATCTCGAAGAAGAGGGTGGGGCGGTCCTGGAGGGGCTTGGTGAAGAGTTGGAGGAGGTAGCCCTCGTCGTCGGCATCGACGAGGATGCCCAGGTCGCGGACCTTCTGGTGGTCCTCCTTGACGGACTTGCCGGCCTGCTTGAGGAGGGGCTCGATGCGGTTCCAGACCTGGTCGTAGTAGGTATCGGGGATGGCGAGGAAGTCGACGCCGCGGGCGCGGAGGGCGGCGATGGAGTGGAGTTCGTCGTCGGTGCGGAGGGCGAGGTGCTGGACGCCGGGGGTGTTGTTGTGCCAGTCGAGGTATTCCTGGACCTGGGACTTCTTCTTGCCTGGGGCGGGCTCGTTGATGGGCATCTTGATGAGGCCCGAGCCGCTGGCCATGACCTTGGACATGAGGGCGGAGAAGTCGGTGGAGATGTCTTTGTCGTCGAAGGACATGAACATCTTGAAGCCGAGGACGTCCTCGTAGAACTTCACCCAGTAGTTCATCTTGCCGAGTTCGACGTTGCCGACGAGGTGGTCGGTGAACTTGAGGCCGCAGGGGCTCTTGGCGTTGTAGTCGTTGAGGTTCTTGAAGAGTCGCGTCTGGGCGAAGCCGGGCATGAACTGCCCATCGCCGGTGCCGTGGGCCTGCTTGACGGCCGGGAGTGAGAGACGGCCGGAGTTCGGGCGCTGGACAAAGGTGTGGATGACTTCGCCGTAGGTCTTGATCGCGGCGGTGACGATGGTGCCGTCCTTGCTGGGGAGCTCGGTGGGCTCCTGGGCGGATTCGCCGCCGTTCTTGAGGGCCTGGTGGTAGGCGGCGGCGGCATCGTGGACGGTGAAGGCGACGTCCTTGACGCCGTCGCCGTAGAGGGCGACGTGGCGGGAGGCGGGGTGATCCTTGGTGAGGCCGGAGGTGAGGACGAAGCGGATGTTGCCCTGGGTGAGGTAGTAGTGGGCGGAGTCGCGAGAGCCGGTGGTCTGGTCGTTGACCTGCTCGCAGGTGAAGCCGAAGCAGTGGGCGTAGAAGTAGGCGGCCTGCTTGGCGTTGCCGCAGTAGAAGCGGACGTGGTCGACGTCGATGAGTTGCAGTGGATCGGTGGACTTGCCGGCCGCGGCGGCGGGACGGGTGGGGGTGGAGGGGGTCGCGGAGGAGGTTGGGGGGGTCATGAGGAGGCTCCTGTCGTGGCCGGGGGCGGGCAGGCCGTTCCGCGGGGGCGAGGCCTTGGTACAAGTCTACGTGCGGGGTTGGCGACTGGCCGGTGAGGTGGGGGTATGGATCGGGGGGCGTTCGGAAGTTGAAGGGGTCTTTACACTTCGAAGTCTGTAGAGCATAAGCTTGGGGTCGGTGCATTTGGACGCCCGTCAGGGCTCGAGTTTTGGCGGGACGTCCGGATGGGTTCCGATATGCGTCATGGTGACGCGGCGGGACCGTGGGGCACCAGGGACTATGGCCGAATGGTTGATCTGACAGACCTTCCACGCCTCGGGCCGTACGTCCTCACACGAGACCTTGAGCGCTGTGACTTGGCGGAGCGGTGTCTGGCCCTGCACGATGTCGAGCAGACGAGTCACCTGCTGTACCGGTTCCCGACGTGCCGCGACAAGGCGTCGCAGCGGCGGTTCCTGGATGCGGTGGAGCAGATCGCCCGGGTCGATCATGCCCATGTGCTTCCGATCGAGCAGTTCGCGTTTGATATCGCGTACCGGCCGTGGCTGGTGACGCCGTTCCCCGGCGCTGCGGGAGATGTGCTGACGCTGGCGCGGCACGTGAGGGAGAAGGGCGGCCAGCTGTCGCCGGATGAGGCGGAGCGGGCGGTGACGCAGTTGCTGGAAGCGGTCGAGTCGGCGCACGCCGTGGGTGTGCGGCACGGTCCGATCGGGCTGGGGGATGTGCTGATTGATCGGCGTGGGAGCCTGCTGGTTGAGCTGTACGGGTTGGACCGGGCGATGCGGGGGATGGGGCCGGGGGACGCGGAACTGGCGCGGGACGAGGTGCGGTCGGTGGTGGAGATCGGGTACCAGCTGATTACGGGGCTGCGGGCCGAGGCGCCGCTGATCCCTGCGGACCGGCTGGTGAAGAAGCTCGATGCACACTGGGCGCGGTGGCTGGCCCATGGGCTGGATCCGGCGGGCGGGTTCGAGACCGTGGTCGAAGCGATTGCAGCGCTCCCGAGCCGGCGGCGGGTGGTGGAGGTCAAGCCGTCGGGCGTGGGGATGCGGGCGGTGCTGGGGCGGTTCCGGACGGTGCGGTAGCACGTCCGGTTGACGATCTGAGTATTTTGAGGCGGTGCGGGTGGGCGGTGGCATGGCGCTGTGCGCGGCCGGGCTGCCCGCGAAGGGTTCCTTCGATTACCATTCCGGTTTTCGGGGACACCACATGCCGCAGACGCTTGTTGAGAAGATTGCGAGCCGGTACGCCGTGGGACTGGGGCCGGGGTCGGGCGTGCGGTCCGGGGATTTTATCACGATCCGGCCGAAGCACGTGATGACGCACGACAACACGGGCGCGGTGATCCCGAAGTTCAAGGAGATCATGAAGGGGAGCGGAGGAGGGGCCGGGCTGCGCGTTCATGACCCGAGGCAGCCGGTGTTCGCGATCGATCACGACATCCAGAACCGGACGCCGGAGAACCTGGGGAAGTACGCGAAGATCGAGTCGTTCGCGAACGAGATGGGGGTGGACTTCTACCCGGCGGGGACGGGGATTTCGCACCAGGTAATGGTCGAGCAGGGGTATGTGGTGCCGGGGTCGCTGGTGGTGGGATCGGACTCGCACTCGAACCTGTACGGTGCGATGGGGGCGCTGGGGACGCCGGTGGTGCGGACGGATGCGGCGTCGATCTGGGCGACGGGTGTGACGTGGTGGCAGGTGCCGCCGGTGGCGCGGGTGGTGCTGAAGGGGAGGCTCAGGTCGGGCGTGGTGGGGAAGGACGTGATCGTCACGCTGTGCGGGCTGTTCAACAAGGACGAGGTGCTGAACCACGCGGTGGAGTTCGTGAGCGCTGCGGGGGCGCCGGCGGGGGAGGGGGTCGGGTGCCTCTCGATGGATCAGCGGATGTCCATCGCGAACATGACGACGGAGTGGGGGGCGCTGGCGGGGGTGTTCCCGTTCGACGGCGTGCTGCGGGAGTACCTGCTGGGGCGTGCCGAGTATTTCGCGCGGGGACGCCGGCCGGGCGTGAGGCGAGCGGGGTCGCTGGGGTCGTACACGCGAGAGGATGTTGAGAGGTGGTGGTCGGGAGCGGGCGGCGGGGGTGCGCCCGATTCGGCCGCGTCACACGGGGCGAGGCTGAGCGCGGATGCGGACGCGGTGTACGCGGTGGAACTGGAGATCGACCTGTCGACGATCGTGCCGCACGTGTCGGGGCCGAACGATGTGAAGACGATGCACTCGCTGCCGGAGATCGAGGCGAGGCGGGTGCGGATCAACAAGGCGTGGTTGATGTCGTGTGTGAACGCGCGGTACGAGGACATCGCGGAGGCGGCGCGGATCGTGAGGGGCAAGAAGGTGGCGTCGGGGGTGGAGTTCTACCTGGCCGCGGCGAGTGCCGAGGTGCAGTCGCGGGCGCAGGCGGATGGGCACTGGGCGGCGCTGCTGGAGGCGGGGGCGGTCGAGTTGCCGCCGGGGTGCGGGACGTGCATCGGCCTTGGCGCCGGGACGATCAAGGCCGGGGAGGTGGGGATCTCATCGACGAATCGGAACTTCGAGGGGCGGATGGGGGACCGCAACGGGCAGGTGTACCTGGGGTCGCCGGCGGTGGTCGCGGCGAGCGCGGTGGCGGGGTACGTGTGTGCGCCGGAGCGGTTCGCGGATGTTGCGGTGGGCGGGTCGTCGCGGGTCGTGGCCGCGGCGGGCGCGGGGGCCGGCGCGGGATCGGTGACGATTATCGAGGGTTTCCCGGAGACGATCCGCGGGCGGGTGTTGTGGCTTGACCGGGACAACTTGAACACCGACGGCATCTTCGCGGGGAAGCACACGTACAACGACAAGCTAACGCCGGAGGAGATGGCGGCGGTGATCTTTGAGAACTACGACCCGGGGCTGCGGTCGGTGGCCCGGGCGGGGGACGTGGTGGTGAGCGGGAGGAACTTCGGGACCGGATCGTCGCGGGAACAGGCGGCGACGGCGCTGAAGTTCTTCGGGATCCCGTGCGTGATCGCGGCATCGTTCTCGGAGACGTACAAGCGCAACGCGTTCAACAACGGGTTCGTGGTGTTCGAGTGCCCGGGATTGGTGGAGCACCTGCGGTCGATGGGCGGCGGGGGGTCGGCGCCGACCGTGGTCGCGGGGGAGATCGTGGTGGACTACCGGCGGTCGACGGTTGCGTTTGACGGCAGGACGTTCGCGTTCCCGGCGCTGAGCCCGACGGCGCAGGAACTGGTAGTGGCGGGGGGCGCCGAGGCGGTGGTGAAGGGGCGACTGCAACGGCAAACTTGAGTGACGCGGCTCCCACTGAAGATCTGAATGACGCTCGGGGGGGTGGTATGCCAAAGGACTCTGCGATGAACTACGGCGTGTCGAGGTGTTGTGTCGGCTTCGGACTCGCGATTCTGGCGGTTCTTGCCGCGGGGCCGTCGTGCTCATCGCCGGCGAAGTCTCAGCCGGGGGTGGAGGTAGCGACCAATGCCCTGGTCGCGGACGATCCGAGGCTTGCCGATCTGGCGTTCCTCGCCGGGTCCTGGGTGGCGTTCGACGAGAATGGCGACCGCGTCGAGGAGCACTGGACGGCGCCGAGCGCGGGGACCATGCTGGGGACGGGGCGGACCATCTCGCCGGCACCGCCGAGCACGGCGGCGAAGACGGTGTTCTTCGAGTACCTGCGGATCGAGTGGCGGCCCGATGGCGTGGTGTACCTGGCGAGCCCGGTGGGCCGGTGCCCGCCGACGCCGTTCCGGCTCGTGGAACGGGGGACTTCGCCGGCGCGGCTGGTCTTTGAGAATCCCAAGCACGATTTCCCGAACCGGATCTCGTACTCCATGCGGCCCGATGGGTTCATGGATGTGCGGGTGGAGGGGACGCGCGACGGGGCGGCGGCGTCGGAATCGTGGCGGATGCAGCGGGCGCGGTAGCGGGGGCGAGAGTCTCGCTTCTGGTATACTGGTTCCTCGGTCTGTTTCCGTCCCGATACCCCTTCGCGGAGCGACGTTCAATGGCCAAGTACTCGATCGCCTGGATGCCCGGTGACGGAATCGGCAACGACGTGATGGAGGCGACCCGCATCGTGCTCGACGCGATGAAGCTCGATGCGGAGTACGTGCACTGCGATATCGGGTGGGAGTTCTGGTGCAAGGAGGGGAACCCGCTGCCGGACCGCAGCATCAAGGTGCTGCAGAACACCACCTGCGGGCTGTTCGGGGCGATCACGAGCAAGCCGCAGGACGAGGCGAAGGAGGAGTTGGCCCCCGAACTCAAGGACAAGAAGCTCGTCTACTTCTCGCCGATCGTGAAGCTGCGGCAGATGTTCAACCTGCACACCAACATGCGGCCGTGCAAGAGCTACGAGGGGAACCCGCTCAACTACCGCGGCAGCCGGATCACCAATCCATCGGGCAACGACGTGATGATCGACCATGTGGTCTTCCGCGAGAACACCGAGGGGTCGTACGGCGGCGTGGAGTTCTTCCCGCTGCCCGAGGGGGTGTACACGGCGCTGTGCGCCAACCCGAAGATGAAGCCGTGGAAGGACAAGGGGCTGGAGAACGTGGCGCTGTCGACGCGCATCGTGAGCGTGCAGGGGTGCACGAACATCTGCCGCCAGGCGTTCGAGTACGCGAAGAAGACGGGGCGCAAGCGGGTGACGCTGGTAGAAAAACCCAACGTGCTCCGCGAGACGGGCGGGTTGATGACGCGGATCTTCCGCAAGCTGGGGGAGGAGTACAAGGCCGCGGGGATCTGGGCGGACGAGGCGAACATCGATGCGATCTGCATGTGGATGTTCAAGAACCCGCAGGACTACTCGGTGCTGGTGGCGGAGAACATGTTCGGCGACATTGTGAGCGACCTGTGCGCGGGGCTGGTGGGAGGCCTGGGCTTTGCGCCGTCGGCGAACCTTGGCGATACGTACGCGGTCTTCGAGCCGACGCACGGGAGCGCGCCCAAGTACGCCGGGCAGTACAAGGTGAACCCGCACGCGATGCTGCTGACCGCGAAGATGATGCTGGACTGGCTCAAGGAGTCGGACAAGGCCACCCGGCTTGAGGGCGCGGTGGCCCGTGTCATCAAGGAGGGGAAGGTCAAGACGTACGACATGGGCGGGAAGAACACGACGATCGAGGTGGCGAAGGAGGTCGCGAGGTATGCGGGGTAGGCGGAAGCGGCGATCCTGTGCCGATGCAGGCTGGCGACGAGTGTTCATGATCGGGCGGTGAGCCGCTGATAGGCGCCCGATGCCGCTCCGTGTACCATGTTCCGCGACGCGCCGGCGAGCATGTCGCGGCGAGAACCGGGCACACGCGAGAAAACCAGGAGCAGCACGATGGCCTCCGGCCACACCGAGAGCAAGCGTTACCTGTCGATGGACCTGGCGGAGTGGGCCAGCGGCCTGCGGTACGAGCACCTAAGCCCCGCGGCGATCAGGGCCGCGAAGCTCTTCCTGTACGATTCGTTCGGGTGCGCGCTGGGCGGCAGCCAGCAGGAAGACGCCCACATCCTGCTCGCGCACCACAAGGAGATGGCCGCGGCCGGAAGAGGTCGATGCACGGCGTTCGTGTCGGGGTTCAAGACCAACCCGGTGGATGCGGCGTTCCTAAACGGGCACATGATCCGGGCGATGGACTACAACGACATCTACTGGAAGGCGGACCCGTGCCATCCGAGCGACATCATCTCGGGGCCGCTGGCGCTGTGCGAGTACAAGGGGCTCGGCGGGAAGGACCTGATCGTCGCGACGGTGATTGCGTACGAGGTTGAGATGCGGCTGTGCGAAGCGGGGGTTCCGGGTGTGCGGGAGTACGGCTGGCACCACGCGACGCTGACGGCGTTCGCGGCGCCGCTCGCCGCGGGGCGGGTGCTGGGGCTGACGCCGGCGCAGCACGTCGCGGCGATGGGGATCAGCGCGGCGCGCACGTTCTCTCCCGGGGCGGTGACGGCGGGCAAGCTCACGAACATGAAGAACACGGTGGACCCGTGGGCGACGCGGATGGGCGTGGAGTCTGCAATGCTCGCGGCGCGCGGGTATTCCGGGCCGGAGCACATCATCGACGGCAAGGAGGGGCTGTACGCGGTGTTCGGCCACGTGCAGTACAAGGGACAGGCGGCGCGGTTTGATTCGGACAAGCTGGTCGGCGGGCTGCCGCGGACCCGCGGTGATCACTACAAGATCATCGACTGCGGGATGAAGTCGTACCCGATCGAGGCGCTGTCGCACGCGCCGCTGACGGCGATGATGAAGTGCGTGAAGGAGAACGGCGTCCGGGCCGAGCAGGTGGCGGAGATCCGGGTGGAGGTCATCGCCCGCGCGGCGGACATCCTCGGCGATCCGCACAAGTACCGCCCGGATTCGAAGGAAACGGCGGACCACTCGCTGCCGTATTGCATGGCGGTGGGGCTGGTCGACGGGATGGTGACTCCGCTGCAGTTCAAGGAGGAGCGGGTGATGGACCGGGGCCTGATCCCGGTGATGGACAAGGTGAAGGTGGTGGCGAACGACGAGTTTGAGGCGCTGTTCCCGAAGTTCCAGCCCAGCCGCGTGACGATCACGACGACGGACGGGCGGTCGTTCTCCAAGCGGGTGGATGTGCCCAAGGGCGACCCGCGGGATCCGATGACCGAGGAGGAGATCGGCGTCAAGTTCACGGCGCTGGGGCAGGATGTGGTGGGGAGGCAACGCTGCGCGGAGTTGGGCCGGGTGATCATGTCGATCGAGAACGAGAAGACCCTGGGGAGGTTCATGCGGCTGATGACGAAAGGGGGCGGCGGGGGTGCCGCCAAAAAGGCGTCGCGCAACGGGCGGGTCGGTTCAGGGAAGAGGACGTCGTCGGCGGGTCGCACGCGGCCGGCCGCACGGGTTTCAAAGACGACGGCGGCCAAGAAGAAGGCGGCCCGTCGCTAACCGAAGGGGGCATCGATGAGCGATCCACTAGTCTCAGCGATTCTGCGGACGTGGGACCGTCAACGCGACTATGCGGCGAGGCTTGTCGCGGACCTCTCCAATGCTGACATGGTGTCGCAGCCGGTGCCGGGCGTGACGATGAACCACCCGGCGTGGGTGTTCTCCCACATCAGCGTGTACCCGCCCGTGCTCGCCGCGATCCTGCAGGGGCAGTCGTTCGAGGATCCGATCAAGCATCGGTATGGGCGCGATTCCAGGCCGCTGAACGACATCGCGGAGTATCCGCGCAAGGCGGCGCTGATGGACACGTACTTGCGCTTGCACGACGAGTTGGCACGGGTGCTCGAACAGGCCGAGTCCGCCGTGCTGGCGGCGCCGATTCCGCTGGAACGGTGGAAGCAGAGGTTCCCGTATGTGGGCGATGCGATCGTTCACCTGATGATCGATCACGAGTCGGGGCACCTGGGGCAGGTCAGCGCATGGCGCCGCGCGGGGCGGCGGCCGAGCGTGTGAAGCGGTCTATGGGCTGGGCTGGTCCGGGCCGGCGGCCGGCTGCGATTCGGACGGCGGCGACGCCGGCGGTGGGGGAGCGGGAAGACCGGCTTCGATCAGCAGGGTGTCGATCATGGCGGTTTTCTCGGCGAGGGGCGTGATCTTCGAGTTGGGGTGAACGGCACGGTGGCGCACGATCCCCTTGGGGTCGATGATGACTAGGTGCGGGACCGCGCTGACGCCGTAGTCGGAGTTGAAGACGCCCTGGCTCGCGGCGACCACCGGCCAGGTGACCCCCCTTGCCTTCATGAATGACGGCATGAGTTCAAACTCGCGGCTGGGGTTGCCGGAGGTGTCGATCCGCACCGCCTTGCCGTCCGCGTCGGTCTCGCCTGTTGCGAAGAAGCCCTGAACTCCGGTGACCCCGAGCACGACCACCGGGGAGCCCTGGTAGTGGTCGAGGAGCGATCGGATGTCGGCGAAACTCTCGATGGAGTGGCGGTCGGCGTTGGCCCAGAACTCCAGCACGAGGACGCTCCCCTTGAACTGCGAGAGGGAGGTGATCGGTGGATCGGAGCTGCACCAGGTGATGTCAAGGTCTGGCGCGGGGTGGCCGATGAGCTCCCCCTTGGCGTAGGCGCCGTCGACATAGGTCCGGAGGTTGTCGAGGGAGTTCGCAAGGGACTTGTCCTCGGCGGGCACCCGGGGTTGCGCGGCAGCGATGGCGGCGCTCAGGCTCGATCGCAGGGGCTCGCGGGCGGCCGCGTCCTCGGGCGAGAGTGCCAGGGCGGCGTCGAGCAGGGCCCGAGTGCGGGCGACGATTTCAGGGGCGGTCTCGCCGGTGAACACGGGGCCGAGGCCGAGGACGACATCGCGAAGATCATCGAGGACGGACTTCGGGATGCCGCGCATCGCGATCAGGGTCTCCTCGGCGCGACCGGCCCTGTAGGCGTCGGCAAGGCCCGGGTGGGTGAGGGCGGCGCGGAGCATCTCGAGTTGTTCCTGGCGCGGCAGCCCCCGGAGGAAATGGAGGCGCATGGAGGCCGCCGCGGCGCCGGAGGCGTCCGGAGATTGGGAGAGTTCCTTGAGGCGGGCGAGAAACTCGGGCCGGCGGGATGAGAGCCCCATGAGATCGGCGGCCTGGAGGCTTTCGAGTTGCTCGGTCGAAATCTGGGCGAGGTCGATCTGCGCCATCGCCTTGTCCGCCAGCTCCTTCCGCTGCTTGGGTGAGATCTGCCCATCGGGCGATGAGCCGGCCAGTTCGGACGAGGCCCGCTGGAACTGCTCGATGGCGATGGTGATCTGCTCATCGGTCGGGGGCGCTGCGAGGGACGGCACGGCGGCCGCGAGCAGCAGGGCGGCGACAACGACACGACGGGTCCTGGTGTATCGGGGCATCTCAGGGTCTCTCGGCAGCGGGGTTCGGGCGGGCTTCCTCAGCGCGCGGGGCGGGCCGGAGGTGCTCAACAAGGAACTCGGTCTGGACGTTCTTGGCTTCGTTCGCAACACGGCCGAACCCGGAGTGCTCTTCCGGTGCCCCGGTTTGAGGCCACGAGACGAGTCGGATCACGGATGGATCGGCGCCGATGCGGCGGTAGCGATCGGCGAGCGCGCTGATGAAACGCCGCTGCGAGTTGAAGGGGACGACCCTGTCGGCCTCAGAATGCAAGGCCAGGAGGGGAATAGGAGACCACCCGGGTGAGTCATCGATGTGGGCCATCGGGTCGACCTGCTCGACGCGCGCCGGGTCGTGGCGGACCGGCCATGGTGTCTCGCCATCGGCGCGGGGCCCAAAGTACAGGGAGTGCAGGTCGCCCGTGGTGCACTCGACGGCGGCGCAGGCAAACGGGTGGGGCTCGCAGAGCCGCCGCAGTGTGGCCATGCCGCCCATGGACATGCCACCGATCGCCAGGCGATCAAGGTCGAAGACCCCGGCGTGGGAGGGGTCGGCGAGGGCCTCGATGACCGCATCGATCTCGGCAACGGTCTGCCCAAGAACATCCAGGGTGTGATCGGGTTGCTGCTGGTCGGGGTCGGCTCGCTCCCCATGGCCCGGGAGATCGATCGCGCAGGCGGCGATGCCGGCGCGGATCCAGCGCAGGTACCGGCCGGGGTCGAGTTCCTTGTTGACCGTCCTGCCGTGGAGCCAGATGACTGTCGGAGCAGGGGTGCTCCAATCAGGGTGCGCAAGCAGCGCCGGGATGTGGCCGGCGAGGTGCGCGTGCCGGGCGCGGCGGGCGAGGTCGGCCGGGAATCGGGCGAATCGGTCGATCATGGGCGGGGCGCCGCACCGGTTGCCGGTGGCCGCAGGCGGGCTGTCACAGGGCGAGGCTCGTGCCCGGCCCGATGGCGTGGGCCGGGGGGCGGACATCCGCCGGCTCGAGCGCGGTGAGGGGGCTGATTTCGATGGTGCAATCCGGCTCGCCCGTGGCGGTGCGCGGTATCGCGGCACCGGCCGCCGCGAGCCACCGAGCGTTGCGCTGCGTCTGGATTCGCCGGCACGATTCGACGCTGTCCACGCCGGTTGCGTTCTTGATCGGGGCGAACTCCTCGATCCTGTCCGTCTCCAGGACAATGGATCGCCTGCACATCGGCAGCGCATCGAAGATAAACCGCTCGAGCTTGACGCCGTTGTTGTGCGATGGCTTGACGACCTTGCCGGTGGACAGGTCGACGTGCGGGATCTTCTTCTCGGCTCGGTGGTACGGGAGGCGCAGGCCGGCATCGGCCGCAAGCCGTTGGAGGAAGCTGACCGAGAACAGGTGGACCGCGATCGAGCCGGCGAGGAACCGGAGTTCGCCCTGCTCCGTCCGCTCGCTGAGCAGCCGCTCCGGGAGGTCGGAATACTCGATTACCTCGACCCGGCCGTGGACGGAGCAGAAGACGCCAAGCTTCTCTTCCGGGTAGGCCTTGGGGATCATCTTGCTCGAGACCTCTTTTGAGGAGTCCGAGCCCCCCGCGCCGACGTGGAGGCCGAGGAACGCGGGGTCGACACATCGCACAAGCGGGTTGTCGACCTGGAAGTAGGACAGGTGCTCGATACCGCGGCGCTGCATGTCGGCGAGCGAGCCGGAGACCTGCAGGGCCTTGACGGCGCCGCCGTGGCCGTCGGGGTTGGTGGCGAGTTCGCCCGGCGAAGCGAGCAGCATCTTGCCGGTGGCCATGTCGAAGGAGGGCATGACGCCCTGCGGGAAGAATCGGACGTCGGCCCGGGGCAGTGAGAAGTAGTCCCGCTCGCTGAAGAACGAGACGGTGGCCTCGTGGTTCAGCGGGCTGGTCATGATGTACCACGGAATGGCGTGCCCGTATCGCTTCGACGCCGCCAGGATCTGCTCGGCGAACATCTGGAACAGCGGCTTGTTGGTAACGGCGCCGGCGGGATAGCAGCCCTTGGGACCCTCATACCCGAGCCGGGAGCCCTGCCCGCCCGCGACCGTAAAGCAGGCGACCTTGCCGGCGCGGAGCAGGGCTTCGCCGGACTTGCGGCAGGCGCCGGCATCCCAGGTTCGGGACGTTCCGCCGTGGGGCTTCAAGGGATCGGCGGGGAAGAAGGGCGCGGGTTCGATATGCGAATGGTCCGCTGTGGCCGGCTTGCCGAGGACAAAGTCCCTCACAAGCGAAGGAATCGTGGCGAGATCGATCTGGGCAATCTGGGCGAGAAGCCCAGCCGCTTCCGCCGGCGAGAGCGAGTCGTAGAAGCGGAGCACGTGGTCCTGGCCGATTTCGGCGAGGCGTGCCCGCATGGCTTCGAGGGTCGGTGCAGTCGGGCCCGCTTTGGCGGTCTGGCCTGGCATGAATCGGACTCCATCCAATATCGGTGTTCCTGACCGCAGATTCTACGGGCCCGGGGCGCTGCGCGCGGCGGCGGTGCACGGCGGAGCGAGGGAGCGACGGGTAGACTGCGGTCATGCGGAACCTGTTCACGGACGTCCTGCCGGATCGACTGCCGCTTATTGCTCCGTCGATCCTCTCCGCGAACTTTGCGCACATGGGGGCTGACTGCCGCGGCGTGCTTGATGGCGGCGCCGACCTGCTGCACCTGGACGTCATGGACGGCCATTTCGTGGGGAACCTGACGATGGGGCCGGACATGTGCCGGTCGCTGAGGCGGGAGTTTCCAGACGCGTTCCTTGATGTTCACCTGATGGTGTCGCAGCCGGATCGGTTCGTGGAGCCGTTTGCCAGGGCGGGGGCCAACAACCTCACGTTTCACATCGAGGCGGTGGGGGCCCAGGGGGTGGCGAGCCTGGTTCGGCGGATCCACGACGCGGGGTGCACCGCCGGGTTGGCGCTGAACCCGCCGACACCGGTCTCCGACATCCTGGGCGTGCTCGCGGAGCCGGACCTCATCCTCGTGATGTCGGTCAACCCCGGATACAGCGGTCAGGCGTTTATCTCCGAGACGCTGGACAAGGCGACTCAGATTCGTCCGCGGCTCCGAACGACCCAGCGGCTGGAAATGGACGGCGGCATTCGGCCGGAGAACGCCGCCGAGGTCCGGGGGGCCGGGTGTGACGTGATGGTGGCGGCTTCGGCGGTGTTTGGCGTGCCGGCGGGCGATCGACCACGGATCATCCGGGCGCTCCGGGGAGAGTAAGGATTTCGATTGGTAGTGTTGGAACTGGCTTTGATTGACCGATGACCGTCGCTTAAACTCCCCATTCGCGTTCGCGGGCCCGGCTGCTGAACGACCGGGCTGCATGCATGGGGGCGTGGCAGGAACTTAATGATGACCCAGGCGACAACGCGGACGTGGACCGAGCTGAAGCCGGCCAAGAAGTCCGTCATTCCCGAAGGGCTGTGGCTGCGCTGTCCCGGCTGCGGCCAGATGATCTACCGGAAGCAGATGGAGGCGAACCTCCACGTCTGCCCCGAGTGCGGCCACCACTACCGGATAGGGGCCGCTGAGCGGATCAAGCAACTGGCCGATCCCGGCTCGTTCGAGGCGATGTTCACGAACATCTCCCCGGTGGACCCGATGCGCTTCAAGGACCTGAAGACCTACCCCGACAGGTTGATGAGCGAGCAGCTCCGGACCGGGTCGCTGGACGCGGTCAAGGCGGGGACGGCGTTCATCAAGGGCCGGGCCGCGATGCTCTGCTGCCTGGACCTGACGTTCATGATGGGGTCGATGGGGAGTGTCGTCGGGGAGACCATCACCCGGACCATCGAGTCGGCCACCGAGCGGGACCTGCCGCTGATTATCGTGTCGTGCTCGGGCGGGGCGAGGATGCAGGAGTCCGGGCTGTCGCTCATGCAGATGGCCAAGACGTCGGCCGCGCTGGCACGGCACGGCGACGCCAACGGGCTCTTTGTCAGCGTGCTGACGGACCCGACCACGGGCGGTGTCACCGCGTCGTTCGCGATGCTCGGCGATGTCATCCTGGCCGAGCCGAAGGCCCTGATCGGCTTCGCCGGACCGCGGGTCATCCAGCAGACGATCAAGCAGGAACTTCCCGAGGGGTTCCAGCGGTCCGAGTACCTGCTCAGGACGGGGATGGTCGATCGCGTCGTGCCGCGCGGCGAACTGCGGAGCGAACTGGCGCGGATCATCGACTACTCCGGCAAGTAGACGGCGCCGGTTTCGGGCGCAACAGGAGCGTGGGAACTACGATCGCCTCCCGATGCCCGATGCGGATACGAAGTTAGGTCGAGATCCGGGGGCGTGGCTGCTCTCGTGGTGGGCCGTGGTGGGAGCGGGACTGCTCTCAGGGCTGTTGACCGTGCTCGCCTTCCCGCCGGTGGGCGTTTGGCCGCTGGCTCCGCTGGCGATCGCGCCGCTGGCCCTGGTCGGGATCGCCGCGGGGCGCGGGCCGTCGCGCCGATTGCGGGTTGCAATCCTGATCGTCGTCGGCTTGCTGCCGGCGCGGTTTTTCGAAGAGCGATGGCTGATTGAGGTGACGCCTGTCGGGTACCCGCTGCTCGCGGCCTACATGGCCTCGTTCGGCGGCGCGTTCGCGTGGATGCTGGCGATCGTCGTCCGTGCGATCCCTCGTGCCCCGGCGTGCGTTGTTGTCCCCATTCTCTGGGTCGGGCTCGAAGTCCTTCGGGGCGAGGTGCTGCTGACGGGGTACGCGTGGTTCCTGGTGGGGCATCCGCTTATTGAGTGGCCGGCCCTCGCAGCGCCCGCCGCGGTGGCCGGGGCGTACTTCGTGTCGTTCCTCGTTGCAGCCCTTGTCGGGGCAGGGATCGACGCGATCGGCTTGTCCGGCGGTTCCGCGCGAATCGGCGGCCTGTGCGCCGGCGCGGTGGTTGTCGCGTGGGTCGGCATCGGCGCCTGGGGGTGGCACCAGGGCCGCCCGGCAGAAGGCGGCAGGGTGGCGCAGCTCGCGGTTGTTCAGACCAACGTGCCCACCGACAACAAGCTCGGGTGGACATTGGGATCTCGCCTGCAGGACTTTGCAAGGTTCTGCGAGTTGACCCGCCTGGCGGCGCCCGCGGCGGACGTCATCATCTGGCCGGAGACGATGTTCCCTGTCGACGGCCTGAACCCCGAGGCTCTGCGAGTCATGCACGAGGGAGGGCTTGGATGGGAGGGAGAATCGCCGGGCGAGCCATTCACGCCGATGGCGGCGTTCGCGGATGTGCTGCTCAAGTTCCAGAAGTCTCTTGGGGTGCCGATGATCGTCGGGGCGACGCGCATCGAAGGGATGCGGATCGAGCGGGAGGCGGGGGCGCTCCGGGTCCGGCACCGGGCGAAGTTCAACAGCGCGGTGCTGCTGGACGACGGGGCGATCTCGGCATCGACCTACGACAAGATGCGGCTCACGCCGTTTGGCGAGATGATCCCGTACGTATGGCGGTGGCCGGCGCTGCAGAACTGGGTCCTGGGCATAGGCGCCAGGGGGATGGAGTTCACCCTGGCGTCGGGCAGAAGTCCTGAGGTCATCCGTTTCCGGATCAGGCCCGGTGGGGAGGAGGTAAGCCTGGCCACGCCGATCTGCTTCGAGGTGACACGGTCGAGCCTGTGCCGGCTGCTTGCGTACGAGAACGGGCGCCCCCGCGTGGACGCCCTCGTGAACCTCAGCAACGACGGGTGGTTCGGCTCGGCTTGGGGAGGGAGGGAACAGCACCTCCAGGTCGCCCGATGGCGCTGCGTTGAACTGGGGCTGCCGATGGTGCGATCGGTCAATACCGGGATCTCAGCCGACATCGACTCCCACGGAACACTGGTCAAGCAGGGCCCGGACGGGGCGGACTCGCCCGCCTTCACAGACGGGGTGTTGAACGCGACCGTGCCGATCGGTGTCGAGCATCGAGGGACTGTCTTCGGGAGAATCGGCAATCTCTTCGCGTGGGTGACACTGGTGGGCGCGGCGGGGCTGTGGGGGTACGGTCTGACATCCGGCTGGCGGGCACGGCGAGGCGGGCGGAACAAGCCGTGATTGGCCTTCAGCCGCGGGCCGCGCCGATAGACTCACCAAGTGTGGGGGGCATGGCGCGATCGGGGGCGGAGAAGCAAACGATGAGGATGGCGGCACAGATCTCGAGGATTGGGTTGGCCATGGTTGTAGCAGGGGCGACCGCGGCCGGGACCGGCTGTGGGGGTCCGAGTGCCGGAGGGGGCAAGTCGCTGTCGGATGGACAGGATCCGGGGACCATCGCGGCGGACCCCGTCGCCCGCACGCAGCTCCGGGAACAGGCGATCGTCATCCTGTTGGAGGAGACGACGTCCTCGCGGCCGGACTGTCGAGCGATGTCCCTTGAGGCCCTGAATCGGACGCCGGGCCGGCTTAAGACCGTGCTCCCCAAGGCCCTTGCGGATCCCAATCTCGGGGTGCGGGCGGTCGCCGCGACCGCGGTTGGGCGGTCGCGACTAACCGAGCAGATCGACAACGTGCAACCGCTCCTCGTGGACCCGTCTCCGATGGTGAGGATCAGCGCGCTGTATGCGATGCGGCGGTGCGACGAGTCGTTCGACCCGACGCCGATGTCGATCTACCTGACCGACAACAACCCGAGGGTCAGGGCCCAGGCGGCGTTCCTGATCGGGGACCTGGGTGACCCATCGGCGCTCGGCATGCTGACCGAGGCGGCCCGGGACTCCATGCCGCGGGCTTCAGCGGGGGAGGTGCGGCTGGCCCAGCTGCAGATCGCCGAGGCGCGGGTCAAGCTGGGCGACAACACGGCCGTGGACGAGATTCGGGCTGCTCTCTACCCCAGTCGCCCCGAGGACCTGGAGGCCACCGCGCTGGCGGCGCAGATCATCGGCGAGGTCAACGACAAGGGGGCGATCGACCAACTGGTGTTCCTGACGGCCCGGATCGACGAGACCAAGAGGCCCATGCCGGCTGAGGTGCGTCTGGCGGCCGCGGGCTCGCTGGCCAAACTGGGCCTGCCCCGGGGCTCGTTTATCGCCTCGGAACACGTGAAGGACACGAATCCGGCAATCCGGGCCCAGGCGGCGTATGTCTTCGGTGAGACCGGACAGGCGGCCAACCTCACGCCCCTTTCCCAGATGCTGGAGGACCCTGATGAGCAGGTCCGGCTCTCGGCGGCGTACGCGATCGTGAAGATCACGGACCGGCTCTCGGTGGGCCCGGGGCCTGCTGCGAAGGGAACCTGACGCCCTCCTGAAACCGGGTAGTGGTGGCAAGGCGTACAGTGCGGAGGTTGACAGGAGGGGGGTGTTGGGGCGATGATACGCCCCCCGCCGCGGAGACCCCGTGGCTAACCCGAGACGTGCAACGGCGTTATGTGAACGATGGCCGGCGACGGCCCCGCTGCACCGGCAGGACCGGTCTTGGGGGATGGCAGAGAGTGTTCTTGGCGAGAGCATCGCAGGAGTGAACTGTGCACCTGATGACCAAGTTTCTGATCGTGGCGAGCGCCGTGTTGTGCCTTTTGCTGGCGGCATTGACGGTGGCCTATTCCGCGAACGCGGATCGGATCATCGGGAGTGTTGAGTCCGAGAGGGCCCAGCGCCAGCGGGCCGAGGCATCGGCGTCGCAGCAGATCGCCGAGACGGCGGACGTTCGAGCGATGATGGCCAAGGACCTTGAGGCGGCGAACAACGCGAACTCGGCGCTCAAGGCTCAGATCGAGCAACTGCAAAGCGCCTTCGCGGCCCAGCAGGCGGAGAAGGAGAAGGCGGTCTCCGACGCCACCGCCATTCGGGCTCAGATCGGCCAGCTGAGCGCGACGACGGATACCCAGGCGGGCCTGATCCGTTCGTACCGCGAAGAGGTGACGACTCTCCGTACCGAGCAGCAGACGATGAGCCGGCAGGCGATCGACCTCGTCGACCGCATCAACGACCTGCAGAGCCAGCGAGAGGTTCTCGAGCAGACGGCCCGCGCCCTGCGGGAGCAGCTGGCGGAAGTGCAGTTGGCGATGCAGAACGTGCAGTCGGGCAACCGCGGCGACACGCGTGGCCAGCCGTTCGAGTCGACCGGCCCGCTGATCCGCGGCATGGTGACCGATGTCGTCCAGAGCCCGGCGGGCGATGAGTTGGTTGTGATCGACGTCGGCTCGAACAAGGGCGTGCAGGAGAACATGAAGATGGCGATCGTGCGCGGCAGCTCGTTCGTCGCCAACCTCGTCATCACGAAGGCCGACCCGGGGCAGTCGATTGGGCGCGTGGACAAGGTTGGTCGTGATGTGTCGGTCAGCCGCGGCGACGGTGTGCAGAGCAAACTGCAGTAGGGCTAGAGAGATTCGGGCCAGGGTGCCGGCGGGATTTCAGGCTGCGAGCGGAAAGGGATCCGGATGAGTCAGTTTGGCATGCAGATGCCCGGCGGGCAGTTGCAGCGACGGGCGTCGATGAACGTCTACACGGGGCTGCTGTTCGCCTCGACGATCGCGTTGGCGGCGGCGTGCGTGTTCGTGTTCATCCAGGCGTCGAAGGTCGGCAAGGATGGGTCGGCGTTCGCCCTGCAGGACGGCAAGCAGATCTCGCTGCCGAAGAAGTGACTCCTTGCCGCGGGCGTAGGGCTGGAACGGCACGCGGCCGGACCGATCCGGCTTGACCCGAAGGGCGAGAAGCGTACATTTGTGGGCTTGTTGCCGCGTGCAGACGCGGCTGTTCGGGGCGGTAGCTCAATTGGTTAGAGTACCGGACTGTCGATCCGGTGGTTGCGGGTTCGAGTCCCGTCCGCCTCGCTTGCGTAAACCCCGGTAGTTCCGGGGTTTATTGCTTTTTGCATGACGACGGATTTCGCCGGATTCGGGCTCCGTTGGCCCGAATGCGTCCGAAATGCGTCCTGAACGTGCGTCCGGCTTCGCGCATTCTGTTGTCATCGCCGCGAGGGCTTCTCGGGCGCGGTCCGCGTCCTGGGTCTCGGCCGCCAGGTAGTACTCCTGCGTCGTCTGAATCTTGGCGTGACCCATGAACTCCTTGAGGACGTGCATCGGGACGACTCGCGCCATGCGCGTGCCGTAGGTTCGGCGCAGATCGTGGATCGAGCCCATGGCCCACGGGACCTGATCGACGTTCACCTTGCGCTCCTTGGCCAGGAGCTTGCGGGCGTTGTTCTGGATCAGATCGAACCGTGCTTTGAGGTTGTTGGCCAGTTCGTAGTTGGGGCCGAGCCTTCCCTTCCGCTGAAGCTCGGACTTGAGATGGCCGAGCCGGTCGAGCGACAAGAACACATAGGGCGAGCCGTCGCTCTCGGACTGCATCTTCGCCAACGCCGTCACTGCCGTATCCGGGATCGGGAGCACACGCTGTTCGTAGCTCTTGGGAGACCAGGCGATAATCGGGAACTCTCCCTTGCCCGCCACAGAGAAGGTGCCGGCACGCTTGCCGACCACCCGCACGGTCCGCCGCTCGAAGTCGATGTCGGACCAGTGCAGGCTGAGCAGCTCACCCTTGCGGAGCCCGGTGGTCTCGGCAAGCAGGATGAACGTCCTCCACCACTCCATGCTCGCGACCGCTCGCATGGCGAGGGTCTCATCCGGCGAGTAGATCCGCTTGGCCCGCGAGGGGGTCTTGGGGAGGCGGGCGCCCGCGAGCGGGTTGCGGTCGATGCGGCTCTCCCTGAGGGCCCGGTTGAGCATGGCCCGGATCATCCGCAGCGTCTTACCAATTGTTGTCTCGGAGACCTGCGCCGTGTCGAGCAGGTACGCTTTGAGCCTGCCGATGTGCGCTGGACCGATGCTGGTGAGGTGCACACCCCCGCCCCACGCCTTCTCCGCGTGGGCAGCCGCGTGCTGGATCGCCTGGATTGTGTTGGGCTTGACGGTCCCGCGGACCATCTCGATGTCGTGCGCTACGAACTGGGTCCACGTCATCGGAACGGGCCGATCGCGGCGGAGCGTGCCGGAGCCGAACGCCTGCTCCTTCGCTCGGCGGGCGCTCTCGGCGGCGTTCTTGGTCACGACGCCGACGCGGCCGAGCGATTCGGAATACCGCTTGCCGTCGGTGCCGAACCACCGCAGCGTCCAGTAGGCCGCCGACTCCCCGCTGCCGTACTTGACCTTCCGCTTGTGCAGCTCAACCTTGATGTTCACGAGTCACCCCCTGGTTCGTCTCTCTGTTCGCGCCCGGCGCCGCCGCGGTTCGGAGTTTCCCGGCTCTTTGGAGCGTAGCGCTCCGTCTGCTCGTGCAGGAACCGATCGAGTTCGAGACGCGTGAACCGGTTGTGCCGCCCGACGCGACAGGGCCGCACGCGACCTGTGTTGACCAGGTAGTTCAGCGACGTCATCGCGTCGCCGACGTCGCGCCCATCCTCGGTGAGCCGCAGGTAGGCCGCCGCCTCCGCCGCGGTCATCAGCGCCGGCGCCGGGCGGGGAGGATCGGTGGGGAGCCATTCGGCGGACCTCGGTCCAAACTCGCTGTTCAGGTGCATGGTCATTCCTTCGGAGGTGAGAATGGCGACCCGCCGCGTCAGCGGCGGGCCGCCGTGGCTGGCGGAAGGGGCTCACTTTGTGAGCAGCCGCTTGGCCATCCCCGCGACCTTGAACGCGGCCTCGGGGTTGGCCTTCGCCGCGTTGACGGTCTTCTTGACCGCCATGCCGATCCCGATCAGGACGATGAACAGTGCGATGCCGGACATGCTGGACTCCTCATGAGTGTGCCCCGGAGGTGCACGGCGGACACCGCCGTGCGGTCCGTGGGCTGGTGGGGTGGGGGGTGTGGGTGCGGACGGTGTTGCGGCTACTCCACCTCGTGCTGGGGTTCCTCTTTGGCGGGCTCGCGCTCGCCCGGGGACATCTGGCGGACCTGGTTCATCCGCTCATCCAGCACGGAGACGTGCCGGTCGGTCTCGCGTCCCTCGGCGGAGCGTTCGTCGTGCTTCTGGTCGGCCACCTCGCCGTGCGTGAGCGTGCCGAACGTGCCCATCTCCGCGTCGCGGGCGATGTTCGATTCAGGAAAAATGGCGGCCCGGATCTCCTTCAAACCCTGGCGGCCCATCGCTTCCAATGAGCCGGCCCCGAACTTGGGTCTGGACTTGCCTGACATGTGCATGTCTCCTGTGCACGGGCCGAGGCCCGTGCGGTGCTAGAAGGAATCGCCCGCCATGGCGCGGACACGCTCCGCGTGAAGGCGGGCCTCGAGGATGGAGTCGAAGGCGTCCTGGGCGCGGGCCTGCTCGTAGGCCTGGCCCGCGGCGATGGAGGCCGCCAGACAGACCGAGCCGCCGATGAGGAACACGCCCAGCGGCGCGTTGAGGAAGACGATGCCGATCCCGACGGCCAGGCCCAGGGCCGGTTCGACCTTGGCCTTGATCGCGACCTCGTCCATGCGGGGGAGCAGGCGGCCGAGGCGCGGGCGGCCGTCGTACCGGCTGTGCGCCGACTTGCGGCGCAGGGCCCGGGCCATCATGTCGATCCGGGCCAGCAGGCACATCCCCAGGTAGAGCCAGAGCAGCCCCAGCATGGGAACGGGGTTGTGGCCGGGCCACAGCGCGGGGAACAGCAGGATGAGCAGGATGGCCGCGACGGCCTGCAGGCCGAAGTAGCGCGGCCCGAAGCCGGTGCGGAGGAAGACCTCCAGGACGAACGCCCAGGCGCGAATGAAGAAGTTCAGCCAGTCCGAGGCGGTGCGCAGGCGGTCGAAGGAGGAGGGGGGGTTGGGATCCATGTGCTGCTGCATTGGGTGGGGCTCCTGCGTGATGAGTGGCTCAGGTGTGGCGGGTGGATCGCTGGCCTTCTGACCGCTGATACGGGCGGCTCGCTGCGTTCTGAAGGCGGGGGACAGGACGGGTGCGCGCGCCCCGGTTCGGCGCCGGCGCGCTGGGGAGGGGATGAATGGGGACCGGCGGGTCACGACGACCGCGGCGGCTGGAAGACGACGGGGAGCCAGGTCTTGCCGGTCGCCGCGAACCGGCGGCCGCTCTGGTGAACGACCGCATCGATGAGACCGCCGCACTGCGGTGCGCCCGTGCGGAGCGTCGTGAAAACCGACGGCTCGAGCTCAAAGGACATCTGCTCACTCATGCCGGTGCTGCGCTGCTCGTTGCGGCCCAGGCCGGTCACCGTGGGGAACCAGTCGTCGCCGCTCCTGCTGCTCCCGGTGTTGAGGAACAGCTTGCGGGTGCGCCCGACCTGCGCGGCCGCCCACTCGTTGGTGATGCTGTCGCCGTTGCAGTGGAAGACCTTGGTGTTCAGCAGCGCCAGCAGCGAATCGGCCTCCGCCTTGCCGCGGTCCCCCGAACCCCCACCCAGCGCCGCGTAGAGCCCGCTGAGGTTCTGGGTCAGGTACACCGTCGCCGCTTTGGCGCTGCGGCAGGTTGCCTGGAACCGGGTGTCGAAGGGGGACACGAAGTACTGGCACTCATCCGCCGCGAGGAGGACAGGCCTGGTCTCCGGGCCGGCGGCGCGCCGCTCGATCGCCTTCTGCCAGGCGAACTTCATCAGGCCGTTGGCGACCACCCCCAGGAGGCCCCACTCCTTGACCGGCGTCCCCACGACGAGGATTCGGCCCTCCTCGGTCGCCTCGGGCGTGAACGTCGAGTCCTGCCCGAAGAGTTCGTGGATCACGCCGTGCTGGAGCACATCCGTCATCGACGTGAACATCATGTCCACGGATCCCCGCGTCTTGGCGGGCATGGCCGGGTGCTCCTTGAGAATGTAGTCGCAGATCAGCCCGAAGGACCGCCGCTGCGTAGGGCTCATGGGCTTGGCGTTGGCCTGCTCCAGCAGCCGGTAGCAGTACGACTGCCGCCAGCGCTCCGAGCGGACTTCCTCCAGGCTCTGCGGGGCCGAGAGGACCGCCTGGTGCAGGTCGTCGATCCGGACCGTGCCCAAGGCCAGGACCAGCAGGTGCACGAACATGCGGAGCTTGCGCATGGTCGCCTGCCGCCAGAACGCCTCGCCGTCGCGAGACGATGCGGAGGATCCCGCCGCGCTGCCGCAGCGGTCCACCAGGTCCAGCACCTCCGTAAGCATTCCCACCACGTTGTCCGCCTGGCCGGCGCCGTCGCCGCGTCGGCGCAGTTCGTGGTCGACCGGATTAAACCGCCAGGGCCCGCCCGGGCGGATGATGATCAGGTCGTCGGCGCGGCCCCTGGAGCGGCACAGCCGCTCGATATTGGCGACCTCGTCCTGCTTTGCTGTGAGGAAGATCGCTCCGTAGCCGTGGTCGAGCATCGCGCTGAACACGGCGAGCGCCGTGCCCCGCGACTTGCCCCCACCGCTTCGGCCCAGGGCGCAGAGCCCTTCCACGCTGTCGCCGATGCCCCAGTAGTCGGTTGGGGACAGCTGCAGGAGCGGGACGGAGACGTCCCAGGGATGGACGCCCGGCCTGGGCGATGCACGCCGCGATCGGAGCCACTTCGGAAGCGCCATCATGGCGTCACCCCCCCGGCGGGCTGGTCGTGCCGGAAGGTGGAAAGGAAGCGGGGGACCGAGGTGGCGCCGCGGACGCAGGCGTCGCGGCCGCGGGTGATGAACTGAGCCAGCACATTCACGAGGCCGTCGAGCGTGCTCGCGGCTCCGGCGCCGGTGACCGAGAGCGAGATGCCGGGAGCGATGGTGCGGGTGATGCGCCAGACCGGCGTCTTCTTTGAACCTGGCGACGTCGCCTTGCTCATGGCGGGCGTCGCGGGTGCCGGCTTTCCCGACTCCAGGGCGCGGACCTGGAGAGCGAGCGCATCGCGGGTGAGCTCGCCGGCGATGACGCGGGCGGCGAGCGCCGCCTGCTGCGCCGGGTCGGACACGCGGGTGAGCAGGTAGGCCCCGTCGGCGGACAGCTCGCCAGAGGCGGCCTTGGCCTTCAGGTCCTCGGGGAGGCGGAGCACCGGGAGGGTGCGGCTGACGGTCGAGGGGGACAGGCCCAGGCAAGTTGCGGCCTGCTCGGCTGAGAGCTGCCCCTGGTCCATGAGCAGCTGGATCCCCTCCGCGCGCTCCACGATCGAGAGGTCCTCGCGGTGGATGTTGCAGGAGAGCTGGCGGGCGAGGATCTGCGTCGCGGTCAGCGGGTCGTCGATGATCCGCACCGGCACGCGGTCCAGGCCCAGGAGCCCGCCCGCGCGGTGGCGCCGCTCGCCGTCGAGGAGTTCGAGCCGGCCGTTGCGGCGGCAGCAGATCAAGGGGTGCATGATCCCGTGCTCGCGGATGTTGTCGGCCAGCACGGCGATCAGCGCCTGGTCAAAGCGCTTGCGGGTCTGCGGAAGGACAGTGATTGCGTCGAGCGTGAGCCAGTGGATGCTCTCGGCGCGGCCGGCTCTCTTGGCAAGGTCGATCATGGCGGGTTCCTCCAGGCGAAAGTGGTGGTGATGGGTGTGGGGTGGAGCGCACCCGTGGTGGTGGGGGTGCGGGTGTCTGCGAGGGCTACGGCCTCCGGCGGCGGAGCCTGAGCAGCTCCAGCCCGCGGTCGAGCGCGGCCCGGCCGGCCTGAAGGATCCACTCCCAGTCGGGCAGCGGCGGCGGCATCAGGCTCGGGCACACGCACACATACGCGACCGCCTGGGCCGAGTTGGTCAGACGACGGGGGGCGATGGACTGGAACAGGCGCGGCAGCATCGGAAGGCTCCTGGGCTCAAGCGGCGGTGAACCCCGTCGCCCCCCGGCCCTCCCGACCACACCTACGGCCTTGCCTGCAGGTTCAAACGAGATGGGTCGAGCGCGGCTTGGGTCACCGCGCCCGCGCTGCCGCGCTTGGGAGGGGACAGATGGGGATGGGCCGCTTCCCTTGACTCACGAATTGTGCTGACAACGCTCCCGGGCTGTGCTATGCACGGACCCATGCAGCATCACAGCAACTGTGGGAGGACTTCATGGAGGATGACGACAACCAATCGATCGCGGCGGCGATCGTCCGCCGCGACATCGCGGCGCTGACGAAGCTGCTCGAGCGTGGGGCTGACCCCACAGGTCGCGGGGAGGCCGTGCAGCCGATCCACCTGGCCGCCATGCTCGGGCAGCCCGAGTACATTGCCCTGCTCATCCAGCACGGGGCCTCGCCCGACGCCCGCGACGACATCGGCCGCACACCCCTCCACTACGCCGCGATCGGCTCCAGCGAGACGTCTGCCGCGGCCATCGACAACCTCATCCGGGCCGGGGCCGATGTGAACGCCAAGGACAGCCGCGGCACCACGCCGCTCGACCTCGCGGCCGGGGCGGAGTACGAACCCGCGGCCGTGCTGCTCGCCCGGGCGGGCGGGGTGTGTCGGGCGGACAGAAGGCCCTGGGTCCAGCGGGTCACGTCCGCTCCCGATCCGAGCCGTTCGCCATCCCGGTAGACCCCAGTTCCACCCGCCCGTGAACGACTGTTCTGCCCGGCGAGTACGCCAGGTTCGCCGAGACGAGCTGCACCTGGGTGACCTCAAGCTCAACGGGCTCCACCGGCTCGCACGTGAGTCGATCCCAATCCGTGGGAATCGCCGCGAACCGGAGCAGCGTCAGGTTCGTGAAGTGCACACCCGTCGAAGCGTGCCGTTTGTTGTCGGGGACGCCGACTTCCCGCAGACCGCAGTCCAAGTCGGCGACCAGACGCCCCAGCTCAGGTCCCGAGAATGCGGCGATGCCGGCGCTCGTCGGTGTGCACAGGACCTCGGTCAGCCGGAGTGAAATGGGCCGATGCCGGGGCACGACGCGGTCCATCATTCCCAGAACCAGCTCCGCTTGATCCTCCGTGAATGACGGAGGATCACTGATCGTGCGGACGCTCTTGATGGTCAGGTGCCATGCCCGCTCCGGGACCCGGTACGCCCGATCGTGCAGGGCCGCCAGCCTTCTCTGGTTCGAGCGGATTTGTTCAAGTACGCCGATCGGGGGCACGGCGACGATCGCCAAGAACACCCGCTGGTCTGCCTCGAAATCGGCTGGGGAGGCGGCTACCTCCCCGGAGTACCAGCCCTCCCGGCATTCTCGGTTGAGCCGGGCCACGAGCGCTCGCTGTTCTCGTTCGTAGTCCATGCGAGTTCACCCGGTCGGACAGTCCGTGTCGCCGTAGACCTTCTCCAGCCGCCGCTGCAGCCGCCGGATGACGCCGACGACCCGTGCGTCGCGATCGTCCTCCTCCAGGTCGATCGTCCGTTCCAGGAACTCGATCCCCATGTCCCGCTGCGAGGTCCCGGTCGGCTTGAAGCCGAACGACAGGGCCCGCTTGGTGTTCTTCGGGGTGCCCTTGAAGGTCAGCCACCGCACGGGCACATCCTCCCCGAAGCCGGCCACGCGGGAGAGCCACGCCGACTGGCAGATCATCGCCATGTCCAGGCACCGCGGGTTGTGTTCCTCGGCCACGCCGACCTCGGAGGGTTTCATCGCCGCCCCTTCCGCGATCAGATGCGCCGATGGGAACTGCAGATCGTCGAGGCCGCACTCGTACGTCCGCTTGCTTCCGGATCGCACCAGGTCGTACCACTCGGGCTTCACGGGGAGCATGATGCACATGCCGACGGACTTGCGGGTGCCCACGACCTTGATCACGGTCCACCGGCACCGCCGCCACCAGCTTGCCGCCAGCCGCTCGTACTCGGCCATCCGCATGCCGACCCGCTCCTGGCCGCGCAGGCTGGCGTCCAGCGTCCCGAGCCTGCGGCCCGGGGTGGTCTGCCGGCCCGCCTCGACAAACATCCAGCGGACCGCCTCGCAGACCTGCTCCTCGGTCTCGAAGAGCCTCACGTAACTGAGGGGGAACAGGATGCGGTCGAAGATCCGGTTGTAGAGCTCGATGCCGCCCACTCCGGTCGCCGGCGGCGCCGGCACACTGACGATTTCAATGACCTTCGCATCGCTAGTCGAGGCCGCATCCGCCACGCCGCGGCTCCGGAGGAAGTCGTCCAGGACCCTCCGCTCCCGGTCCACGCGCTGCTCCGGCGCTCGGATGTACGAAATGATGACCCCGATCTGCCGCCGCGTGCCGGGCTCGCCGTTCTTGAGCTTCGTGTACATCCCCTGCTGGATGAACCGGCCCCTGGCCTTCACCACCTCTGCGATCCGCTCCGTCAGCGGCCAGCCCTCATGAACCCGCATGTGCTCCACGAAATCGGGATGGAACGCGCGACGCGGCGTCATCGCTTCCCCACATCCATCCCGCCAACACCCTTGCGGGTGGCGTAGAGGTACTGCCGCCAGGCCGTTGTCCCCGCGTAGGGAGCGCCGCCGGTCTCGTAGGGGTCGGTCCCGTCGCTGGGGCCCACGGGAGGCCCGATCAGCCAGGTCTGCGCGAAGTCCGCCGCCGGATCGAAATACCCGCTGGGGCGAAATGTGCCAGTCACGTTCGGGTGGGCGGACTCCGCCAGCGCGTGCACGTCCGCCATGGTGACCACCGACACGCTCCCGTCGACGAACGCGACCTGCGGCCTGGCCCTGAGGTTGTTCCATTGGACCGGCCGCCTCCCCGACCAGTCCATCCGCTCGAACAGCAGAGCCTTGTGGGAGGACATCGGCACCGAAGAGATGGTGTGGCGTGCCAGCCACTGCGACTCGCCCGGCGCTGGTCCGATCGGGACGAACGTCTCGGACTGGTACCGCTCGCTCTTGAGCCAGAACACAGGCGGGTACCAGTAGGAGGTGTCGTACAGGCGAAGGTTCTGGGGCCAGGACGACGCACGCAGCTCCGCCGTTCGCTGAGCCAGGACCGGGTCGGAGGGATCGCGCATCCACGCCGGTCCGTCGTCAATCCCTTCCAGATAGTCGGCGACGTACGAGCCCCAGATGTGGCAGTACGCCTCGGTCGTTCGACTTGCGTCCCAAATCGTTAGCCCCCCTGGCGACGCGGTCTGAGAGGTGCACGGGGCGATCACTGTTGACCAGGCAACCGGGCCCGTGAGCGTCTGCAGCCCGGGGTACATCGTGGGAGTGCCCGCGTCGAAGGGATTGAGGAGCGAGTCCTTATGCTCGTTCCAGTACGCCGCGTGGACGCCATAGAGCGAGTGGAGGTTGGCGGCGCTGACGCACCTGCGGCCCGCCAGACGTGCCCCGGAGATCGCAGGCGCCAGCAGGCTGATCAGGACCGCGACCACCGCGATCACTACCAATAGCTCTACGAGCGTGAACCCGCAATGACCGGGAGCGCCGCCGTGCACGCGGGCGCGCTCGCGTAGGCGGAGTCCGGTGCTGGGTCCCCCCGAAGGATCATGCAGCAGCGAGGCCACCTCGGACGGGCACAGCGATGAGCCCGTGCACCAGTCGCAGCCGGCTGCGAGGAGCTGGCGCTCGGTCGGGTGACCGGTGGGCCCGGAGGGGACTAGGCCCAGCATGTCGCCGCGGTAGCCGTAGGCCCGCAGCGACGAGGCGGCGAGCAGGGCGCGGCCGGGGAGGGCGCGGGCGTCGATGATCACCAGAGCCGGCGTGCGGCCGCGGTTGCGCAGCATGCCGAGCACGCTCGCCTCGGTGGTCCCGCCCCGATCCTCACTGGTAGTGTGCACGATCGTCACACCCCGGCGCGAGGTGCGCGAGGGCCCGATGTAGAACCAAGCGACTGACGAGCTCTGCGGTCCGGGTCCGAGCGTTGCCACGCGGCTGCCCCGGCAGCGGGCTGTTCGACAGGTGGGGGGAGCGGGGTGGAATCCTTGCTGCGGCAGTGTCTGGTCCATGGATGCTGCCCTGCCCTTCACAAAGAACGCCGAGCGTCTCGGCCCGGCGTCCTCCCTGACTGCCCGCCCCGCACTCCGTTGGCCGCTCGCCTTGGGGCGGTCGGTGGGGCGGGCGTGATCTGGAAGAGACCCCGCCGCCCGCGTGGAGCGGCGGGGTTCCCGTGCCAAGCCCACCACGCCGCGTCGCGTAAGCGACGGGTGGGCTCCCTGGAGGGAGGTGTACTCCGGGGTCGAAAAGAGGACCAGCTTGAACAACCACGTGCCGATACGGACACTGCTCTATCGAGCCTTCCGCCGCGAGCGATCGTCAGCAATACGCTCGGCGTCAACGAATCTAAAGCGATCGAGGAAGAGAACGGTGGTGGTGACTCAACAATCGAAGGTCGCGGCGTTGGCCTTGCGGCGCCGTGGTGAAGCCGTGGTGGTGATAGAAGGCGCTAGTCGAGCAAGAGTCGCGGGTCTCGATCCGAATCGACTCGTATCGGCGGCTACCTGATCAGCTTGGCGAACAGCGACCCCTTGGCCCGCCACTCGGCCGGCAGATCGGTCAACAAGCCGAGGTCCGATGGACAGAGCGTCTGGCTCGTGCAGCAGTTGCACCCGGCACGGATCAGCTGCCGAGCCGCGAGCCCACCCCCGTTCTCACGGACCGGTACCACACCCAGCATGGCGCCGGAGAACCCGCGGGATCGGAGGGACGACGCAGCGAGCGTCGCCGCGCCGAGGCGAGTGCGGGCGTCGATCACGATCAAGTTTGGGGCCCGGCGACGATGGCGGAGCATCCCGAGCAGATCGCCGGGGTCATCGCCGACGCAGACGATGGTGATCCCAGGGTGCGGGTCTCGGGCGACGTAGAACCAAGCGACTGCGTCGGCTGGCGATCCGAAGCCAACCGTGACGACTCGGTGCGACCCATCAGAGAGCGCTGACGTCGCTCCCGGGCTCGGTGCAACGACGACGGGTGCAGGCGTTGGGGAGGGCAGCGTCGAAGTCATCAGACTGAGGAATCGCTCGGAGGGTTACCGGAGAGAAGAGGCGGGAAGGGTGAGGAGTTGTCGCGCCGCCAGCTGCCAACGCCCTCGTATGTCCTTCCGCCCCCGCTATGCGATGCGGCGGTGTCTTCCTTGGACCACTGCCGGCCGGCGTAGACCCAAGCGGCGCCATCCGTAGGTGAGGTCCTCATGGACGACCGGAACCGGTACGGAGAGCCAGGTGCAGGAATTCATGCCCTGCAAGACTCGTGTCATCCCGTGACGCGATGATTAGGCACACGGCAAGTACGGGCGAACCACATCCAACACCGCCACTCCGCCGCCACCAGCGCTCTCACACATGGCATCCTGTCTGCAGGCCATTGAGCCAGGTGTTAATGAACGCCGCAATGTCGGCGGGCTCGACGCGCCCGTTCCCGTCGAAGTCGGCCGCAAGGCCACCGGTGTTCAGGCCGTTGAGCCAGGCATTGACGAATGACGCAATGTCGGCGGGCGCGATTTCTCCGTTGCCGTCGAAGTCGGCCTTGCAGCGCAAACGGCGGACCTTCAGGCCTTGGAAGGTGTACACGGCACCGCTGGGGCTGTAATCGCCCGTTGACGTCGAGTAAATGATGGGCAAGCCACTCGGGCCCGTTTCGGCCAAGAGGTTCGTGCCGCCGCCAGTAGGGCTTGCGAACTCAAGCGAAGGCGCCGCTCTATTCGTGACGTTGAGCACGTACAGGTAGCCGGAGTCCGACGAGAACGCCCAGTTCCCCGACGCCGCCACGGCGTGGCGGTTGTAGGCGAAGTTCGTGGCCATGCCCAGTCGCACCGGCGAAAGGGGGTCGCTGATATCGAAGATGGTCACCGGATAGCCGTTCCCGCTGCTGTCGTTGGCCACGTAGAGGTAGTCGCCGTCGATCGCGATGTCGTCCACGCGGCTGAGATCAGGCGATGTGATGAGCGGCAACGAGGGTCTCAATGCCGGATTCGCAGGATCGCGATCGTCGATTGGCGACTGGGCGTACGACGTAAAAGTGATCCCGGATCGGGTCATGAGCTTTTGCGCCGCGTTGTTGAGGCACCCGTAGCCCAACACACTGAGACTCTGGGGTCCGGCAGAGAGGTCGTAGTTGACGTACGTAGGCGCCGAGAAGCTGCACGTGAGCGCCTCGAACCGAGCCTGTACGGTGTGCAGGACGCTTCCATCGACTTCGAGCGCCTGCACACTCGCAGGTGCTGCGCCCGATGTGCCGGTGTATTGCGTCACCAGCGTGGGGTTGGCGGGATTGGAGACATCCACGACCTGGATGCCGCCGTAGCCCGCGGCGAGGTACGCAAGGTTCCCGTGCACGGCGACCATCCAGTTATTCTGGTGGCGGATGTCGCCGACGCTGCGATACACCCCCACCACGCTCGGCGCCGCGGGATTAGATACGTTCAGGATGGTGAAGCCGTTCCAAACATCGGCGACATACAAGAGGTCGCCGACCTTGGTCATCTGACCGAGGTGACCGGGCGAGTAGTAACCGCCAACACGCACGGGATTCGCAGGGTCCGAGATATCCAGCACGACCAAGCCTTGGCCCACGTCGAGCACGTAGGCGCGATCGCCAATCACCTTCGCGTCGTACATGGAGCTGTGGTCGGTGTTGTATGTGCCCACAGTGGTTGGGCTCAAAGGGTTCGCGAAATCGACAATGGCCAAGCCCTTGAGCTGAGTCAAAGGCGTGTACTGCGGCTGGGCAGGCAACGGATACCAGTCGGCCACGATAGCCAGGTTCCCCCGTAACGCCACGCCCCAGCCGATGTAGAAGTCATCTAACGTCCCGAGAGGGACGGGTGCTGAAGGATTGGCCACGTCGAACATCGTCACTGTGTTGTGGGATGATCCGGTGTTGATCCCGTCGCGCCACTGCCAGTTAGAAGTGAGCACCACGCGGGTCCCGTTGACCGCCAAGTGTCGACATTGCGCGTCCGAATCGTTCTGGATCGAGCACTGGCCGCGGAATGTCGGATGCGTGGGGTCGGCGGGGTGGAGGTCGTAGACCATAAGGCGGTTGTTCTCATCACCGACGTACAAGAGGTCGCCCGCAACCTCAAAGTCCGCCACAGACACGGTTGGGTCCTGCACGGGCCTCGGAAGGTTGACGTGCACCCCATTGTCGAGCGCGGCGGGATTGGAGAGGTCGTAGGCATCCAGGCCGCCGGCGCCGTTCACAAAGAGGGTGTTGCTGTAGACCTGCAATTTCTTCGGACTCCGCACGGCGGTTGGGCCATACGACGCCTGCCACACGATGGACATGGAGGCGGGGTTGGCGATGTCGACGACGTTCATCAGACAAGTCTCGGCCCGGCCGCAGGCGTAGGCGTAGGAGCCGCGGACGACCACATCAGTTATGCACCCCTGGAACGTGACCGAGCCGAGCTCGTGGATGTTTGCTTCGTCGGACAGATCCAACACGACGAGCCGCGAGCCGATGCCGCAGTAGGCGACATTGCCAACCTTGAGGAAGCAGTTGATGGGTCCGCCCCACGTGGAGAGAGTGTCACTCACGTACTGTGCGTATGTGGGCACAGCAACTGTCAGTGTAGTCACGGCGATTACGACTTGTGTTGCAAGGCGGGACATCATCACGTGGCAGTGCTTACTCGACCGCATGGCACAATATCTCCGTTGTATGATCACGTGCATAATGGACGTATGGTTAGGCATGTTCTCTAGTTGCCTCACGCTATGACCGTTCACACTCTGCGTGCGAGTGTCCAATGCGCTGGACCCATCGAATCGGTCGACTGGCCAGCGGCTTGGCTACGCGAACTCCCCCCATTGCCTAGCGGCGACGTCTCGCCATCGCCAGGCCAGCGAGACCGAGCAGGGTCGCTGCTCCCGGTGCCGGAGCAGGTGTCCCGCTCACGATGAACGGATACTCGACGCCCTGCACTGGCGTGCCCAGTTGGGTCTGGCTCCATCCACTCGTGCCTTCTGACGTCATCGTCCACTCGCGTCCGTTCCCGTCGACGTTCACCGGGGCACCAGTGCCGTCGATGGCCATCACAAATGGTGTAGTACCTGTCGTGCCTCCCGTTGGGCTTGTGCCTTGAAAATTGAACGACACCCAATAGTTACCCGGAGCCAGTGTCAGGCCGCCGAAGTCCGCCGTGACAGCCCACACTGGCAGATTGGAAGTCGTGACTGAGAACCCGTTCCTGATGCGGTAAACCCCCGACCACTCATTGCTCAAAATCGTCGTGCTACTCGCGATGACCGCGCCAGGGTCGTTTGCATCGGAGGGCGATGCACTCCAGAGTTGGAACAGCACGCTAGTAATCGGAGAGACCGAGGGCGGACTCGAATACGACGAGCTCATCTGCGCATACCCGGTGATCCCTGCAACAGTCCAACCCCCAGCGGGAACTGTGAAATCATCGGCGACCTTCGCGTCTTGCAGACCGTTGGATGGCACCCGAAACGAGTTAATGCCGACGCGGTTGTTGCTCTGCGAGGCCTCACTGACATCCGCTCCTCCGAGACCTTGTCCCGGACGCGTGACCATGCTGCCGTTGTTCCACAAGACATCCGCGCTGGCGGCGGACACGCCAAGGCCCGCGACCAGAACGGTGGCGGAAACAACGACAATCACGTTTCGGCTCTTCAGATTCTTGGACACGACGGCTCCCTCTCTCCCGCAGTCATGCGGGTTGACACACTCTGAACTTCCAGAGATCCACGCCTCCGGATGCGGCGGACCTTCCGCGCCAAGACAAGCGTTTGCCAGTGTGTGGCCACCAGGACGCTCCCGGTCCGTGGTGAATACGGCTGCCGCGGCCGAATCTGAATCGACTTCCCTCAATTTTGTGGAGCGGGTTCCACTTGGGACTCCTTCTGTGGTCTGCCAACGCAGTACTTGATTCGGCTGCGAGAAGGGCCATTGCGGGCACTGACTGACTCCACTGCCCCTATCCTTCGCCGAATCCCGGCTGTCCCGTTTAGAACGGGGGGCTGCCAACGTAGTGGGGAGAAGACGCTATGGTGCGCCAGCGAGCTTGGCGACGCTGTCTGTTTGCCTTTGGGCAGCAGTTGATGGGCACGACGAGCGGGGGGGGGACGGAGCCACACGTGTGATAGCGTTTGGTGGAGAGAACATGCCCGCGACCCCGCCAACTCCCCCAACGCCACCCCCGCGGCTTCCTCGGGATCTGCAGCCGCCGAACGTACCGGGTCAGCAGGCCTTCGGCTCTCCGCGTTCTGCAAGCCTCCCAGTCGTTTCCGGACGCGACCTGTCGGACACTCGGCCGTCACTCCTCCTTCAACTCCGGCAACTCGCGAATGCTCCTTCTTCAATGACCGGACCCGACGGCCAGCCCCGGGTTGACGTTCGAACGGCGCACTTTGGAGTGGGGAATGCCGCTTGGCAGCGGTTCTACGAGATGTACTCGTCGCCGGTGTACCGCGTGGCAATGCTCCGCGGCCTGAGTGCAGCCGATGCCGAGGACGTCGTGCAGCAGGTCATGATGGTGGTCCTTCGGCACATCGGCGAGTTCGAATACCAGACCACGCGTGGGCGTTTCCGCAACTGGATCTTGCGGATCGCGGAACGCAAGATCCTCGATGTGTACCGAAAGCGGAGAGCCTGCGGCGAGGTGCCTCTCGGCGGCCCTTCAGGCCTGGATGAGTCAGGGGACGCGGGCAACCGAGCGCAGCGCCGAGGGGAAAACGACCGGCGAGACTGGGATGAGCAGTGGCGGATGCAGGATCTGCTCTTTTGCCTGGAGGAGGTGGCGGAGGATATCGCGCCGCGGCGGATGGAGGCCTTCCGGTTGTACGTGCTTCGCGGAGTTCCCGCGGCGGTGGTGGCGAAGGAACTCGGGATGACGATCGGGCACGTGTACGTCACCCGCAGCCAGGTGCTGCGCATGATCCGAACGCGCATGGCGGAACTCGCCAAGAAACGTGACGCGGCAACTGGGGATGCCGAGATTACGGACACGTTTGTGGAGGGGGACGAGGAAGCTCAATCATGACGACGACCCGGACATGCCGCCGAGCTGCGGAGATGGAGCTGGGAGCGAACGCGAGCCAGCCGCTCAGCGAGGAGCAGTTCAGCGAACTGGCGGAGCACGTCGAAACCTGTGAAGTGTGCCGACGCTGGCTGGAAGAGAGCACCAGGATCGGCGGACTGGGGATGCTCGCGGACGACCTGAAGGCCGCGGAGAGGGTGTGGCGGGAGATGCCGCTGAACATTGCCACGCCAGTGGATCGGCTCAACGAGCTACTGGGAGTTGAATCAACAAGCGCCCGAGCGGGGGCAGGAGGCAAGGCGGGGTACCGCGTCGAGTGCGAAATCGGACGGGGCGGGATGGGGGTGGTGTACAAGGCGTGGCAGCCAAGCCTCCACCGGCACGTGGCGTTGAAGGTGCTGCCGGCACTGCTCGGGGCGGTGCGGCCTGACGCGATGGAGCGATTCCGAAGGGAAGCCGCGCTGGCCGCGGGGCTGAAGCACTCGAACATCATCGGCGTCTACGACTTCGGGGAGGTGGGCGGGACCCTGTACTACGCGATGGAGTTGGTCGAGGGGCGGTCTCTGCGTGATCTGATCCAGGAAATGCGAGAGGCAGGCGGGCTGGAAGCGGCGCTGACGATCGTGGCGTCGGCGACGGACAAGACGCCGACGCCGTCGACATCGGCGGTGACGAAGCTCGCCGCTGCTGTTCGCGGCGGCAGCAGCGGGCACGCCGGTGGCGCCGAGTACTTCAAGCGTGTGGCGGGGTGGATCGCCGACGTCGCCGAGGCGCTGCACTACGCGCACGAACAAGGAGTGCTGCATCGGGACATCAAGCCGGCGAACCTGCTGCTGAGCCGCGCTGGTCGGCTCATGATCTGCGACTTCGGGCTCGCTCGATCCATGATGGTTGGATCGCCGAACGGCGTGGACGGGCACCGCCCACTGACGATGACGCAGGCGCTTATCGGCACTTCGCGATACATGAGCCCCGAAAGTGTGGACGCGACTGTGGGACCGGTGGATCGGCGCAGCGATGTCTACGCTCTAGGGGCAACGCTCTACGAGCTTCTCACCTTCAAGCCCCTGTTTGCGGCGGAGGACGATCGGGAGATTCTGCACCGGGTGATTTCGACCGAACCGATGCGGCCGCGGGCGATCGTCCGCCAAGTCCCGACGGAGTTGGAGATCATCTGCCAGAAGGCCTTGGCGAAGCGGCCGAGGGAGCGGTACGAATCGGCGCAGGCGTTTGCGGACGACTTACAGCGGTGGGTCCTGGGGATGCCGATCCTGGCGAGGCGACCGCCGGCGATGGTGAGGGCGCTGAACTTCGTGAGGCGTCGGAAGGCAATGTCGGGGTTGACGCTCGCAATGGTGCTAGCGGTCTCTGCAGGCGGAGTCTTGGGGGTGCGGGCTTGGCGAGCATCCGATCAAGCCGAGAAGAGCGCAGCGGACTTTCGCGCCAGCCAAGTCACGCTCCTTTTCAACCAAGCCGTTGCCGCGGCCGAAGCGGGGCAGCCGGAACGGGCTCTTTCCGCATCCGATCAGGGGCTCGCTCTCGATCCGGGCAATCTGGCGTTACTCCGAGAACGTGGCAGGGCACTGCATGCCAAGGAGAGGGGCCGAGAAGCCGCCGAGGTGCTCGAGAAAGTCTGCGCGAAGTACCCCGACGACCTCCGATCGCATCTCTACCTCTTGGCGGTGTATCAGTGGGGCGAGGCGCAATCCTCCGCGAAACTCCGCGAACAGGCTGCGCAGGTGGTGCGGCTGGCGCCCGGGAGCTCGGACGCGTTTCTCGCCAGAGGCGTCATCGCAACGGACGATCGCGAAGCGATATCGCTGTTTACCAAGTCCCTTGAGCTTCAACCGAACCGGACCGATGCGCTGTTGAACAGGGCGCACCGCTACGGCAATCTTCGAGAGCACCAGTCGCAGCTGGATGACTTGGAGAAGGTGTCGGCACGGGTACCCGATGGAGTGGGCTTGTTGCTGCAGCGGGGCCAGGCGTACCAGGGACTAAACCGGCCCATGGACGCGGAGGACGTGCTCACCAAAGCGATCATGCTCGATACCAAGCTGGTCGCGGGATACGTCGGCCGGGCCCAGGTGCGCTCCGTGCTCGGCAAGCACGAGGAGTCGATCGCCGATGCCACACGAGCCATTGAACTCGCTCCGGCATCCGATATTCAGCCGTGCCTCACCAGGGCGTGGTCGAACTTGCAGGCGGGTCAGCTCGCCGACGCCAAGGCCGACTTCGACCGGGTGATCGAGATCGACCCTCGCTATGACGACGCCTACGTCAACCGGGCGATCGTCCTGTCCCGGCTGAACTTGTGGGAAGACGCCCTCGCCGACTGTGACCGCGCGATCGAGCTGCGGCGGACGAATCTCAATGCCCGCAACAACCGCATCGCGGCACTGGTGTACCTCAATCGACCGGCCGAAGCGATCCCGGACGTGGACGAGCTCATCCGACTTGAGCCGAACAGCGCGGATCGCTACCGCATGCGGGCGATCCTGACCCAGAAGATCGACCAACTCGCGGAAGCCGAGGACGCGCTCTCGCACGCCATCGCGATCGACGGTCGCAACGCGGGAGACTTTGGGAGCCGGGCGTGGCTGCGCATTGCACTCGGAAGGCCGGAGATGGCAATCGCGGACTTCACGCGATCCATCGAGCTGGATGGGACCAAGACGAACTGCTTCACAGGACGCGCCCACGCGTATGCGATGCTGGGACAGTGGGACTTGGCGCTGCAGGATTTGGACGAGCAGTCGGGGCAGACTGGTGTGTCTGCGGACAAGTCTGCCATTCTGGAGTACTTCGTTCTGGCTGAGGCAGGCCGGACGGAACTCGCCGCTAGGCTCCTCAAGAACAGCATCGCGATCGCTTCCGACAAGTTCACCAGGGTCGCTCTGCAACTGGCCTCAGGATCCGTCGGCGAGGAGCAGTTACTAGAGGTGGCCAAGGGCACGACAGAGCAAACCCGAGCAAGGTTCTATGCGGGTATGGTGCTCATGCTTGCTGGGGACAAGCCGGCTGCTATTGAGCGGTTTGAGCAGTGTGTCCAACGGAACGCCGAAGCGGTGGATTTGGCGTACGTGGCACGGGGGCGGCTTGAGTTGATGCGTGCAGGCGCGCAGGGCAGGTGATCGCTGCGAGCCCCTCCGAATGTCATCAAACTGTCACACTTCTCGGCATCGAGTTGTGGTAGGGTCGAAGGGTGAGGACCGCATGATGAACCAGCCCAACCCCTTCTACATTGCCCGCGATGCGCAGCAGATGGCCAAGCACGCCCCGGAGCGGGACGCCGCGGTGTTTAACAAGGTCGCCATGGTGTGCATGGGCGTCATGGCCGCGGCGTCGGTGGTCGGGATGCTCCAGCCCCTCTTGCGCGGCCTCAAAGCCAGGGACGAGAAACGCACCCGCGATTACCGCGGGCCGGGGCGCTAGCCCAGACCGGGCAGCCCCTCCAGGCTCGTCCGGTTCTTCCGCTCGCGGTATTCTCGCAATCCTGCCTCCCCCTTCTGCTCGCAGTGCTCTTCCAGCCGCGTGCGGTGTCCCCGGAACTCCATCAGCGGCACACCAAAGCCGCACGAATACGATACACGCTTCACGTGGATCCTGATCACCGCCCGGGCGCCAGGCCGGGGCGGGAAGACGGCCGCGATCGCCGCGAACTCGGGATTCTCCATTTCAACGACCTCGCCCCGGCCGTGCAGCCGGAGGATGTTGGGCGCGCCCTCGAAGGCGCAGAACATCACTACGATCCGTCCGTTCTCCTTCAGGTGCGCCACCGTTTCGATGCCGCTTCCCGTCAGGTCCAGGTAGGCGACCGTGCATTCGTCCAGTACCACGAACGTGTCCAGCCCCTTGGGAGACAGGTTGATCAGCCCGTCCGCCTTCCGTGGCGCTGTGGCCACGAAGAACAGCCTCTGCGAGCGGATGAACTCGGCCGTCTTGGCGTCGATCGTGGTTCGCGAACTGCTCATGAGTGCAAGCGTACCTCGGGATGGCGGCCCGTTCTCCGGACAAATGGCCGATGCGGCGATCTCTCGCCGCCCTCCCGGCAATGCTACACGCCATGTGCTCCCCAGTTTGCTCGCTCGATTCGCACTACAACTGGATGTCCTCGATCACGGCCGCGCTGTCACCCGCGGCAGAATCTTCTCGAGCATCTGCCTGGCGCAGCCACGGCACTCGGTGCCGAACGATGCCCTCGTAGAGACGGATGCCCGGGCGGGTGTCGCGGTTGAGGTTGCGGCCCCTGATCTTGATCGTCCGCCCCAGGACGTGCAGCACGATCCCGTCGGAGGGGTGGAACTCCGCCCGCTCCAGCCAGCCGTACCCGATTGCCAGGATCGTCCCGTCCGACTTCCGCAGCTCCAGCATCACGGCCCGGTCGCGGATGCCCCGGAGCCAACCGAAGGCGCCCAGGTCCTCCGCTGTGCCTTCCTCCTGAGCGGTGGAGAGTGAGGCCGATCCAAAGGGCGAATCCGCTGCTCCGGGTTCGCCGCCGCGCTCTCCCGGCCCGCCCGCCCCCGCGGGGCGGCGGCCGGTGTACCGCTCCAGGAGGCTCTCGCCGGGGCGATTCTCATCGGTCATGGTCGATCTCCCTGTGCTCATGGACGGTGGTCGGCTCCCGGGCCGGGGGCGGGGTCACGGCCAGCAGCTCCCGACGCTGCAGCGTGCTGCCGCGCTCGCGGCGCTCGCGTTCGTGGATCAGCTCTGTCGCGGTGAGTCGCTCGTCGCCGTGGCTGACGGCGTCCAGAAGAGCCCGTTTGTCGTCGGTGAAGATGGTCGCCTGCTTCTTGCCGCGGGAGACGCTGACGTAGAACTGCTCGCGGCTGGAAGCCGGCAGGGACTCGGCCGACTGGCCGATGATCACGCGGTCCACGCTCCTTCCCTGGGACGCGTGGCTGGTGACGACGTAGCCGTAGTCCAGGTGGCCGAAACCGGGGGCCAGCACCGCGCCGGAGTCCAGGATGATCTCGCCCCTGGCCGTGAAACCCTCCACGCCCGCCAGGTCGCCGTTGTTGAGGCGCTTCGCTTTGTCCATCGAGGTGGCGTTCTTGGTGATCCGCACGCGGTCGCCGGGGGCCAGGCGGATGAAGCCCGGTCGGAAGACCGAGAAGCGATTCGCCTGCTCCGTCGGGACCGGATCCGCGCCGACGATGAGGCGGTCCCCCTTGCGGTGGCCGCGGGCGTTCTGGTGGTAGACCAGCACATCGCCAGGCTGGTAGGAGAGCCTGTCCGCCCGCTGGGCCTCGGTCAGCTGCAGCGGGATGAGCTTGGTGAACGCCCGTTCGTCTGTGCTCAGGCGGCCGGTGGCCTTGAGGCCGTCGCGGATCTCGGCGGTAATGCGGTCCGACTCGGCGTGCGTCGGGCAGACGACCAGCGTGCTGCCGGCCTTGGAAGTGCTGTCGAGGTACGCGGCGGCAAGGACCCTGTAGCGCTCCTGATCGCCGATCTCTTTGATCCAGCCCAGGTCGGAAAGTCGCGTGAATCCCTCGGCGGTGCGCCCCTCGCCCAGGGCCTCGACGGCTCGCTTGTACTCACCCGTCTGGCGGCGGACCTGGCGGAGCTCGGTGGGGATCAGACCCGCCTCGTCTTCGAGCAGGCGCAGGGCGCCGCCGCGTTCCACCGAGCCGTGCTGGCGGCGGTCGCCCGAAAGCACAACCCGGGCATCAAGCCGGTCCGCGAGGGAGAAGACCTGCGCGGTGGTGCGGGAGCCGAGCAGGCCCGCTTCGTCGATCCAGATCACCTGGCCGCGGGCGCGGTCCTGCAGCTGTGGGTCCACCAGCAGGCGCGCGACGGTCTCGGCTTCGCCGAAGCCGGCGTGGCGGAGTACGCCGCGGCTGGCGGCGGCGGAGGGGGCGAAGGTGAGCACATCGTGGCCTCCAGCTCGGATGCCGTCGGCAGCCTCCTGCATCATGGTGGTCTTGCCAGTCCCTGCAGCGCCGCGGACCAGGATCACGCGGTCGTGCCTGGTCAGCACGTGCCGCACGGCGGCCTGCTGTTCGTCGGTCAGCCAGTCGCGGGTGAGCTGGTACCCCGCCGGGGCGAGCGAGCGGCAGGCGCCGCGGCCGGACTTGGCGAAGGCGAGCATGCCCTGTTCTTCCCTCAGCACTTCGGCCGAGGTCACGAACCGGCGGGAGTCCCGCGTGCGTGTGATCAGCGGCTGGCCTCTCGTCCGGGCGATCGCCCGGTCGGGGGCGGCCTTGCCGACGGAGCGCTTCAGGGACTCGGTCAGGAGCGTGCGTTCCGGGAGGACTGCGCTCCGCTCGAAGCAGTGGTCGATGGCCTGGAGCACCGCATCGCGGGTGGCCGCTTCGTCCTCGGGGAGGGCCTTGGAGCCGGTCCGCTCGCGGATGTTCTCCAGCGCTGACTGCTCGTCCGCCGAGAGGCGGGAGTGCCACTGCTGGCGGAGCTGGTCCATCGGGAGGTCCTTGACCTTGTGCTCGCGGGTCCGGGCGCCGAGTTCCCCCTTGGCGTGCGGATCGGTGATGCCTTTGTCTTTGGCCTCGGCCTCGATCGCCGCGGTGCGGCGGGAGAACTTCTCGATCGCGGTGGTCGGGACGCCGGCAATCTCCCAGCCGGTGCGGGTGCGCTCGGTGCGGAGGCCGAGCTCTTCGATGCGGCGGGCCAGGTGGGAGTGGAAGACCGCCTCAAAGAACGGGGCGTCCCGCTTGAGGCCGGCGAACTGCCCCGCCTTCCAGCGCTGTTCTTCGGGGTCGAAGGTGGTGTTGAACGCAAAGCAGTGCGCGTGCAGGTGCGGGTCGGGGACGCCGTCGATTGGTCTTGCAGTCAAGTGGATGAACTCGCCCCAGACCAGGTTCCCGGTGGTCCTGTCCTCGTTGCGGCCCTGCGAGCGCACGCGGGTCTGCATCTCTGCCTCCATGTCCTGCATCGTGGCGTTGACCGAGTCGCGGAAGGCGTCCAGCAGGAGCTGGTCGCTGGTGAGGCCGTAGAGGACGCTGACGCTCTTGGGGCAGTGGAAGTTCAGGTCGTAGCCGACCCGGCGGACTCGGCGGTTGCGGGGCATGAGCTGCTCGCCGGCGTGGGGGGGGCGGGGGTCGAGGTTGTCGCAGAGAGCGTCCCAGTCTGACTTCTGGATTGCACCCGAGAGGCCGAGGCGCTCCGCGCCCAGGCCGCGCCAGGTGCCGGTGAGCTCCTGGCCCTCGGTGTAGTAATCGGCGGTGGAGTAGTAGCTCTTGGCGCCGCCGACGGAGGTGTTCTGGACGATGCGGAGCATCTTCGACCTTACCACAGAAGTAGTTACCAACCGGTAAACGCGAGCGTGACCCGCGGCTACTGGCCCGCCCTACGGGAGGCTCGGCGCTGCGGTTCTCGGCGATGCGCGATATGTGGGGTGACCGTCGCAGATTGCACGGTGCAACCTGGAACTCCTGCCTGGCGATCACCCACGCGGATGCGGGCCGAATGAGACTTGTGCTCTCCGGTCCTCGCGGGAGCGAGAAGAGTGACGATGTGGCGGGACTGGTCGGCGCCGGGCCGCTGCGGGTGCGTGGTGCTCTGCGAGTCTTGGGCCTTTCGAGATCGAGGCCGCCCGACCAGTCGCGACGCTGCTGCTGGCACGGTCGAGCCGTCGCCGGTCCGTCCAGCAGAAACCCGGTTCCTCCCGCTCGCTTCGCCCGCGAGGGGGCTGCAGCTCGACGGGTCCCTCCCAGTTTCCGCTTGACGGAACGACAGCGATCTGTCTCCGTCTCGTCCGGCTCGCGAGGAGTGCCATCAGGTCGCGATAGTCGCGGCCTCACAACCTCTCGAAAGGAGACTCGTATGAACAGCAACACCAGCACCACCAGCCAGGCCCAGGGCGCTTCCGGCAAGGCCCCCAGCCACACCGTCTACCACGTCCGCGACGTGGGGACCGGCGAGCAGAAGAAGTCCTTCTGGACCCGCATCGGGTCCGCGTGGGCGCACGCCGACGGCAAGGGCTTCAACGTCCAGGTCGAGTGCGTGCCGCTGGACGGCCGCCTCACCCTCCGCGTCGACTCCGAGAAGAAGGAGTAGCGCCTTCGACCCACCGGGCGGGCCCGCCCTTGACGGGGCGGGTCCGTTCTTTCACGCCTGGGGTTCACAAGCCCGGGGCCCGGAAGAGATCGGCCGGCGTCGGCGGCGCAAGGCCGCCGCGGCTCCGATCGCCAGGCCCATCCCGCTGGCGGGAGTGGGGACCACGGTTCCGCCCAGCACGAAGGGGAGTGAGTACGCCCGGCCCTCGGACTCGCCGGCGACGAACCCCTCGCGCCCCTCGAACCAGTCGCGGGTATCGGAGGAGTTCAGCGCATTGAACAGCCGGGCGTTGTGCTCCGGCACCGCGGTCCGCGGAGACACCAGCGGCACGAACACGTTGGAGGACGGGGTCGCCGCCCCCTCGAACGACCACTCCAGCCAGTACGTCCCCGGCGCGAGGACGCCGCCGTTGGGCAGGCTGTCCAGGGAAACCGTGTACGAGAAGACCGGCCGGACCGTCGAGGTGCTCGTCGGGCTCTGGCGGTGCGCGACGAATGTGCCCGGCCCGGCCGCGAGGGTCAGCGGCACCGAGAGCACCGGCTGCGGCAAGGGATCGGGGAGCGGCGCCGGCGAGCCGGCCGAGAACGGGGCCGCGGTCCAGAGGTTGAGGCGGACGCTCGTCACCGTCGGCGTCGTCTGCGAGGTCTGGAAGGCGAAGAGCGTGACGCTGTCCAGATCCCAGCCGGGCCCGGCGGGGACCGTGAAATCCTCGGCCACCGACACGTTGGCGGGGACCGTCGCACCGATGCCGGTGGTGGAGAAGATGAACGTCGACCCCGGGACGGTGAACCCGTCCGCCTGGCTGATGGGCAGCCCGGCGATGGCGCCGGTGCCGCCGGTGGGATTGGTCACGATGGGGCCGTTGTTGAACAGCACACCCGCCGAAGCCGGGGCGGCGGTGGCGAGGGCGACACACACCACTCGAGGAAGTCCGAGCCACCGACGGCGAAACGACATGTCCACGTTGAGCTCTCATTCCGGGGGATACACACTGCCCCAGCCCGAAGCGTAGCGGTGTCCGGGTTCCTTCGCGGCTGTGACACGTCGGCACTCGCAATGTGACCAGTTAGAACCTCACGCCTCCATCATCGTCGTCGTCGTCCCAGTCTTCATCGACATCCTCCTCATCGTCGTCCTCGTCGTCGTCATCGAACGAGTAGTCGTACTCATCGGAATCGAAATCCTCCTCCGAGTATCCAAAGCGATCCGCAGTGAACGTCACGCCGGCCCGCTTCATTTTCTCGAACATTTCCTCGAACGGGCTTGCCGACCAGCCCTGCCCGGCTGCCAAGCTCCCGAGCTTCGTGCCGCGGACGCCAGCCTCGTACGCCAGCAACCAGACGCCGGTCGCGAGAGCCTCCGGCGCTGCGGCATCCGTCCATGCGTCGGTTGTGAAGCCTTTGTCAATGATCCCCCGCTCGTCCGCGAGCAACATCATGACCGCCACGACCGCATCCACCGACTTGCACGCAGCGACCGCTGCGTCCTTCTCCATAGATCGTTCCAGCGCCGCGAGTCCCCAGACCGCCCACGCCACCTCGTGCGAAGTGGCCTGTCGCAGCGACCGCATGATGTGGCGGTTCAGGACGTCGCCGGCCATCTCGAGGTCAATCGGAGCCTCGCCGCCGTCTGCCAATCCCATATCGCGATACCTCAGGACTTCGCCCAGAACCGCGGGGAGAATCGCAGGCTCGACGTGCGAGGCCTGCCAGAGCAGTTTCTCATACACCGGCCAGTTGTCGGGGTGCAGGAACTCCTCCTGCACGAGGCCCACCGCATATCGGAGAACGTGCTCCCTGGTGCCCCCTGCGATGAGCGAGAACGACCGCTCGAACAGGTCGACCAAGCTATCCCGCTGCGTGCGTCGGCCTCCGATCCCGCGGGCGGCTTGCCGAAGCTCCATCGCCCATCTGAAGTCGAGAGGTTGCGGGAGCGCGACAACCTCGGTCTTTCGCGGGTTCAGCACCAGTTCCATCTCGAGCAACGCGTCCTGCAGCGCCGCCAACCCCTCCTCCGCTT